>NZ_JBNMJV010000037.1:0-24428 GCF_050874005.1 Huintestinicola sp.
AGTTTCTCCAGCGGATCGCCTAATTCTGTTAATTTCTTGTATCGGTTCTCCTCATCAAAGAACCCTATCTGTCTTATTTTCATATCTCTATTTTACCACTTTTTTTCTTTTTTGTACAGGGGTTTTTAGATGTTACCTTAATGTATTATAGTAACATTATACCACACACATAAAAACATTTCAATATGTAAAGCTGTAAAATTTATTTTACGGTCTATGCAAAATTAGAAAAAAGTGGTATAATATATTTTATGATAGAAAAATATTTTGATATCAACTCTCTATGAAAGGAAGTATTTATGAAAAAGGTCGGAAAATATTCTCCCTACATAAAAAAATTATCGGCACAGCATTATTGCTCGGCGCAGTAATTTATACCGGATACAGCTGCAGTATACAGTCTAAAATTGAAAAACAGGCTGAAAACCTTCCTCAGATAACAAATCGTGAGGAAATGGCAGCTGCTCTGAGCGGTCCGAAAACGCTGTATGCTGTACTTGACGCTCCTGTTTGCGGCAGTCCCGTTGATGATGTCTTTGATATACTTGCAGATGAATACTTTTATATTCAGTATACCGGGGAAGTCATTAAGGCATCGGTATACTATCCCGAAGATATGGGACCTCAGACCAGCTATATATGGGAACAGAGCGGCGATATCCGTGAGTCAATGTCCGCAGAAACATATATTTACGATGATATCCCAATAGATCTGACAGGCTGCTTTGTCACAAATCCCGATTCGCTGTCATCGTCGGACCAGGTAAAGCTTTCGGAAAATACAAAGGCGTTTGTAAGTCCGGAAACAGCTTATTATTATCCTGACGGTATCGGAGAACATCCCAACGATATGGAAGAAAACTGCGGACTGACACGTTATAAGGTCTACTTTATGAAATCGGGCACCTCATTGTCTTTTCTGGCGTGGATAGGTGATAATGAAATTTCTTTTAATGATGATAACAATGCCTTTACTAATATTGTGCAGCACGGTGACATTACCGACCTTACATATATGATGGAGTCAGGCGAAGTAGGCTCTGTTATTTTATTATGGTTATTTGTGATTCTGATAATTTTTGTGCTTATTTATACCTCTGCATATAAAGATGAAGAAGAAACGCCGCCGTCAAAGAAGAAAGATAAAACAAAAAATAATAAGAAAAAGAAAAAGCACAGATAAGCTTAAAGATATTATCATAATGGAGGACTTTTGGAAATGACACGTATTCTTTTTGTCTGCCACGGAAATATATGCCGCAGCACTATGGCTCAGAGCGTGCTTCAATATATGGTTAACAATGCCGGACTTTCCCACCGCTTTGAGATCAATTCTGCGGCAACCAGTACCGAAGAAATAGGAAATCCGCCACATTACGGTACTGTGGAAGAACTGCGAAAGCACAATATCCCCGTTATCCCCCATCGTGCAAGACAGCTGACGAAAGACGATGCATTACACTATGACTATCTTATCGGAATGGATTCCGCCAATATCCGTAATATGCAGAGGATCGTGGGAAACAGCGAGAAAATCTGCAAGCTTATGTCTTTTGCGGATCTGGATAAAGACGTTGCCGATCCGTGGTACACCGGTAATTTTGCCCGGACATATGCCGATGTTAAGCTTGGCTGCGAAAAGCTGCTTGAAAAGCTTAACGGTAAATGAGTTATGGATATGAAGCTTGTCCATATCGTTAAATTGGGTCAGTCTTATAATTTAACCCCTGATTTTATAAACTAAATCAGGGGTTATTCTGCATACAGCATCAGCTGCAGCAGACATTTATAAATGATTTTATATTGGTCTGACAAAGCATATCAAACCTTGATTATGAAAGACCTCAGATCACTTTGTTTATAAGTTCAAGCAGCCTCTGCTTCGGGGCAGCGCCGATATTACGTGCAGCCTCAGTTCCATTTTTTATGACAACAAAAGTAGGGATACTTGAAACGCCGAACTTGTCGGCAGCTTCGGGAACATTGTCCACATTTACCTTGTAAACCGAAAATCCTTTTGCTTCACGTGAAAGCTCCTCAACAAGAGGCGCCATCATTTTGCAGGGACCGCACCACTCAGCGTAAAAATCCACTAAAACGGGGATATCCGAATTAAGGACTTTTTCGTTAAATTCGGCAATATTTTGAATATCCATTTAAATCATTCCTTTCTGTGATCAGACTGTTTGCTTTGCAGGATTATTATTCTCTGCAGAAACGGGAGTATTCGGGAGACAGACAGTTATTCTTGTGCCGATGTCCTTGTAGGAAATGGCCTCAAAATGTCCACCGTGACGGTCCACTATCCATTTGGCAATGGATAGTCCAAGACCTGTTCCTCCCGTTTCCCTTGTTCTTGCAGGGTCGGAGCGGAAAAATCGGTCAAAAATAAGAGGAATATCCTTTTCGTCAATGCCTATTCCCGTATCCTGGACTTCAAAGCATTTTTCTCCGTTTTCGCCGTTCATTACTCTGAGAGTAATGGTATTTCCCGCAGGCGTATATTTTTTTGCATTGTCGCAGAGAATACGTGCGGTCTGCTTCATCATTGAAATATCGGCAAAAACGCTTATCTCGTCCTTGATGTCAAGATTATAGGTATGATCTGGGTCTATCATTTCCGCCTCGGTATGAACTTCACGTATCATATCCGAAAGGGAAAATTCCGACATATTAACAGGCTGTCTGCCGTTATCTCCCCTGGCAAGGAACAAGAGCTGCTCCACAAGCTTGTTCATATTCTCGGACTCGTTTTTTATGGCTGTGATACCCTCGTCAAGTATCTTTTCGTCCGACTTGCCCCATCTGTCAAGCATATCGGCATAGCCCTTGATAACGGCAATTGGCGTTCGGAGCTCGTGAGAAGCGTCGGAAACAAAACGTGACTGGCTTTTGTAAGCTTCCCTCATTCTGTCAAGAAGGTCGTTTATCGCCTTCTCGATACGCTTGAGATCACGGTTTCCTGTGGAAATGTGAATATCAGAATCCATAGGGTCAATGCTTCCGATAGCCGATTCGATATCATCAAAATTGTACTGACTGTTATGCGCTGCAGCAGTAAGCTCTGTAGCGGTCACAGCGATCTTATTCAGCGGACTGAGCATTTTTTTGGCTCTGAAATACTCGGGCAGGAAGGTTACAAGCCACACCACTACCTGTATCAGTCCCAGAATACTCACAGCGCAGATAAGCACCTGTGCAAAGGCGCCGCACTTTACAGAATATTCACCGAAGCTGTAAACTCCTGTTTCCAATGCTTTCCAGAAATTGTCCGCAGTTGCATTGGCAGTAAAAATGTCAAAATCAAAGTTGATACTTCTTTCCAGATCTATATCAAAAAAGTTAACGTAATTTGCTTCGGCTGCTATGCACCAGCTTACTGACGAAAATAAAAATATCAGCAGATCGTACAGCAGGTAATGTCCCAGCCGTTCAAGCTGCCTGCTGGCTGCGATCTGCCCTGCAATAGAGCTGCTGTCGGTTTTATTATTTGCCACATAGCCGCCTCCTTTTTTAGAGATCAAGCTCTTTTAATCCCTTTATAATATCAACATAAAACTCGGTTATATCCGAGATATCGTCTGTTTCTTTTGCAGAAAGCCTGCTTCTTCGCATATCCACCTCGTCGCAGTGAGAAATGCCACGTCCGCTGCTGCCGTAAAAAACGCCCTTGAAATTTGTCCATTTCACCGCTCTCGGAGCAAGCAGACCATCATTTTCACCCTCAAAGTGATTTACCACCGCCCAGGGTACAGACATAAATATATCGGAGGTCATTTTTTTCATAGCAAATGCGTAGCTTTGGTAATAAACACCCTCTGCATCGGGATTTTCGCTGTTGAATTTTTCTGCATCAGCGGTGCGGAAGCTTTTGACCGCCTCGTATGTATGCGGAGACTTGTCTCCAAGGAGCCTGAACCAAAGATCAACAGCTCCGCAGCCCAGCTTTACGGCTCCCTGCGGAAATTTCATAAGCTTATCAACAGTCACAGAACCGTTATGTGGAGTAGAAACTGTGGTAAGAGAAGCTACCTTATCCCCATATCCCATTGTTGAGATAAGATATCTCGCCTCAAGTCCGCCCTTTGAATGAGCGATAATATTCACCTTTTCCGCACCCGATACCGCAAGAGCGTTCTCCAGAGAGGTCCTCAGCTGCATTGCGTTGCTTTCAATGCTGCCGTTGCTGTCCTGTCTGCCGTAAAATACTCTTGCGCCGTTTTCCTCAAGAGCCTTTGGGATACGTCCCCAGTAATTCACAAGCTTGTAATCTCTGAATCCCATTCCGTGAACCAGCAGCACAGGATATCTGAGCTTGTCATTTGATGACATAGCCTACTCCCCTGACAGTCTGGATATATTTAGTATCGGAAACCTCCTCAAGCTTGCTTCTGAGGTATCTTATGTAAACGTCGACCACATTTGTCTCACCAAAATAATCATATCCCCATACACGCTCAAGAAGCTGTTCACGGGTAAGTACAATGGAAACATTCTCAAGCAGCGCCTGCAAAAGTCCGAATTCCTTAACAGTCAGCTCTAAAGGCTTTCCGGCGCAGGTAACGGTGTGGCGGGCTGTATCCATCGACAGTTCCTTGAAGGAAATGATCTCCTCCTTGCCCTTTTCCTCCTCAGAAGGACGGTGCTGACGAAGGGTAACACGTATCCTTGCAAGAAGTTCCTCAATGGCAAAAGGCTTGGTGATATAATCGTCAGCACCCATATCAAGTCCCGATACCTTATCCATAACGGAATCTCTCGCAGTAAGCATTATGACAGGCACATTATTTTCTGCCTTTCTGAGACGTCTCAGCACCTCAAGACCGTTAAGCCCGGGAAGCATAATATCAAGAAGCACAAGGTCAAAATCTCCGCTCTCGGCAAGGGTAAGTCCCTCTCTGCCGTCTCCTGCCACAGCCGTTTCATAGTCCTCGTGCTCAAGCTCGAGCTGAATAAATCTGGCAAGCTGATGTTCGTCCTCGACAATTAAAATTTTCGGCATAATAAAATTCCCCTATATATTTTTTCTGATAGAATAGCTGCAGCCGTTAAACAGCGTGATAATGACCACAAGGAAGCAAAGTCCCACCGTGCAGCAGAGCAGGATTATGGCAAGCAGCAGAGGAAAAACAAGTATCTCCTCACCGTTTTTGGATATGACCACCTGATATTTTAAAATATCTCTGAATATCTCGCAAAGCTTTTGCCAGGCAAGGCTGAAAAATTCCTTGATATTTTCAGCGTCGGCAGCCGTTTTTTCGCTGTACACATAGTAATCGGGCTGCATATTCGTCGAATACTTATTGTTTTTTGCTCCGCCGAGTTTGCCACGGCGTTCAAGGATAATCATTGCCTCGAGCAGATCGAAGTCGGCTTCTTTAAGCACTTCTCCGGCTTCTTCATAGGATATTCCGCATTTTTCCACAAGCTTTTCAGCCATTTCGTGATGTTCCACCGGAAGACTCCTTTCATTTTTTTTCAAACTCAGCATAAGCATTGCCTTTCTTTACATATTTTAACACAAAAAAGAAACGATTACAACAGGATAATATGAATAATAATGCCGCATTTTCTTATTTCTTTCTATTGAGAAAATACGGCAGTCAAAAATATCACTTGTTAAAAAATCCGTTGTCGCAGGGTTCGTCGGGCTGACTGTAGGTGTAAGTTGGAGCAGACTGCGCCGCACTTGCAGGCTTTGAAAAGCCGAAAACAAATTCCTTTGAGAAATCGGGGCCGAAGAAGGTGTAGGTAATTCCGAAAAGAATTGAGATTAGCACTACAGGAACAATTATTTCCCATAAAAACAGCGCACATATAACTGCTGCTATCACAGGAACGCAGAAATATTCCCTGCTGCCTGCGATCCTTACATTGTTTCTGCAAAGCTTACGGAAAAGACTGCCTGCACAGCCTGCTGCCCTGCGGCTGTTTCTTTTAAAGCTCTCTTTTGCTCTGTTCACGCTGTCGTTGAAGCGGGCGTTTTCGCCGCTTTTATTGTGAGCCTTTTCAAGCATTATTGCAGCCTCAACCATATCCTTGCCGCACGCCTCGTATGCGTATCTTGCTTCTTCAAAGCTTGCTCCGGTCTTATTAACAAGCTCGCTTACATTTTCAAAATCATTCATAGCTATCTGCCTCTCTTTTTCATTATAAATATTATATCCCGTAAGGATTAAACCCGTTTGTGATTAAGATTAAAATATGATTAGAAAATCAGTTTCTTGGTCTGAAGGTAATCTTCTTTGCTTCGGGGAAATCCTCACCGCCGATGGTATACTCAACTCCGCAGAACAGGGAGATAAGTATGACGGGAATTGAGATTTTAAAGGTGAGGAGCGCAATAATAAGGAACGCCAGTATGGGCATATGGAAAAATTCATTTGTCCGTGAAACTGTAATGTTGTTTCTGCATATCACCGAAAAGAACTTCTTTATCTTGCTGCCGATACTCGAACCGTTTGAAACTACCTCAGGAAGATTTTTACTCATATTAAATTACCATCCTTTCAAATGTTTTGGAATGTCTATATAATACACCATATAAATTAAACCGTATTTTAAGATCGGTTAAAAACAGATTAGAGAATAATTTATTTTTTCTCATATAAAAGCAAAGCTAAGTAAACAATAATACTATTTATTTACATTTTATTTACATAATCATCCCATAAATAAGCTTGACCTTAACCGTATAATAAATATAGATCAGTAAATTTCAGCAATATCATAAAGGAGGAAATACATATGAAAAGAAAGATAATTCTGCCCGTTCTGCTTTGCTCGTTGCTGCTTACAGCCTGCGGAAGCAGCGATTCCTATGACGGAATGAACGTGGCAAGCAAGAGTTCTGCTTACAGCAGCGAAGCAAGCTATGACAGCTATTCGGAAGATAAAGCTTATTCGTCGGAGGAATATGAATACGCCGACGCTGACAGCTCCGACGCCTCATCAAACAGCAGCGGAGATGAAAACGGACTTTCATCGGAAAAGATAAAAAAGGAAATGCTTGTCTACACCTGCAATATGACGGTAGACGTGCTGAATTTTGACGAAGCTATCGGCAAATTCAAGGAGAGCCTTGACAGCTACGGCGGATTTGTGGAGAATGAAAGCTACAGCGACGGCGGCTCAGACAGCAGATGGTACAGCGAAGATCAGGAAAAGTGGCAGTCCTATTCGGCTACAGTACGTGTTCCCAGCGCCGATTACGACAGCTTCTGCGCTGCGGCGGCGGAACTTGGAGACCTTAGGAGCAAGAACGCCTCCGTCCAGAATGTAAGCAGCGAATACTATGACCTTTCCACCACGCTCGAGATATATGAGGCAAAAGAGGAAAGATACATCGCTCTCCTTGCGGATATCACCGACGAGGAATACGCCGTTACAATTGAAAGAGAGCTTACCGACCTCCAGATAGAGATCGCCAAGATAAAGACACGTATGAACGAGATACGCACCGATGTTGCTTATTCGTTCGTAAACATTTCCATAAACGAGGTCAAGGAATATACACCGGAGCCTGTTAAAAAGGACACATTCGGTCAGCGGCTCCTGAACACCGTTTCCGACACCGCATCAAATTTTCTTATTTTTCTCGAGGGACTTCTTTTCCTTATCATTTCCCTGTTCCCCTACCTTGTTCTTATCGGAATAGTTGTGATCATCGTGATCGCCATCAGGAAAAAGATCAAGAACGGCAAAGCTGCAAAAGCTGAAAAAAACGCCGAAAGCAGACCCAATGACGAAAATGCAAGTAACAATCCTCAGAACAAATAACACGTCTCTGTAAAAAAGAGCTTCAATGCCCCCAAGACGCACAAATGCGGTCATATTTGCCGCAGAAATGTCCGTCTTAGGGGCATTAATTTTTTATCGGTCAAAAATACAATATTTCGTGATTGACACAGCACAGTAAAATATAGTATAATTTATCGTGGTAAAATATAACAAAATAAATCTTGACCGGCAAGGATCTGATATGATTTGAAAAAAGATAAACGAAAATTAAGCGGAAGCTATCGTTCTTCGCTTATAATACTTATATGTATTCTTGTGATAATAACTGTTCTGAACGCCGTTCTGATAAAGAGCACAGAGTCACAGCGTATCGAAGCCGAGGGTCAGATGAGGCTCAGCAGCATTGCGGGAAGCGTTGACAACAGTCTTTACCGCTCCGAATGTCTGCTTGACAGCGTTGCTATGCAGATAGAGCAGATAATCTCTATGGACGGCGACACATCAAAACTGCTTGACGAATATTTTTGTGCCGAGACCATTTCGGATATAAGCGGCAGATCGGACGGCAGCTGTTTCAGCGCATATGCCGCTTATAACGGACAGCTTTATATCAACGATTTCGTTCCCGATGATGATTTCGTCCTTGACGAGCGTACCTGGTATGTAGGAGCGAAGAAGCGTATGGGATCCATCAATGTTACAGACCCTTACATTGACGCAAGCACAGGCGAAATGTGCTACAGTATCTCAAAGCTCCTCTCGGACGGTTCAACGGTGGTGGGACTTGATTTCAATTTAAGCGGCATACAGCATTACATTGAGGAGATGAATTCCGGCAGCTCCGGAACCAGCCTTATCGTAAACGGCGACGGAATGATCGTCGGACACTCCGATCCCGAATATGTGGGAAAAGATCACCGTGAGCTGGCTTTTTATAATGAGCTTGTAAACAAGGTATTTATGCTTTACGGCGATACCTTTGAATACACCTCAGACGGGGTAAAATACAACATTTTTTCCGATAAGACCAATTATGACTGGTATCTTATAGTATGCGTAAGGCGTGACGCAGAAAATTTCGGCATAAGCGGAATGTCAATATACATAATCGTATTTATGCTGATCTTTGCTGCAGCGATCATTATTTTTTTTATACGCACCTGTCAGAGCAAAGCGGCGGCAGAAAATGCTCTGTCCGTAAAAGACGAGTTCTTAAAAAATATGAGCTATGAGCTTAAACGGCCTCTTTCAAAGATAATAAGCCGTGCGGATATCCTCAGCAGCTCGGGTGAAGCGGACAGCAGCACAGGAGCTGAGATCGGCGACTCGGCAAAAGAGCTTAGTCAGATGCTCGACAACCTTATCTCGATGTCCGCCATAAATAATTTCAGCCAGACCCGTAATGATGAGAAAAGCGGAAAAAAATCTGTCGATCACAGACAGCAGACAGCCCTTATAACCATTGTCCTAACTGTAACAAGCGTATTTGCGCTGATACTTAACACCAACACACAGGTAAGCTGGGGCAATACCAAAATGCAGAAGGAAACAGAGTATTACCTTTATCAGGTGCAGGAATGGGTCTCGGGCAACAGAGCCGTTCTTGACGTTATTTCCGACAGCATTGCCGCACAGCCGGATTTCACCGACGACTATGATACCGCTATTGCCTATCTTGACGATGTGGTATCAAAGTATGACGATATTTCCGTCGCCTACCTCTGCAATCCCGAATGGGAGCATACCGTTCTGATGAATAACGGCTGGGAACCTGACATCAGCTGGCACGTTGAGGAGCGTCAATGGTATATAGACACCCTTGTCTCCGAAAACAATTTCAATATTTCAGCGCCCTATCTTGACGAGCAGACGGGACTTTACTGCACTACCCTCAGCAAGATAGTCTATGACTCGGGGGGCAATTTTATCGGTGTACTGGGAATTGACTATTATCTTGACAAGCTGATAGGTATTCTTGGAGAAAGCTATACCGATACGGGCTATGCATTTCTTACCGATATTGACGGAAATATCCTTAACCACCCGTATAACGAATATCAGATGCAGCCGGGATTTTCAAAAAATGCCGCAGAGCTTTGCTACAGAACTGCACTTACCCAAAATAAGCCTGTTACCATAAAGGATTACGACGGAAACAGAAGGGTCTGCCTCGCAATGGAGGAACCTGTTTCAGGATTTAAGGTCATAGTAATGCGGAATGTGGGCGAGATATACGGCAGCGGAATTTTCTCGGATATTCTGTATATTATTGTTTTTGCGCTTTGTATAATCATCGTAAATGTTATTATGAAACGTCTCGCTCTCTGGCAGACAAAGGTAAACAGAGAGCTTAAAGAAGCTGCTGACAATGCCATAAGCGCAGGCAAGGCTAAAAATAATTTTCTTGCCAATATGAGTCACGAGATAAGAACGCCTATCAATGCCGTTCTCGGAATGAATGAGATGATAATGCGTGAATCCACCGAAAAGAACATTGTTGAATATGCCGCAAATATTCAGAGTGCGGGAAGAACGCTGCTGTCTGTCATAAACGATATCCTGGATTTCTCAAAGATAGAGTCGGGAAAGATGGAGATAGTTCCTGTGGAATACGATGTAAGCTCGCTTATAAATGATATCGTAAATATGATAAAAGCACGTGCGGATAAGAAAAATCTTAAATTCATCACCGAGATAGACGAAAACATTCCTGCAATACTTTACGGTGATGATGTGAGACTCAGGCAGATCATAACAAATATTCTTACAAATGCCGTTAAATATACCCCCGAGGGCAGCGTTCGTCTCAGAATGAAAGCCCTGCAGAGACAAAACGGCATTGTAAAGCTCGAGGTCAGCGTTACCGATACGGGAATAGGCATAAAAGAAGAAGATCTCGACAAGCTTTTCACGTCCTTCCAGCGTCTTGACCAGGAAAAGAACCGAAATATCGAAGGCACAGGACTTGGTATCACCATAGTCCAGAGACTGCTTAATATGATGGACAGCGAGCTGAATGTATCCAGCGTTTACGGTGCAGGCTCCACATTCTCATTTGTAGTTTCGCAGAAGATCGTCAGCGATGAACCTATGGGTGATTTTGAACAGCGTTTCAAAGCCTCGGCTGAACAGACTTCCGACAAAGCGGAAAAAACTGCCCCCAATGCCAGAGTTCTTGTTGTGGACGATAACGAGACCAATCTGCTTGTTGCAAAGAATTTGCTAAAACGCACCCTTGTTAAGCTGGAAACCGCTTCAAGCGGCAGGGAGTGTATTGAACTGCTGAGAAATAATATTTACGACATTGTTTTTCTTGACCATATGATGCCCGAGATGGACGGTATAGAGACCCTTCATAAGATCAAGGAAGAAAACCTTGCTTCGGGAACACATTTTATTGCCCTTACCGCCAATGCTATCCACGGAGCAAAGCAGACTTACCTTGACGCCGGCTTTGACGATTATCTTTCAAAGCCCTTTACCGGCAGCGATATCGAGAAATGCCTGTTCAGGCATATAAGCAGGGATATGATAAAAAGCGCTGAAGCGTCTGCCTCGGTGAAAGAGCAGAACAAAACCTCAAAGATAGGCTCTGCACTTGATATTGCAAAGGGTCTGGCAGAATGTGAGAATGATAAGGACATATATCTTGACGCTGTTTACGATTTCTGTACCAATAACCGCTGCAACGATCTTGAGCTTGATTTTTCAGTCAAGGATAACAGAAGCTATCAGGCAGATCTGAAAACGGCTATATCCTCCGCTGAAAAAGTTGGTCTTACAGAGCTTGCAAATAAGGGTCAGAAGATTTTCGACTCGCTTTTAACCGGTGATACCGATTATGCCGCAGCCCATCATAAGGTGTTTATAAAAAAATACCGTGCTGCTGCAGATAATCTTGAAGAAACTGTTTCCGAATATTTTTCCGACAAAAAGTAATAAACTCTGAACCTTTCCTTGGTTAATGCAGGGAAAGGTTCTTTTTTATCAAAAATCGGTAACATCATATCTCTCCGATTGTTTTATGTCCGGATATAAATATGACAATTTGGTAACATTCGCTATTGTTATTGACAGACAATGCAAAATAATGTAAAATTATAATATATCGTTAAAAACAGAAAGAAAGGAACAGCTACAATGAAAGGATATTGCAGAAAAATCGTCTCTGTTTGCATTGCCGCCGCAATGTGCCTGCAGGGAGGCATTTCGTTTTTTGCGTTTACCGACCCGGCAGATGCATATGCGCAGTATGCACAGAACGAATCATTCTCCGTTTCCGAAACCGCACTTGACGAAACGGAAATCACCGATAACACCGATAACGGTGAGATACAGGAGGATGTCGTAGAAGATGACCTGCCGGAGGAGACTCCCGAGCTGACAGAGCCGGCTCCTGCAGAGGAAGAAAAGCCTGTCGAAAATACAGATAACAAAAAGGTCACAAAGCCTGCAACAGAAATTACGATATACAGCTATCAGACCTCTGTTACCGTGGGCGATACATTTAAGATAGGATATCGTCTCAAGCCTTCAAAATCGGACGATAAGGTCACTTTTTCCACATCAAGCAAAAAGATAGCCACCGTTGATGCTGAAGGAAATGTTACCGCTGTCGGAAAAGGCAGCGCTATTATCACAGCAAAGACCACCTCAGGCGTAAAGGACAGATTTTACATAACCGTCAAGGAAAAGGAATCCGAAGATGTTCCTGAAGATGAAACAACCGAGGAAACATCCGAAGATGAAGCGACTCCCAAGGACGGAAATGTCAAATCAACAAAAATCTCTCTGAAGCATAATTCCGTCACCATTTTTGAGGGAGAACAGTATGCTATTCTTTACGAGCTTACTCCTTCAAACAGCACCGACAGCGTTTCATTCCGCTCTCTGAACAAGGCGGTGGCTTCTGTTGACAAAAACGGCGTAATTACTGCAAGAGGAGCAGGTAATACACGTATCGTATGTACCACAAGCAGCGGCAAAAAGGTCAAACTCAATGTTACAGTTGTTCCCGTACTCACCGATGAGGAAAAGGACGAAACATACGAGGAAGAAATCGAAAAGGAATATAACGAAAACGGCGAACTTGTTCCCACAATGGTACGTTTCGGTGAGGAATCGGTTTCCGTTCAGGTGGGCAGCACAATATCTCTTGACGCAAGAGTATACCCTGCCGGGGCAAAATACAAATATACTATCCAGTCCGATCATCCTTCCATTGCAAAGGTCAATGCAAAGGGAGAGGTAACGGGTATAAAAGAAGGAAATGCCGTTATTACCCTTACAACGGACAACGGCAAGAGCGATACTGTTTATGTTACCGTGTACGGCGATGTTATTCCCGGCATTGACGTTTCCAAGTGGAACGGAGATATCGACTGGGCAACAGTAAAATCCACGGGTATGGCAGGTTTTGCAATGATAAGATCCTCCTATGGCTATGAGGACACCGACCCGAAGCTTGCAGATAATGTCAGGGGCTGTGAAGAAAACGGTATCCCCTACGGTTTTTATCACTATATGTATGCGAGAAATACAGCAGAAGCCCATAAAGAAGCGGCATATTTTCTCAATGTAATAAGCGGTTATTCACCCGAATATCCTGTGGTGCTTGATATTGAGGAGTCGTTTTATGACGGAATGTCCAAGGAAGAGGTCACCGATATCGTTGTTGCATTTATGGAAGACCTGGAAAATGCAGGCTACTATGCAATGATATACAGCTATGCTAAATTCTTTGACGATAACCTTATTTATGACAGGATAGCCGATTATGACATCTGGGTCGCTTGCTGGGGCGATGAAGAAAAGCTTTTTGAGAATTACAGCTACCATTACGGAATGTGGCAGTACAGCGAAACAGGAAGGCTGGACGGCATTGAGGAATATGTTGACCTCAACTACTGCTACAAGGATTACAAGGGTACCATAAAAAAATACGGTCTGAACAGACCTATGGTTTGGTAAAATCAAGCGGCGGAAAGCAATTTGCTCCCGCCGCATTTTGTTTATATATCAGTAAAGGTCGATACCATTAGCAAGGAAAGCCGCACGTCTGTCACGACAGGTGCCGCATACTCTGCAAGGCTCATCGCCGCCCTCATAGCAGCTCCAGGTAAGCTCATATGGCACGCCGAGACGTTTACCCTCGGCAACCACCGCCGCCTTGTTCATTCCCGCAAAGGGAGCGGATATCCTGAGTTGTCCCCCGCTGCCCTCGCTGACTGCATTGTTCATAGCGTTCACAAAGGCTTCGGAGCAGTCGGGATATGCATTTCCCGCAGCGTCATCGGCGTGGGCGCCGTACATAAGCACCGAGCAGCCCTTTGAAAGAGCCACACTTGCCGCCGCCGAGAGAAACAGTCCGTTTCTGAAAGGCACATAGGTGGAAACAGGCGCACCGTCTGTCTTTTCAAGCTGCTCTGCATAGCTTTCGTGAGGAATTTCCGCAGAAGAACCTGCAAGAAGTGAGCAGTCGGAATACCTGAAAATAGTTGACAGATCAAGAGTAATGTGTTCAACATTGTAATACTTTGCAGTCTTATCCGCTGCCTCAAGCTCCTTTTTATGCTTCTGTCCGTAATATATGGACAATGCAACAACATTTTCCCGTCCGTATTTTTCGCAGGCAAGGGCAAGCAGAGTGGTGCTGTCCACTCCGCCGCTTGACAAAACAAGTGCTTTTTCCTGTGGCATTTTTTATCAGTTCCTTTCACTTTGGAGTTTGCTTTCTATGTATATTATAATGCTTTGAAGATGTATAGTCAAGATTATTTTTATTAACACAAACAGCTCCCACGAAAATATGGAGAGCTGTTGATTCATTAGTTCACTTCAATAAAATCCATAGCCGCATAGCCTGTGATACCGTTGTATTTCACTACATACCAGTTATCCGTCTCGCCGTAGATATTCACCTGACCGCCGTTGGGTATCTTGCCAACTATGTAGGAATCTGTTGAGGGATAGCTTCTTATGTTAAGATTTGAGCCGTCCGTCCGAACAGTTCCCGTCCGAACGGGAGACGGCTCCACAAAGGGTATGCCGAAATAATCGCAGAGCGACTGAACCATAGTCCTTGCGATAAGCTCAAGGTTATCTTTAAGCCAAGCCTCGTCCTCGTAATTATCGTGATAACCAAGCTCCGCAAGCACAGCCACCGCTTTCGTCCTTGTGACCTCCGCAAGTGATGTGGTGGGAATTGTGCTTACCTTTGAGGGTATGGGATAAATGACCTCCATATTGTTTGCGATAATAGTTGCAAGGCGGCGGCTGTAATCGGAATAGGGAGAGTAATATATCTCGATACCCCGTGAAACTCCCGCATACTGCCCTCCCCCTGCATTGGTATGTAGAGCAAGATGAACATCATACCAGCCGCTGTTTGAGTCCTCGATAGCACCGTTAACGTTCCTTGCGGGGTCGTTTCGGGTGAATGTGATTCCCGAAGCAAGCATATACGGCTCCATAAGGTCCGCAAGCATATTCATATACTGCTCCTCATTGCCGCTGGTGGCATATTTATTCCACTCCTGTGTGGACGGGCTTAAAAAAACACTGGGCATTCATATCCGACCTTTCTGTAAATAAACATATAGTCAAATATATGAATGCCCTTGTAAAATTATTCGTCCGCAGGCAAATCAAAGAATGATGATTCGAAAGACTCGAAATTCAGCTCGGACATATCTATATCATACTCAACCGTTACATATTCTTCATCTTCAAAATATCCGCAAAGCATTTTATTCTTTTCGGGAAGATATTCCGAGGATATTGCATTTGCCATAGTCTGTTTTTCAATTATTTCGCTGTCAATAAAGTCGTGACCGCTTGCCCTCATAATTCCCTCGTCTGTCATTTTGTAAATTAAACATTCCTGTGCGCTGTCAGCCCCGTAAACGCAGTTGCAGATAAGCTCGTTTATGCCGTCTCCGTCAATATCGGCAATGCTGTCACTTTCTCCGCTTTCACTGCCAAAGCTTTCCGCAATGCATACGGGCTTTCCGTCAATGACCGAAAGATAGTAGTTCTGCGACCAATACCTTGTTGCCGCCGTTTCGGTATATATCACACCGTCGTATCCCATTACGTCATTAAAATCCTTGACGGTACACTTGCTCAGGTTCCACATTTCGGTATTATCATAAGATATAAGCGTTTCGGACTTGCCAAGATATGTGTAGCTAAGCTCGGTGACACCATCTTTATCCTCAAGCGTAAATTTACCACGAGGCATAGGCAAGGTGTATATAATGCCGTTTATATTATCATATAAGCAAATATAATTATCGAAAAAAAACGGCGGATAGTAATTCGGAATATCGGCAAGCGTGTATTCGGTCATAATTTCTCCCGTATCGGGACTGAGAAAAGCAAGCTTTGCATCTTCCCCACGTTCATACCAAGGTTCATATACTGCCAAAATAAACTCTCCGCTCGAGGGCATTTCATAATAAAGCATATCGTTCATCTGAAGCTCATAGGGAGAACCGCAGAAATTCTTTCTTTCAAAATTTTCCGGATCATAGATGTAAATATTCTCCCCCACTCCGTCAAAGCTGTCAACAGTATAGATCATTCCATTATGCACACCTAAAGGAGCGGTATTCATACTGTCGGGAAAATTTACCGAGGTATTTGTTCCGAGATCGTAAATACCTGCTCCCTCAGACCATTCATAGCCGCCTATCTGATAAATAAAGCGGTCATTGTCCAAAGGCATAGAAAATCGATATACAAAACTTTTTACAAAATAAGGGTCGTTTTCCTCGTCATACCGCTGACAGAGAACGCTTCCGTCAAGAGCGTTTACAATGCTGCCGTTAACAGCTTTAACTGCTTTGTCTCCCCAGGAATAAACAATATCGTCCGAGCCTGCTCCCTCGGTTATCCTGTAATTTCCGTCCTTGTCAACCTCTATGAGCGAAACCTTTTCGCCGCCTGTTTTATAGACCGCAGCGCAAGCAGATATTTTTCCGTCCGATAAGCCTTGTATAAGCTCTATGCTGCAATCGGCTGACGGTGCGTCTATCCTGAACAGCTGCTTCTTTTCCTTTATGGATATTCCCAAAAGATAGTCAGGTTTTCTATCTTCCGGCGCATTATAGATATTGGTATAATCCACAAGAAGGACATCGCCGCCCGAAACGGCAAATCCACCCGATAAATATCCCTCGTCCGCAAAATCATTCAGGTCAAGTGCAGCTGTAAAGCCCTCGGGGACAGCTTCTCTCTCGTCAACAATAACGGGCTTTGACGGTTCTGTCTCTGTTTCGGAAGATGTTTCATATGCCGTTTTGGAAACAGCATATGTAGTTTCAATTGCTGCCGCCGTTGTCTCGAGTAAATCAGTCTCCTCGGGTTCTCTTGTCTCGTTTCTGCAGGCTGAAAGAAGAAGTGTGAGACAGATAAGCGCAGGCGTTAGTTTTTTCATTTTAAGTCCCCCTGTGATGTACTTTATTATCAGTATATCACCCCAAAAATAGGCTGTCAATCGCTGTACCGTTTTGTGGCAGTTCTGTAATCATATTGTTATATTTTTTATCTCTTCTCTTGTTGACAAAAGAGGAATAAAATGATAAAATATAGCTTGTGAGTGTTTTCACCATAAAATCAATCATATCATAAAATAAACCATAAAAATATATCTGAACGGAGAATGACAATGCCTAAATATTTCGGAACAGACGGCTTCAGAGGAGAAGCCAACAAGACCCTTACCGTAGAACACGCCTTTAAAATAGGGCGTTTTCTCGGATATTATTACGGCAAAGATCACCGCTGCTCGGTGGTCATCGGCAAGGACACACGAAGAAGCTCCTATATGTTTGAGTATGCCCTTGTAGCAGGTCTTACCGCCTCGGGAGCGGACGTGAGCCTTATGCACGTAACCACTACCCCCTGCGTTTCTTATGTTGTCCGCACCGATGATTTTGACTGCGGCATAATGATATCCGCAAGCCACAATCCATATTATGACAATGGAATAAAGCTTTTCAACAACAAGGGCGAAAAGCTTGAGGAAAGCGTTATCCTCGAAATTGAGAAATACATAGACGGCGAATATCCCGAGATACCTCTTGCCGAAAGAGATAAGATAGGCTGCGCCAGCGACTATTCCGCAGGCAGGAACCGCTATATCGGATTTCTTATTTCTCTCGCCGTATATTCACTCAAGGGCAAGCGTATCGGTCTTGACTGTGCAAACGGCTCCGCATTCACCATTGCAAAGAGCGTTTTTGACGCACTTGGTGCAAAGACCTATGTTATCAACAATGACCCCGACGGTCTGAACATCAATACAAACTGCGGCTCTACCCACATTGAAGGACTTCAGAAGCTTGTTAAAGAGCAGCATCTTGACGCAGGCTTTGCCTTTGACGGAGACGCCGATCGCTGCCTTGCGGTGGACGAAAACGGCGATGTAGTTGACGGAGACAAAATTCTCTACATCTATGGCAGCTATATGAAGGAGAAAGGCACCCTTGAGCATAACACCGTCGTAACCACCGTAATGTCCAATATCGGACTTTACAAGGCGTTTGACGAGCTTGGCATAAACTACGAAAAGACCGCCGTTGGAGATAAATATGTCTACGAATGTATGAACGAAAAGGGCTACAAGTTGGGCGGTGAAAACTCGGGACATATCATTTTCAGCAAGTACGCAAATACGGGAGACGGTATCATCACCGCAATCAAGCTTATGCAGGTAATGTGCAGCAAGAAAACCACTCTTGCAAAGCTCTGCGCTCCCCTTACCATTTATCCCCAGCTGCTTAAAAATGTGCGTGTCACCGACAAAAACGCCGTTTTAAGCGACCCTGATGTGCTTGCCGCTGTAAAGCAAGCGGAAACCGAGCTTGGAAGCAACGGCAGAATGCTTGTCCGTCCCAGCGGCACGGAACCTCTCCTCCGCATTATGGCAGAGGCTCAGACCAAGGAGCTTTGTGAAAAATATGTCGCAATGGTGGAAAATGTCGTCAGAGAAAAAGGTTTTATTATCGAATAAATGAAACCTCTGAATATAAAAACACGTCAGCCGACCTCATAAAGAAGTCGGCTGACGTTATTATTTATGTAAAGTCTGCAATATTACAAGCTGAGATAAGCCAGCAGGAACACCGCAGGCGAATTCCAGTAAATTGCTATTTCGTTCAGCGAATAACAGCCCACATTATCCGCAAAACATTTCATAGGCGGAGTGCCGGGCTTTATAATTTTTTTTGCCTCTTGATCGTCAAGATTTCTGTTGGGCCCTCCGCATACCATTCCCGGAATACATTCCTCCACCCCGTCGGCATAGGCAGGTCTCAGATGGGGATACCTGCAGCAATGTCCGCCTATTCCCGTTACATAGCTTATACCGAGTGCATTCACTCCGAAAAGAACGTCTGCCTGCGCCTGAGCGTACTTTCTGAATTCTCTTTTTCCAAAGCACCTGTCTGCGATTGCAAATATCATTCCGTGCTTTAAGAGATTCATATTGCTTCCCCAGCCGTAGTCATTCTCGCTCATAGCTGCACCATAGCCGCAATTGTCCGAAAGCTCTTTGAGTCTGTACGCCTCGCTTATAAATCCGTCCTCAAAACGCTTTATAAGGTCGCTGTCGCCTCCTGCGCTTAAAACGTAAGAAAGCGCTCCCAGACCGCCAACGGAATAACAGCCAAAATCAGTAAGCGAAAAATCCTTTTCAGCCGCCGCTCTTACTGCATTTCGGTATCTATCGTCGCCCGAAGCTGCAAAAAGCTCTGCGGCAGCCCAGAAGCGATTGTCATCATCGCTGCTTTCGCCGTAAACGCCCGTAGCACAGCCGGGAGGATTATTAAATCCGATAAATCCGGGATTTTTCTCAAGCCACCCGAAGGATCTCTGAGCCGCTTCATAAAGCCTTGCTGAATAATCGCCGTCAAACTGTCTGTAGACCCTGCTTGCCAGAGCGCATACGGCTGCGAGATCGGCAGCAGCAGAGGTAGATACGGGAAATACAAACATCTGCGCCCTGTCATCCTCGGGCATTATAAACGGAGCGTGATGAGCCGTAGTAGCTTTGTGATATACCGCACCGTCCTCTCTCTGCATTTTTAACAGCCAGTCAAGCTCATAGCGGCATTCCGCAAGAATATCGGGAAGAACGCCGCCGCTTTCGGGAATGTTCAGCTTCTGTCTGCCGAATGCGGTGGGGAAAAGTATATATCCGTAAAGCAGATGAGCCAGAGCACAAACGCCTGCGGTAACATAACGTCCGTAATCTCCTGCGTCGTGCCAGCCGCCGCTTATCTCCGAGGAAACATCTCTGTTTTCCCACAGAAGTCCACGTGATTTATGGCATACGCCGTGCCTGAAACTGCCTGCATATTTTTCAAGAAGTCCGCAGCCGCAGCGCAGGTAATAAAAAGCCTTTGAAGTGCAGTCAAGAGCCTTTTCGTAAACGCCCTCCCCTATTTCAAAAAGCTCGGAGGTCTTATTACCTGCACGAATGCGGAAAGAGCCCCTTTCCGAAAAATCGGAAAAATCTGCGGTATATAAAACGTCTCCCGAATTTTTGTCGGTGCCTGCATAAACTGTGCTGCCTGCAGCGCAAACACTTCCGTCTGTGCCGACTATCTCAAATGTCTCTGCGGGAAACGGCATTAAAGCCTTTTTTATGCTGTCGGGTCTGTACCCTGCCTGATTTATAAAGATATCGCTCATAATATATTCCTCGATTTTAGTAATAATCCAATATAAAATAACATTTAAAATCTAAAAAAAGTATAGCATATCGGAATTTTTTATGATATAATATAATAGCACAAAAATTGTAAAAATCTATCATAAAAAAGGACAGATATAAAAATGAGATATCTTTTTGAAGAAAATGATATGCTGAATAATCCTGTTGAATGTTTCACATTCTACTCGGATTATCCTGTTCGTCCCCATTGGCATTACTATATGGAGATAATCTATACCGTTGAGGGCAATGCCGAAATGCACAACGGTAACAATATATATAAGGCCGCTCAAGGAGATATGGTCATATTTCATCCCAAATCTGTGCACTCCATATACAGCGCCGACGGAAAGCCCTTAAAGCTTAATGTTCTAAAGCTGGATATCAACCGAATGAATATGTCCTCCGCCTATAGTCCAAAGCTTAGAAGTATTTTCAGATGCGCCGAAAAAAATGGTATGACTGTATTTTTCTCCTCCGAAGAAACTGCTGCAATGAACGCCGCTGAAAGCTTTGAGCGGTGTATCGGTGAAATGAACAGAGGAAGATACGGCTATGATATTATGATACGCTCGGAAATATGCAGACTTTTGATAAATGTCCTCCGCTGCTGGCAGGACAAGGGCTTTCGTGTTGACAGCGAGGCATTTGCCGAGGACAGCCGCTATGATATTTACAACATTACCGAATATATCGACAGCAGTATGGCGCTGAATCCAAAGGTCTCGGAAATAGCTGAGAAATGCGGAATGAGCTACTCGTATTTTGCAAAAAAATTCCTTGCAGTCTATGGAAAGACCTGCAAGGAATATATCGAAGATATGCGAATTTATAAAGCCGAGGAATTTCTTATCTTCACCGACTTTGACCTCACTTATATCAGTCAGGAAACAGGATTTTCCGACTGCAGCCATATGATTAAAAGCTTTAAAAAGCGCCACGGTATGACCCCTAAGCATTTTCGTGATATAAAGCAGAAAAATCTTACCGTGTGAGCATATACATAAGCGCATTTACCACAGCCGCCGCCGCATTGCTGCCGCCTTTTCGTCCTCGGGCGGCAATATATTCAGCCCCCGAAGACATAATAAGCTCCTTTGACTGCACCACGTTAACAAAACCCACAGGCATAGCGATAACAAGAGCGGGAGCAAGCCCTCCGCTGTCCATAAGTTCTCTTGCCCTTATAAGAAATGTGGGCGCATTTCCAGAAACGAGAATAAGCGGCTTTCCGCCGAGCCTTGAAGCCTTTTCTACCGAAGCGCAGGCTCTTGTAACGCCCTTATCCTTTGCCGCCTGAGCCACATCGCTATCTGCCATAAAGCAGTATGCCTCGCAGCCAAGCTTTCCCAGCGCAGCCTTATTTATGCCGGAAAGAGCCATATTTGTGTCGGTAATGATATACGCACCCTCTCTGAGCGCATTCAGAGCTGTATCCACAGCATTTTCAGAAAATTTCAGATTATCAAGATAATCAAAATCAGCCGTTGTATGGATAACTCTCATTATTATGGGAGCCTGCTTAGGTTCAAGAGTAACGCCCCTCTCGGATATTTCCCCGGAAATTATCTCAAAGCTTCTCTTTTCGATATCCTCGGGGCGTACATATTCAAGCTTCAATATTCTATCCCCTTTCTTGCAGAGATTCCCTTTTCATAGGGGTGCTTTATGCATTTAATTTCGCTGACATAATCGGCAGCGCTGATGAAATTTTTATCGGGGTCTCTCCCTGTCAGAACAAGCTCGCAGACAAATGCCTTTTCAAAAACTATCCTTTCTGCTATCTCCTTGTCAAGGAGATTTTTATTATATGCTGCAAAAAACTCGTCAATGATAAGCATATCCGTATTGCCGCAATTCATTTTATCAAAAGCGTCGGACAGCAGCCTGTTGTGGATACACGTAAGTTCCGACTTCTGCTCATCGGTCATATTAAAAGTAAATCCGAAACCTTTTTCGGGACGGGCAACGGTTATATTTGGAATAAGTGCCAGACTGTTGAGCTCCGAAGTGGGATTTCCCTTTAATAGCTGGACCAGATATACTCTTTTGCCTGCTCCTGCCGCCCTGAGAGCAAGCCCCATCGCAGCTGTGGTTTTTCCCTTGCCGTCTCCGCAGTAAATATGGATAAGACCTTTTTCGGTATTCATTTATCTTGATAACTTTCCTTTCCTGAACGTTATATTTATTAAAAAAAGACGTCACGGCATATATCTTCTTTCGGAATATTCGTGAGGCTCATATGTGAGATATCTTTTTCTGTCATCATAATAAAAGGCTGTCGCCTTGAAGTGATTTATTCTTTTATTATACAATCATTTCGGCAATAAGTCAATATTTTGATAAGTATTATTATATGCCTTACAGGCATTTCACGAATATGATTTTACCCCGTATTTGCCTGCAAATACGGGGTATTTTAGCAGACTGAGCCAACGGGAGTCTGCCTCATTATTATTTCATCAGCCGAGAACTCTGCCTATCTCTCCTGTAATTCCTGAAACTTTTTCCATCAGAGAGTTTATTTCATTTCCGGTCTGTCCTGTGGTTTTAACAGAGGTTTTAAGCTCCGTGAGAATATCCGAAAGCTTTTTTATCTCGTTTATTATATTGGTAATGCTGTTGTTTACACATTCGGTTTCCTTTGATACATTGCTGTGGCTTGAAATGAAGCCCTGTGTAGCACTCTGGGTCTTGAGTGCCCACTTCTCCTGCAACTACCGCAAAACCCTTTCCTGCTTCGCCTACGTGAGCGGCTTCAATAGAAGCGTTTACGGCAAGTATCTTTATCTGCATTGCAATATCTTCGATAATATCGGAATTGTGGCTGTATTCTTCGTTTATCGAATTTATCTGGTCTATGTTTTCAGCCATTGCACAGCTCAGCGACTGCAGATCAACGGCGATCTTGTCAACAACATCAATAAGCGAAATGTTTTCGTTGGAATTTCCCACTATCTTTTCTGTGTTTTCTGCGGCTATGCGTATTTCATCATTGAGGACGGAAGTGAGACGGTGAAGTTCGCTGTTTGCCTGTATGATCTTCTCGTTCTGCTGCCTAATATTGTCGCTTTCCTCGATATTTTTCTTGACAATATACTGGTGACAATTTTTGGGAGTATTAAGTCCTTTGGCAATAGATACAGCCATTTCACGGCAGGAAGCGTATCCGCACGCCTGACAATCGAAATTTTTCTCGCTTTTGGTGATCTTGCCAAGCTCCGAAAATGCTCTTTCGATATCTGTCTGAGAAATTGGTGCAGAATCAATGGCTTTCGGAGAATATTCCCGCAGAAAATCATCAAGCTTTAAAGTGGAATTAAAGCTGCTGTACTGCTTGCTTTTGCGTGAATGGGTCATTTGCTTTGACTGTCTGGAAAAAGCGTCCTGCTTTACATTTTCCATAATCCCCATTATTTCAAGCATATTTCGTTCTCCGGGAACACCCGGTCCGGCTGTGCAGCCGAGATCGCAGGAAAGAACATCAAAAACATCGGGGCTCGCATTTTCGGGAGTTTCAAGATACTTATCAAGATTATGATATACCTCGGGAACACCTTCCGAATTAACGACTTTCAAATTCGGATCCATTGCTTTAAGACATTCTTTCAGTCCGCCCGGCATTGGATATATTGCTCCGCTGTACGCAGGCAGACCGTCAAATTCAAAGCTGTCATCGTCAAGAGGAATATTGTTTTCCGAGATATATTTTTTAAGCTCGGAAAAGGTCACATTGTATTCGACTTCGCCCGTATCCTCAAACTCTGTTTTCTTGGCGATACAGGGTGAAAGAACAGCGATCGGATTTTTGTCTCCTGCGTATTTTTTTATGGTAACATCTAAAAACCCCTGTACAAAAAAGAAAAAAAGTGGTAAAATAGAGATATGAAAATAAGACAGATAGGGTTCTTTGATGAGGAGAACCGATACAAGAAATTAACAGAATTAGGCGATCCGCTGGAGAAAC
>NZ_JBNMJV010000038.1:0-23343 GCF_050874005.1 Huintestinicola sp.
ACGAAGCAATTTCTGCATTGATTTGTGCATATTATATGATTGTCGTTTCTTTTTCGACAGACTGAACTGAGCCGCTGCAATGTTCAGCGGCTCAGTTATAAGAAAAAGCAAAAAATAAAAGCCCCGAAAAGCTTCGGAGCTTTGATTCTGGAGGCGCCACCCGGATTCGGACCGGGGGTCAGGGAGTTGCAGTCCCTTGCCTTACCACTTGGCTATAGCGCCTTTGATATTTTTTCTCTGCAGAAAGAGAAGCGCACATTTTCGCTGCTGCAAAAATATCAAAAAAGCAGAGAAAAAAATGGAGCGGATTACGAGGCTCGAACTCGCTACCTCCACCTTGGCAAGGTGGCGCTCTACCGGATGAGCTAAATCCGCAAATGGCGACCTGGATGGGACTCGAACCCACGACCTCCGCCGTGACAGGGCGGCGTTCTAACCAGCTGAACTACCAGGCCATTTGGTGGGAACAATAGGGCTCGAACCTATGACCCTCTGCTTGTAAGGCAGATGCTCTCCCAGCTGAGCTATGCTCCCACATTTGTCCTTGTCATTGGCTCTCGCCAACCGACTTTTATATTATACACTAATGCAATGCGTTTGTCAAGTGTTTTTTGAAATTTTTTTCAAAAAAAATTTGGGAGCAGAGCAGATAACGAATTGAAGCCGTTTTCCGTCCGATGTATTATATTATATGCAGTATTTTCCCCTTCTATGACAGATACAAAAAAATTTTCCTCTCCGATTTAAGACTATTTTAAGAAATATTGATTTTTGCCTTGAAAAGCAGAGCGGTATATGGTAAAATAAAAATATACAAATTTCCAAATATGATCCAAACATAAAGAAAGGCTGATGAAAAATGAAATACACTATGAAAATAACAGCGGCTCTTATGGCGGCTGCAATGTCATTTTCCGTTCTCGGAGCCGCTTCCGCAGGCGCAGTAGAATTTACCGTTATTGACGGGGGCAATACCACAAGCACTCCGTCCAATAATACGTCAAACAATAATCCGCCGAGCAACACAGTGAACAGCAGTACCATAGTCCAGAATGCCGTTCCCGAATTTTTCAACGGCTGCATTAAGTTTACCTGGACCGAAGTTCCAAGCGCTGCCAATTATGCCGTTAAGATATGCAGCACCGACGGAACAGTTGTTAAGACCTACTATGTTTCCAATAAATACACCGCTGTCCTTGTTCCCGAAACGGTATTTGCCGTTGAGCACAACACGACAAAGGACTTTTATGCCTGCGTTATCGCCTTAAAAAAGGGTGAAACGGATAACGCCGTCAAAACCTTCTATGCTCCCTCTGCAAGCAAATTTACCGTTAAGTCCGATATGAGCGAATACCCCGAATACGGAGCTGCACAGAATGTGGCGTTTCTGGTAAAGGACGGCAAGCTCCTTATCGGCTGGAAAAACCCCAACGACTTTGCAGAAAAAAAAGATATCTTCTCCGTATCCGTTTGCGACCAGTCGGGCAAAACCGTTTTCAGCCAAAGCATTAAAGCCTGCAATGTTGAAGTCAAAGGGCTTAAAGACGGTCAGACATATACGGTAAAGATATATAACAAATCCTTCTCCGCAATGACATCAGTCCAATATAAATTTGTTTCCGATGTTGTGGCAAAGACTCCCGGACAGAGCAATGCGGAAGCTTCTCCTCAAAAAGGCTCCGAATATAAGCTCCCCGCGCCCCTCAGCATAAACGTAAAATCGGGAGACGGAAAGCTGACCCTTTCCTGGAGCAGCGTTGACGAGGCCTATGCATACAGAATTTATATGTATGATGCAAGCACAAAGAAATACAAGACATACAAAACCACCAAGAGCACAAAATACACCATTAAAGGTCTTTCAAACGGCAAATCCTACAAGTTCAAAATAGCCGCCCTGCGCTATGACACAAATACCAAGAAATACACTCCCGGAAAAGCAACAAGGACAATTACTGCCACTCCCGCAAAGCCTGCTAAAAGCAAGCATTAAAACTTTAAGATTGATTTAAGCCCCGTATGATATCATTATCACAAAGGTCTGAAGGGGGCTGAGAAAATGCGTGTAATGATAGCCGAGGACGAGGAAAAATTAGCCGACGCCCTTGTGCAGATATTTGCCAGAAACAAAATAACCGCCGACGCCTTCGGGAACGGAGCAGACGCCCTGGATAACGCTCTGACGGGGATATATGACGTGATAATCCTTGATATAATGATGCCCGTAATGGACGGTATCGAGGTTTTAAGACGTATAAGAGCCGAGGGTATAAGCACCCCTGTGCTTATGTTCACCGCAAAGGACGAGATATCCGACAAGGTACGAGGACTTGACAGCGGCGCAGATGATTATCTCACAAAGCCCTTTGCAACCGACGAGCTGCTTGCAAGGGTAAGGGCGCTGGGCAGGAGAAGCAGCGCAGCCATAATAAGCTCCGATGTGATAACCTGCGGAGATATTTCTCTCGATACCGCCGCTTACGAGCTTTCCTGCGGTCAGAACTCCTTAAAGCTTGGTCTGAAGGAATTTTCCATAATGGAGCTTCTTATGAAAAACAGCGGCAGGGTGCTGAGCAAGGAAACTCTTATTACCAAGATCTGGGGATATGACTCCGACGCAGAATATAACAATGTGGAGGTCTATATCTCCTTTCTCCGGAAAAAGCTGGGCTTTATAAAGTCAAAGGCTAATATAAAGACCGTCCGTGGGGTGGGCTACACTCTCGAGGAGGATGGCGGCAGATGATAAAGAAGCTCAGAGCAAGATTTACCGTTGTCCTCACGGGGCTTCTCGCCCTTGTAATGCTGGGGGTGCTTGCCTCCATATTCATTTCGATGTACCGTTCCGAGGAGCATAATGCTCAAAGGATAATCGACTTTGCTATAAACATCGACTACAGCGGCAGATGGGAAAATCCGCCGCCGCCGAGAGATGATACGGATAATTCTCCGAAAGACATTGCCGAGCGCCCCGACGGAAAAAACAGAATGCAGATGTCCGCAGGCTGGATAACTGTGAAGCTGAACGCCGAAAATGAAATACAGAGCATTTTTTACAGCAGAGAGCGGTTCTTTTCAAATTCGGACGAGTCCGCCGAACAGAATTCCGCCGTTTCCAAAGCCGCAGAGGAGATAATAAGCCGCACTTCGGAAAACGAGGGAAATGTCTCTGCAGGGGGCGTTTCCTACCGCTACAAGCTGCGGGAAACGGAGGGCGAAAAGATAATCGTGCTCCTCGACCGCACCGACGAGCTATCCACACTCAGGAGACTGCTGTTTATCCTTCTGGGAATTTTCGTGCTGGCTCTCGGAGTCATATTCCTGCTGTCCCTGCTGCTGTCAAAGTGGGCGGTGATACCCATTGAGGACGCCTGGAACAGGCAGAGGGTATTCTTCTCAAACGCCTCTCACGAGCTGAAAACTCCCCTGACGGTCATAAACGCAAATCTTGACGTGATAACCTCAAACCCCGACGACACCGTTGCAGGGCAGGAAAAATGGTTCGGATATATTCGCTGTGAGGCAGAGAAAATGTCCCGTCTCATAAATGAAATGCTCTATCTCTCAAGAGAGGAGCGGACGGACAATCCCCCCGTAATGTCAGAGCTTGACCTGTCCGAAGCGGCAGAGGGAGTGTGTCTCGCTATGGAGGCACTTGCCTTTGAACGGGGCAAGGTCATAAACTCCGATATCGAAAGCGGCATTACGGTAAAGGGCGACAAGGAAAGCCTTGTGCGTATGATAAATATCCTTATCGACAATGCCGTTAACCATTCCTCGGAGCATTCGGATATAAGCGTATCTTTGAAAAAGAGCCGCAAAAACAAGGTAAAGCTTACGGTGTCAAACAAGGGTACGCCTATACCGCCCGAGGAGCTTGAGAGGATATTTGACCGCTATTACCGCACCGACGCTTCACGAAGCAGCTCCACAGGCGGCTTCGGGCTGGGTCTTGCCATTGCAAAGGCAATTGCGGAAAAACACGGCGGCAGCATTACTGCTGAGTCTGACGAGAACAGGACGGCTTTTACGGTGACGCTGAGTGCGGTTTCGGAAAAGGTATAATAACACAACGGGCTTCCGCCGAAATTTGCGGAAGCCCTTATTTTTATGCTCTTGTCACCTTATGGTAAACTTTCTTGCCCTTCTTGATAATAACGCTTTCAGCTATTTCAATAACGCCATTGGGGTCTGTTATCTTAGCATCGTCAACGCTTACGCCGCCCTGTGTAACAAGTCTCCTTGCCTCGCTCTTTGAGGGGCAGAGAGCGGTTTTTACAAGCAGGTCGAGAATGTTGATGCCGCCCTCAAGCTCTGCTGCGGGTATCTCGGTGGTGGGCATATCATCTGTATTGCCCGAGCCGCCGAAAAGCTTCTTTGCAGCCTCAAGGCACTTGTCAGCCTCTTCCTTGCCGTGGATAAGAGCGGTCAGCTCATATGCAAGGATTTCCTTTGCCTTGTTAAGCTCTGCACCTGTCATAGTGCGCTCCATTTCCTCGATCTGCTCGATGGGCAGGAATGTGAGAAGCTTCAGGCACTTGATAACATCTCCGTCGCCCACATTTCTCCAGTACTGGAAGAAATCGTAGGGAGAGGTCTTTTCGGGGTCGAGCCATACAGCGCCCTTTTCGGTCTTGCCCATCTTCTTGCCCTCGGAATTGGTAAGGAGGGTAATGGTCATTGCGTGAGCGTCCTTTGCAAGCTTCTTTCTGATAAGCTCGGTTCCGCCCAGCATATTTGCCCACTGGTCATCGCCGCCGAACTGCATATTGCAGCCGTACTTCTGGAACAGCATATAGAAATCGTAGGACTGCATTATCATATAGTTGAACTCCAGGAAGGTAAGTCCCCTCTCCATTCTCTGCTTGTAGCACTCGAAGGTGAGCATTTTGTTTACCGAGAAGCAGGCGCCCACTTCTCTGAGGACATCAACATAATTGAGGTTTAAAAGCCAGTCCGCATTGTTAACAAGTATTGCCTTGTCGTCGGAGAAGTCGATGAAGCGGCTCATCTGCTTCTTGAAGCAGTCAACATTGTGCTGAATGGTCTCTTTGGTCATCATTTTTCTCATATCGGTCTTGCCCGAGGGGTCGCCTATCATTGCGGTTCCGCCGCCGATAAGGACGATGGGCTTGTTTCCTGCCATCTGAAGTCTCTTCATAAGGCAGAGCGCCATAAAGTGACCAACGTGGAGGCTGTCGGCAGTGGGGTCAAAGCCGATGTAAAAGGTGGCTTTGCCGTTGTTTATCATCTCGCTTATTTCCTTTTCATCGGTGACCTGAGCGATAAGTCCTCGTCTGGTAAGCTCTTCGTATAAAGTCATTTTTAAATTCCTCCGTTTATTTATTTTTGTTTTTTATAATTTTATAAGCCTGATAAAAGCAGAAAGCCGCTATCAGAAGCCAAAATACCATAATTATTCCCCCTTTAATATGAGATGAAACCGTTATGAGGTCTCACTGATACCACCGCCTTTCAATATCATTTTTATATTTTCTCCAGCACGCAAATCGCGCAGTAATGAAGCACATCAAATTCCTCGGGTGCGATTTTCTCAAGCAAAGCCATATGCTCCCTCTCGAAAGCGGCAATTTCATCTTGGGGAAGTGATGCGCCTATTCCCCGACAGGCTTTAATGCGACCATTCCAGCTTTCACGGGTAAAATGCACCTTGACATCGAATATCTCGCTGCACTGCTTTCTGAAAAAGCCTTCGTAAACCTCGGGAATAAATATCTCGTGGCGCATATCACCCTTGCCCGTCCATTTGGGATTATATTTCAGAACAAGCTCCTCGCTTGCCCCTGCCACCTTGTCCTCATAGGGCAGCCAGCCCATATAGAGCACCGCAAGCTTTCCGCCTTTGCTGAGAAGCTTTGACAGCTTTGGAGCGGCAATGTGGTGGTCAAAGTAGAAAAAGCATTGGCAGGCGGTTATGGCGTCAAAGCTTTCGTCGGGGAAGTCAAGCTCCTCGGTGGACTTGCAGAAAAGGTCTATGTCCATACCCTCTGCCGCCGCAAGCCGCTTAGCCTCGGCTATCTGATTTTCCGAGATGTCCGTACCCGTAAAGCGTGCGCCGTATCTGTACATATTTCGGGGGATAACACCTGTTCCCGTGCCGATGTCAAGCACCTTCTGACCCGAAATTCCTATGCCGAAAGAGTGGATTTTTTCGTAAAATTCACGGGGATATATGTCACGGTATTTTGCGTAATCGGAGGAGGCTCTGCCCCAGTCAAAGGGTTTGCCGTTGTCAATATTATTGTTAGTTATCATAACTGCGCCTCATTCCACCGATTTTTCCTGATATATTCAAGATAATCTTTTCTTATAATAAGGTCTTTATTATGCCTGTACCACTCATATGACTGAGCCAGCCCCTTTTCAAGAACCTTTACGTCAGGCATTAGTGAAAGCTGATTTGAAACATCAAGGAAATAGCTGTAATCTCTGAAAGGAAAATAACTGCGTATTTCAGCATTGTCGGGTGCATTTCTGATATCAGCCCGACTGCCTGCGGCGGCGCAACAGAGTTTTACCCATTCGCTGACTGTAACCGTTTGCGGATTTCCCACATTAAAAATATGCTGTATTGGTTTTTTATGAATTATTATTTCAATAAACCTGCACATATCCTCAATATCAAAAAACTGCAAAGGCATTTTTCCGTCATTGGGAACATAAAAAGGCAGACCCTTTTCAGCACATTCAAAAACAAACGCTTCACGGTAAAGATTATTCATTTTGCCGTAAAGATAAGGCGGTCTGATTATATATGCGCCCGGGAACTTTTTAAGCAAGAGCTTTTCAGCCATAAGCTTGTTTATACCATAGTCTCCCCAATGCACATTCACACCGCACGTCTGCTCTTCGGTAAAGGGCTGGGGATTTGTTTCGGGATATACGGCACTTGAACTTACCATAATATAACAGCCATAGCTTCCAAGCCCATCAGTCAAGGTGCTGATGTCATTTTCATTGTAAGCAGTCACATCAATAACAGCGTCAAATTCAATGTGTTTAAGGACATTGCCCAAATCGTGCCGGTCGCATTTTATAAGCTTAATGCCTTCTGACTGAGGACGTGAGCCTCGATTGAGCACATACACCTCGTAATCTTTACAGGCAAAGTATTCCGCTGTATAACGGCTTGCAAAGACCGTTCCTCCGGTAACAAGAATACGCATTTTCCTCCACACCTTTCGGGTCATCTTTCAAAAAGCTCATTCTGCCCAGCCTAACTCTCTGAGCCTGTCCATCTGCTCCTTGTCAAGGTCGTCATAGCTGCCTTTTTCAATGAGTTCTACAGCATAAACAGTTGCTTGTCCGGGATATGTTTCTGCTATCATTTCAACGAGGATTTTTATCCTGTCTCCGTTTTCAAATTCGGCAAAGTCATAGCCTGACCATGAAGTCCCGTCATATGTTCTTACGGAAGTCGGAGCAATATATCCGTCCTGCTCGACAAACACCATATCTCCGTCGTTTTTATCCCGAAGATATCTGCCCTCAAGCCAGCCGCACACGATGGCATTTGTTGCACGATCTGTCGGGTCAAAAAACACTACTGCAGCCGCATCACCATAGGAATAAATATCACCATAGCCGGTGACAGGCTCTCCCCAGGCATCGCATATTTCTACGGTTGAACGCCCTTCAAGGTTTCCTGAAAGCTTATCGTTATCAAGCATTACTGCTTCGGAAAGCGGAATGATCTCAGCCTTGCAGGAACAAAGCAGGAGCGAAAGAATAACGGGAACAAGCGCCGGTTTAAGCTTTTTCATAATGCCACCTCAAACAAAAACGCCCTCTTAAAGCACTTCTTCAAAAGAAGCACGCTTCAAGAGGGCGACAAATACCGCTGTACCACCTCAGTTCGTTATGCGAAAGCATAACCTTTGGAAGACTGTAACGTGTCTCGGTACGGATAGGGCTACTTAAATTTCACCGTATCTGCTCGGGAATGTATCTTCAAAGCGCCGCTGCCCTCTCCCACCATATGAAGGCTCTCTGAAAACGGTTATGCCCTGCTTTTTTTCCGTCATAGCATTTATTTAAGGTGATTATAACATAAAAAATGAGGGTTGTCAAGGATTTTTTCTAAAAGGGCTTGACACATAAGAAAAAATATGTTAGAATTACCTTACAATATTTCCGTGGGGGAGTAATCAGCTTTACTTAAATAAAGCGGCAAATCGACATACCGACCGAAAGGTCCGGTTTGCCTTAATTGATAAGACTCACATACAGATACAGCCGAAACTGTCGGCTTTGTCTGTATGCGAGTCTTTTTATTTTTCTGCGGACATAAACATATATAAAAACAGGAAAGGACTTTCAAGCTATGGATATGCTCACCTTATTTCTCATCGCCGTAGGTCTTTCGATGGACGCATTTGCGGTGTCTGTCTGCAAGGGACTTGCCACCCCCTCCTACAAATTCAAGTACTCCCTTATCTGCGGAGCCTGGTTCGGAGGCTTTCAGGCGCTTATGCCTGCCATAGGTTATCTTCTCGGAGTAAATTTCAAAAGCTACATCACCGCCTTTGACCATTGGATAGCATTCGCTCTCCTGGCGATAATCGGCTTTAATATGATAAAGGAGGCGCTCTCCTCCGACGAGGAAAATGCCGACCCCTCATTTGCACCGAAAACAATGCTTGTGCTTGCCATAGCCACCGCAATTGACGCTCTGGCGGTGGGTGTGACCTTTGCATTCTTAGAGGTGAACATCATTGCCGCCGTGCTTTTTATCGGCGTCTGTACCTTTGTCATATCCGCCGCAGGAGTCAAGATCGGCTCGGTTTTCGGAACGAAGTACAAGTCAAAGGCTGAGCTTGCAGGCGGAGTTATCCTCCTGCTGCTTGGAATAAAAATACTTATTGAACATCTTTTGGGATAAAATTATGATCGGCAGACTGCCTTGATTTTTAAACAGTCTGCCGATTTTTTATTTTACCTTGTAGACCTGCTTTGCATAGATTTCTGCGCTTGAGGGAACGGTGAGATAAACGGTCACGTCCTCATTATTGTTATTGAGCCTGAAGGTTGTGGAAAGGTCTGTCCTCTGACCCGGCTCTACATAATAATACTTCTGATAATGAGTTTCATCTGTCATTCCTTCACCCACAATACTCAGCCTTTCCGTTCCCTGGAATGCCTGAACAGCCACAGCACTTGCAGGCGTTACTGCTGTGCTGCCATTGTTTGCAAAGGAATTAAATATTGTCATTGTTCCGTTATCCGCAAGAGTTGCTTTGGTTATCTCATTGCCATAAACAGAATTTGAAGCAAAGTTTTCATTCATTACGGTACCTAGAGTTATTTCTTTGTTGACATATGTTGCATCGCTGAAGAGCAGCCAGTCGTCCTGGGCAATGACGGTAATGGGGTCTGTGCCGTTTATAAGCTTGTATCTCGTTTTAATATCAATTGCAGCACCGCTCTGCACCTCTGTATTTATGGTCATATTGCCTTCCGGCGTGCCTTCGAGTATAACATCGTCCTGATATGCGTGAACTGCTCCCCATCCAAGCAGCTCCCCGAACGAACGTGAATAGGAAGCGGAATTTTTAAACTGATAGGTCACCAGAAGAACAGAGTTGCCTATGACCTCGGCTTCCTTTACCGTAAATACTCCCGATGTTGTCCCTGAGGAATTAACATCCTTCATTGATATAACGCCCGGCTTGGTTGACATAGGAGTAACGGTATATTGCTGATCATTATAATTCTTGTCCTCACAGCCGCAGAAAAACAGCATTGCGGTAATTATCAGTACTATTGATGATAAAAATTTTCTCATATACATTCCCCTTTTTTGTTTTGTAAAATGCCGTTCAGCATTAGGGGCTGAACGGCAGAAGATCACTTCTTCTTATCATTTTTTTCGGAAAGCTTTTTGATTGCGAGTGCAACTATTGAAATCGTAATGATTATCAAACAAATAGGCATTCCATAGTAAAACATAAATTCAAACATATACATTCCCCCTCCAATACTGCAAATTTTCTTGAGCATAAATATTGAATTATTTCCAATATGTTATACTGTCATTATACAGTATCCGACAACCAATTTCTACAGCTGACAGCTGAATACAGACAAAAAAATACCGCAGTCCTGCCAATCGGCATTACTGCGGCAAATCCATTTACTATACTTTCTTTTCCTTAACAAAAGTCGCCTTAACAAGCTCTCTGTCCCTTGCATATCCCCACACAAGTAGAACTGTCATAAAGAACCACACGATAGGCTCGGATATCATAACTCCGAAATAGCCAAGCACAGGTGCGGCGGCAAATGCCACCATCGCCTTGCCTATCATCTCGATAACGCTGCTGGCAACAGGTATGGTCTTTCGCCCAAGCCCCTGCAGCGAGCTTCGCATTACGATAAGGACGGCAAGGATAAAGTAAAAAGGGGTGTTCACTCTCATATACTTTGAAGCAAGCTCCACGATAAATACCTCGTCTGTGCCTGCTATCCAGCTTACAATGGCAGGTGAGAAAAGATATCCCACCGCCACAGCTGCCGCCGACCATATCCAGCACATAACAACAGCGCTTTTTATTCCCTTTCCCACTCTCTCGGGTCTGCCTGCGCCAAGGTTCTGACTGCAATAGGTGGCGCAGGCTGAGCCGAATGCACTGTAGGGAAGCATCAATATACTCGATATCTTTCTTGCGGCGGTGTGGGCGGCAATGGTTTCGGTGCCGAAATTGTTTATGGCTCTCTGGAGAATGAGGGAGCCTATCTCCACTATGGAGAACATCAGCGCAAGGGACAGTCCCATTGCCATAAGCTCGGACAGCTCTGCTAAGGTCACCTTCAGCTCGTCCTTTCCGGGTATGAGATAGGGAAATCTTATGCAGATGTAAATGCAGCACATCACAAAGGAAAAGCCCTGTGATATTACCGTGGCATATGCCGCTCCCCTTACGCCGAAGCCCAGCTTTGCGATAAACAGTATGTCAAGACCTATGTTTATGAATGAGGAAAATATCAGGAAAACAAGGGGCGTAACGCTGTCCCCCACCGCTCTCAGCACGCCTGCGGACATATTGTAAAGCATAGCTGCGGTCATAAACAGGAGGATAACGGAAATATAGCTGTATGCGGTCTCGAATATCTCCTCGGGGGTGTTTAGTATCCGGAGAAACGGACGTAGAAAAACAAGGCTTAAAACCGTAAACACCGCCGATACGGAAAGTCCGAGTATAATAGTTCCTGCAACGGAGCGTCGCATTTTTACATAGTCCCCCGCTCCGAAATGGCGTGCGGTGATAATGGCAAAGCCGTTTGTGAGACCCGACATAAAGCCGATAATGAGATTTGATATGTAGCTTGTGGAGCCAAGGGCGGCAATTGCCTCAACGCCCACAGTCCTGCCCACGATGACCGTATCTATCATACTGTAAAGCTGCTGAAAAAGGCTTCCCAGCGCAATGGGTATGGCAAAGGCAAATATCATTTTAGCGGGATTTCCCGAAGTAAGCTCTCGCACTTTATTTTCCTCGATTTCTTAAAATATATACTATGATAGATTATCCTATTTCGAGGTATTTGTCAACAAAAAAACAGAATAAATTTTGTTAAATATTTTTTCTGCAAAAATCAAAGGGCGGTTGACGGAGACTTTGAAAAACTGTTATAATATAAACAGAAAAAGTTTTTTTGCGGAAGGGGGCGTTCTATGGAAAGCGTTGAAGCAAGGTCTATACTTCATAAAAACAAGTCCTCTGGCTGGTTCGGCACGGATTATAATATGAACCTTTACCGTGGCTGCTGTCACGGCTGCATATACTGCGACAGCCGAAGTGACTGCTACGGCATCGAGGATTTTGACAAGGTACGGTGCAAGGCAAATGCCCTTGAGCTTCTGCGCTGCGAGCTTAGACATAAAGCCCACACGGGAGTTATCGGCACAGGCTCAATGAGCGACCCTTACAACCCCTTTGAGGAAAAAGCTCTTCTCACCCGTCACGCTCTTGAACTTATAAACGACTACGGCTTCGGCTGTGTTATCCTTTCAAAGAGCAGCCTTATGACCCGTGACAAGGACGTTTTTCTTGCCATAAAGGAACACTCCCCTATGATGTGCAAGCTTACCGTAACCGCCGCCGAGGACAGTCTCAGCCGCATTATCGAACCGAATGTGAGCTTGTCCTCCGAGCGATTTAATGCTCTTGCGGAGCTGTCCGAGGCAGGGATATTCACGGGGATAACTCTTATGCCCGTACTGCCCTTTATCGAGGACAGCGAGGACAATATCCTCAAAATCGTCCGCAAAGGAGCCGAGGCAGGAGTGAAATTCATCTATCCTGCATTCGGTATGACATTAAGAGGTAATCAGCGTGAATATTTTCTTAGGAAAATAGACGAGCTTTTCCCCGGGGAAGGGCTGTCGCAACGGTATTTTGAAGCCTTCGGATATTCCTACGAATGCACCTCACCGAATGTGGACAGGCTGTGGAAATGCTTTACCGCCGAATGCGAACGGCTGGGGCTGCTTTACAAAATGCAGGATATAATTTCCGCTTCAAAACGAGACTATGAGCAGGAGCAGCTGAGTTTTTTCTGATGTGGGTGACGACCTGCAGCGAAGTCACGCTGTAAATTTATGCGTATCGTCCGCTTTGTATCTGCGCCGAAAATAAAAAACGCAGCATTTGAGTTTCATATAAAAACCAACCTCCCGATATCAGCTGATAGCAGATATCGGGAGGTAAATTTTACTGTCCGTCGTGCTCGTGGAGTTTTTCGGGGTTTGAGACCGCACCGGGATCCTTTTCCGTCTCTCTGAAAATGTGCATTGCGGTGCCGCTTATGGTGTAGATTATGCAGGCAGGACCGATAAGCGCCCCCACAAACAGGGTGATCTCATTCCAGAATATGAGCAGAAGCTCCACCGCCACAATAATTATAAGCAGAACCGTCCTGCCGATATGCTTCATTCCGAGACGAAAGGAGTTTTTCAGGCTCTTCGGAATAGTGTTTTCATATCTGACGATAAGGGGGAACACATACAGCAGGCAGAACAGCAGGAAAAATGCTGTAAGGAAGCCCACTATCAGAAAGGGCAGGCTGTTCTCAACCTGATTTGCAATGGTAAAATCAAGATATACCGCTATGACCGCCACTATGGAGATAAGCCCAAGAGGAAGTCCCTGCTTCCAGTTTGCCTTGAAAGCTGTTATAAAATCGTTCCAGATGTGTCCCTCAGCGTCGTCCACGAATTTCATCGCTACCGAAAAAGCGGCGGCGGTGCTGCACCCTACAGTCACTATGGGCAGGCTGAACAATAGCCAAAAGATATTTAAAAGCAGCACGTCCGTAAGGCGCAGCATAAATCTGTAAAGTGGGCTGTCGATACTGAAAAATTTCACGCTTGTTTCTCCTTTTTAAAATGATTACGTACTATGAACGTAAACTCAGCGACATATTTCTAACGTTACCGAGCCGTATGTTTATCGTCAAAGACAAACTATAGAACGATTGGCTGCAGGCTCAGCCTGCTCATACTCTATCTCAAAGTAATCGAGTACGCTCTTCATATCGTCCTGCATTGATAAAAACACATCTAAAAGTCTGTTTGGTTTATTATTAAGCTGCCACTCCTTGAGTCCTTTATAATAGAACAGCTTGTTTTCGTCATTGATATAAAAGGGTACGATGTTATTTGCAAGACACATTTTTAAAATGATAAGTCTCCCCACCCTTCCGTTTCCGTCATAGAAAGGGTGTATCATTTCAAATTCTGTATGAAACCGTGCAATATCATAAAGGTCAAGACGCTTTGAATTCGGATATTTTTCCAGAAGCGTCATCATTGACTGATGAACATCTTTCGGTTTCGCTGTTTTTATTTCACCGACTGTATTTGCATATTTTTTATAATCTCCGATAACAGCTTCGGGATCGTTATCTGTTATAAGACCGCTTTTTAAAGTATAGTGCAGCTTTTTAATATATTCCTCCGTCAGCGGCTCATTGACCGTATCAAGCACAAGGTCAAAGTATTTAAAATGATTGGAGGCTTCAAACACATCATTTACCAAAGCAGTGCCATCAATGCTGTGAGTCTCAAAGATGTATCGTGTCTGTTCGTGAGAAAGTCTGCTGCCTTCTATATGATTTGAATTATAGGCAAGATCCACCTGCATTTTATGATATATCCCGCCGCTTATTTTATTTTTCTTTTCAAATAACAGCGTGTCTTTCAGAAGTCTTTTTTCAGTCATTGCCCTTTTTATCTCCTTAAAAGCAAACTTTCCAAAATTAAGTATATCACATTTATCCGCAAAAATCAACCTGTGTTCGGAACATTGCCATAAAAACAGGGTACGGAAAGAACCCCCCGTACCCTATTATATTATCTGCTATAGATCAGCCCTTGACTGCGCCCAGCATAATACCCTTTTCAAAATATTTCTGCATAAAGGGATATACAAGAAGAATGGGTATGATCGTTACCATTGAAATGGTGTACTGAATTACCTTGGTGTTGAGCATTCCCGCAACGGCGGTGCTGTCGCCTGCAGAGGCTCCGTTCATCAGAGCGCCCAGGTTTGAGGAGGAGTTCAGATAAACGTAAAGTCTGTGCTGGAGGGTATAAAGCTCGGGAGAGTTTGCATTGTAGATAAGGGAGTCCTGGAAGGAGTTCCAATGTCCTACTGCGCCGAAAATGGTGATGGTCGCAAGGATAGGCTTGCTGAGGGGCCAGATGATCTTTTGGAAGATCGTCCAGTAGCCTGCGCCGTCCATAAATGCGCTCTCCTCGATCTCGTGGGGAATTGACTCCACGTAGGTCTTGACAAGGATAATGTTGTAGGGCGATACGATACCGGGAATGATGTATACCCAGAATGTATTGGTAAGACCCAGCATTGCGAAGTTTAAGTATGCGGGGATAAGACCTGCGTTGAAATACATTGTGATAACAAGGAAGCGGTACCAGAATTTTCTGTGCCACATTTCCTGCTTTGTCATAAGATAGCCTGCAAGACCCGATGCGAAAACCATAAGTGCGGTTCCTATAACGGTTCTGAGAATTGTCACTCCAAAGGAGTTCCACAGGTCATTAACGTTGCCCATTGCAATATAGTTCTGAAGAGTGATATTCTTGGGCAGGAAGGTAATGGCACCCTTTACAACAAGGTCGCTGGCTGAAATGGTGTTAATGAATATGTAGTAAAAGGGGAAGATACAGCTGAGTGTGAACAGACCGAAGAACAGGTAGTTGAAAATATTGAACACAACGTCCTGCCAGGAGAGCTTTATGTGAGTGGTATGCTCCTTGAAGCGTTTTTCTTCCGCTCTTTTTTCTTTAAGTTCTGCAAGAGACATAACTGCACCCCTTTCTTATACGATGCTCTCGCCACGAACAGCCTTGGAAATGCCGTTTGCGGAGAAGAGAAGGATCACGCTTATGAGAGACTTGACCATACCGATAACCGTTGACAGGGGAATAAGTCCGCTGCCGATACCCAGGTTATAAACATACAGGTCGAGGACCTCAAGGCTTGCGGCGTTCTTTGCGTTGGAGAATACCAGGTACTGCTCCATTCCGTTGGTAAGGATATTTGCAACGGACATAAGAAGGAGGACCATATATGTGGGGATAAGAGAAGGAATGGTAACATACCACATCTTCTGGAAGCGTCCTGCGCCGTCCACCGTTGCCGCTTCAAACAGGGACTGGTCGATGCCCGAAATGGAGGCTATGTAGATGATGGCGTTCCAGCCCAGACCCTTCCACATTCCCCAGGCAAGCATTTTCAGCCACATATGGGAGCTGTCCATAAGGTAGTTTGTGGTAACGGGATTTCCTACGCTCTTGAGGAAGGTGTTGATAAATCCGTCTGTAGAGAAGATAGCAAGTGCGATAGCATATACAAGCACCCAGCTTATAAAGTTGGGGATAGTTGTAAAGGTCTGCACAAATCTTCTGAAGGTGTTGTTCTTGATCTCCGAAAGGAAGATGGCAAATATCATAGGGACCCAGCTTGTGAGGATACCGAGACCGCTCATCGCAAGAGTGTTCTTGATAACACGGAGGATATCCTTCTTTGTAGCCGCATTCTGGAAAAGCTGAGTGAACCACTTGAAGCCCACGAATTTATCGGGAGAAAGGGTCTCGCCCGACTTGTAGTCGTAGAACGCATACCGCCAGCCGAAAAGAGGAAGATATGCAAAGAGGAAGGAAAGAACGAGAATGGGGAGCATCATAAGGAAGAGCTTGTACTTATCTTCCATATACATCTTGCCTGCCTTTTCAAAAGAAGGAAGCAGGAAGAAAACTGCAATGCACAGCGCTAAAAGCAAAATGGTGATAACGAGGAACAGTCCGAAATAGGGAATGCTTTCAGCAGGGCCTATCTTCTCGGGACGTTCTGTCAGGCTTACCTGACCAAAAGCGCTTTTTATACCCATAAGGCAGCCCAGCATAAAGAGCGTGCCTGCGCCTGTCACAGCAGCTGCGATCTTCTTCATTTTATTGCTGCCGAGAGACATACAGCCGCCCACAGCATAGAAAAGCGCCGCAACAATAGAAAGCATACTTGAGCCGAAAAGAAGCTTGAATGTGGACTCCTGTACCCAGCCCTTGGTGAATGCTCGTCCGAGATTTGAAACCAGCGTATCATAAGCAATTCCGCAGGTGAAAAGGGACATATTCTTGTTGATCTTATCGCAGATCCTTGCAGGGTTGAAGTTCGGGAAGAACAGCAGGACTATCTCTGCTATCAGCAGTATCCTGACGCCCCACAGCAGAATGTCCGCTGTTTTTTCCATAGGAGTTTTCTGGACGATGTTTTTCTTGGCTTTTCCGATGTCGTCGGGACTTCTTACCGACAATGCCGTTGATAAATTATCCGACATCTTGCAGCACCTCCGAATTTGATTTGTTTTGCCGCTTACTTGCGACCTGCCGCACAAATGCGTCACTTAATCGTTTTCATACGGCTGTGGGAAAAAGGCGGCTCAAAAAGCCCGACCGCCTTTCTCAATATTGTTTAAAAATATTATATCAGTTTTTGTGATAAATGTCAAGAGTTTTTTTGAGATGAGCAAAATTTTTGTTTATGATAACGAACAAATCTTTTGTTAATCGTTTACAAAAAATCAGCTTGGTTTTGAGGCAAATTGCAGTAAGCGAAAAAAATACAAAGAAAAAAATCTTCTCCCGTTCATTCGTTGAACTATTTATATTTTTTTAACGGGTTTTTTTCAAAAATTTGTGCTAATATTATTGCTAAGGGGAATATTTGTAAAAATATACCAAAAAACAGACAGGCAATTTTGTTCATTAAGGTAAGGCATATTTCCAATGTAAACGGTATCAGCAGCCTGCCGAATTTCGGATAATGCCGTCTGTTTTTAACCTAAAAAAAATATGGAGAGGGTCATTAGTTATGAAGTCAAAAAAGGTAATCAGTTCTGTTCTGGCATTCACACTTGCACTTAGCACATTTGCTGCGCTCCCCGAGCTTACAAACGGCGCAGTCGATACCGGTATAACAGCTTCGGCAGCTGAGTATTACAAAAAGGTCGACGGCTTTGTGCTGAACAAGGACTCAAACGGCAATATCTACGTCAGCGACTACACGGGCAAAGGCGGAGATATCACGATCCCCAAGGAAGTAAAATATATAGGTGCAGAAGCATTCCAGTTCAATACCTCTATTAAAACCGTAACATTCCCTGCAGGAACAACTAAATACGGTATCGGAAACAATGCTTTTGAGGGATGTACAAATCTTAAATCTGTTAACATAGGCGGCGATGTCGGCGCTGACGGCAATGACGGTATCGGCGCAGACGCATTCAAGAGCTGTCACTTACTCAGCAAGGTGACCTTCAAGAAAAAGGATGCCTATGTAGCTTACATCGGTGAAAATGCATTTTTCTCCTGCTATAATCTCAAAAGCATAAATCTCCCTTCTAATACTGCTTTGATCTGTGACGGAGCATTTCAAAACTGCATTAAACTCAGCAGCATAACCATTCCCGCAAATACAAAGATAGAAGGCAGCTATACCTTCGGATATATGTTCGGTTCTTCAACCTCCGACGATTACTATGATTTTTGTTATAACAATGTGGAAAAGAAGGCTACAAGCTTAAAGGCTAACGGCAAAAAGACTGTTTACTGGGAGCTGTACGCTCAGACATTGCCCGAAGCAGAAAAGCTTGCCAAAAATATTTTAGGCACAGGCGCAAGCACCGCAGGTATGACGATGCAAGGCTATGAGGAAGGCGATGAATTTATTCCCTATGAATATTCGTTCTGCATACCCATCAAGCAGTGCGAGATAACTCTGAACGTTGCTTCCGGTTCGCCTGCCGAGAAATGGGCAAAGAAACAGGGTATCAAGTACAAGAACGGTTCCGGCGAGTCCTCGGCTGATGTGCTTGACGCTCCCGCAAATATCGACGCTACCAAGACAAAGAATTCCGTTACCCTCATATGGGACGATGTAACCGGTGCATCCGCATACAGGGTCTACCAATACAATACTTCAAATGGAAAGTATGTAAAATACAAGGACGTAACTGTTTCCAAGTGCAAGATCACCGACCTTAAAGCCGGCACCAAGTATAAGTTCAAGGTTGTTGCTCTCAAGAAAAATCAGGGCAAATATACCGAAGGCGAATACGCTACAATTTCCGTTACTACCAAGAAATGATTTTATTTATGATGTGACCTGAAAATTGCCCTGTATACGTTGGTATGCAGGGCAGTTTTCTTTTTTGCTGTGATATATATGACGTGCATATAATTTTTGGAGATGTAAATATTATTTTTTGAAAATGGATATTGCAATGCAGACGGAAATAATGTATAATAAAGAAAAATAATTTCGGAAAGGAAATTTTTATTATGAGAAGCTGCGGAGTGCTTATGCACATTACAAGCCTCCCCTCCCCCTGCGGAACGGGTACTCTGGGCAAAGAGGCTTACAAGTTTGTGGACTTTTTAAAGAAAGCGGGACAGACCTACTGGCAGATACTTCCCGTTGGCCCCACGGGCTTCGGTGACTCGCCATACCAGAGCTACAGCGCATTTGCGGGCAATCCCCTGCTTATCGACCTTGATATGCTTGCCGAGGAGGGCCTTATCTCCGCAGACGACAAGGATATGGAGCTGCTCCGCCGAAAGGAAAGCTTTGCGGACTTCGGTCAGCTTTTCTCATTCAAGCGGCTCATACTTGCAAAGGCGTGTGCGGCGTTCAAAGAGAAGGCAGACCCTTCTCAGACTGCGGATTTTAAGGAGTTCTGCCGCAAAAATGCGTGGTGGCTGGACGATTACGCTTTGTTTATGTCCCTGAAATACTTCTTCAAGCAGAAAATGTGGACGCTGTGGGACGATGAATACCGCCTGAGAGACAAAAAGACACTTGAGGAATATTCCGAAAAGCATTCGGACGATATAGAAGTCTGGAAATTTATGCAGTACAAATTCATCAGGCAGTACAAGGCTCTGAAAAAATACGCAAACAAGCGTGGCATAAAGATCTACGGCGATATGCCTATTTACGTTTCTATGGACAGCAGCGACATATGGGCTTCTCCCGAGATGTTTATGCTCGACAGCGACAGACGTCCCGTAAAGGTGGCAGGCTGTCCTCCCGATGATTTTTCTCCCACAGGTCAGCTATGGGGAAATCCTCTCTATGACTGGGACTATATGGAAAAGGACGGCTACAAATGGTGGATATCCCGTGTGAAATACAGCGCAAAGCTGTTTGACCTTACACGAATTGACCATTTCAGAGGCTTTGAGAGCTTCTATGCTATTCCCGCAGAGGACGAGACCGCCGAGCACGGGGAATGGCTCAAAGGCCCTTCAATGAAGCTCTTTAAAGCGATAAAAGACGCTCTGGGCGATGTTCCGCTTGTGGCGGAGGATCTGGGCTTTCTCACAGATGACGTGAAGGATATGCTCAGAGAAGCAGGTTACCCGGGTATGAACGTGCTGGAATTCGGCTTCGGCGGCGATGACAGCGGATATCTTCCCCACAACTACGTTAAAAACAGCGTGGTATATATCGGCACTCACGACAATGAGACTGCTCTGGGCTGGTACAGAGGACTTGATAAAAAGGGCAAAAAGCGTGTAAGGAAATATCTGGGTCTTTCCAAAGGAGCTTCCGACAGCGAGATAGTTTGGGCGCTTATAAGGCTGGCATACTCCAGCGTTTCCGAGGGCTGCGTGATACAGATGCAGGATCTTTTATGCCTTGACAACTCGGCAAGAATGAACATTCCCTCCACCATCGGCGGCGGCAACTGGGCGTGGCGGCTGAAGGGCGGAGAATGCACCCCGGAGCTTGCAAAGAAAATGAAAAAGCTTGCAAAAACTTACTATAGAGCAGGCTGAAGCAGGCTGAGGCAGGCTGAGCCTGCAGCCGCTCGTTCTATAGTTTGTTTTGGGCAGCAGGCAGACGGCTCGATAACGACAGAAACGATCTGCCCCATAAATCGAAATATATCGAGCTGTTTATTTTGTAATGATTCCTGCGGAATAGGACTTATGATAAAATCAGTTAAATTGTGGGGGATGCAAAGGGACAACCTAAGGGGAGGGGGAAAAAGAAAACCCAACAAAAATGCGGAATTTCCCCCTTCCCTTTAGGTTTTCCCTCTGCACTCTCTTTCCCTTACTCCTCCCCCTTTCCGCATTTTTACATATTTGTTTTAAATTGTTTTTATAAGTCCTTTTCTTAATTTTGTTCAAACTTTTTTACCACGACACCTCTTCTTTGCGGTTCCCCGTTTATCGGAGTGGGGTATATGCCTATACGGTTTAAGTTTGCGGCTTGGAACTATTCAAAAATTCCCAACCCCAAACCTAAGCAGAATGGGCGTATGCCCCATAATAGGCTACGGAGAACCGCAAAAAAGGAATGACGAGGTGAAATGCCTCGAACAAAACCAAATATAAGGCTCAAAACTTTAAGGTTCAAGCATAACTGTAAAAATGCGGGAAAGGGGAGGGGGTAGGGAAAGAGGTTGCAAGGGGAAAACCGTAGGGGAGGGGAAAGTCCGCATTTTTGTTGGGTTTATTTCTTTCCCCTCCCCTTAGGTTGTCCCTTTGCATACTATCTAACAGGTTCAAGCAAAATTATATATAAGCCAAATAAACAGCCAGAAATATTTCGATTTATAGGGCTGCTTATATGTATCGTCACCGAGCCGACAGTCTGCCGCCCAAATAAATTACAGAACGTCTCGCTGCGGGTCGTCACCCGCAAAAAACGGCGGAGAAACCACAGGTCTCTCCGCCGAAAATTTTCTTTTAAATTATCAGAAATCTGCTTCCTCGTCCTTGTCGGGGGAAGAAGCGGCTTCAACGTCTGCATCGTCTGCGCCGTCGAGAGCCTCAAGCTCCTCTACATCGCTGGCGGACTCGTCCTTATCGGAACAGCCGCAGCAATCGCAGCATTCGTCATCGTCGCCGAAGTAGATCTCATCGTCATCATCAAAGCTGTAATCGTACTGCTCAAGCTCCTCACGCTTCTTAACGGCGTAAACTGCGGCAGCAGCTCCTGCAGCAGCAGCGAGCATTGTGAGAACTGCAACACCTAAACCTTTCATAATGTCATCTCCTTTAAATAATTCCAGAATTTTTACTCCGGGAGAATATGCTTCCCTGAATGTATTTTTATTATACCACAAAGGATTTTAAATTACAAGAGCCAAATGAGTTTTTTTGTCATTTTCAAAGTAAAATCTAATCCCGTTTTAATTTTCTTCCTCGGGCTCTGCCATACTTATGGAAAGCTCGTCTAAGGTAAAACTCTTGTCTGTAACGGATTTGAGGAATATCTGCGCCTTTTTGGGGTCCTCGTTTCTGATGGTGACGGCGGCGGTGTTTTCGGGCACGTCAACGAAGCATTCCTCAACTCCGAACTGCTCGTCAAGAAGCGCTTTCGCTTCAAGGCTTATTTCGGTGAGCCTGTTGAAGGAGCGCTTTACCGTCTCAAAGCGGACGCAGGTGTAATCACCCAGCACCTCGGTATAGCTCTCGGGCGGGGTATTTTCGGTGATATTTACAAAAAGAGTTCCCGCATAGCTGTAAACTCCGCCGTAATCATCGGGATATACAATGCCGTGCTCCGTTTCAAAAGATGCAAGAAGGCGCTCGTAGGCGTTCTGGACGGTGTCCTCGAAGGGTATCTCTTTTTGGGTAAATACGGTGGTCTCGGTGGTAGTTTCGGCGGTTGTGACGGCAGTGGTTTCCGAAGCTGTGACGGTGGTCTCCTCCGATGTCTCCGAAAGTGCGGTTTCCGCTGCGGGAGCTTCCGTCACCTCGGGAGAACTGCCTGCACAGGCGGTAAGAAATGCCGCACACATCAGGGCGGCAATAATTTTTTTCATTTTGCTATCATTCCTTTTCTTTTTAACGGGATAGTTCCCGACAAATATAATATAGCATTTTACGTTCGGTTTGTCAACAGAAATTTTGGTTTTAATAATGCTCATTCTCTTGATTTTCCTGCTGTCATATGGTATAATTCGTACATATAAAATTATCCTTACGGATATTATGCAAAGGAGTTTTTGGATATGTCATCAGCAGTTAAAACACTTGACAAGCCCCGTCTTTCAGTAAAGGCTCAGACCCTGTGGGCTGTGGGGGCAGTTGTGGGAGCGGTGGCTCTCCCTCAGCTTTTCCATCTTATGGGTGCGGTATCGGGACTTGGCACAAAGCTTGGAGAAGCTTTTCTTCCTATGCACCTGCCCATTATTCTTGCAGGGCTTCTTGCAGGACCTTATGCGGGGGCGATCGCAGGCTTTCTATCCCCTCTCATAAGCTTTGCACTTTCGGGTATGCCCTCGGCGGCAATGCTCCCCTTTATGATGATAGAGCTTTGCGCTTACGGTCTTGCTTCGGGACTTCTGAGAAATGTTAAGCTGCCTGTTATCGGCAAGGTGCTGATCGCTCAGGCAGGCGGACGGGCTGTCAGAGCCGCTGCTATTGCATTTTCCGTTTATGCTCTCGGAAATGACAGCATAAAGATATCTGTGATATGGACAAGCATTGCTTCGGGCATTTTCGGTCTTGCGCTTCAATGGGTGCTTATCCCGCTTATTGTTTTCAGAGCGGAGAACGGAAGCAGAAAGTGAATCGCATTTATTCTCTGTTTTGTATTAAGAAATAATTTTTTACGCCGATATGCCGATATATATAATAAGTAAAGGTAACATCTAAAAACCCCTGTACAAAAAAGAAAAAAAGTGGTAAAATAGAGATATGAAAATAAGACAGATAGGGTTCTTTGATGAGGAGAACCGATACAAGAAATTAACAGAATTAGGCGATCCGCTGGAGAAACT
>NZ_JBNMJV010000039.1:0-23135 GCF_050874005.1 Huintestinicola sp.
CCTGACCGGGCGACGCCCGAAATGGAACAAATATCCATTCCGCTACGCTCCATGGATATTTGTTCCATTTCGGAGAGCTGATTCCATACTTATTTTGCATTTTGGGTGGAAAATGTGTCAAGGGATATTGACAATATCAGTCCTTGAGCATATCCATTCTTGCTTTTTCAAGAGCGGCTTCTATTTTGTCGATCTGCACTTCGGCTTTGTTATACCGTTCAGCCAGCTTTTTCAGACTTTTGACCGCATTTTTTACCCCGGGCAGCTTTGATAAAATACCATTGTCATTGGTGAATGATGATGGGTCAAGACTGTTTACCTCTACCACAAGACTTGACAGCAGATCGCCCACCTGTCCGCCGTCCTTTGAGCGAACATTATCTAAAATGGAATCGGTAAATTCCGTCAGCCGACGCTGTGCGCCTATGCCAAACTGCACCGTTGTTCCCGAATCGGTAAGATCAATGCTTTCCTTTATTTCGGCTATTTTTGCTCTTTCTTCGGATGTAAAATCAAGCTGAGTGTTTTCACTCTGCACCGCAAGAGAAGTGTCCTCCTCCACAGCTATGCTTTTTGATTTTGACAGTGTTGCCAAGCTTATTTCCGACATGACTTAATCCTCCAGTTCTTCCATTATGATTTTCATCACCTTGTAATCGGGCATATTTATTACCGCATTAAGCTGCGTCGCAATTCCTTTGACCTTTCCCTCTCCGCCCTCGGAGGAAATGTCGCAGCCGCTTGTTCGGAAGCCGTGCTTTTCCCATGCAAGCTTCTGAATTTTTTCATCGCAGAGAGCCGCCGCTCCCTGCTTTCCTGTTTCATCGAGAGCTATGTAAATATGGGTTGACCACAGTGTTGGTGTTGGATATATGTGATTTTGTGAGAAATGGAAAATTCATTTTGCAATATCAACTTTTCGGTGCTTTCTTGGATTTCAGCTGCTTAGAAAATTCCTGCAAATCCTGACAAGCATCATAACACATCTGATTGTAACGATCAATATCATCGGTGCTGCTGTTGACGGTAAGACCGCTCTTGAAAGCCCGAATTTTCTCACGCCGTTCGTCAAACGCCATGTTGTATTTCTCCAAAAGTTCGGGATAGCCGGAGAGCTTCTTGCGGTAGCTCCTGCATTTGTTGTCGAAATTGAAATAGGTTTCTTTTATCGGATCAGCCATAGCACGTTTTTTGTAATCATCGTTCGCCTTGTATAACCGCTCTTTTTTGCAAGTGGTCCTGCCACAGGTCAGCGAAGCATTTGAACGTTTGGTAATCATAAGCTGTCCGCAGTTTTCGCAGTCGGTGATAAGTCTGCCTGCATCGGACATAATATCGGAGTAAATATCGAGCAGAGTGAGGATAGAGTCGTTAGCCACATAAAGGCTAATGTTCTTGTCATCATTGTGTACCCTGTAAAGGGAACTGTCCAAAACCTCATTGCTGCTCCGAATAGCTGTTCGTATATCAAAAATATCCGTTGCCCTTGCCGAAATGAACGGACGGAAGATTTTCTCACTATCCGCTTTGAACAATTCAATATATTTTTCCGCACGATCGTGGTTGCCCTTTACGGACAACCCGATTTTTTTATTGAAATCCCTCTGGCGGAGCTTGAATTTACCGTATAAAAAATAGATTATATAGTTTTTAACGATATTAGCGTATTCGGACATATCGTAATACTCCGACAGCTCCTCAAGGACTAAGTTGCAGCTGCCGTCACATAGTGCGTCCGCATTGCACAGCCTGTCGCTTATCTCCATAATCTCGTTAAGCTCATACTTTACCTTCATAAGGCGGTTTATGTCCTTTACGAGATTGCCTGCCTTGTTGCTATGCCGCATAAGTCCCTTTGGAGCTTTCAGAGGACAACCGCCGTAAGTCCAAGCCTTAATATCGGCAGGAGTACCGACAATGTATGTTTCCGTATCCTCAGAAAAGTCAACGATAATGCCCACAGAAGCAATGTCGGCACAGCACTCAAACAAATCTATCATAACAAATACGCCCCTTTCGGAAAAAGTCAAATGAAATCCGACAAACAAATATTATAGATTTATTATATCACATTTTGCACGTTTCGTCAACGGATAGTACGGAATTATCTGTATTTGTACGATGTTTGCACGCAAGGGTGTAATGGTTGTAGTGATGCGAAAAAGGAGCGTGAGTTTTTGCTCACACTCCCCGATAAATTGGAATTTGCAAAGTTCCTTAGGTCATATTTCAATTAGAACACAGTTTCTCTATTCTGTCAATAATAACATCCCAAGAATTTCCAAGATTTATTTCTTGCTGAAGCTTCTTAACGTTATCTCTGTAAATCGGATTGCTCAACACTTCAAAAACAGACGATTCTATTTCCTTTATCCTGCTTGGAAAAGAATGAATCCTCTTTCCAATCTGAAGCTTGTCAATCTGCTTTGCATTTTCTATCTGATCGTTGACAAAAGGCATAGCAACCATTGGCACTCCTGCACATATCGCTTCGTTGACGCTGTTCATTCCGCAATGAGTTAAAAACACACTTGTATGCTGCAGAACTTCGATTTGAGGAACGAAAGAATAGGCATAGAAATTGTCGGGGATTGCTCCCAGAGCGTCGGGAGATATTTTACCCGTATTCAATATAACAGAAACATCTTTATCTGCAAATGCCCTGATACATTTTTTATAGAAGCTCTTGTCGCTGATTATACTTCCCAAAGATATATATACAATGGGATTTTTCATCTTTTCGTATGGAATATGTACGTCCGATTTTGAAATGTTCTGTTTCGGCACGGCATAGAAAAAAGTATCATCAAAGGATTCACGGCATTTCTGAAAGCTTTCGGGAACATATACGATATTCATATCAGGTTTGCTGTGAATTATTGCATCTGACATTGACTTGAAAGACAAATTCATATCCTTGATAGCTTTTTTGCCCATTACCTGTGCGTCGATAAGTATGGAGGATAATCTGAAAACCGGTGACATATCCTTTGCTGATTCATCAGACCAGGCAGGCTGTGAGAATTGCCTTATGCAAGGTATTCCTAATAGTTCGGCAAGCTTTATTCCAGGGTAAAAGAACATTTCGTAGATAAGAATGTCATATTCACCTTTGTGTTCAAGGGCAGTATTGAACGCTGCCATAAAGCTGAGCTTCTTCTTTTCATTCTCTGTCGGATCCTTTGGAAAAGAAGAGTATGGAATGAATGATGCGCCTGTGTTTTCTATTTTTTGCCTGAACTGTTCGGTGCAGATATAGTCGACTGAATGTCCTCTTTTTACAAGTCGCTCTGCCAATGGCAAGGTTGGATTAACATGTCCCGAAAACGGAAGATTTATCATAAGAATCTTTTGATTCTTCTGTATCTTTGACATAATTAGTTCTCCTTATATGCTTTTTCCATCTGCTCGATAAATGGGAATTTCTCTGAATTATCCTTTACCGACAGACGCCGTAAACTCTTCGATTTTTGCATCATTGTTACGGCTGCCTTCCTGCTTTTTGTCAATAAGCGACACCGTTGTCTTTAAGTTCGGCAGTTTTTTCGTTATAGCGTCGAGACCTTTTTTTGTATCTCCTCCTGCGGATAAGAAAAAGAGAGCGGTAACTTTTTTCGCTGCATTTTCGTCCTTTAGAAAAGCATTGACCGCAGGTACTCCCTTACTGTTCCATATCGGCGAGCCGAGAACAATATCGTCATAATCATCGATATTTGTTTCGTAGGGTATAAGCTCCGGAATACGATTCATCATAACCTGACCGCCGCCTACAAGTATCTGCGCCGCAAAGGATTTCGGCATACGCTTTTTTGTCTCCAACTTCAAAAGGTCGGCATTGAGTTTTTCTGCTATCTTTCTTGCTGCCTCTTCGGTATTGCCCGAAAGAGAATAATAAACCACTAATCTTTTCATTTTTTTTCTCCTGTGTTTTTCTTAGATTGTTAATAACTATTAAATACTTATCCCGACAAACTATGAAGATGTCGATAAGTGTTAAACGGGAGTACCCACTTCGATCAGATTTCCGTCAGGGTCATAAAACCTGACAACCTTTTGCCCCCAGCTGTGTGTCATCAGTCGATTGACATATTCGGTTTCAGGGTATAGCATTTCAAGTCGTGCAACAAACTTTTCTATATCGGATTCTTCAAAATATAATTCGGATTGATTGCTGTTTGAGATTATGCGTTTTTTCGTGAAATCTTCCCAATAACTCAACTCCTGCAAATACAAATGCCCCGTCAGTTCCATATTTCCATCATTATCTTGTAGAAGTTGAAGCCCAAACATATCGCTATAAAACTTTAGTGCACGGTTGCAGTCTTTAACAACAATAAGCGTTCCTTTGTATTTCATACTCTTCTCCACATATTCCGATATGTCGAGCAGTTTATCTACCCGATTTATTCCATTATACCCCAAATTATAAATATAGTCAAGGGGAGAACAAATAGATTTATCATAATAAATACGCCCCTTTCGGAAAAATTCAAATGAAATCCGCTAAAAAGATTTTATAGAATTTATATATCACGTTTTGCACGTTTCGTCAACGGATAGTACGGAATTATATGTATTTGAACGATATTTGCACGCATAGGCTTAATGAGTTGCTCGAAGCAAAAAGTATGAGGTCAAAACGGCGTTTTCGGAAAATTTTGATATATAATGGGAGCAGGCTCAAGGAAAAATCCCAAGAGCCGAACAAAATAATATGGAGGTGCTGCTAATGAACAGCAGAGAAAACCTGCCGATGATGTTATCGGCAAGCGACATTCAGACAATGGGCTTCACCCGTATATAGCTATCATCGCATATTATGTGATCCGGTAACGAAATATAAGAGATAAAAATGTCTCCTTTCAGCAGTCTCATATTTTTTATATGTTGGTATTCTCTTGGCATAGCAACGCCCTCCTTTGGTATTTCTATTATACCATAGGAGGGCGTTTTTCTATTGTCCGTTTTTATTGGACTTGTGCAATGGCTTTTTCGACAGACTGAGCCTGCTGTTAAAAAAGGAAGAATTTAAAGCTTGTAATTATAAATAGCGTATTAACTCGCTTCTTACGCCGTCCATTCTGTCATCTGCAAGACCGAAGTTCATTTCCTTGTAGCTCCAGACAGCACGGGAAATATCAAGTCTGTCAAATGCGGCATTTATTGTCTTGAACCATTTAAGTGCGTCCGCAGGCTCGGCATTTTCGATAACACCGTATTCTCCGCAGTATAGTACGGTGCCGTTTTTCTTTGCAGCTTCATATGCACGGCTGAACCTATCAATGAAAAATTCGGGTGTTACGGGCGGTTCACACTTATCAAAGCTCATTCGGAATTTTGTGTCCATTCCTTCATACCAATATGCGCCCTGATGAGTAAAGTTCATTGGGTCATAGCAATGGAAATTATATACAACCTTGTCATCAAAAGGCGCTTCAAGATCGGGAACAGCGTCGGGACTGTTCTGCCAGTAGCCGCCAACAAGAATATAGCTGTCGGGAGCAATGCGGCGAATCCTTTCAATGCAGCTTTTTATAAGCCTGTTCCAAGTGTCGCTGCAGCTTTGTTCTGTGACCTCATTTAAAAGCTCGAATGCAATTGTGCCGTCGCTTACCGCATAACGTTCTGCAATGCGTTCCCAGAGCTTCATAAAGCGCTCCTGCAGAGCAGGACTTTCAAAAAATCCCAATTCGCCCTCGCCCTTGTCAAAGGAATAGCCTGCTGTCTTGTGGAGGTCGAGGATAATATTAAGTCCTGCATTTTTGCACCAGTTTACAGCATTGTCGATGTATGCAAAGCCCTCTCCCTTGAAATTGCCGTTTTCGTCCTCAAGCAGATCATAGTCAATTGGAAGACGAACGTGGTCAACCATCCAGGAAGATATTTTGATGATATCATCCTCGGTTATAAAGCTGTCGTAATGCTCCTTTGTATGGCAGCACTGTGAGAGCCAGCCTCCTAAGTTTACTCCTTTTTTGTAGCCGATAAAATTAACCATATAACAGACCTCTCAAATGATTTTAATCAGAAATTCTCTTCGATCTCCTTGTTCAGGGCATCAATTTCGTTCTGAACAGCACCGCTTATCTCGTCACGGGTCGTAGCCCAGTCCTTACCGTTGTAGGAAGCGTCCTTGATGGGATTATGCACCATATCGTATATATCGGAGGAAGTGCCTGCATAGAAGTCGATAACGGGATTTTCATTGGTAAGCTCCTTTGTCTTGTGCCACATATCTATCATTTCGTCAGTCCAGCCGTAATCCTCTCTGTACTGCTTCTCAGCGATCTCCTGAGTCTTTTCATCGCCCACAGCCATAAGCTTGCACTTCATAAAAGCTGCAGCTCCTTCGGGATTGGGTGCGCTCTTGCAGAGTGCATATGCGTCAACTCCGGAAGGAAGATAATAGTTGTCAGCATTGGGATCCTTGGGCATAGGAACGAACATTATCTCACCTTCTGCGCCGAATTTTGAAAGGTCCGCTTCATAAAGTGCCCACACGCCGCAGGGATAGAACAGAGTATTACCCTCCGCAATTCTCTGAGGCTGCTCTACCCAGTCATACTCAGCCTTGGGGAGAGGAAGATCCATCTTGTTCATTTCAAGCATAAAGTTTTCCGCACGTTCCATTTCGGGGCTTAGAAGATTGCTTGTGATAACTCCGTCCTGCATATCAATAACCGGCTTGCCTGTGGTGAGGAGGAAGTTTATCTCAAACCACCAGCCGTCAAATGCATACTTTTTATTCTCGGGGTCGGAAAATTCCACGCACATATCCTTGAATGTATCCCAAGTCCAATTGCCTTCCTCAAGAAGCTCCGCAGGGTCGGAAAGACCGTTCTCCTCAATGGTCCGCTTGTTGTAAATGCATACGCAGCCCGCATCGGTGGAAACTACTGCAACATAGTGCTTGCCGCCAAGAGTATGAGCGTCCGAAAGCTTCTTTGCACCCACGCTCCAAAGGTCGCTGTCAAAATCAAGATAATCGTCAAAGGGTTCAAACATTCCTGCAATAGCCTTTCCGGGGAAGGTGTCAAGGTCAGCGGCAGGGAAGAGGTCGGGAGAGGTTCCGCCCAGAACCTGTGTGGAAAGGTCGCTGTAACGTGTCTCATATGTAGTGGGGATATACTCTATCTTGCCGCCGTACTTTGTTTCAAAAAGCTCCAGCTCAACGGATTTGGGCTTGCCGTTTGCAGGATTTAAGTCCCAGAAGGAAAGCCACTTGACTGTGCCGTTTTCCAGCTTTTCATCTTCACCTATGTCCATTTCTGCGACAGCAGCCTTATCATCTTCGTCCAGCTCCTTTGCGGGAGTGGTCTCTGTGGTCTGGGAGGTTTCAGCAGATGTTGATGCTGTGCTCTCATTGCTGCCGCCGCAGGCTGTCACAGAACCCATAAGTGCAAGTGCGGATACGAATGCTAAAGTCTTCTTCATATTCTTCATAAAAACATCTCCTCTTAGTTTTGTGCCGTGATCTACTGTACTTTAAATTTAACATAATTCTCTACCGGAAAATATCAAATTTTTGCTTTTATTATCAGAAATTTGTTGCAATTTTCACCCGGATGTTATATAATGATATCAGCGAGGTGATAAAATGTCTCAGTCTGAAAAAGAACTTACATATAAGGCGTTTCTGAACAGGGAATATGAGTTCAGACATTCGCCTTTTGAAAAGGAATTTGAATTTTACGACTGCGTAAAAAGCGGCGATACCGACGGCGTGGAGCGGCTGATGACCCCTTTGGGCAGCAGCGGAGCGGGAGTCCTTTCTCACGACCCCCTGAGAAATCTCAAATATCATTTTATTGTTACAATAGCTCTTATAACCCGTTTCTGCGTTGAGGGCGGAATGGAGATGGAGACTGCTTACACGCTCAGCGACCTGTACATTCTGAAAGCGGATAAATGCGCCTGTGAAAATGATATCCACGCTCTGCACAGAGAGGCTGTTCTTGAATTTACCCGTCAGATGAATAGGCTTGCACACGGGAATGTGTATTCAAAGCCTGTGATTATGACAATGGATTATATCTACGATAATCTTCACTCGAAAATCTCCGAAACGGATATTGCGGAATATGTTTCTCTCAGTCCCTCATATATTTCCCGCCTTTTCAAGAAGGAAGTGGGAGTGACCATATGCACATATATAGCGGTAAAGCGTGTTGAGACTGCGCAGAATATGCTGAAATACTCAGATTATTCTCCCGTTGATATCGGAAATTATCTTGCATTTACATCTCACAGCCATTTTATCAGCGTTTTCAGAAAATATACGGGAATGACTCCAAACGAATTCAGAAAGAAATATTTCCGTGATAACTGGGGAGATATCAGGCATAATGGTGCAAAATAATGATATAATATGCAAATATATGATATAATTTGATCTGTAATCAGGTATAATTAAAGTATAATAAATCTTGCAGAAAGGGTCGTCAGAATTATGAAAAGAAAAAATATACTTTATTTTACTGCCGCTCTGATATCCTGCGGAGCGATATTCTGCTCCTGCACATCGTCTCACGAAGCACCTGCCGTTTCTGAGACAGCAGCGGTTACAGAGGCAGCGGGGGATATTTCCGCTGTCAGCTTCAAAAACGGTGCTTCTGGATTTTTTGAATGTGCCGACGGCTGGTGCAACGGCAGTATGTTCAATGTGACCTGGCGAAAGGAAAACTGCACCTTTGAAAACGGCAGAATGCAGCTTATCATCGACAAGGACAAGAAGGACGGCAGCGTTCCTTATTCCGGCGGAGAGTATCGTTCAAAGAATTTTTACGGATATGGCAGATACGAGGTAAGAATGAAAGCCATAAAAAATGACGGCGTTGTTTCATCATTCTTTACATACACAGGCCCTTCCGACAACAACCCCTGGGACGAGATAGACATTGAAATTCTGGGCAAGGACACAACAAAGGTGCAGTTTAACTATTTTACCGACAGCAAGGGCAATCACGAGTATCTTTATGACCTTGGCTTTGACGCTTCGGAGGATTTTCACGATTATGCCTTTGAATGGCACAAGGATAAAATTGTGTGGTTTGTGGACGGAGCGGAAGTCTATATGGCAGATGAGAATATCCCCGTTACCCCCGGCAAGATAATGATGAATGCCTGGTGCGGCACAGGAGTGGACGGCTGGCTGAACGCCTTCGATGACAGCAAAATGCCCCTGACAGCGGAATATGAGACAATTTCTTTTACTTCCTTTGATGAATGAGCTTAGAAAGAAGGATATGAAACCCGCCGTTATCCGATATTGACTTTGAGGACTGATATTATATTTTCACCCGAGATCCCACATCGGAAAAAGATCTGCTTTTTGTAGACAAGGTGGAACTCAGGACGAAAGCTCTGCAAATTCCCGAATATTGCGAAGTGACAGAAATGCTGTTATGACGTTTTTGCGGTTTCTGGCGGCATACGGGAATCAAGCCTTTTATGGACATTACTCTGAAAATGTTTTGCGGACTGATACGGGAAGATTATCTGTATGAATTCATATTGAGCTTTAATTATGAGTGGAACAGAAAATTTCTGGAGGACATCGGAAAGCATATACGCAACTGCTCCGCATATATGAAAAACTGTTTGTGAGATAAGCTGAAACGGTCGAAGATCGGGGAGTATGATTTGCCGGCAAGTCTGAAATAATAAAAAATCACAGCACCCGTCCGGAGTGCTGTGTATGAAAAATGGGGAATTATTATTCTGAAAAAAGAGAAATTGCTGTTTCAAGTGCATCGTCCTTGCTGCATTCTATATCCGGTATGACGTAATCTCCTGCATCAGCAATTGCACGGCTGAATTTTTTGGTAGATACGCTCATAATAAGACCTGAATTTTTAAGACTGAACGTAGCTATATCTCCGTAACCGTTGGCGGAATTGCCGGGTATCTCTCCGACTATTGTTCCGAGAGAATTGTCTTTTATGTAGAGCGTAAAAAGCATTGCCGAACTGAATGATTCTGTGGAGGTGAGTATAGTTACGTCTCCATCAAATACCGGAGTCCTTTCATCTGTTTTCCATTTGGCTGTATTGCTTTTCAATGTTAAGAAACCAAGACGCTGTTCATAGCTTAATGTTATGAAACTGTCTGTTCCGAGATAGGAGATAAATTCCTAAGCTACCTGATCTGAACCGCCGCCGTTTCTTCTGAGATCAACGATAACGTGCTCTATGCCTTTCTGTGACACTTCTGTAAACATATTTTTCAGAGTTTCACAGTATTCATTATTGTAATTACAACTGTTAAGCGTAAGAAGTGCATAATTTTCGTCGGGATAGAGCTCGTAGTGTACGAAATTTTCATTCCGGTCATAGTAGATGGCGTTTCGCTCCATATATTCGGTATATGATATGAAATCCGTATCGGTATAGTGGCGTTCAACACGCTCATTTTCGTTTTCATATGTCAGCGTAACATCGGTGCCAAGTCCGAGATATTCAAGACCTGTGTCTGAAATAAGATCGTTCAAAAGCTGCTCCATAGCCCAGCTTTCTGCTTCATATGAGAATAGATCCTTGTGAGTGTCAAAAAAAGATTGTAAAGATTCTCCGTTTATCTCTGTTATCCGTAAATCTCTGCCTTTTACCAATTCAGCATAGTCTATAGGATACCGTTCTTCGGCGGGACGTGCTCCCACAGATGTGTGAGCGTCGCCGAGAGTGGAAAGAATATTTTCTATATTTCTTCTTAGTTCAGCACAGGTCAGTCCGTCAGCAGGGATAGATGAAAGAGCATTCTTGTATGCTGATTCTGCTTCCTGAGGAACAGAAGCCTTGAACATCGGGTGAACTTTTTGCAGATATGAATATGCTTCTTTTATGTCAGCCTCGGCATCTTCCTTTGATATTATGTCCTTTGCATTCATTGTAGATCCGCTTGAACGGAGTGAAACGGAATTCGCATATGGATTGCAGAAATATCCGAAAATAATTCCAATGGACAGCAGAGCGGCTGTGACTGATAATCTGATGACGGGAATTTTTTTCTTTTCAGAGGTAACAGCAGCACCTGCAAGACTGATAAATGATAAAGCCGCCGCTGCGATCATTATCTGCACGGGTACATAGAAGAGCAGAGTGGATGCAGCTGTCAGAAACAATGATATAACTGCAAAAACTGCACCGCATATTGTAAAAGTTTTTGTAAGCTTCTTCATAAATATCCCCTTTGATATGTTGTATAATTTGCTTTAATATTATACTTCATATCATTTATACAGTCAATATCTGTAAAGAAGTTTTAATACATTTAATGAAATTCTAATGGAAAGAAGACTGCTGTCAATGTAGTCTGATCAGAAACAACATAATACTAACTCAAGGAAAGCAAGGTGAAAATTTGGAGAATAAAATTATTGAGGAGACATCAGAAACGAAAAAAGGATTTCGTGAGTACCACGTCAAATGCACAAGTCTCACCGTTCATAATGTATTTTCTGAGACAGGGTTCTGCTTTGGAGCCATTATACTGACGAAAGGCAGGAACTACCTATATATACTACTTCCGGTCCGCTTTTACTTGCAAAATTCATCCGCTCCCTCCTCGCTTTTCACTCCACATCATTAAACAGAAAAAACATATCTTTGCCGTTAAAATTTATTATAACTGCGTAGACATATTCGGCACGTTCCCATTTTTCTGACGGGTTGGGAAGCTCAACATAAAAATCCTTCAGATCAATAAAGTATCTGTACTCCGTTGAATCAACGCCTTCATAAGCATATCGGAGTATCTGACGGCGTTTGTACATATAGCACTCTGTAAATCATGGTTTTACGTTGTTTATTGCTTCACCGTATGCTCTGCGCTGCTCGTCCATTTTTGAGGATACTTTCATCAGCGCCAGTCCTCCCGCAACGGTTCCTAATGCTATAAATATAGGGATAAGTAAGGCTGCAGGGGAGCTGTTGTCCGGATCGTATATCATCTGTATAATGAGAATAACGATGCCGATTATCGGGATAAACACCGAAGCAAGCGTTAATATTCCAAACACTTTTAATATGACGGAAAATGTATCACTAAGACTTGCTGTTTTGCTCGTGCTTGCGCAGAATGCATTATAAAGCCTGTCGTCTATTGTGCAGGTCTTTCCTTTGAAGATATATTTCTCAAGGCTTGGATTTACAGGCGCATTGTTCATCTGATACAGTTCCGGCTTTTCAGTTATGTCTGAGATATGATTGTCACTTATCATCCTATCCATACGATACCCCTTTTTGTTATACAATAAGATAAAAACTTCCTGTTCCCTTTACGTTTATCACAAGTCCGATATAAGGACTCAACCTCTCATATGTCAAAGGCAGTAACAGATACAAGGCAGGACTCGAAAATGATCTTGCTGTCAAGTATAATGCAGGGCGTGGAACAGCCGATAATTCTTGCGATAGGTAAAAATTTACCTATCTCCGCTGACAATGTACTCATTTCATCCGCAGAATGAACCGAGCTGTGAATGTGAATAAGCGCCTGCTTGCTTCTGTCGATCCCTGTGACCTTGAGAAAAATCGAATTTATGTTTGTTCTTATAAATGTGATTATTTTTCTTATTCCGTTTTTTAGAAGTGTTCAGCTTTCCCTTATATAAATAACATCATCAAAAATATTTGCCCATATCATTTTGTCATCTTCGAATTTAAAATTGGCAAGATGATCCGGTTGACCGTCAAAGTAAATTATAAGGGTTCCATTGTTTATCTCGTATGTTCCGTTTCTTGTATTTTCAACATCAATAGAATTGACTGAAGCTGTTACAGTTTCGGTGCAGGTCATATCCTCATTAAATGTGAGAATGGAAACATATGATGATTCATACCTCCAAGTTCCGATTATCTGTTTTTCCTCCTCGCTTTTGCCGCAGGCAGTCATAGTTATTATGATCATAAGCATTCCGAAAAGCAAGTATGCAGCTTTTTTCATATTCAAATTCCCAGATCCTGTCATTTGATTTTTTGATGACACTATATAATATAATTATATATATCTTTGTAAAATCTGCTATCGCATTTATGTAAAATTGATGATAATAAAAAGCTTAGTTCATTTTTCAAAGATTTTACACATCAGCGATAGCGTATTTTACACAGAAGCATTATAATGACCATAAATATAACTGTACGGAGCGATCCCGATGAATGTGAACGTTCCAAGCCGGCATTTGATGCCGCAAAAAACTTAATATGTGAGTTTTGAAGGAGCAGAATAATGGATAATACAGGTTCATCTTTTTTCAGAAAAATTGATGCGAATGAACAAAAACGCTTTATAAGCGGTGGCAATATTCAGTATCACAATAGCGGTCTATGCAGGAATTTTGATTATTTATCCCATTTGGACAATACGCTTGGAGGCAGCGATGATTTTTATCGGGCTTTACGCAGAACTGTTGTTAAAACGGACGATCCGCCCTTAGCTTTGATCATAATACTTTATCTGTTTGCAGCAGCATTTTTTGCTGTAGTTGTTATCACCGATATGAATGGCATAAATGCAGTTGGTTTAATAGCTTTTTCGGTTCTTGTGTTCATCATTCCTACTGTGTTACTTATATACAGGATCGTAAAAAAGAACGGTATTCTGAAATGCGTTAAGCGAAGAGAAAATATTTATGCTGTATCTCTGAAAATCAATGGAACACGAGCATTTACGGATAATATGAGTGATGATAATGTAACGCTTCATTAGTTATACAGTTCGTTCCACGGCTTTGTTCCCTTTGCGCTTTCCTCAAATTCTCCGATAAGCATAACCGCTTTTTTCATAGCACTTCCGTATCTGAGAGCAAGCTCCTTGTTGCTGTCTTTGCATTTCGGTTCAGCCTTGTAATTCACGATAAGCCCGTGCATTTCTTTATAATGTCCGCTGATACGCAGTATACCGTAAATAATTTGCCTTTTGATCGGATAAGGTGCCAGCAGCAGACGATTATAAAATACAAAGGATTTCATCGAGCGGTAAATACATTCGGGAGATACTCCGTTATAAAATCTGCTTATCACCCTTGCGGAGCGTTTGTCCGGGTGGATATGCTCCGTCAGTATATGTGTGATAGGATCTATCCCATCATAGATCATAAGCCGACGGTCAAATTCGACCTCAATTTCTGAATGACTTACTCCGCTTTCGGCAATTTTTTTATCAATATATCCGTGACATTCCCTGTCAAGGGAAAAATGACATATAACGCCGTAAATATAAGCAAGATAAGCAGGCGAAAAGCTTCTGCGCACGATCTCCTTTGCGGCAGGACGAAAGAAATTTATACCTGCCTCCGAATGGATACCATAGCCTTTACTGTTTACGGGATTATTTGTTAGCGGGTGATAATAAAACAGCAGGTCGGGACCGTGAAGTCCTGTATTGAACAGATCCTGTTCTTTCAGTATAATTTCTCGTATCTCTTCCGGGAGTTTTGATAAAACTTCTCTGCCGAATCTGTAATGTGCATAAGTGGACGGCATAATTATTCCTCCGAATTTTTTTCTATCATATCATATATTGTTACACGACCGATAATCTACATTCCTTGCAATCGTATAGACAATCAAAGGAATATCAAACACAAACAGTACCAGACCCAGTATCGAAGCAATTATCAGAATAATATTTATTCTCTTTTGTTTTTTTCTTTGTGCGGTATACTGCTGCATATCGGAATCGGAAAAAGGAGCTTGTAATATGCTCTCATTTTCTTCCTTTCGGATATTGACCCATCTCTTGATGTCAAAAACAATGTAACAAATACTGCCTGCTGTGAAAATTATACTGTACAGAAAAGCTTTTACGCTTTGGGATTCCATAACACATTCATATGGGTTTTCCTTATTATACAAGATAGTTATAGTTTTTCCTTTCCACCCCGAATAATCTGACTTTATTTCAAATCTTTTTCTGTACTCAAAATTTCCTACAGTATAACTGCATTTGAGCTCACTTTCCGTGTAATAGTAGGTGTCACCGCTTGTTCCGCCCTCACGTTCTTCGGTATTCACCGATATTATTGTAGCCTGTGCTTTTCCGTAAAAAAATAATTCCTCAATTGATGAATACAAAAAAGCAATTGAAAAGGGTAAAATAAATGCTGCAATGATCAGCAGAATATATTTTCGCTTTTTTCTTTTCAATGCTCTCACCTCAAAAATATCTGTAACCAATAAAATTTACATAATTATCATAACACAAACAACCTGCTCCTGCTATCTCATTGTCGAAAAAATATCGTAAATTTCAGGTAAATCACAGACCCCTGCAGAGCGTATCGTTCCGCAAGGGTCTGAGGTGTTTTATGGGAGAGTTACTGATTTTTCTTTCTTGAAGTATATGCGAGAGCCGCAGAAATTGACATTACTGCAAATATTACCTCTGCGCCCGCATTTCCTGTCTTGGGAGCGGTTGTTGTATTATCGGTTTCGGAAGATGCAGAATTTGCGCTGTCAATTACTGTGATACGTCCCTGACCGTAAGGCTCGGCATATTCGGAACCCACATTTCCGCCGAGACTTTCGGTGATGTATGTGATAAGCACCTGATTGTCTATCATAACTTCATCTTTGAGGATATTGCAGCCGCCAAACATCGTGTATCCGTCACCGCCGTCCTTGAGCATATAGTTATGTGAAGCAAGAGTATAAGTCTTGTTCAGGTCAAGAGGCTCGCCGCCCACCATTACATTTTTCACCCTGTACTCGCCGTCAACCTTGACAAATTCCTTGTTGTCAGTCAGTACGACAGAAGAGGGGATATATGTGTGTATCTCATAGGTGAGACCCGATACCTGCAAAAATCCGCCTGATTCCTCGGGAGTGTTTGCAGCGCCAAGCTCAAGAGCGTCAAGTATCTGCTGACCCGATACTTCAATAAGACAAGCGGAATTTCCGAAGGGGTGTACCGCAATGATCTCCGCATAGGTGATGTCGCCCTTTTCAATATTTGCTCTTATTCCGCCGCCGTTCACAAATGCTATATCTGCACCGAGGAGAGAACGGTAAGCGTCTGCGCAGAGGTCGCCAAGATTGGTTTCCGAATTTCTGATTATTCTTTCATCGGTACCCGGTTTGTTTATAACGAGATCAACATCAGTTTTTGCAACTACCGTATCTGCAAGCTCGGAATATTCCGATTCTATGCTCTTTACGAAGTCGTCTGTTTCGGTATATGCTGCATATTCGGCAGATGAAGTGTCTTCCGAAACGGTATAATCACTTTTTGAGATAAGCTTTGAAGAAATGCCGTGATCGGTTATAGTTACTGTACCAATATCAGCAAGCTTAGTTCCCGCCGAGGCAAGCAGCACGCTTTCGCCGTCTTTATCTGTGACCGTTTCACCGTCGATAACGCTGTGGGAGTGTCCGTCAATGAAAACATCAATACCGCTGACGTTGGATATAACTTCCTTAGATGTCCAGGGAGAGCTTTGTGCATCTGTTCCGAGATGACCTACTGCTACGATAAAATCCGCACCATCAGCCGAAGCTGCGTCAACAGCTGTCTGAACAGCGCTGTAAAGCTCGTTTCCGTTATCACCGGAGCAGAAGCCGTAAATATATTCTCCGCTTTCATTTTTAAAGAATGCAGGCGTGGATTTTGTGATAGTTTCCGGAGTTGATATTCCTACAAAGCCTATCTTTACGCCGTTCGTTTCGATAATTTTATAACTGTCAAGAACTGTGTCTCCGGTGGTAAGGTCGGTGAAATTGGCTGACAAATACGGAAATTCAGCCGAGTCCTTAATGCTGAAAAAGTTATCCATTCCGTAATCAAATTCGTGGTTTCCCGGAACAGCAATATCGTATCCAAGCTTGTTCATTATCTGAAGCGGAAAGCTTCCGTCCGACAATGTGCCGATAACATCACCCTGCACGGAATCGCCTGCGTCCACAAGCAGGGTCTTGTAGCCCTCTGCTTCAAGCTTTGCACGATATGCGGCAAGGTCAGCATATCCAAAGGTATCATCATCTGCGTTGATGCCGCAATGAACATCATTGGTGTGAAGAATGACGATCCCCATGTCATCGTCCTCTGCAAATACGGTAAACTGCGGCAAAACAGAACAGCAGACTGCGGCAGCTGCTGCACAGGCTAAAAGTCTCATCTTTTTCATATAAAATCCTCCTTAGTAAATTCCAAAAACATATTACCACCGGAAAAAATATCTGTCAATAGACTTTTCAAAGGAATTACAGTATTTTTTCGGCTGCTTTACAATGAAGATGTTTTGAAAAGATAATACAATTTTAGGTTTTACACGAAATTAACTTCTGTACGGCTTTATATTTTACACCAAAAAGGTGTACTTATATATTAAAAAAAAGCAGCTGTAATAAATAGTTCTATAATCTTGTGCCAAATCTGACCGTAAGGGAAAATATCCGGGTGTGCAGATACCTTTCTTAAGGACAAGTTCCCCGCTCAGCTTTCGGGCGGTCAGAAGCAGAGATGTGACATTGCACGTGCGTTTGTGAAAAATCCCAAGCTGATGCTTTGCGATGAGCCTACCATATTCCGAAAGGAAAATGCCGCTTACTGCCGAGCATTGACAGAAAAGCCAAAATGATAAGCACGGTCTGAAAAATTCGGAAAGCGGTATATCTGCCCTTAAAAATGCTTTTGCTCCATTCGGCGTTTAGAATGTGATGAGCGGCAAACAGGGCAAAAATGCCGACACCGAGCCATTTGTGTGCCTGCCGTCCCACCATCTCATATGCCATCAAAATGAGCAGGAGGACAGTCATTCCAATATCAGCTATAATTTTAATTTTTGAGCTCTTTGACATTTTGTCCTCCTTGTCATATTACAGACCGAGACCCTCGAACCGGTCTTTCATATCCTCTTCTGAAGGATTTTCACGGAAACGCTGACCCTCAAGCCGGTTTCCCGTTCCTGCCATATCACGTTGAAGCTCGCCGCTCTGACCAAGTCCCGAGTTTGCGGAGGTGCAGAAGGGAATGACCGTCTTTCCTGTAAAATCGTTCTGTGTGATAAAATTATCCACAGATAGTTACATTTTCAAAACCGTGCTCTGCTATCAGTTTTTCGGCTGCCAATATGACTTTCGTCCTTGTCTGCATTGCAGCTATCTGTCTTTTTCCCTCAAAATGCGCCTCCCATATGTTTTGACATTATTATATCTGTTCATTGACTCATAGTCAATGACTTACTTGTGAGTTTTTATATTATTCAAAAAAATCGAGGCTTCACAAGAGCTCTCGATTTAATTACGATCAAAGAATATATAGCGTTAATATTTATCAACGGGGATCAAATTGCTGCAATATGCTTTTCTGCCCGACTGCACATCATCATAAAACCTCTGTTTTTCATCAATATATGAAATGGCGGTATTAAGCTCCTTGATACGGTTTAACAGCTCTTTTCTTTTTATTTCAAGTATCTCTTTGCGCCGGTTTATTGAAGAAGCCCCTTGAAGACAAAGCTCAAGATATTCCTTCATCTCCTTAATGCTCATACCGCAGTTTTTCAGACACATAAGGCTTTTTATCCACGCAATATCTCGTTCGTCAAAAATACGCTTGTTGTTTTTATCCCGTTTTACGTTGGGAACAAGTCCTTCGTTGCAATAAAATTTTAAAGTCTGATAGGTCAGATTTGTTTCTTTGCAAGCTTGCATCATTGTGTACATAATTTATTCCTCCGTTTTTGGTGTTTATCAATATAATTTTCGATATATTTTTGTTGATATTTTTGGGAAAAAGCTATTGACCGATAGTTACAATCGGTTGATATAATCATATTGTACCATAATACCGGAATAAATGCAAGAGGATCTTTATGAAGGTGTACGATAACGGAGGAAATTAAAATGAACAATTTTATTTTTGAAAACAAGACAAAGACCATTTTCGGCAAAGGCTGCGTTAAGGGGTATCTGCCCTGCTTCTTAAAGAATTACGAAAAAAATATTATGCTTGCATATGGCGGAGGTTCAATCAAAAAGAACGGCATTTACGATGAGATAACGGCTATTCTCCGTGACTGCGGCAAGATCGTCACCGAATTTTCGGGAATAATGCCAAATCCCACATACAGTAAGGTACTTGAGGGAGCGGAACTGGCAAAGGAAAATGACATTGACCTGATAATCGCAGTTGGCGGCGGCAGCGTTATGGACTGCTGTAAGGCAGTTTCGCTGGCGGCAAAATATGACGGGGACGTATGGGACGACTTCTGGGCAAAACCGGGTATTATCGGCTTTGAACCTGTACCTCTCTGCGTTGTTGTAACGGCTTCGGGAACAGGTAGCGAGATGAACGGTGGTGCGGTCATTACCAATGAGGAGCTGAAAATAAAGACAGGCAGAGATTATCCAAAATGCAATCCCGTGCTGGCGCTTCTTGACCCGACCTATACATACAGTGTTCCGAAACGACAGATGGTATCGGGAGCCTTTGACACCCTTTCGCACATAATGGAGATATATTTCAGTGAACCCGATGAGCCGAATGTTTCCGATGATATTGCGGAGTCGCTTATGAGAGGAGTTATCCGTGACCTGCGCACAGCAGTCAAAGACCCCGAGGACTACACGGCAAGAAGCAATCTTATGTGGGAAGCAACTATGGCAGAAAACCGAGTTATCAAGCTGGGCAAGAAAACCGATTTTGAGTGCCATATGATGGAACATCAGCTGGGCGCATATACGAACTGCAATCACGGTGAGGGACTTGCGGTGCTTCACCCCGAATATTACCGACATATCTGCATAGCCGGAAAGAATAAATTTGCACGGTTTGCGGTCAATGTCTGGGGAATATCCCCGGAGGAAAAAAACGAGCTTCAGCTTGCCGAAGAGGGCGTTGAAGCTCTGGCAGACTTTATAAAGGAGGTCGGACTGCCCACAACACTTCGTGAGATCGGTGTAACGGAAAGCACCGATCTGAAAGCCATTGCCGATTCCTGCGTATGCGTTCCGAATTCCTACAAGGTAATGACGGCAGAAGAAATACTTGAAATATTCAAAGCTTGCTATTAACGGAGGTTTATTGTGAAAAAGATTATATCTTTTTTTTAGGAGCAGCTCTTATCCTTCGGAAAACGGCTTGCTTAAATAGGAGGCGGCAATGAAACACAGCAGAATACTATCAGTGATAACGGCGCTTTCTTTGGGTATGACCTTATCTGCTTGCGGAAATTCAGCTCAATCGGGAGCTGCGGACAGCGCAGAGCGTACCGTCTTCCGAACAGTCAAGCGGCAGTTCAAACATTCTTATTGCATATTTTTCCGTTCCCGAAGATTTGACCTTAACGGAGCCGATGCCGTAGCAGGCGCAAGCGTTGTGGTAAAGGACAGCGAAAAGCTGGGCAATACCGCTGTGTTCGGCGGCTCAAAAATAAAAGAAAAATAATGGAGGAATAAACAATGGAATTTGTAACACTTAATAACGGAGTAAAAATGCCGAAGCTGGGCTACGGCGTATATCAGGTAACAAACGAAGAGTGCGAGCGCTGCGTTCTGGACGCTATTGACTGCGGCTATCGTTCAATTGACACAGCACAGGCTTACGGCAACGAGGAAGGCGTTGGTTTGGCGGTGCAAAAGTGCGGAGTGCACCGTGATGAGCTTTTCATCACCACAAAGATATGGATATCAAACGGCGGCTATGAAAAGGCAAAGAATTCTATCGACGAGTCCCTTAAAAAGCTGAAAACCGATTATATCGACCTTATGCTTATTCATCAGCCCTTCAACGATTATTACGGAACCTACCACGCAATGGAGGAAGCCTACAAGGCCGGCAAACTTCGTGCAATAGGCGTATCAAATTTCTATCCCGACAGGCTTGTGGATATATGCAGCTTTGCCCAGGTAACTCCTGCGGTAAATCAGGTTGAAACTCATATTTATCAGCAGCAGAAAAAGGCACACGAATATATGAAAAAGTACGGCGTTGTTCACGAAAGCTGGGGACCCTTTGCCGAGGGCAGAAAGGACTTCTTTACAAATCCCGTTCTGTGCGAAATTGGTGCAAAATACGGAAAATCTCCTGCTCAGATAGCGCTCAGATTCCTGCTCCAGAGCGACGTTGTTGTTATTCCCAAGTCTACACACAAGGAGCGTATGGAAGAAAATATCAATGTATTTGATTTTTTCTGACCGATGAGGATATGGCTGCGATTTCTGCAGTTGACGAGGGCGAGAGCCTGTTCTTTTCTCATTATGACCCTGCTGTGGTTGAAATGCTTACGGGACTTCACAGATAAAATTGGAGAATAATATGAGAAAAGATAAGATAATTATATCGCTTTTTTAGCAGGGATTATGTCTGTTACTGTGCTTACAGGGTGCAGCGACAGATCCGGCTCTTACGGATATCGGCGGAAGTGTTCTTCTTATCGGAAACAAATCGAATTTTTTGACTTGACATCTGTACTGTATATGGTATAATATTGACATTAAAACTTACGGAGTGTGTAAAATGCCTGATGATCTCATAATTATCATTTATGTTATTGTCATTATTATACTTTCGGTTGTGGTCATCACATTGATGAAAGCTTATGAAAAAAATCTCGACAGAAAAGCTGTCAAGGAGCTTATCGGCACAGCGGCTGACGGAAGAATACCCGAAAAGGACAGCATCTCTTCTTATTATAACGCAAAGCTGCAAAGCTGTGAAGAGTATGTTGATGATATTACAATGAATGATCTGGACTTTGACAAGGTGTTCAGCAAAATAGACACCTGTATGACATCTGTTGGAGAAGAGTATCTTTACAGTCAGCTGCATTTCTGTGATGCCGATGTACGGGAAAAGATAAGTGAGCTGTGCAGTATTATGGCTGACGATCCGAAGACTCGCCTTGATATCTGTACAGAGCTTTATGATCTCAGTATCATAATCTATAATGGCGCTGCGGATATTGTATGCGGAAAGCCGCTTGATGAATTTAAGGAAAGGACACAGTATATTCTGTACCCTGTATCCACAATTATATTTTTAATAATAGCTATCATTTCAGCCGCATTGGGGATCTCAGCAGTATCTGCTGTGTCATCTGTCCTGTTTGTATGTGCTGCGGCGCTCAACCTGATAAAATTTTACACAGCACGCAAAAAGCTGTTCACCTGTATGGGAGCAGCAAAATATATTGCTATGCAGATACAGACAGGGGAAAGCTTATCGGGAATTGAAAGAATAGCAGCTGTTTTTCCAGAAATGAGGAAGGTCTGCAGAAGGCTTTCTCCTTTGAAAAATTATATCCGGCAAATGCCTTCGTTCGGTGTTGGTGAAGCTTCTGAAGTAATTGCAGATATTTTCAAAGCCTGTATTCAGTCTGAAGTTTATGCATATTGCAAAGCAAGAAAGCTTATATCGGAACATCTTAGCGATGTGGAGTACATTTACAAGACTGTGGGAATTATCGACAGTGCCTGCGCTGTGCTGAATTACCGTGAAAATCTTTCCGTATGGTGTTATCCTGATTTCACAGAAAAAAACGAGATTCATACAGTTGGTATGGTCCACCCGCTTATAGCTGACCCTGTTTCCAATGATGCCGACATTTGCAATGACATACTTCTTACCGGTGCAAATGCCTCGGGAAAATCATCTTTTATTAAAGCTCTGGCACTCAATGCGATATTTGCACAAGCAATAGGCATATGTACAGCTGAAAGATTTTCGCTGAAACCGTGCAAGGTCATTACATCAATGGCGGTGTCTGACAATATAAGTGATGGTGACAGTTATTTTATGGCTGAGCTGAAGTCAATGCGGCGTGTGACCGAAAAGGGCAAGGCTGAGCCTTGTATATGCTTCATTGACGAGATACTTAAGGGAACCAACACCACCGAAAGAATTGCCGCATCTGAAAGTGTTCTCGAATATATGCACAGCTCGCCCAGCCTATGTATTGCGGCAACTCATGATATTGAGCTTACGGAAAAGGACAACGGTTTTGACAACTTTCACTTTTCGGAAAAAGTCATTGACGGAAATGTCTGCTTTGATTACAACCTGATTCCGCAAAACTCAAAACGCTGCCGAAAGTCTTAAGAAGGTCTGAATCCAAGCATTGCATCTTCCAAGAGCAAGACGGAGCTTACGAGCGTGAACAGTGAGATGACCGGCAATGAGAATCAAGTTATCAATTA
>NZ_JBNMJV010000040.1:0-22268 GCF_050874005.1 Huintestinicola sp.
TTTCGAGGGGAGGCGAACACGACCGCCTCCCCTTGTAGAGCGGTTGAGATAACTTACCCTCAAAAACGTTCCGGTGGAACGTTTTTGACGAAGCAATTTCTGCATTGGTTTGTGCATATTATATAATTGTCGTTTCTTTTTCGACAGACTGAGGTTTTCGGGATTTGCTCCGAAAGCCTTTTTTTACATTTTGGCAGTTCACTTTTTGGTAGCTGCCAGGATCGCTTTAGATGTCTCCCCCTTCTTATATTTTCCGTTTACGGAATAGAGGGAGGTGATTTTAAACTTGTACGCAGTATTGCTGCTAAGACCGCTTACTGTGCATTTTTCGCTCTTGACAGTCTTATACTTTTCGTATTTGCCTGTTTCGCTGTTATACATATAAACAGCATATGCGTCTGCACCCTCTGTCTTATCCCAGCGGAGAGTTATGCTGTCTGTTGTCCCGGAGCATTTGAAACCGGAGGGAGCGGCAGATCTATCTGAAGAAGCGCCTTCATATTTGTAGTTTAAGCCGTTTTCCTTTGCATATTTTTCTGCGTCAGAGCCTTTTGTAACTATGAGAGTAAGCTTTTGAGCAGTTACTTCCACATAATTCTTTTTCAGAGAACGCTCGTCTTTCGGTTTGACCTTCATTTCATATAATGTGGTATTTCCGTCGGCAAGCTTGGTGACCTGATTTTTTTCCCAGTCACTGCGAGCCAGAAAGTATGATTCTGCACCGTGGATATAACCCATATGATATTTTGCATCGGGTGTGAATATTGTATTTGGGGGTATACGTACCTCCGTAAGTCCGCAGCAGTTCATAAATGCTGTGCCTTTTATTTCCGAGCAGCTTTCGGGAATGTTTACAGAACTGAGAGAGAAGCAGTCATAAAAGGCTGCATTATCTATATAAAAGCTGTCCTTTTTATTTTCTCCGATAGATACTTTTTTCAGGTTATAGCAGGAGAAAAAAGCTTCTCTGCCGATTTTGTCCCTTACGCCGCCCTTTAATTCTACTGATCTCAGGTTGATACAATCGTAAAATGAGCCTTTGTCGATAGAGATAGGACTCTCAATAACCAGCTTTTTCAGATTTGTGCATTTGCTGAAAGCGTATTCTCCGATAGAAGCGTTCTGCGGAAATCCCTTTGGTATGGTAATGCTTGTTATGGTGTCATTGTTAGAGAAAGCATAGCTTCCCACAGCCACACCCTCAGGCAGCGTAATATCTCCGCCGGGACCTGAATAGTAAACGATATAGTCTATCCCGTCACTTTCTTTTTTTATAAAATAATCGCCTATAAAATAATTATCGTCCGAAGCGGCTTCGGCGGTTATGCCGATATCAAGGCTTTCCGATATGCTTTCGGGAAGGACTGCAAATGTTCCGAAAGCAAGGGCAAATGACAGTAATGCCGCTGTTTTTCTGAATTTCATAGTGCATTCTCCTTTTATATTGTATTTTTCGGTATTGTTTATCCCCGCAAAAAATTATAACATATTTTTGGACTGTATTCTTTATAAATGTTTAAATTTTTTTAATGCTTTTCAAATGACCGCAAAAACAAAACAGCAGATCATTCCCGACTTGACATAAAAATCTTACGGTGGTAAAATATTGTCATAGCAAGACACATTATGTCAAAGGAGATTTACAAATGAGGATATGGTTCAACCACTGGTTCAGCACCGCTTATCATATAATAAATCTGATGAAGGGCGAGGGAGATATTATCATCGGCTCAAGCAGCAATCCCAACAGCGTTGTAGGGCTTGCCTGCGACGAATGGTATACCGAGCCCGAGCTGCCCGAGGAGGAATATGTGTCCTTCTGTCTGGATTTCTGCCAAAGGCATAATGTGAACGTGTTCGTTCCCCGTCGGGGAATGGGAGTTATTGCCGAAAATGCACGCTTATTTGAAACAAAAGGCGTAAAGCTGCTTATGGACACAGACCCGCAGATGCTTGACACTCTCCGAAACAAGGAAAAAGCTTACAAATGGTTTGAAAGCTTTGCTCCCGAATATGTTCCCCTGCGCTTTGAGGTCAGAAGCCTTGAGGATTTCAGGCAGGCGTATAAGGCAATAACAGCGGAGTATGAACGTGCCTGTTTCAAATTTGCCGCCGACGAGGGAGCGGTGAGCTTTCGTGTTATCGACAATTTTATGAGCGATGCGGGCGGACTTTACAAGGCGCCCGGAATGAAGATAAGCTATGAAAATGCACAGGCAATTCTGTCGGATTACGATTTTTCAAAGCCGTTGCTGATGATGCCCTACCTTACGGGAGTGGAGGTCAGCGCCGACTGCCTTTATAAAGAGGGCGGCAGCATTATAATTCCCCGCTACAAGTCTCAGGGACGTATCTACACCGTAAAATACGAGGACGAAATTGTAAGCTTCTGCGAGGAATTCTTAAAGCGTTCCGGACTTAAAATGCCCTGCAACGTTCAGTTTAAATATCACGAGGGAAAGCCCTATCTGCTTGAGGTAAACACCCGAATGTCGGGAGGAGTTCAGCTTTCCTGCCTTGCTGCTGATGTGAACATTCCCCGACTTGCCCTTGAAAGGCTGATGGGAAATGAACCCGAAATAACCGTTGACCGAAGAGAACGCAGAGTAAGCTACATCGAAAGCCCCGTTATTGTGGGCGAAAGGGAATTTGCAGGTGCGACAATATGAACTATTCCGCCGAAAATACCGAGCTAAACTATTTTGATTTCGGAAATTCCGACATAAACTCCGTTCAGATAAACGGAAAAGACCTTGTTATCTGCATTTCGGACTGCATCGCCGAGCAGAACGCACCGGGAAATAATACGGGCAAAAAGCGCTGTATACCGAAACTGCGGCTCACCCTTTCGGACTTCCGTATAAAAAGCGCACTTCTTCACGGAATATCTGCCCTTAACGTCAAGGACAACGCCGTCAGAAAAAACAAGGAACGGCAGCTTTACAAAAGCGAGCTTTCCTCGCTTGAAGAACGGCTTTGCGGCGGCGGAGATATGGATATTTTTTCGCTGTCGGTGCAGGAATGTGACGGGGTATATGAGCTTTGGGCTGAAATAAACATCGAGGACGACGAGCGGAAGTGGTATCACATTAAATTTGCCTGCGCTCACATAACCGCAGAGTGGGAGGAGTTCGGGGAAGCCATAAACGATAAGCTCACTCTTAAACAGCGTGCGGCGATCCTCAAAAACTATATCCCCGCAGTTTTCCTGGCTCTCGGTCACAAGGACACGCCCCTTGTGGCAAAAATAGCGGCAGGAGCAGCCCTCGCTTATGCCCTGTCGCCCATTGACCTTATTCCCGATTTTATCCCCGTTCTGGGCTACCTTGACGATGTTCTTATCCTTTCGGGGCTTATCGCCATAGCTGTGAAGCTTATACCAAATGAGGTGCTGGCGGAGTGCGCAAAAAAAGCCGCCGAGGGAAGGGTGTCTCCCCAAAAGCGGTGGTATTATTCTCTGCCCATAATAATCATATGGCTGATAATTATCGGGCTTATTGTTAAGGCGATTTTGTAAAGGAGAGCGTTTATGTCAACAAGCAAGTCTTATCTCGAATATATCCTCGACAGCCTTTCGGGACTTGAGGATATCACATACAAATCAATGATGGGCGAATATATCGTTTACTATCGCAGAAAAATTGCCGCATACATATGCGATGACAGGCTTCTTGTAAAGCCCGTAAATGCCGCAAAACGGCTTCTTCCCAATGCACCGACAGAACCGCCCTACGATGGCGCAAAGCCGATGCTGCTTGTGGAGGATACGGACAACAGGGAGCTTCTCACACAGCTTTTCACCGAAATGTACGATGAACTGCCCGAGCCGAAGCCTAAAAAGAAGGAATGATTGTAACCGAATTGTAATTGACATAAAATGTCGGATAATGTATAATAAAAACGGTACATATTGTATCACATTGAAGCAGCCATTACGGTAGGCGGTGATGTCTCCTCTTTCCCCTCGCAAAATCAAATGGGAAAGGAGGTGCAGACGTATATGACGATTATCGAAATTTGTGCGTTGTCAGCACTCGTTGTTGATGTAATCCGCCTTATAATAGAAATCTTAAATTACAGACGCAATAAAAAAGACTGACCGCCCAAGTCGCAACCTTGAGCGGTCATTTTTGACATAATGTCAGAAACTTGACTTAACTTGGAGGCACGCCGTCTATTTGGCTGCTTCTTTGTTTTTAGTATAGCATAAAACTTTGGGTTTGTCAAGCCTTATTCCGAGAACATAGCAGTAGAAAGATATCTCTCGCCTGTGTCGGGGAGGAGAGCAACGATGGTCTTGCCCTTGTTTTCGGGGTGCTTAGCAAGCTGTATAGCCGCATAAAGAGCCGCACCCGAGGAAATGCCCACTAAAACGCCCTCAGTCTTGGCAATTCTTCTGCCTGTCTCAAAAGCGTCGTCATTCTCAACGGGGAATATCTCATCATAAATTTTAGTGTCAAGAGTGTCTGGAACAAAGCCTGCACCGATACCCTGGATTTTGTGAGGACCTGCTGTACCCTTGGAAAGAACGGGAGAGGAAGCAGGCTCAACAGCAACTACCTTGACATTGGGATTTTGGGACTTCAGATATTTTCCCGTACCTGTGATAGTACCGCCTGTGCCGACACCTGCAACGAAAATATCAACGGTTCCGTCTGTGTCGTCCCATATCTCAACGCCTGTGGTCTTTTCGTGAGCCGCAGGGTTAGCGGGATTTGAGAACTGAGAGGGGATAAAGCTGTCTGGAATTTCCTTGGCAAGCTCCTCAGCCTTTGCAATAGCGCCCTTCATACCCTTTGCGCCCTCGGTGAGGACAAGCTCAGCGCCGTATGCCTTCATAAGCTTTCTGCGCTCCACGCTCATGGTCTCGGGCATTGCGATAATGAGCTTGTAGCCCTTAGCCGCAGCTGCCGAAGCAAGACCGATGCCCGTATTGCCGCTTGTAGGCTCGATAATTGTGCTGCCGGGCTTTAAAACGCCCTTAGCCTCGGCGTCTTCGAGCATAGCCTTGGCAATTCTGTCCTTAACGCTGCCTGCGGGATTAAAATACTCAAGCTTTGCATAAATTTTAGCCTCAAGCTTTTCCTCTTTCTCGATATTCTCAAGCTCAAGCAGGGGTGTGTGACCGATAAGGTCGGTGATCTTCTTATAAACCTTCATATGTATCCGCCTTTCTGATGTTTTAAATGTTAAATATAGATATTTCCTATCTGTTTAATATGAATTATATCACAACGTTTTTGATTTGTCAAGTATTTACTGAAATTTTTTTCGGGAGAGGCAAAAAAATTCCCGATTTGTAAGGCAAATTAACGTTACCGAGCCACAAATGAAAAAATCCCTGCAAAATATTCCAATGTACTCGCTGCGGGGCGACCCCCGCCGCTGCGGGTCGTCACTCGCTTATAGTTTAAAACTGTGTGGCATAAGCTCCTCAAGGGTGAAAATCTCAAGGCTTCCCTTGTCATTTCTCAGAATAACTCTGAAACCCTCTTCCGCAAATTCGCTTAAAAACTGCCTGCAAATGCCGCAGGGAAAGGTAAGTCCGCCCCCAGCATTTGCAATAGCAATGGAAGAAAAGCGCACAGCACCCTCCGAGACCGCCTTGACGGCAGCAGTCCTCTCGGCGCATATCCCAGCTCCGTAGGAGGAGTTTTCCACATTGCACCCCGTAAATACCCGTCCGTCCGAGGAAAGAAGAGCCGCCCCCACCTTGAATTTTGAGTAGGGCGCATAAGCGTTTTCGCAGGCTTTTTCAGCAGTTTCCATAAGTTCGTTGTCGGTCATAGCAATATTCCTTCTTTCTTAAGCAGGTGTAATAATAAAAATCATCATTTCAGCACAGCCACAAGCCGAGTGCGCCTTCGTACTCTATTGTCGGATATTCTTCGATTTTTATCCAGGCTACCTCAAAATAGATTTTCTCCGTTGTATAGTCAAAAAGCTTAAATTTAAATCCATTGCATTTGTCCAACGCCTCGGTAGTATACCTGATAAAATTTGTTTCATCATATTCCGGCGGTTCCTGAATAAATTTTTGTTTGAGAAAACCCATTTGTTCAGAGTATTCCCAAGCTTGGCGGTCTTTTTCTTGGTCATTTGGGTCATATGCTCCAATACCAACAGCCCACTCATCAATTACTGTATTAAAGCAAATAGTATGCTCATCAGAGTCACAATATTCCCAATTTCCCTTATCAAATGAAATTGTATATTCTTTGCCAAGTTCAAGACGAGAAGCGGGAATTACTATAGAATAATTAGTTTCTGTATGAAGTGTATCAATGACATTGATGTTTTCGTCGTAAATTTCCGATGGTAAATCAAAACCATTTTTTTTAACCGAAAAAGGAATATTACCTTCACTTGAAAAAACTCTGAAAGACCCCACAGGTGTTTTCAATTCTGTTATATCCTGATAAATATATTCTTCGCTCATATCTGTCACTCCCTGATTTTTCAGTATCAGTCTGCACATACACAAAAGCTGCCCCCGACGACAATATCGCCAAGAGCAGCTTCAACATTATTATTTCATCAAAGTATTATGAACATTGATTCTGTTAAGCGCCCTCTTGAGTTTAAGCTCAGCAAGGTCAAGATCTCTCTCGCTGTTTTTGGCAGCGAGCCTCTGCTTAGCGTTTTCCTCGGAGCGTTTAGCCCATTCAATGTCTATCTCGTCCGCCCATTCAACAGCGTCCGCAAAGATATTTACCTTGTTGCCGCCCACCTTGATAAGTCCCGCCGAAACCGCAGCAAGACGGTATTCGCCGCTCGCCTGCATAACTTTCAGAGGACCCGAAGGCAGACTTGCCACAAGACTTGTGTGATTTGCCAGAATACCGATATCGCCCTCAGTGGTGCGGACGATTATCTGAGTGGTCTCCCCGTCAAAGAAGGTCTTTTCGGGGGTTATGACCGTAAGCTGAAAGGGTGTAGCCATTATGCTCTACCTCCTCAGTTGCCCGACTGCTTAGCTTTTTCCACAGCCTCGTCAATAGTGCCCACAAACAGGAAAGCGGACTCGGGAAGATCGTCGTGCATACCCTCGATGATCTCCTTAAAGCCTCTGATAGTCTCCTTGATAGGCACATACTTGCCCTTCATACCCGTAAACTGCTCAGCAACGCTGAAGGGCTGAGAAAGGAAACGCTGTATCTTTCTCGCTCTGGAAACGGTCAGCTTGTCCTCGTCGGAAAGCTCGTCCATACCCATAATAGCGATGATATCCTGCAGCTCGGTGTATCTCTGGAGAATGTTCTGCACCGCTCTTGCCACCTCATAGTGCTCACGTCCCACTATCTCGGGAGAAAGAATTCTTGAAGTGGAGTCAAGAGGATCCACCGCAGGATAAATACCCAGCGAGGAAATGGAACGGGAAAGGGTGGTGGTTGCGTCCAGATGTGCGAATGTAGTAGCGGGAGCAGGGTCAGTCAGGTCGTCCGCAGGCACATAAACCGCCTGAACGGAGGTGATGGAACCCTTGTTTGTAGATGTGATACGCTCCTGGAGAGCGCCCATCTCCGTAGCCAGAGTAGGCTGATAACCAACGGCTGAGGGCATACGTCCCAGCAGAGCGGAAACCTCAGAGCCTGCCTGAGTGAAACGGAAGATGTTGTCGATAAAGAGAAGAACGTCCTGACCCTCAACATCACGGAAATACTCCGCCATAGTAAGACCCGAAAGACCAACTCTCATTCTTGCTCCGGGAGGCTCGTTCATCTGACCGTAAACGAGAACGGTCTTGTCAAGAACTCCCGATTCCTTCATTTCGTTGTAAAGGTCATTTCCCTCACGAGTGCGCTCGCCAACGCCTGTGAAAACGGAGATACCGTTGTGCTGATTGGCAATGTTGTTGATAAGCTCCTGGATAAGAACCGTCTTGCCAACGCCCGCACCGCCGAAAAGACCTATCTTTCCGCCCTTGAGGTAAGGACAGATAAGGTCGATAACCTTGATACCTGTTTCAAGTATCTCATTAGAAGCGGTCTGCTCCTCGTAGGAGGGAGGCTCTCTGTGGATAGCCCATCTTTCCTCTGCCTCGGGAGCGGGCTTGTTGTCAACAGGCTCGCCGAGGAGGTTAAAGATACGGCCGAGAGTTTCCTTTCCGACAGGAACGGTAATGGGAGAACCTGTGTCAACAGCGTCCGTACCTCTTACCAGACCGTCAGTAGACGACATAGCGATACATCTTACTACATCGTCACCGATGTGCTGAGCGACCTCGCACACCAGCTTTTTGCCGTTAAGCTCGATTTCTATAGCATTGAGAAGATTCGGAAGGGAGTCCTTTGCGAAGCGGATATCAACGACCGCTCCGATGATCTGAACGACCTTTCCGACATTGTTCTGCGGCATTAAGTGATCACCTCGTTAATTAAATTTATACGAGCAGTATAATTTACATCAAGTATAATACTTAAAGTAAAATTATACAAATAGTAAATTGCCATTATTCAGCGCTGTTAGCGCCGCCGACAATTTCGGTAATTTCCTGAGTAATGGAAGCCTGTCTTGCACGGTTATACATAAGGGAAAGATTGCTTATCATTTCGGAAGCATTGTCCGAAGCGTTTTCCATAGCATTGCGTCTTGAAGCCTGCTCGGAAGCGAAGCTGTCCACGCAGGAGCCGAATATCATACCTGTGATATATCTGGGAACGATGTGATTGAACACCGCACCTGCCGAAGGCTCGTAAATGGGGAGAGCCTTGGATTTTTTCAGCTCGGTCTTGAACTCCACGGGCAGCAGCTGCTTTGAAACGGCAGTCTGCGTGATCGGAGAAACGAATTCTGTGTAGAAAAGCTCCTCTCTCTCATAAACACCCTTGATGTAAGGCTCCACGATAGATTCTGCGATCTCCTCCGCCTGCACTATCTTAATGCTCTCGCAGATGTTCTGATACTGAGCCATAAGAGTGTAGCCACGTTTTTCGTAGAATTCCACCGCTTTTTTGCCAATGGGAAGAATATCCACCTTGTCCCTTCCGCCAAGCTCGTCGATTCTTGCCTGAGCCAGCTTGAAAACGTTGTTGTTAAAGCCGCCTGCAAGACCTCTGTCGCCTGCAATGACAACAAGGAGGGACTTACCCTCCCCCGACTTTCGTGTAAAGGGGGAGAGAAATCTGGGATTTTCCGCCTGTATTTCGCACATAGTGTCATAAAGGGCGTTGAAATAAGGGCGAGCCCTGTCAGCCTTTTCCTTAGCCTTTCTGAGCTTGGAAGATGCAACCAGCTCCATTGCCTTGGTTATCTGCATAGTGGACTCGACGCTTTTTATGCGCCGCTTGATGACCTTCATATTGCCTGAAGCCAATTTAATGCTCCTCCTTTAGCAGTTGATATGGGTATCAGAGAGCTGCGGTGAATTTCTTCACAAACTCCTCGAGAGCGGACTTCAGAGCCTCTTCGTTTTCCTTGGTAAGCTCTTTGGTCTCCTTGATGGAGTCTATTATCTCGGGGTGACCGTTGTCGATGTAGTCAAAAAGCTCAGCTTCAAACTCGCTAATCTTTTCAACGGGAACATCTCTCAGATAATTATGTGTAACAGCATAAATGATAACGACCTGATTTTCCACCGCAATGGGAGAATTTCTGTCCTGCTTGAGGACTTCCACAACACGTTCACCCAGGGCAAGTCTTTCCTTGGTGTCTTTGTCCAGATCGGAGCCGAACTGAGAGAAGGACTGCAGCTCTCTGTACTGTGAATAGGTAAGCTTCAAGGAGCCGGAAACCTTCTTCATAGCCTTTATCTGAGCCGCACCGCCAACTCGTGAAACGGAGATACCGGGGTTAACGGCAGGTCTTACGCCCGAGTTGAAGAGGTCTGTTTCCAGGAATATCTGACCGTCTGTAATGGAGATAACGTTTGTGGGAATGTAAGCGGAAACGTCGCCCGCCTGAGTTTCGATAATGGGGAGAGCGGTGATGGAGCCTCCGCCGTAATCCTCGTTAAGGCTGCACGCACGCTCAAGCAGACGTGAATGGAGATAGAAAACGTCTCCGGGATAAGCCTCACGTCCGGGCGGTCTTTTAAGCAGCAGAGAAAGTGTACGGTAAGCAACAGCGTGCTTTGAAAGATCGTCGTAAACGCAGAGAACGTCCTTGCCCTGCTTGAGGAAATACTCTCCCATAGCAACGCCCGTGTAAGGAGCGATATACTGCAGAGGAGCAAGCTCGGAAGCGGTAGCCGAAACTACGATAGTGTAGTCCATAGCGCCGTTCTTAGCAAGAGTTTCAACCACATTGGCAACGGTAGAACGCTTCTGACCGATAGCCACATAGATACAAATAACGCCCTTGTCCTTCTGGTTGATGATGGTGTCGAGAGCGATAGCGGTCTTACCCGTCTGTCTGTCGCCGATGATAAGCTCACGCTGACCTCTTCCGATGGGTATCATAGAGTCAATAGCCTTGATACCGGTCTGGAGAGGACGGCTTACAGACTTTCTTGTGATAATGCCGTAAGCGGGCTGCTCAATAGGCAGTCTATCCGCAGCAGTAATAGGGCCCTTGCCGTCAATAGGCTGACCGAGAGCGTTAACGACTCTGCCCATAAGCTCCTCGCCAACGGGCACGGAAACGACGCTTCCCGTTCTCTTAACGGTGTCGCCCTCTTTTATCTCAGAGTCGGAACCCAACATAACAGCGGCAACGAAATCCTGCTCAAGGTTCATCGCCATAGCATAAACGCCGCCATCGAATTCAAGCAGCTCGCCCGACATACAGTTATCGAGACCGTGGATACGGGCAATACCGTCTCCCACAGTAACAACTGTGCCTGTGTCGGAAAGCTCTATCTTGGAGCTGAAATTCCTTATCTGATTTTTAATTATTCCGGTAATTTCGTCCGGACGCAAATCCATCTGATTCACCCTTTCGTAACATTGATGAATGGGAGCTTCCGCAAATAAGAATTAAACGGAAACCATATCCCTGATCTGTTTGTGCATATTTTCAAGTCTGGTTTTAACGGAACCGTCCATCATAGAGCCGCCTGAGGAAACGATCATACCGCCCATAATTGAAGGGTCGACCTTTTCCTTTAAAATAACGGTCTTGCCGTATTTCTTTTCAAGCTTAGCCCGAAGCCTTTCCCTTGCGTCGTCCTTGAGGGGAACGGCGGTGGTGACTATGGCTTCGGCAATGCCGGCACTCTCATAATAGCCGTTTCTGAATTCCTCTGCAATGCCCTGAAGATATCTGCACCTGTTTTTCTCAGACAATACACAGAGAAAGTTAAGGGCAGTATCGGAAATTTTTCCCTCAAAGACCGTTTTGATAAGGGAAAGCTTTTCCTCATCGGTGACGGTGGGGGCGCAGAGGACTTCGGTAAGCTCGGGGTTTGCGGAGAAAATGCCGCAGAGAGCGTCAAGCTCCTCGTCAAGCTCTTTCATAGAGCCGTCCTCGGCAGCTATCTCAAGCAAAGCCCTTGAGTATACATTTTCGACAGAACCTGCCATAAAAATGACCCTTCCTTTCCGTAAGCGCTGCAGTCGTCAAACGGCTTATTCGTCTTCGCCGATGCCGCCGATAAACTCGTCAATAAGACGTTCCTGCTCCTCATCGGAGGAGACCTCTTTTCCGATGACCTTGCCCGCAATGTTAACGGCAATGTCGGAAATTTCGTCCTTGATCTGATTAACGGCACGCTTGCGTTCTCTCTCGATGTCGGCATTAGCCTTGGAAACAATGCCCTGAGCCTCGTCCTTCGCCTGAGCGATTATCTCGTCTGAGCGAAGCTGAGCTTTTTTGGAAGCAGCCTTTACTATCTCGGCGGACTCTTCCTTAGCTGCGGAAAGCTTCTCGGCATATTCGGTCTCCATATTCTTAGCCTTTTCAAGAGCGGCGTCAGCGTCCTCATAGGTCTTTGACACCTGAGCCTTGCGCTCCTCGATTATCTTGTTAACGGGAGCAAAAAGGAATTTCTTGAATAACAAAAACAGGATAAGGGTATTGAGCAGCACACCGATAATGGTGCTTGGCTCAATGCTGAAAAAATCAAAATTAAGATGCATTTAATCTGACCTCCGTCCTGTATCCGCAAGTCCCGTATCAGCCCTCAAGGTGCTTGAGGAAGGGATTAACGAACAGCAGAATGATACCAACGAGGAGACCGTAGATACCGGTTGACTCAGCAACGGCGCAGCCGATGAACATTGTAGTGGTGGCAGAGGACTTAGCCTCGGGCTGTCTGCCGATGGTCTCGATAGCCTTGCCGACAGCGTAGCCTTCACCGATACCGGGGCCGATACCTGCGATAAGAGCAAGACCTGCGCCTATGCCCTGACCCATAAGTACGAGAGCCTTTGCCAGAAGCAATGCCTGAGCGTCTGTCATATTCATAAAAAATACCTCCGATTAAAAATTTTCAGAATAAACATAAGCTTGTCTCTATTATACTGTTTGTAATTTTGCGACAAATTATACAGATAGTGCTAATCTTCCTTGCCTGCAGCGTCTCCCACATACGCCATAGTAAGCATAATGAAAACGTATGACTGGATAACGCCCGAGAAGAAATCGAAATAAATCGACAGCACAGCGGGAATACCGACCTGGAATACGTGGAAATAATTTAAGGCGCTGAAATTCAGAGCCAGCGCATTATAGACCACATTGCTGAGCACAGTGAGGAAAGCGTACACGATGGAGCTGATTATCATACCGCTGGAAATATTGCCGAACATACGCAGAGCCATAGCCACAGGAGTAGCTATCTCGCTGAGAATGTTAATTGGCGTGATAACAGCCACAGGCTCCGTAAAGCCTTTTAGATATCCTCCGAATCCGTTGGATCTTATCTTGTAGAACGTAATGAGGATAAACGTGAGCGCAGCCCAGGTGCCGGTGCAGTTGATATCCACCGTCATACTTCTGAAGCCGAAAATGCTGATGAGCGAGCCTGTAAGCGCAAAGGTGAATATGGTAGCGATGTAAGGTGCAAGGTGCATCATTTTGGCGCCCATATTTTCCTTGACCAGATTGTTGAAGAAGGTAACGAACCATTCCGCAAGCACCTGTTTTTTGGAAGTGGGAACGACTTTCAGATCGCTTGTCAGCCATTTGATGAGGATAAACAGGAGAATGATCAGAAGCCAGCCTGTAACGACAGTCTCGGAGATGGAGAAAAGCTCCTCCGAACCGTTCATGACCGTGATCATTTTTCTCGGACCGAGAACGTCAACGTGAAGCTCGGTGTCGAAAAATCCTGCCGCAGCAGCCGATAAAGCGGACGCTGCCTGAGCGGTTTCCATATTGCTTTACCCTCCTTTCCTTGAATTTTTGTCCCGATGGATAATTGCGCTGCCCGAGTAGAACAGCTTAGGATACAGCAGGGGGATAAAAACGCATACGGGGTTAAAGTATGCACAGTTAAAGCCCAGAACAAGAGCCGCACCCATAACAGCAAGGCGGATAAGATAGAAGCTGAACATATATCTTTTAGCCGCCTTAGCAGAGCCTCTCTCAACGGCTCTCTCCGCCGAAAGCCCAAGGATGATGAAGTTTGCAAGAGAAGCGGCAGTACCCAGCAGAAGACCTGCGGGGACCTGAATGTTCAGCCCGTAAAAGGGCAGCGTTGCGATAAATATGAGTAAATCGGCAATGAGTATTTTGGGGAGCAGAAACTCAAGCTGTTCATTTATCATTTTACTGAAAATCCTTATCTTCATAAGATTAGCCGTAAGCTCCTTTTTATACCGAAAGCCGTTAATTTACAGATAAATATGCATAATAGTATTATACCAAATTCGGATAGAAAAAGCAATAAATTTCTGTAACTTTTGTGAAATCATACTAAAAGATTAGGCAAAATTACAACATCTCCCAAAATTCGACTAATTCAAAACGGATAAACTGCCGAAAAAATAAAAATCCATTTCACCCTCTTGACAGAAAACATTTTATGTGGTATCATAAATAGGTCACGGGGCGTAACTCAGTTTGGTAGAGTGCTTGCTTTGGGAGCAAGATGCCGCAGGTTCAAGTCCTGTCGCCCCGATTGGGAAGTGAGCTGTCAGATAGGCGGCTCACTTTTTTCTTTATTATTTATTCTTTAAATTTATAAAAGTCAAGCCCCTCCGAGGAAAAACTCAAAGGGGCAAAAATCATTTCACATCATAATACTTGTCATAATTAACAAGCTCGTCTAAAAGCTGCGGTATCTTCTCGTCCATTTCCTCGTAGGAGAACTGGCAGGTGCCCACCGCCTTGTGACCGCCGCCGCCGTACTTGAGCATAAGGCTGCCCACGTTAACATTGGAGGTGCGGTTCAGAACGGAATATCCGCAGGCGCAGGAGCAGCCCTTGCCGCCCTTTCCGCTTACTATCCAGGCGGAGATGTTCTGCTCGGGATAAAGGCTGTAGATAAGGAAACGGTTGCCGCTGTAAATGGGGTCAACGCCTCTCAGATCGGAGATGATAACGTCCTTTTCAACTCTTGTGTGTGCCTTGACCATTTCGATGAACTTGTCGTTCTGCTCGAAGTAAACCTCAATTCTCTCCTTCACATCGGGGAGAGCAAGGATCTCCTCGGTGTTCATAGTGCGGCAGCAGTCAATGAGCTTTTCCATAAGCTGATAGTTTGAAATGGTAAAATTTCTCCATCTGCCGAGACCTGTTCTGGGGTCCATAAGAAAGCCGATAAGTATCCAGCCTGTGGGGTGGAGTATCTCCTCTTTTGTAAGATTTCCCGAGTCCACCTTGTCAACGGCTTCCATCATATCGTCATAATGGGAAAAGCGCTCCTTGCCGCCGTAGTAATCGTAAATTATTCTTGCGCAGGAGGGAGTTATTCGGCTCTCGCCCTTGTACTTTCCCTCAAGCTGGTTTCTTTCGTGTTCGCTGGAGTGGTGGTCGAACCACAGACCGCAGCCCTCCACAAAGGGGACGTTTGCCAGGCAGTCATTCTCGGTTATTTCCACCAGACCGTCCTGGAGGTCCTTCGGGTGGGCAAATTTCCAGGAATCTATAATTCCTGCGTCCTTGAGAAGGGCTCCGCAGGCAAGACCGTCAAAATCCGAACGTGTTACAAGACGCATTATCAGCAGCTCCTTTTTTTCTATGATAACATTACAATTATTATATCATATCACTAAAATGTTTTCAATAGCTATTTCATATTTTGACATTTTAACTATAAATTCGACACACGTTTTGACAAATCGGTTAAAATACAGAAAATCCGCATACCTCTTTGACGGAGATATGCGGATATATGCGGTTGCTTATACTTATTAATGTAGGTGACGGGTCTCTCGTTTCCTGCAAGATTTAAATATTTCTATCGTTACCGAACTGCCTGCCTGCCGCCCGGATAAACTATAGAACGAGCGCACGCAGGCTCAGCCTGCCGTTACCGAGCCGCCCGCCTGTCGTCCATATAAATTATAGAACGTCTCGCTGCGGGTCGTCACCCGCCAGCCTGCTTATTTACCGGCTGTCTCCAGAGAAGCCCTGATAAAATCCGCAAAAAGCTTGTGAGGCTTGTTGGGACGGGACTTGAACTCGGGGTGGAACTGAACGCCCACGAACCAGGGGTGGTCGGGAACTTCCACGATCTCCACAAGTCTCTCGTCGGGGGAAATTCCCGCAATTCTCAGACCATTTTCGGTGAGCTGGGAGCGGAATGCGTTGTTGAATTCCCAGCGGTGGCGATGACGCTCATAAATAAGCTCCTCGCCGTAGACTCTGCGGCATATGCTGCCCTCTGCAAGCTTGCAGGGGTAGAGACCCAGTCTCATAGTGCCGCCCTTTTCGGTAACGTTTTTCTGATCCTCCATAATGTCGATAACGGGATAGGGAGTCTCGCCGAATTCGGTGGAGTTTGCGCCCGAAAGACCCAGCACGTTTCTTGCATATTCGATAACGGACATCTGCATACCGAGGCAAATGCCGAACATAGGCTTCTTATTCTCTCTGGCATAGCGGATAGCTTCTATCATACCCTCAATGCCTCTGTCTCCGAAGCCGCCGGGAACGATGATTCCGTCACATTCGGAAAGCATTTCGGAAGCATTGCTCTCGGTTATCTCCTCGGAATTTATCCAGCGGATATCCACCTCTGCGTCATTAACGATACCGCCGTGACGGAGAGCCTCCGCAACGGAAAGATAAGCGTCGTGGAGCATAACATACTTGCCCACAAGACCGATAACTACCTTGCGGTGAGCAGCCTTTGTGCGGTCGACCATCTGAGTCCATTCGGTGAGGTCGGGCTTTCTGTTCTCAAGTCCCAGATGATAGCATACGGAATCGGCAAGGCCCTCGTTTTCAAGCCACAGAGGAACTTCGTAAAGGGAGGGGGCGGTAAGGTTCTGAATAACGTCCTGAGGACGTACATTACAGAACATAGCCATTTTGCGGCGCATATCCTCGGGAAGCTCCTTCTCACTTCTGCACACAAGGATATTGGGCTGAATGCCGACGGAAAGCAGCTCCTTTGTGGAGTGCTGAGTGGGCTTTGATTTAAGTTCCTCGGAGCCTGCGATGTAGGGAACGAGAGTTACGTGGATATAGATAGCGTTTTCTCTGCCCACCTCTGCGCCTACCTGCCTGATAGCTTCAAGGAAGGGGGTGGACTCGATATCGCCCACGGTACCGCCTATCTCGGTGATAACGATATCGGTGTTTGACTCCTTGCCCACACGGTACACCTTGTCCTTTATCTCATTGGTGATGTGAGGAATTACCTGAACTGTGCCGCCCAGATAGTCGCCCCGTCTTTCCTTGTTGAGAACGGTCCAGTAGACCTTTCCCGTGGTGATATTGGAATTGACGGTAAGATTTTCGTCAACAAATCTTTCATAGTGACCCAGATCAAGGTCAGTTTCGGTGCCGTCATCAGTAACAAAGACCTCGCCGTGCTGATAGGGGGACATTGTTCCGGGGTCAACGTTTATATAGGGGTCGAATTTCTGAAGAGTTACCTTGTATCCCCTCTGCTTTAAAAGACGTCCCAGAGACGCTGCTGTAATACCTTTTCCGAGACCCGAGACCACGCCGCCTGTGACGAAGATGTATTTTGTAGGCATTTTTTTCTCCTCCCATAAATTATTATATAGTCAAATAAACATATCGTTTTTAATTATACCATTTATCTTTGGAAAAAGCAAGACGTTTTGATTAACTTTGTTCATCTTTTTTGCGGGTGACGACCCGCAGCGAGTACGCTTGATTATTTTTCGGGGATCATTTTATTTGTGGTACGGTAACTCCGGCTTGGTTTTATATGACCGATGCTAATGAATGTTTTAAAAAAAGAGAAAAATGCAAAATATATGTAAAATCTGCACATTTTGCAAAAGAGATATGATGACTTGTGTGTCGAAAAGTAACAAACTGAAATTTTTTTTGAAAAAACCCTTGACTTTTGCCTCAGAATGTTGTAGAATAAACAAGTCGGTTGAGGACAGCGGCTTAAAGCGAAGCGGTCGGAAACCACGAAGCAGGCCCTGAAATATCGGGTGAATGGGAGCATAGCTCAGCTGGGAGAGCATCTGCCTTACAAGCAGAGGGTCATAGGTTCGAGCCCTATTGTTCCCACCAAATTGAGCGGAGCTGATTTTTCAGCTCCGCACATAATTCGGCCTGGTAGTTCAGCTGGTTAGAACGCCGCCCTGTCACGGCGGAGGTCGTGGGTTCGAGTCCCATCCAGGTCGCCATTTGCCTCTGTAGCTCAGTCGGTAGAGCAGGGGACTGAAAATCCCCGTGTCGATGGTTCGATTCCGTCCGGAGGCACCATAAATATGCGGATTTAGCTCATCCGGTAGAGCGCCACCTTGCCAAGGTGGAGGTAGCGAGTTCGAGCCTCGTAATCCGCTCCACGATTCGTCGAGACAATAGTCTCGGCGTTTTTTTTATGCTTATAAAACTTTTCCGCACAGCGGGAATTGTTCTTTATTCTTTAACAGCTCTTCGTTTCTGAATAAAGAAATAAGATTTTAAAGAATAAAGGAAAAACAACAAATAATAAATTAAAGAACGATCGGCTGCAGACTTAGCCTGCTTACCGATAGAGGGTCACTCTTTTTCTTTCAAAGCTTTCCTTATCCTGCTCAGAGATTCGGGTGCTATTCCGAGATATGTTGCTATATGGCGCTGTGCGGCTCCGCTGCATATTTCGGGATAAAGCTTTCTGAAATGAATATACCTTTCCGTTGCATTTTCAACAAGAAATCCGTTTTCTCTGTAAATTTTATATCGCAAAGCATTTTCAAGAAGCAGTATGTACGCATTTTTTAACCGTTCATTTTCAAAAATGTGCTTTTTCATTTCCTCTGCGCTGAAGATCATAAGCGTAGTTTCTTCCAGCGCTTCCCATTCGCACAAGCTTTCGTTATAGCCGAACAACCCCTCGTCCATACAAAGCGTGCCTTTGACTGAAAATCCTCGTGTTATATCGTTGCCGTCTTTGTCCACATAATAACATCTTGCAATTCCGCCGAGAACCAGCCCTGCATTTTTTGTTTCATCTCCGATGTGCTGAAAGACAGCGCCTTTTTCAACTGCACGGAAAACAGACATATTTACGATCTTTCCCAGTGTCTCAGCGTCAATATCTGTCTTGAATTGCTGAGCCATTTTCATTAGCTGACTGACAAGATATTTTTTATCCATTTACATTTCCTCACGCTGTAATAATATAAAAAGCTACCGATATCAAATTCATTCCGCCGTGTGCGATCATCGGGACTATCAGATGACCGCTTTTTTTATAGCCCCATATCCACAATAAACCCACAATAAATGAATGACCGATATTAAACCAGTCAAGCATTCCGAACATTGCGTTAAACAGCAACAGAGCCGCCGTTTCACCGAAAACACTTCCGCAGAAGTTTTTTGCAAATCCTCTGAAATAAATTTCTTTGCAAATTCCGCTGACAAAGCCCAGGGAGATCATCATCAGAATGATCTCTCCTGCCGAAAGGCTGCTCCTGCCGGCAAATGCCAGCTCTGTTCTTCCTTTGCCTGCAATGAGCGAAAGCAGGCTGATAACGGAGGATATAACGGCAAGGACAACTCCTGCTGTTATATCCCTGCAAAGACTTTTCTTTTCATATATCTCGGTTTTCAGGCTTATCCCGCTTTGCTTATATAACAATATTGCGCCGGGAAGAAATATGATATTCACAAGTATCAGCACCAGACAATAGGTGTTAAGGTCGGCGTTTGCATAGCTTGCAATATCGAGAAAATTCATTCCCTCTCTGTAATTCTGACACGAACGCAGGACTTCATATCCCGATACCAAAAGAGTTAATGCGGTTGTAATTTTCAATGCCTTTTCAGCGTTAACAGCAGTTTTATCATTCATTATGATCACCTCTACAGATGATTATAATACGTTTGCTCATTGTTTGCATTGACATTTGTTAAGAGAAAGAAAATTGATGTTTTAGATCATAGACTCCCTTTTTTACGCTGTCCGAGATATGGAAATTGACCAGATCCATTACTCAGCCTCAATAAGCCCCTTGCTCTCAAGATACTCGGTAATGTAATCATAGCTGAATTTCGACATACTTCTCACCCCGTGAGCATTTGCAAGCTCGGGAGTGTAATCGGAAAGCTTGTAAAGGCGGATATTGCTGTAGTTGCCGTCATAGTGAGTAACGATGGGGATAAACTCCGTATCGCAGATAACATTCTCTTTGCCTTCCTCAACGGTAACGCCGAAATTCAGCACACCGCCGATAAGATTTGTCCCCACCGACTGAGCAGAGATGAAATTGCCCAGAGAATATGCACAAAGGGTCTGTCCCCCGTCGGAAGTGTATATCATCTCTATCTCCCTAAGAACGTGAGGGTGGTTGCCGATGATGACATCTGCTCCCGCCTCGGCAAATTCTGATGCTGCCTGACGCTGATAATCCTCCACCACGCCGCTGTTTTCCGTTCCCCAGTGAAGGGAGACCACGCAGATGTCGGATATCTCGTCAGCCGCTTTAATTTCTTTGATTATAGTATCCTTGTCAAACCGACCTATCTGCAGCTCCGTATCCGCAGGCAGACTAAGACCGTTAAGGCTTTCGGTGTAGCATAGAAATGCGACTCTCACCCCGTCCTTTTCAACAATTCGGATATTCTCCCTGTCCTCTTCATTGCGGTATGCCCCCACACGGACCATACCCCTCTCGTCATAATAATCAAGGCAGGCGGAAAGCCCCTTTACTCCCTTGTCAAGGGTGTGATTGTTGGCAATGGTAAAAACGTCCACCCCAAGCTCCGCCATATAGTCGCCCAGCGCCACAGGACTGTTGAAGCAGGGATATGTGGACGGCTCAAAAATATCGTTGCATATAAGAGTTTCCTGATTTAAAACGGTAATGTCCGCCTTGTCAAGCAGGTCTGCCGCCCCTGCATATGCATATTCAAAATCATAGCCGTTCCCCTCGGCACGCCTTGCCGCCTGCTTGTAAATGGACGAGTGGATAAGATTGTCCCCTAAAGCCGTAAATGTGACAGTCTTTGCCACAACAGGCGGCTCGGTGACGATGGTGGTAGTTTCCGTTGTTTCCACGGTCGTAACAGAGGTGACCGTCTCCGTATCTGTCACCTCGGACACTGCCGCAGGAATGGCTGCTTCTTCGGAAACAGCTGTACAGGAGCATAAAACAAGCGCTGAGATGACCGCCGCAAAAATACGTTTTTTCATAATGATACCCCCCGGGTCTCAAAGCTGTGAGCAAGCCCTTTTCAAAGCTTATGTACATCTAAATTTTTATAATTATACCTCAAACAGATAAATTTGTCAAATTAAAGTATAAAATTCCCGAAAGCCCTTGACAAACTAAAAAATACGTGATATAATAACAGCGTTATTTAAATTGAGGTGCAAAAGCAATGACCAAAAGAAAAGGAGCCGTTTCCGAGGAAACAAAGGAAGCCATATTGTCCGCAGCAGCAGAAGAGTTCTATGAATACGGCTATGAAAAAGCGTCTCTCAGGCACATATGCAGCAGAGCAGGGGTGACCACAGGCGCAGTTTACTGCTTTTTTGAAAACAAGGAAGACTTGCTTTCCAATGTGATGATACCCATATTCAATGTGGTGCGCTCCATATCCATAGATTATGACAAGGTGCTGTGCGATGATTACACCGCCTTTGACGAGTTCCAAAAATTCTTTTCCGCAAACAGGAAGCTGTATCATATCCTCTATTATAATATGAACAATCCCGTAATAGCAGGATATATAAAAGCCATTACCGAAGAGTTCACCCATCAGATAACAGATGTGGCGCATAAGGCATTGCCCGGAAACAAGGAGCTGCCAAAGGAACTGGACGAGTATATCAGCAGATGCCTTGCGCATATAATGGTCTATTCCATAATTAAGATAATATCCGAGGAACCGGATGACCGCATTGTAACGCAGCGCCTTATAACCACCGTCAGGGTCTACAAAAACGGCATACTGTCTCTTTTAAAATAAAATTGAGCCTTAAAAAGCTCTTTTTTAATAACGAATAAGTAACATTGTTATTTAAATGGAGGTAATCAGAATGAAAAAGTCCGAATTAAACGCACTGCCCAAGTCTATCCGCAAAAAGTACAACCTGACAAACGGGGTAAGAACAGTTACCCTGTTTCTCGGCTGGATAATCGCCGCCCTGCTGTTTATCTATTCGCTGGGAAGCGGACAGAAGGGGTTTGCCAATATCATTTTTGCGCCCCTGTTCGGTGGGGGATTTATCCACGGCTTGTTCCACGCAGAGTTTGTGTTTAAAAATGCATTCAAGAAACTGGGAATTATCATAGGATTTTTTGTAAGCGGCGTTATCTTTACCATAGCCGCCTACTCGGGCTTTATTTTCATTATCATTGATACGGTGCTGTTTATCAAGAAAAAGCCCCTTATCTATCCCTTTGAGGACAAGCACTTCCTCGTGGTGGAGGATCTTGCGGAGCTTATCAGGCAGGAAGGCGGAGTCGCATACGAATACGACCTTCCCGAAGATCTTGACTGCGGGTGACGACCCGCGGCGAGGTCGCGCTGTTAATTCGTGCGTATCAGTTAGTTCTGTCACCGCGCCGACAGGAATGTCAACAGCCTGCTAATAATAAATTACGGGGCAACTTGTCGATAAAGTGAGATAATAAAAAAATTTGCACAAATAAGATCACTCTAAAAGTTTCGTCCACCTTTTCAAAGGTGGCAGGGGACAAGGGGGCGGCGCCCCCTTGTCGCCGTTCCGCAATGATAAACAAAGTTTATCTGCGAAATCTCCTTTATCTTTCAAAAACGGTGCAAGGGGTGAGAAA
>NZ_JBNMJV010000041.1:0-19744 GCF_050874005.1 Huintestinicola sp.
CGGTCGTGTCCGCCTCCCCTCGAAATGCTGTCGCATTTCTCACCCCTTGCACCGTTTTTGAAGGATAAAAGGGGATTTCGCCCTCTGCGGAGGGCGACCAAAGGGCGCCGCCCTTTGGAAACCTGCAAGCCTTTGGAAAAGGCTTGAGCGAAACTTTTAGTGTTATGTTTATTTGTGCAACTCTTTTCGTTTCTCCACTTTATCGACAAGCTGGGTTTGAAAATCTTTGATTTTCAAACTTTCTCCTCTTTTTCTGTAACAAGTTCTGTCCACGCAGGAATAAAGCCTGCCTTTACTGCTGTTTTCTGAGAGGCGATATGAGAGACGGAGGTGCCGTAAAAGGGCAGCTTGCCAAGCTCAAGCACCTTGTTTTTTAAAAGGGTCACAAGCTGTGCTCCTATGCCCTTTCCACGATAGTCGGGAAGGACGTTTATGCCTATCTGATACATATAGGGGCTGTCGGCGCTGGCTCCTGCCATTCCTATGATATTGCCGTTTTTTACGGCGGCTATGCCCAGTACATCGGGGGTGTCCTCGCAGAATGCATAGGCTTCGTCAAAGCGGTCATCGTCACGAAACTGCTCTATTTCATTTTGGGTATAGAAGACTGTTTCAAAATCACAGGGTGCGGGGGGCGTTATTTCCTCGGAAATGTAAAAGGGGTGGAGCTGCTTTATTTTATAGCCGTATTTCCTTATAAGGCTTTCAAGCTCAATGACCGTCTGCACCTCCATAAACCAGGCTCCGTCCCACTTTCCGTATTTTTCACGGCAGACAGAAATTATATCCTCCCTGCCTGTGAAGAGAAGCTTTCCGTTTACGGCGCATATCTTTAGAAAGCACTCGCTTTTTTCCTGAAATCTTCTTCGCTCATCAAGTGGGGTATAAACGGTGAAGATATTTTCTCTGCAAAGCACCTCCTCAGGGGTACAGCAATAGTCCTTTGAAAGCTGATATTGAAGCGTTTTGTTCATATGAATGTCTCCTTTCATTTGGGTATATCGTTTTGTTTTTCAGCCGATGTATTTTTCCATCAGAAAAAAATCCCCCTTGCGCCATTTTACTTTTCCCGTTTCCTTGAAACCGAGTTTTTCGTATAGGCGGAGTGCATAGGGATTTTCGGTGAAAACGTCAAGGCGGATAACTTTTATCCCCTCTTTTTGAAGCTCATTTTCGATATGTGAAACGGTTTTTGCAGCTATGCCCATTCTTTGAAATTCGGGGCTTACGCATAGGCGGTGAATGACCGAAAAGGGTTCATTCGGGTACTGCCAGTTTCCGTTTTTATATTCGTCGTCGCAGTTTTGGTTTATGGCATAGATTACGGCTATTTTGTCACGGACTGTTCCCACGTAAAGCTCGCCGCAGGATATATCCCCGGAAAGATCCTCGGGAGTGGGGTAAAGCTCGTCCCATTGATATATGCCGTTTCTCTCCATTTCAAGTATTGCCGAGCTTACAAGTCCGCTTATTTCGGACAGGTCGCTCATTTCGGCGGGACGATATGCGATATTGTTCATTGCAGTTCACCTACTCTCTAACTAATGCGATTAGTATAACATATTTTTCGGAGATTGTCAAGTGAGCTGCTGTTATTCTTACAGCTTCAAAATGGGTATTGAAAAAAATGTGTGTTTGTGGTAATATATATACAGAAGATCTTGCTATATGCGGATAGGAGAATGGTTATGAAATTTCTTATCGTTACGGGGCTGTCGGGTTCGGGAAAATCGGGGGCGGTGAACGCTCTCGAGGACATCGGCTATTACTGCATTGACAACATTCCTCCACAGCTTATACCTAAATTTGCGGACATCTGCCTACAGTCTAATGGGCAGATGGACAAGGTGGCTATTGTTACCGATATACGTGGGGGGGATATGTTCTATCAGCTGGACGGCGGGCTTGAGTATCTGAGACATTCGGGTCCCGATGTGAAGATACTTTTCCTTGACGCTTCGGACGATGTGCTTATAAAGCGCTACAAGGAAACAAGGCGCAGGCACCCTCTGGACGAGCAGTGTCACGGCAGTCTGCTGAGTGCCATAACCAAGGAAAGAGCGGTGCTGTCAAGTATTCGTGAGGCGGCGGATTATTACATTGACACCACGGATATGTCTATGGCTCAGCTGAGAGATACGGTGACAGACCTGTTTATGGACAATCCCGACGACAGAATGGCGGTAAAGGTAATGTCCTTCGGATTCAAGTACGGTATGTGCAGGGAGGCAGACTTGGTGCTTGATGTGAGATGTCTCCCAAATCCCTACTATATCCCCGAGCTGAAAAAGCATACGGGGCTTGAAAGCTGTGTAAGGGACTATGTTATGAGCTTTGAGCAGTCAAGGGAGCTTGAAAAAAAGCTTTTTGACCTGATCGATTTTCTGCTGCCGCTGTACAGGCAGGAGGGCAAGACCTCTCTTGTTATTGCATTCGGCTGCACAGGCGGCAAGCACAGGAGCGTTACTTTTGCGGAAAATATGCACGCTTATCTTGAGGAGAAGGGCGTGAGGACGAGAGTTACACACAGGGATATTGAGGTTGGGAAACTGTAAGCAGGTTTAGGCTGAAATATCGGAGCTTTTGAATGAGAATAATATTTTCTATTTTAACAGCCGCAGTTGTCCTTACTTCCTGCATAACAGACAATTCAGCCGATGTGCAAAGCGGCGATAGCAGATATGGCGTTTTTATAGGAGCAGATGAGGATAAGCTTCTGTCGATATGCGGGTATGATGTACTTATTATTGACGCTGAAAATTTAACATCCGATGATATTGCGGAAATTCACCGAAACGGAAATGCTAAGATATATTCATATATGAATATCGGCGCTGTTGAAGAATTTCGTGAATATTATGAGCAGTTTCTTCCGTATACACTTGGGGCATACGAAAACTGGGAGGACGAAAGGTGGGTCGATGTTTCATCGGAAAAGTGGCAGGAGCATATTGCTCTGACGGCAGAAATGCTTGCCGATAAAGGCATAGACGGAATATTTGCCGATAATGCAGATGTGTATTATGTTTATCCCGATGAGAAAATATACCTGGGACTTATGGATATTTTTGATATTTTTTCAGTCAGGGAAATAGATGTTATGGTGAATGGAGGAGACTCGTTCATCAGAAAAGCTATTGATGAAAATTCCCTGCCTGATTGTATTAAAGCAGTCAATCAGGAAACAGTCTTTACTTCCATAGATTTTGAAAACGGCAGCTTCGGAGAACAAACGGCGGAAGAACGGGAATATTTCAAAGAATATGCTGAGCTGTGCAGTCGGAGCGGTCTGAAAGTATATATTCTCGAATATGGTGCAGACACCGGGCTGCGCAATGAAATAACCGATTACTGCAGGAAAATGGGATATGAATGCTTTTTTGCAGATTCTCTTGAACTTGATTAAAAGGACGTGATGACAATGGTTAGAATATCAATTCTCCTGGCGTTCATCGGGCAGATACTATGCGGAGTATCGGACTGCTTTCTGATCTATTCCAAAAAAGGCAGGCTCGACTTTAAAAATTTAAATGACCCGGATAAAATGTCCGCTATGTTTGAAGATATGCCCCTTGAAAATCCTTTGAGATCAATTCTGCTCGGAACAGTTGCAATTACAATTTTCAGCTTCGGGTATTTCGGTTTGAGCCATTGGATGGACGCATTTTCACATACGGCTTCGGTTATTATGTTTATTTCTGCGGTCATTTTCCTTATTCCCATTGTGACACATCACGTGTTTTGCGGGGCTGTTGAATGGATGTACATAAGGCTCGGGCGGACAAATACCGCAAGAGAGGCTGTTCTGGAATTTCAGAAAAAGACCGGTGCCGCTATGTTTCTCGGTTATGCAGGCTTGCTGGTGTTTATGATAACGCTTTTTGTTATGATAGTATCCGGGAACACGACTTTGCCTGCGTGGGCATGTATTTTTAACACCTTAGTCATTATGGTGCTTCTGCTCCCTTTCAAGCTGCCTGCAAAGGGTAATATTGCGGGAGCGGTGATGTTTTTGGGGCTGCTGTTTTTGATATGATAACGATTTGAAATAAGGAGCAATGACAATGAACGAATTGACCATAAAATACAATGGGCTTACTGCCGAGGAATTTATTTTGCTCTGGGAAACGGTCTGGGGAGAGGGTCCTTCTTATGAGCAGACCGAGCTTGCTTTGCGACACACTTTATTCAGAGTTTCCGTATATGACAAGGGCAAGGTCGTAGCTATGGCAAGAATGATAGGCGATATGGGGCTTGATTATTACATCAAGGACGTTGTTGTACGACCCGAATATCAGAAAAGAGGTATCGGGAGACTCCTCATTAACGAGCTTTTGAAATTCATCAGGGAAAACGGCGTCAGCGGGACCGATATTTTTGTGGAGCTTTGCGCTGAGCCGGATAAGATACCCTTTTATGAGAAATTCGGGTTTGACGCTAATGAGGCACAGCGGCTTAAAATGATGTGTCATGTGGACTAAGTCAGGTTTTCGGACGTGCTTGTGCAGAAGCTTTGAGTGAAGCGATATTTTTTAGTATCAACCACAAAAATCGGGCTTGCGGAGGAAAAATGATGGATCTGAAAGAACGAGCAAAAAAGCTAAAAACAGATATTCCTGCTATATTTTTAGCTTTAAAGGAAAAGGATACGCCAATAATAGCTAAAATTTTTGCAGGCTGTACAGTTGCGTATGCGCTTTCGCCAATTGATCTGATACCCGATTTTATTCCTGTTTTGGGTTATTTGGATGATATTATTCTGCTTCCTGCTTTAGCTGCGTTAACTATTAAACTGATACCCGAAGATGTTATGGAAAGGAACCGCAAGCCAGCTGAAGGCTTATGGAAAGACGGAAAGCCAAAAAAGTGGTATTACGCTGTTCCTATTGTAATTATCTGGCTTCTGGTAATATGGCTGATAATTAAAGCTGTTTGGTTTTAATGGCCGATAATTATGGAGATGAAATAATGGCAAAACACGAATTTGGAATTATGGAAACTGCTCCTCAAAAAGGCAGAAGATATGATAAATACGAACCTCAGAAATATAACTGCATAGCTGTTGATGACAAGTATTTAGAAAATATTGTTACAAGCTTTGATGATATAGACTTCTTTTGGCATACTCCCGATGTTCCGGGCAAGGGAATTGCCTATTGCGGAGTTACGCTTATTCCGCCCTCGTCAATGGAGCCTTTCATTTCTGTTATTGACAACATTTATGAATTATCCCAACTTAAATCCCTTTTGCAAAAAGCTTACTCCGAAAATAAGTGGGTAATTCATTTCGGTATATAACTATTTGTGGAATTTAAACTATATTAAGGTGTGATAAAATTGTCATTTTCACAAAATGTTAAAGAGGAGCTTTGCTCGGTAATTACCGACAGAGACAGAGAATATGCCTGCCTGTACGGTATGCTTTTGTTCTGCCGTCACTTCGGGGCGGACGAAATTCTCTTTCAGACGGAAAACAAGCTGGCGGCGGATATGTTCAGAAAGCTTTCCGACAAGGTTATCGGGCGGAAAGATATGATATCCGTTTCGGAAACTCCCAAAAAGAACGGCTCCGTTCTTTACAGCCTGTCCGTTTCCGAGGAGAGCGACAGGGAAGAGATAATCTTCCGCTACCGCATTTCAAGCCGAAGTCTTATTCACCGCATTCAGAACGATGTTATCCACAACAACAACGTTTTTGCGTTTTTGGCAGGAGCTTTTCTGTCCTGCGGCAGTATGACTGAACCTATCAAGGAATATCACCTTGAATTTGCAGTTCCCTATGAGGAACTTTGCACCGATCTGCGTGACCTTATCGAGAGTCTTGGGATAAAGGCAAAATATGTGGAGCGCAAGGGCGTTTATGTACTGTATTTCAAGGGCAGCGAGGATATTGAGGATATGCTCACCCTTATGGGTGCAACACACTCTTCCATTGAGCTTATGAATGTGAAAATCCTCAAGGACGTGCGAAACAAGGCTAACCGCATTGCCAACTGCGACGCTGCCAACATTGAAAGAACTCTCAAGGCTTCGGAAAAACAGATCGAGGACATTGAGTACATTATGAACACCGACGGGCTGGACAGCCTGTCTCCGGAGCTTCGGAATATGGCGGAGATAAGGCTGGAAAATCCCGATGTTTCGCTGAAAGAGCTTGGGGAAATGCTTGACAAGCCTGTGGGACGGTCGGGGGCTAATCACCGTCTGAAAAAGCTTATGGAGATAGCCGAATCTATCAGGGACAGGCGGGAGAGAAGTCAGAGAGAGCAGTTATAAGCTCGGACAGAAAACGGGGTGTTTTTATGACAAAAAGAGCAAATGCTATATTATTCGTTTTATTCGCTTTTCTTTTTACGGCGGTATTTTCGGCTCCCGTTTATGCAAATTCGGCTGCACCGCCTTCGTTCACTCTTGTTGTTCTGAATGCTCCCGATGATATTGAAATTTATCTTGGAAACGGTTCTGAAAAAGCTTATAAGGAATTTTCGCTTTCGGATACGCTTTTCAGATTTTATGAGGGTCGGTCAGACACTTATATTACAGTTGAAGCTGAGGGCAGGAAAACGACAGTTGAATTGCCTGAAGAAATTGTTTCAGGGTATGATAATAATGCCGTCCTTGATTACAAAACTATGGAGCTTTCCGCAGGTCAGCCTTGGTGGAGAGTACCCTTGCTCATTTTTTTAAGAGTCAGCTTCACGCTTATTATTGAGGGTATTATTTTTCTGCTTTTCGGGTTCAGAGCCAAAAGGGATATTGCGGTATTTCTATTGGTAAATATCATAACTCAGGCAGCACTCAACATTATTATTTTAACTGAAACCAATACCGCTTTTCTTATGGTTGAGCTGATATTTCTTGAAATACTCATTTTCATTATCGAATCTTACGCTTACTGTTTATTGTTTACCGAGCGAACAAAGGTCGAGCGTGTTATTTTCGCATTCGGCGCAAATTTTGCAAGCCTTATTATCGGAGGAATGGCACTTTTCCTTCTTCCGTTCTGACAAGACGAGCAAGCTTTTTCTGAAAGGAAAATTTGTATGTTTATAAATCTTCACGTTCACAGCGAATACAGTCTCCTTGACGGTGCCTGTCGGATAAAGGATATGGTGAGCAGGGCTAAGGAAATGGGACAGACTGCCCTTGCGGTGACAGATCACGGAAATATGTATGCGGCAGTGGAGTTTTACAACGAGTGCCTTGCTCAGGGGATAAAGCCTATTATCGGCTGTGAGGTGTATGTGGCTCCCCGAAGCCGTTTTGATAAGACGGCGGGGACTATGTACCGCCCTTATCATCTTATTCTGCTTTGCAGAAATGAGGTTGGGTATAAAAATCTTATCAAGATGGTTTCACTTGGGTTTACGGAGGGTTTTTACAGCAAGCCGAGAGTTGACTTTGAGCTTTTAAAGGAGCATTCGGAGGGGCTTATTTGCCTTTCTGGGTGCGTGGCAGGTGAAATTCCGAGAAAAATTGCTTCGGGCGATTATTCGGAGGCAAAGGAAACTGCGCTTTTATACAACGAGATTTTCGGGCAGGGTAATTTTTACATTGAGGTGCAGAACCACAAAATTCCCGAGGAGGCAAAGGTGCTTCCCGGGCTTCTGCGGCTTTCCTCGGAGACGGGTATCCCCCTTGCCGCCACAAATGACGCTCACTATGTGCGGAGAGAGGACTCCAGAACTCAGCGTATTCTTCTTGCAATTCAGACAAACACTACGGTGAACGAGGAAATTCCCATTGCATTTCCCAATGACGAGTTTTATCTCAAAAGCGAGGATGAAATGAGGGAACTTTTTAAAGGTGTTCCTTCGGCGGTGGATAATACGGCGGTCATTGCGGATAAGTGCGACTTTAAAATGGAATTCGGGGTTTTGAAGCTTCCCCGTTTTGATTTATCACCCGAACAGAAAAAGCGGTTCGGCGAGGACAATATTACATTTTTTACCAATATGTGCCGATACGGCTTAAAGAAACGGTATGGTAATGAGCCGTCAGATGAGGTAAAGGAACGGCTTGAATATGAGCTGGGCGTTATCACTAAGATGGGATACACCGATTATTACCTTATTGTGTGGGATTTTATTGCATATGCCAAAAGCAGGGACATTCCCGTTGGTCCCGGACGTGGCTCGGGTGCAGGTTCTCTGGCGGCTTACTGCATTGGTATTACAGACATTGACCCTATCCGCTACAAGCTGCTTTTTGAGAGATTTTTAAATCCCGAGAGAGTTTCAATGCCCGATTTCGATATCGACTTCTGCTATGAACGGCGGCAGGAGGTCATTGATTATGTTATAAGGCGGTATGGACAGGACAGGGTGGCACAGATAGTTACATTCGGCACTATGGCGGCAAAAGCGGCGGTGCGTGATGTGGCAAGGGTGCTGGATATGCCCTACAGCGTGGGCGATACGGTGTCAAAGCTTATTCCTCAGTCGCTTCATATGACCCTGGAAAAAGCGCTTGAGGTTTCTCCCGAGCTGAAACAGCTTTACGATACCGATATCAAGGCTCACGAGGTGATCGAGACCGCTAAGGCTATTGAGGGTATGCCCCGAAACACTTCCACTCACGCTGCGGGTGTTGTTATCTGCGACGCTCCCGTAAGCGATTATGTGCCGCTGATGTGCCGTGACGATGTTACCGCAACGCAGTACACAATGACTGCTCTGGAACAGGTGGGGCTTCTTAAAATGGATTTTCTGGGGCTCAGAAACCTGACCGTTATCCACGACTGCGAAAAAGAGGTGCGGAAAAAATATCCTGATTTTTCGGTGAAAAATATCGACTATTCCGACAAAGCAACCTTTGAAATGCTGTCTCTGGGGGATACTATGGGCGTTTTTCAGTTTGAGAGCGAGGGCATCACCCAGCTGCTTGTGAAGATGAAACCACGTTCAATTGAAGATCTAACGGCGGCTGTATCTTTGTATCGCCCGGGACCTATGGATAGTATTCCCAAATATCTTCACAACAGGGCACACCCCGAGAGCATTACCTATCCTCACCCAATTTTAAAGGATATCCTTGATGTCACAAACGGATGTATCGTTTATCAGGAACAGGTTATGGAAATATGCCGCAAAATGGCGGGGTATTCCTACGGAAGAGCAGACCTTGTACGCCGTGCTATGGCTAAGAAAAAGCACGATGTTATGGAAAAAGAGCGTGAGGTCTTTGTGGCAGGCTCGGTGAAAAACGGCGTTCCCGAAGATGTGGCAAACGGCGTTTTTGACGAGATGGCAGGCTTTGCTTCATATGCATTCAACAAGTCCCACGCTGCGGCTTATTCGGTGGTGGCGTTCCAGACGGCATATCTTCGCTGTCATTATCCCGTACAGTATATGGCGGCGCTTATGACGGCGTTTACCGAATACACGGGAAAGCTGATGGAATACATCTCATACTGCGAGAAAAACCGTATTCCCATTCTACGCCCCGACATAAACGAGAGCGGAATGGGCTTCACTCCCCTGCCCGACGGCAAGGGCATACGCTTTTCTCTTCTTGCGGCGAAAAATCTCGGCAGAGGTGTGATATCGGGGATAATTGCAGAACGTGAGAAAAACGGGAAATTCAAAAATCTTACCGACCTTATCAGGCGAATGAGCGGCAAGGAATTTTCAAGGCGGTGTGCCGAGAGTCTTATCAAATGCGGTGCGCTGGACGGATTTTCTCTTAACCGCAGGCAGATGATGGAGAATTACGAGCTTATCGCAGGCGAGGCGGCGGATATTTCCCGAAACACTATTGAGGGACAGCTTGATTTCTTTGGCTTCTCAGACGGTACTGCAGAGGTCTCAGACGCTGAAAGCAGGATTGCTCCTGCAGAGGAATATCCTTATGACGAGCTGCTTGAAATGGAAAAGGACATTCTTGGGATTTATATATCGGGTCATCCCTTGAAAAATCTGCGGCTCATTGCAAAGGCTTTGCGGCTTCCCGATATTTCGGCAATAATGCAGATGAAAGAGGGAGCAAAGATAGCTTTTGTATGTCAGGTCTCTTCGGTCAAGCAGCACTCCGCAAAAACCGGTGCTCAGATGGCGTTTGCTGTGCTTGAGGATATGAGTACAGAGGCGGAAGCGGTGATCTTTCCTCAGGTTTATGCCGCATCGGCTTCTCTCCTGCAAAAGGGAAAGCGGCTTTATATCGAGGGAAAAACCTCTCTTAACAGGGACGGCGACATTAACATTTTAGCGGACAGGATAATTCCCGAGAGTGCTTTTTCAGAAAAGGTCTGCAGGAGTGCAAAGCTTTTTATCAGGTGCAAAAGCACCGACAGGGACATTATCGCAAAGTGCACGGAGATACTAAGAGATCACCCCGGCGGCTCCCCTGTTATGTTCAGATTTACGGACATAAACAGAACGATAGCACACAAAGAGATACGCTCCTGCGAGGTCACGCCCTCGCTTATTGAAGAGCTTTTTAAGATAACGGGAGACGCAAATACAGCAATAGCCGCTCAGGTTTAATGAGCGGCTATTGCTGTATCTATTTATTTATATTTTACTGATTTGCGCTGTTTTTCTTTGCTTCGAGATCTGCGAGAGCGTCCTTGCGGGAGAGGTTAATTCTTCCCTGATTGTCGATCTCCATTACCTTTACTACGATCTCGTCACCGACGGAAACGATGTCCTCAACCTTTTCAACTCTCTGCTTGTCGAGCTTGGAGATGTGAACAAGTCCGTCCTTGCCGGGAGCGATCTCTACGAATGCACCGAAGTTCATAAGTCTTACGACCTTGCCTCTGTAGATAGCGCCGATCTCGGGATCGTTGGCAATGGTGTTTACGATCTGGAGAGCCTTGCGTGCATTGTTGATATCTACACCGCTGATGAATACATTTCCGTCATCGTTAATGTCGATCTTGACCTGGCAGTCTGCGGATATCTTCTGAATTACCTTGCCGCCCTGTCCGATAACTTCTCTGATCTTATCAACGGGAACCTTAGTCTGGAGCATCTTGGGAGCGTACTTGCCCACCTCTGCACGAGGCTCGGGAATTGTCTTGAGCATTACTTCGTCAAGGATATAATCTCTTGCCTTGTGGGTCTTTGCAAATGCCTCCCTGATGATGTCGTAGGTAAGTCCGTCAACCTTGATATCGACCTGGATTGCGGTGATACCCTTCTTTGTGCCGCCTACCTTGAAGTCCATATCGCCGAAGAAGTCCTCAAGGCCCTGGATATCTACCATTGTCTGGAAGCTGCCGTCATCTCTTGTGATAAGTCCGCAGGAGATACCTGCAACGGGAGCCTTGATGGGCACGCCTGCGTCCATAAGAGCAAGTGTGGAGCCGCAGATGGAGCCCTGAGATGTGGAGCCGTTGGACGAAAGAACCTCGGATACAAGTCTCAGCGCATAGGGGAACTCCTCAACAGAGGGGATAACAGGCTCAAGTGCTCTCTCTGCAAGTGCGCCGTGACCGATCTCACGTCTGCCGGGACCTCTGGAGGGCTTTGTTTCGCCAACAGAATAGGAGGGGAAGTTGTAGTGGTGCATATATCTCTTGGTGTCTTCCTCGTCAAGGCCGTCTATCTTCTGAGCGTCGCTTACGGGGCCGAGAGTTGCAACGGTGAGGACCTGAGTCTGTCCTCTTGTGAAAAGACCCGAACCGTGAACTCTGGGAAGAACGCCTACTTCTGCAGCGAGAGGACGGATATCATCAAGACCTCTGCCGTCAACACGCTTGCCCTCGTAAAGCCAGTTTCTAACGATCTTCTTCTGGAGCTTGTAGATGCACTCGTCTATCATTGCGGTCTTTTCGGGATAAATCTCGTCAAACTTTGCGTGAATGTCGTCCTTGATGGGATTGAGCATTTCCTCACGCTTGTTCTTGTCGTCGGTATCGAGAGCGACCTTTACACGGTCAGCAGCAAATTCATCGATAGCGTCAAACATATCGTGGTCAACTTCCATTGACTCGAACTCGAACTTCTTCTTGCCTATCTGGGAACGGATATCGTTGATGAAGGCAACTATCTTCTTGATCTCCTCGTGACCCTTAATGATAGCCTCAAGCATTGTGTCATCGTCTACTTCGTTTGCGCCTGCCTCGATCATTACCACCTTGTCCATTGTACCTGCAACGGTAAGGTTAAGGTCATTTCTTGCTCTCTGCTCAAGAGTGGGATTAAGAACGATCTCTCCGTCAACAAGTCCTACGCTGATACCGCCGATAGGACCGTTCCAGGGAATGTCGGAAATGGAAATAGCTACAGAGGTTGCGATCATTCCTACGATCTCGGGAGAATTGTCGGGGTCAACAGCAAGGACGGTCATTACAACGGAAACGTCGTTTCTCATATCCTTGGGGAAAAGAGGACGAATAGGACGGTCAACCACACGGGAAGTGAGGATAGCCTTTTCGGAGGGCTTGCCCTCTCTCTTCATAAAGGAACCGGGAATTCTTCCTACGGAATAAAGTCTCTCCTCATAGTCAACGGAAAGAGGGAAGAAGTCAATGCCCTCTCTGGGCTTAACGCTGGCGGTAACGTTTGCCATTACGACAGTCTCACCGTATTTTACCCAGCAGGAACCGTTGGAAAGCTCGCAGGTCTTGCCTGTTTCAACGGTAAGCTCTCTGCCTGCAAACATAGTTTTAAAAACTCTGTGATTGTCAAAGGTTTTCATCTTGTTCATCGGTTATACCTCCATAATTTTGTGTTAAGGCGGTATGTATAGCAATAAATCCGATATACAAACAAAGCGCTTATACACCCGATTTAATGCTAAACGACCGCCTTTTGTGATTACTCAAAACGCCAAAAGGCAGCGCAGGAACAATGCCCCTGCAGTCTGCCTTGAGGATTTTTGAAAGATTACTTACGAAGACCCAGCTTCTCAACGATTGCACGGTATCTGTTGATGTCCTTCTTCTGAAGGTATGCAAGCAGATTACGTCTGTGACCTACCATCTTGAGAAGACCTCTTCTGGAGTGGTGGTCGTTGTGGTGGTTCTTGAGATGAGCGTTGAGGTCGTTAATTCTCTTGGTGAGGATAGCGATCTGAACCTCGGGAGAACCTGTGTCGTTCTCGCTGAGCTTGTTTGCTTCGATAATAGCGTTCTTTTCTTCCTTGAGCATCATAATAAATACACCTCTTTAAAATATTCCCCTCACCGGGCATACGGCAGGCATTTTCCCTGACGGGCTTTACCCGTAAGCTTAGTTAAGGGGTAGTTATGCTGTGCAATTCAATGCACAACAATAGTATTATATCACATATTTTCCTCTTTGTAAAGGGTTTTTTTGAAATTTTTTATTGAAATCGGAGATTTTTGACCAATATCAGGAGATAGTTTTGCCCTTTTTCTTCTTTTTAGCGCTTTTTCCCTCAATGGGGGCCTCCTCGCCGCCCTTGTCGGTGAATACGGATTCATCTTCATCAAGAGGCTTTAAGTAATCATATTCGGGATTATCCTTGCCCTGCTCCTCGTAAAAGGGGTCGATGACGTATTTCTGAATGAGAGGATAGGAGTTGAAGATTATCACAAATCCCAGAAAGCTTATTGCCCATACGGGTATCAGCAAAAGAGAAACAGGACTTACAAGATAGCAGATGGTTATAAAGCCTGCTGTGAGAAGAACAATAAGCAGGGTTATAATGTTCTTTTTCAGTCCCAGACAGGTGAGGAAAAAGGAATTCTTGATTATATTTTTAAAGGAAAGCTCTGTTGCAACTATCATCGGCATTGCGTAAAAATTCATCATAAGCACCGTAAGAGCAAAGCTTACGGATATTACGCATAATATTGTAAAAGGAGTACTGCTGCCTCCTGCAGCAGCAGCCTGCTCTCCCATTGCCGGATATACATTCAGAGCGCAGATAAGAGATACTCCGAAAAGCACGTCAATGAGTCCTGCGGGCAGAGATTTTTTCCAGTTCTGTGAAAAGCCCTTCCAGAATTCGTGCCAGATAAATGTATCCTTATCAAGATAATAAGTCCTCAAAACCTTGGTCATTCCCGCAATTGCAGGACCTATGGTCACAATGGGGATACAAAAGAGAAATGTCAGCATACTGAGCTTCAGCATTTTCCAGAATCTGCCGAAATACATTTCGCAGAACCGGAAAAACGGCTTTTTTTGAGGGGCGTTTTTGGATATTCCTGAGCCTGCTTTTTCATAGTCGGCTCCAAAGCCTAAAAATGACAATCTAAAACTTCCTTTCATTTTCGCCTTTACGGCATATTCCCCGCAATGACAGCCATTAAGCCGTCAATAAGCGCCGCCCCAACGGCAAGAAGCGTTATTACGCCGAATTTCATCAAGTAAAGCCTGAGACAGTCTGTGCTGTCTCCACCGCCGCTTGGTTTACCGAAAGCTTTTTCGGATATGAGACGGGACATTCTGATATTTTCTCTTGCGGCAAAGATAACCGCCGCCGTACTGACCGCCTCATAGGGCAGCACATTCAAAGCCTCGGATATGTTTACGGAAATAAGTCCCGAGCGGAATATCTCCGCAGACAGAAAGCCTGCGCCCATTCCCTTAAAGAGACATAGCAGATATCCGCAGACCGAGCCTGCCGATGAAGTGCCTGCAAAGAAAAATACAGCAACATAAAGCATAACCGCCGCAAGACTGCCAAAAAAGCTGTCAGAAAAGCTGTTTTCCGCTCTGAGGGCAAATGGCGCCGCCGAATTTATCCCCGAGAAAGCGCCGATAAAAACGCCTGCTGCGGAAACTGCCGTAAGAAGCATATAGATACGCCCGGCAGGAGAAATATCTCGCCGGGGAGCCGGACGGCTCACCCTTTTTATCCTGTAGCTTCGCCTTTTCTGAACATTTACGGTCATATTATCATTCGTCCTTTGATTTTATTTTAGTATAATCTATGCGGACGAATGAGATTTCATTCTTTATTTTGAAAGCTCATAGGCTCTCTTTGTGCATCTCTCGCAGCAATCCATAACAACGTCTGTAAGCTTGCCCTCATACAGACCGTCAAGACCTGCAAGAGTGGTTCCTCCGGGAGAGGACACCATTTTTATAAGCTCGTCAACTGTCTTGCCCGAATCGGTGAGCATTTTCGCAGAGCCGATAAGAGATTTTGCAAACAGCTCAAGAGCGGTCTTTCCGTCAATTCCCACGCTTTCTGCGTACTGCACAAAGCCCTTGGCATAAAGATAGATGAACGCAGGAGAACTGCCGTTTATGGCGATTATCTCCTTCATCTTGTCCATAGGAACTACCTTTGCAATGCCGCCTGTGGAGAAGATATCCATTACCACGCCAAATTCCTCGTCTGAGGTGAATTTACCTTTGGCAAGAGCGGTCGCACCCTCGCCTAAAAGGAAGGGAGTATTGGGCATTACAATGACTGTGCGGACGTTTTCTATGGTCATTTTTGCGATATATTCTTCGGTAATGCCTGCAGCGATGGAGACGATAACGTTATCCTCCTTCACCGAAGGAGCAAGCTTAGGGAGAACCGAATCAAACATCTGAGGCTTGATAGCAAGAAATACGTACTTACACTTTTCGCAGACCTCTCCTTCGGAAGAAGCCGCTTTCACTCCCGACTTTTCCAGTTCGGAAAGCTTTGCCTTATCGGGGTCGTAGGCACATATCTCTGCGTTTTCGCCGTAATGGGAAAGTATGCCTCGGATTATGGCTCCGCCCATATTGCCTGTGCCTATGAAACCAACCTTTATCATTTACATCATTACCTTTCAGAAAGCTTTCTGTCATTCCTGCTGTACTGCGCTCTTACCTTTGTATATGCCGCCTGCGCCGCAGGTATCACCGCCGCAAGCAGAACAAAATCCACAGGGAACTGCGCCAGATTTTTCACAACTCTGGGCGTTATCCACACCGCAAAGGCGTTTTTCATATCCTCGGTCGCACCGAGAAGGGTGAAATCGGGATTTACATAAAGTGTGTACAGGAAATAGGAATTAAGACAGATATTACAGATGAAAATTACGCAAAATCTCGCAAGAGCCACTCTTAACAGGTCACTCCACTGAGGCTTGACAGTCTGCTTATAGAGGAAAATGCCGTAAAGGATACCCGAAAGGATAACAACCATTGCAAGCTCTATACTGTAGCCACGGGCGGATTTGTTGTCGATAAGAAATCCAATAAGGTCAAGAGCAAAGGTGGACATTCCGCAGACAACGGGTCCGTACAGCAGACCTATGAGACTGATCGGGATACAGGTGAAAACGATACGCAGATCGGGTGTTACCTGAATGGCAAGGGAACGTATTGCTATCGCCATTGCAAGCAGCATTCCTGTGGTTGCGAGGGTCCTGAGATTTTTCAGAGATTTTGCCGAATCGATAAATAAATTAAAAAAGCTTTTCATTATATGACCTCCTTAAAATAATGCAAAACAACTTGCTAACTGCATTATTTAAAGAGAATGAAAAGCCTCTTTTTATAATGCATTCAGCGGGATGCGGAGACTGTACCGCAGCTATGGAAGATCCAAAGCATTTCGTTCCCGACGCAACTCCCCGTCGTCGGGACACTATACGCACAGCCGCCTACTCTGTAATGCGGATGATTTTTTAGAATGTGATCTCGTTGCAGACTCTGTAAAGCTCTGTATCAAAGGGCTTCTTCATAGCCAGAGCCTCCTGGATATCTACGTCGATGATCTTGTTGTCCTTCATACCGACAACTCTGTTGGTAACTCCTCTGTCGATAAGCTCAACAGCGTGATAACCCATCTGGCTTGCAGCAACTCTGTCTCTGAGAGTAGGCATACCGCCTCTCTGAACGTGACCGAGGACTGTAAGTCTGGTCTCAATGCCTGTAAGCTCGTTTATCTGCTTTGTAATGCCTTCGGAATTTTCTACGCCCTCGGCAACTACAACGATAAAGTGCTCCTTCTGAGCCTCGTGAGCCTTGATGATCTTGTCAGCGACTGCATTGATATCATAAGGCATTTCGGGGGTAATGCAGGCGATAGCGCCCGAAGCGATAGCTACATTAAGAGCTATCCATCCTGCGTGTCTGCCCATTACCTCAACGACAGAGCATCTGTCGTGGGACTGGCTGGTGTCTCTCAGTTTGTCGATCATCTCAAGAGCTGTATTCATTGCTGTATCATAGCCGATAGTATAGTCTGTACACTGGATATCGTTATCAATTGTTCCGGGGAGACCTATGCAGCGGATACCGCCGATCCTTGAAAGGTCTGCAGCACCTCTGAACGAACCGTCGCCGCCGATAACAACGAGGCCTTCCATATTAAGCTCCTTGCACTTATCAGCAGCCTTCTTAACGTATTCCTCCTGCATAAATTCCTTACATCTTGCGGTGTAGAGAATTGTTCCGCCGCGCTGGATAATGTCGGAAACGTCACGGCAGCTGAGTTCCTCGCATTCGCCGTTCAGAAGTCCGTTATAGCCTCTCTGGATACCGATAACACGGTATCCCTTTCTGATAGCGGCTCTTGTTACGGCTCTGACAGCTGCATTCATTCCGGGAGCGTCTCCTCCGCTTGTTAAAACACCAATAGCCTTCTGCATAATTCTTTCCTCCGATATTTTTTCTCGGGCTTACCCGATCAACTCCATTGTAAACAGCTAAACGCTTACCCTTTTATTTTACACTCATCTGCAAAATTTGTCAAGAGGATTTGTACATTTTCTATAAAATTTAACAACCATTTTTCGGATAATAATTTTTTTCGATTAAAGTGCATAAAAAAGTGCTTTCTATTATATAGCATATGATCTATATACTTATCAAATTTTAATATTTCTCAAAGTATAAATATTATGCTATTATATTTTCGGGGTGATGAGATAATGTCCTTGATAATTTTAAACCGCATAGCTGTAATGCTTGCATATATGATACCCGGATCTATCCTTTACAGAAACCGTATCATATCGGACGAGGGAGCAAAGGACATAGGAAAGCTGCTTGTATACGTTATACTGCCCTCAGCGATCATAAATTCATACAATATGGAATATTCCCGGGAAAAAGCAAAAGGGCTGCTCCTGTCGTTTTTGGCGGCGGCAGCGGCACTTGCCTTGTCTGTGATAATTTCGAGAGCTTTTTTTGGTGGAAAAATGCCCATAGAAGGCTTCGGAGCAGCGTTTTCAAATGCGGGATTTATGGGCATACCTCTTATCGCCTCGGTCATAGGACAGGACGCCGTCTATTACGCCGCAGCTTTTGTGGCTGTTCTGAATATCCTCCAATGGACATACGGCGTATTTCTTATAACCGGAAACAAGTCGGATATATCCGTAAAAAAGATATTTCTAAATCCCGTAATGGTAAGTTTTTTCATTGGGGTCATACTGTTTATCCTGCCGTTTAAGCTGCCTGTTTTTATATCCGAAATTATCGGAACGATCTCACAGATGAACGCTCCCATAGCAATGCTCACAGTAGGAGCATATCTTGCACAGGTCTCTTTTAAGGAGCTTTTTACGGATAAATACAGCTATGCCGTTTCCGCTGTAAGGCTGCTTGTCATCCCCCTGCTCACGGCAGTTCTGCTTGCGGTGCTCCCGATTGGCGATAATATCCTCAGGCTGACAGTTATAATTCTTGCTGCAGCGCCTGTGGGTTCAAATGTGGCGGTCTATGCACAGATACACGGCGGAGATCACAGAAAAGCTGTACGTGAAATAGTGCTCAGCACCTTGCTTTGCGTGATAACAATGCCCCTGGTCATCGGCATTTCCGAGCGTATTCTGCAAAATATCCCATAATCGTATCACGGCATTTTTTTACCGCTTCGGACGCATATTTCTTTTCGTTTTCCGAAAGGTGTACGAAACGCTCCATAGGCATATCGGAAACTTCTCTGAAGATCAGACCGTCTCCGAAAAGTGCCGCCTAGGTATACTTTGGAACAAAAGCTGCGCCAATATCCATTTTCAGCAGTTCACGCATTAACGCCGGAGAGTCCACATAGGTCGAGATATTCTGCCGGAAATTTGCATTTTCACAAAAGTGTGATATAATTTTATACAGGCTGCATTCGGGACTGAGGCTTATAAAATGGCATTGCTCAAAATCACGGCGGTATATCTCGGCTTTGCGGGCAAGAGGATGAGCTTCGGGTATAACGATTCCCAAAGGCTCCCTCATAAGAAGCTCTGACGAACCGCTGTGTTCGGATATATCCGAATAAATCTGCAAATCGGCATCATTACAGCCGCTTTGGAAAATATGCGGCATTATCCGGGCGTCCTTTTCACGTATCTTTTTGATAATATCGGGAATAAGAAGCGAAGCGGAACGAACTTCGATGTTGACATCTGCTGTTTCCGAGCCTTTGTATTCCTCTATTGCAAGACGGGCATTTTCAAGAGAAACGGTAATTTCATCGCAGTATTTCAGAAATATTTTTCCTGCTTTGTTAAGAGTGATCTTCCTGCCGTTTCTGTCAAAAAGCGGAACGCCAAGCTCGTCTTCAAGCCGCTTTAAGGTTTGGCTCAATGATGGCTGGGCGATGAAAAGCCGTTCAGCCGCTTTTGATACATTTTCGGTCTCGGCGATAATGCGAAAATACTTTATCTGCAAGAATTCCATATAATATCCCCACGATCATATAGCTTTAAAGCTATTTATTATAAGCAATATTATATCATATTTACAATAAAATTTCAATACGGAGGTAATTTAAGTTTCCCCAAAATTCAGCCGAGAAACCTCATAACAGGAAAACAAAGATAATTGCCCATCGTTTTGCGGCAAGGCAAAGAACCTCCCGATTCCTGATTTAACAGTCTTTAATATCTCAAAAATAC
>NZ_JBNMJV010000042.1:0-19073 GCF_050874005.1 Huintestinicola sp.
AGATGGTCGCAATCCGATATATAGGTGTGCGGGCCCTGTGCAACAAAACACCGTGAACCATGTCAGGCGGGGAACCGAGCAGCATTAAGCGGTACGTTTCGTGTGCCGCAGCAAGCCTGCACACCTATGTATCGGATTTTTGCTTTTTAGGAGTTGTAGTTTTTAAGTGAAAAAAACTTTCTTGTCCCGTCTATGGGGCGTTTTGGAAAAGTCCGCTCCCGCAGGGCTGCTTGCCGTATGGCTGCTCTCCGCACTGCTTATGGCTTCGGGCTTTTCGGATAACAATGCAGATCATATTACCACAGGCGCTGTGATGATACTCACTTCGGTTATCGTTCAGGTGATCATTGCCATTTTAAAGTTTTTCCCCGGCATAAATTCGGACTTTGTTTCCGATTACGACAGGGAGGTAATCGGAAAAGCATTTGCTTCGGGAGAGAAAAAGCGACTGTTTTATCAGTGCTTTGAGCTTTTCCGCAATGACGAGAACGAGGACGCTTTAGAGTATTTCAGAGAGCTTTGCAGCAAAAACCTTACCGACAGAGAACAGGGAGTACTGGCGTTTTATACGGCGATATGCTATAACCGCCTTGGCTTTTCCACCAATGCCGCTCATCAGGCGGTAATTGCGGCGGACAAGGGCATTCAGACTGCCGAGTCCCTGCTTATGGCTGCCCGCAGCTTTAATATGTCCGCAAGCTATTCTTCGGCGGCGGAGGTCTATGAAAGGCTCCTGCCCATTGCCGAGGAACGGGGCATATTTCCATTTTTATACAACGAGATCGGCAAAATGTACCTCTCCGCCAACGACCCCGTTCACAGCAGAGAAGCCTTTGACAAAGCCGTGGAATACGGTCTCGACCCCGTTACGGCTCACGGCGGACTTGCTCTTGTAAGTCTCCTTGAGGGCAAGGAGGACGAAGCCTGCGAGAGATACCGCCTTGCCCTTATCGCAAGGATAAACGATACCGAAGGCTACAAGGATTACTGCGCCCAGATATGCGCCGCCAACGGCTACCCCGAAAACTTTTTTGAGGAGCATCTTAAAGCAAAGTATCACAGGGCATAAGCTATCCCATAACTTCCGCAGAAAGGAGGAGCTTAATGTATCAGGCGCTTTACCGGAAATACCGCCCCACCACCTTTGACGACGTTATTTCCCAGCCTCATATCACCACTACCCTGAAAAATCAGATAATAAACGGCAAGACCGCTCACGCCTATCTGTTCACAGGCTCAAGAGGAACGGGCAAGACCACCTGTGCGAGAATATTCGCCAAGGCTTTAAACTGCGAAAACCCCGTTAACGGCAGTCCCTGCGGAAAATGCGATATATGCCGTGACGCCGATAATTTTGCTCTTTCCGATATAATCGAGATAGACGCCGCTTCAAACGGCTCGGTAAACGACGCAAGAGAGCTTCGTGAAGCCGCCGAGTACACCCCCGAGCGGTGCAGATACAAGGTTTACATCATTGACGAGGTGCATATGCTCTCAAAGGACGCATTCAACGCCCTTCTGAAGCTTATCGAGGAGCCTCCCCCACATATAAAATTCATTATGGCGACCACCGAGCTTCATAAGGTGCTGCCCACCATTCTTTCCCGCTGTCAGCGTTTTGACTTTATGCGGATAAAGACGGAGGACATCGCCGCAAGGCTCAAATTCGTGGCGCAGAACGAGAACATCACCCTTACAGACGACGGAGCCGAGCTTATCGCAAAGGCTGCAGACGGCGGTATGCGAGACGCTCTTTCCATACTTGACAGATGTATCGCATTTTCCGAGAACGTCACCGCCGAGGTGGTTTCCGAAGCTGCGGGAATTGCAGGCAGAGAACAGCTTTTCGCTCTTGCGGAAGCTATTGCCGACAGAGACCCTGCCAAGGCTCTTGACATTATTTCCGCACTTTACGACAGCTCAAAGGATATGCAGAGGCTCTGCGAAGAGCTGGCGGCGCAGTTTCGCAATGTGATGATAGCAATTTCGGCTCCCGACCGCACAAACATTATCGTTTGCCTGCCCTCGGAGCTTGAGACCATAAAAAGGATAGCTTCAAAGCTTACTTTGGAGCAGGTGCTGGGCTTTCTTGACGCTCTTTCCGCCTGCGCCGAGCGTATGGGCAGGTCCCTTGCAAAGCGCATTGATATGGAAATGTGCGTTATCAGAATGTGCAGCGGCACGGCTCAGAGCAAAACGGCATCAAACAGCGGTGAGATCGCCGCTCTGAACGCCAAGATCACCGAGCTTGAAAGAAAGCTTGCAAGCGGTGTTCCTGTGGCGAAAGAACCGCAGAGAAGCAATGTGCCTCCACGGAGAGAGCCTGTCAAGGATATTTCCGCAGCGCCCGAGGGTGCGGAGTTTGTTTATATCGACAAATGGTTTGATGTTATCGAGCGTATGAAGACACTTTGTCCTGCGCTGGCTCCCCCCCTTGTTAATTCCTACGGCTACAGTATGGGCGGAAAGCTTGTCATAAACAGCAGGGAAAACCTTATCAAGGTGCTCCTTAAATCCTCCGAAAACAAGGCAAAGATACTCGAGGCTGTTAAGGACATTACGGGAGTTACCCTTTCTACTGTTCTCACAGGCTACAGAGCAAGCCTTGACAGGTCGGGAGACAAGCAGCCTGAAGCTGACATCAAACCCGAAGCCGCTCCCGCACAGAAGCTTGATACGCTTCTTAAAAAGGCGGAGAACAGCGGCATTCCCGTCGACACGGTCTAAGCTTTTAACGGAAGCTGGAAAATACTTTACAGCGTTTTCCGTTTAATAAATTAAATGAAAATAAAAATTCAAAGGAGATTTCTATTATGAAAGCAAGATTACCACAGGGTATGGCAGGCGGCGCTCAGAATATGCAGAATATGATCCGTCAGGCTCAGAAAATGCAGGAGCAGATCACCAATGTTCAGGAGGAGATCGAGAACGAGACCTTTACCGCTACCACAGGCGGCGGCGTTGTTGAGATCACTATGAACGGCAGAAAGCAGGTACAGAGCCTTACCATCAAGCCCGAGGTCGTTGACAAGGACGATGTTGAGACCCTTCAGGATCTTATCATCAGCGCCGTAAACGAGTGCGTAAAGCAGATCGAAGAGACTTCTGAGACCAAGATGGGCGCTGTAACAGGCGGAGTTTCCTTCCCCGGTCTTTTCTGATAACAAGCTTATAAAAAAACAAACGGCGGCATTGGCAGTTATGCCGCCGGATTTTTCACTTGAAAGGTATGATAATCGTGGCAAACAGCACCGCTCTCCCCCTCGTTTTACTTGCAGAGCAATTCGCAAAGCTCCCGGGCATTGGTATGAAAACAGCTCAGAGACTGGCATATTTTGTTATGGGAATGAGCGACGAGGAAGCAAAAGAGTTTGCCGACGCTATCATCAACGCCCATTCTACGGTAAAGGAGTGCAGCATCTGCTGCAACCTTACCGACAGCGGCGTGTGCCCCATATGCTCCGACGACCTGCGTGACGCTTCCGTTATCTGCGTGGTGGAGACACCAAAGGATATCGCCGCTTTCGAGCGCACAAACGAGTACAAGGGCGTTTACCACGTGCTCCACGGGCTTATCTCCCCTCTTGACGGGGTAACTCCCGAGCAGATAAGGGTAAAAGAGCTTCTTGACAGGATAAAAAAGGGCGGCGTGAACGAAGTCATTATGGCGACAAACCCCACCGTTGAAGGCGAGGCTACCGCTATGTACATCTCAAAGCTTTTAAAGCCTTTGGGCGTTAAGGTAACACGTCTGGCATTCGGTCTGCCCATAGGCGGCACTCTGGAGTTTGCAGACGAGGTGACTTTATTCAAAGCATTGGAAAATCGCAGCGAAATATAGCAGATATGGCTAAAATAGTGAGATATTTTTGTACATATATACAAAGTTATCGTACAGCTATTGATTTTTCTGTGAGAATGTGGTATGATATTAAAGTCGTCGAGGGACGTTACCGATAAGCTTGAAGCCCTTATGCCGTTACTGGGATATAGCCAAGCGGTAAGGCAACGGACTTTGACTCCGTCATTCGTGGGTTCAAATCCCGCTATCCCAACCAAATACTGGGGTGTAGCCAAGCGGTAAGGCACTTGACTCTGACTCAAGCATCTCCGGGGTTCGAATCCCTGCACCCCAACCAAAAGGCAGTCGATCTTATCGGCTGCTTTTTTATTTATTCCCCCACAAATACAAATTTGCAAAAAAAACGACCGCTTTAAAGCAGTCGTTTTTTATATACATATTGATCTTATCTGTACTTTCTCAGAGTCTTTATTACGAAATATGCCACGCCCGCAATTACTGCAAGGATAACAAGAATGAACAAAATAGTGGTGATAACGGAAACAAATCCGCTTGGTCCCTGATAAAGGGAATTGTCGATATCGCCCACGTTGGCAATGGTCTTGCCGTAATTGTCCACAATGGTGATGTCATCGAACATTCCAAGCTCTCCCTCAAAGTCCTGGATTATGGGGAAGGAAACACCCACCTTGGTATTCTGGGAATTTGCGGGAATGGTTATGGAAGCAACTCTGTAGCTGCCTGCGTTTGTTGTAAGGAAGTTCACAGACTGCCAGCCTGCTCCGTCGGTGAATATTTCAAACTGACCCGTAGCCTTTGCAGCCTTGGCAGAAGCGTTGATGTAAATGTTAAAAGTATAACCGCCGAAGCTGTCGAGTCCGAAATCAGCGGAGTCAAGATAAAATCCGCCGTAACGGTTGCTGAGATTGCCCTTGAAGCTTTCGCTGAGCTTTAACGCCTTACCCGAAAGTGCGTCCTTTTCCGTAAGCTCCATAGTAAGTCCTGCATCGGAAGCGTTTCCGAAGGTATGTATATACTCAAGTGACTTGTCGGTGTCAAAGGTAATGGTAGCTTCCCCCGGATTGTCGGTTTTTTCGGGCTCCGCATAAACGGCGGTGCTCATTGTAAATGCTGCGGCAGCTGCCAGCAGGACAGATAATAATTTTTTCATTAGCGACCCATCTTTCTCTCTGTTTTTCTTTTCTCTCATAGCGACACAGTCCGATACTGCAATCACACACTATAATTTTATTACAAATCCCCCGATTTGTCAATAGTAATGAACATTTTTAATTTGTCAATTTTTTATCACATATTTTAGTATATTCTACAAATGCATCTTCATATTTCAAAAAAGGCGGGGAACTTATACCAAACACCACCGGAATTATGGAGAAGAAAACGAGAGATCACCATAATCCAATATGTGTTCAGTATAAGATCTCCCCGCCGAGCTATTTGTTATTCAGCGCTGTTCAGCGAAAGGATAACGTCTGAAACAAGGTTTGCGGGAAGCTGCTCATAGCGGACAAATTCAAACTCAAAGCTGCCTCTGCCTCTTGTTATCTGACGAAGCTGCATTGTAAAGGTCTGCATCTCTCTTTCGGGGACTTCCGCAATTATCTCGGTCATACCCTTTTCCTCAGCAGGGTTCATTCCGAGAACTCTGCCTCTGCGCTTGTTCAGATCGCCCATAACATCGCCTGTATTATCGTTGGGGATAAGCGCCTTGAGAGTGCCTACAGGCTCGAGTATTGTGGGGTCTGCCTGCTTCATACCCTCCTTGAATGCGATGGAAGCAGCAGTCTTGAACGCCATTTCCGAGCTGTCAACGGGGTGATAGGAGCCGTCTACAAGGATAGCCTTTACGCCTGTTACGGGGCAGCCTGCCAGCACGCCCTTATTCATACAGTCTCTGAGTCCCTTTTCAACTGCGGGGAAGAAATTCTTGGGAACTGCTCCGCCGAATACCTTTTCTTCAAATACAAGCTCGTCTGAGAGGCAAGGCTCAAACTCGATCCATACGTGACCGTACTGACCGTGGCCGCCCGACTGCTTCTTGTGCTTGCCCTCTGCCTTTACCTTCTTGCGGATAGTCTCCCTGTATGCGATGCGGACGGGGGCAAGAGCAGCGTCAACACCGAATTTATTCTTGAGCTTTGCCGCAGCAACTTCAATATGCTGCTCGCCCAGACCTGCGATAACAAATTCGCCTGTGGAAGCGTCCTGTGTAAAGGACAGAGCGGGATCCTCCTCGCAGAGCCTTGCGAATGCGGAGCTTATCTTGCTTTCATCGCCCTGGGACTTAGCCTTGACAGCCATTTTGTAGCAGGGCTTGGGGAATACTATTTTGTCGAGAGAAACAGCCTTGCCCTCGCAGATGGTGTCATTGGTGGCAGCGCCTATCTTGACAGCCGCACAGATATCGCCTGCGCCAACGGAAGTGACCTCTGTCTGCTTCTTGCCGCAGAGGGTGTAGAGCTTGCCTATCTTCTCAGGCTCGCCTGTAGTGGCATTTATGTACTCGGTGTTAGCCTTCAGAACGCCGCTCATTACTCTTATGCAGGACATTTTGCCCACAAACTGGTCTGCAACGGTCTTGAATACGAATGCTCTGAGAGGAGCGTCGTCGGTGCAGACAATTTCCTCGATATCGTCGCCCGAGTATGCCACAGCAGGAGGACAATCCGCAGGAGAGGGCATAAGGAGGCATATTTCCTTGAGCAGCATATCAATGCAGCCCATTGTGATATCAGAGCAGCATACAACAGGAGTGATAAGGCCCTTGTTCATACCGTCGTGAAGGCCCTTTACAAGCTCCTTCTGAGTGAAAGCCTCGCCCTCGAAGAATTTTTCCATAAGCTCGTCGTCTGTCTCGGCAACAGCCTCGGAGAATGCGGCAACAAGGCCGTCCATACGGTAATCTATCTTCTCGGAAATTTCGGCGGTGGGCATTTCCGTCTCGCTGACATTTCCGTTTTCATCATATTTATAGCACTTCATCTCAATGAGATTAACGTAGGAAACAACCTGTCTGTCCTTGATAACGGGAACGATAACGGGGCAGACTGTAGGACCGAAAACGGTTTTCAGGTCGGTGAGGACGTTATAGAAATTAGCGTCGGGATCGTCTACCTTTGTGATGACGAACATTGTAGCCTTGCCTGCCTTGCGTGCAGCCTTGTAAGCCTTTTCTGTGCCGACTTTTACGCCCGATTTGCCCGAAACGGTTATCATAACTGTGTCTGCGGCTCTTACAGCCTCAAGCATATCAGCCTCGAAGTCGAAAAGTCCCGGTGCGTCAAGGAGATTGAGCTTCAAGCCGTTATATTCAAAGGAAGCGATCGAAGCGCCCAGAGAAGCCTTGCGCTTTATTTCCTCGGGGTCGTAGTCGCATACTGTGTTTCCGTCGGAGGTCTTTCCGAGACGGTCGGAAGCTCCTGCCTTATAGATAAGGGCTTCGGCAAGGGTGGTCTTACCCGAGCCGCTGTGTCCTGCAATTGCAATATTTCTGATATTCTCTGCACGGTAGTCGTTCATAATGTGTTCGCTCCTAACTTTAGTTTGTATATCGGCGGATAATGGTCTTTCTTGTCAAATTACACAATCTGCCTTGCTGTTACAATATATATTATATATCATTTGTATAAGCAATGCAATAGTTTGATATAAATTTGTACAGAAACTTTAAATTTGTATGTCCGTTTTTATTTACATTGACCATATCCTTGGGCATATTTGGGAAAATTTACCGTGTGTGCAAAAATATTTGTAAAAAAAGCCTTGTTTTTTCGGCAGAAGTATGATATTATTGTTGCAGATAGCTAAAGAAGTTAATTTCGGAAATTCAAATAAATTTCAGGAGGAAAAAGCTATGAAAATGAAAACGTTATCATCTGCAGCTGCGATCGGGCTTGCGCTCTCAATGCTTGCAGGCTGCGGAAAGACCGCAGAAAACAATACGTCAGGAACGGAAGAAACATCTGCCGGATCTGTTTCACAGATGTCCCTGTCGCCGGAGGAGGACAAAATAAGATCAATGACGTCTCTTGAAATGATAAGGGCAATGGGCAACGGCATAAACCTCGGCAACACCCTTGAAGCCTACAATCACCAAGGGTACAGGGGCGGCGCAAACCCCGACGGCTTTGAAACAGGCTGGGGTCAGCCCTACACCACCGCCGAGATGATACAGGGTATGAAGGACGCAGGCTTTGACACCATAAGAATACCCGTTGCCTGGACAAACGGTATGAACTTTGAGTCGGGAGACTACACCATCGACGAACGGCTTATGAACCGTGTGGAGACCGTTGTCAACTATGCTCTTGACGCAGATATGTACGTTATCGTCAACGACCATTGGGACGGCGGCTGGTGGGGAATGTTCGGCTCCGAAGAGCAGGCGGCCAGAGACAAGGCGCTTGAGATGTACAAGTCAATGTGGAGCCAGATAGGCGAGCATTTCAAAGACTATTCCTACAAGCTCATCTTCGAGTCCGCAAACGAGGAGCTGGGCGACCGCTTAAATGACAAGGATATCACAGGCTCTGAGGGCGTTCTTTCAAAGAGCGAATGCTATGAAACGACTAATATGATAAACAGCGAGTTTGTTAAGCTTATCCGCTCTCAGGGCGGAAACAATGCTGACCGTTTCCTGCTTATCGCAGGCTACAATACAGACATTGCCCTTACCTGCGACGACCGCTTCAAAATGCCCGAGGACACGGCTGACAGCAAGCTGCTCCTTTCCGTACATTACTACACTCCCTGGGACTACTGCGGGACCGAGAGCGTTGACCATTGGGGCTCTCCCGGAGATCTTGATGAGCAGAACGGTCTTTTCGAGAAGCTTTCCAAATTTTCCGAACAGGGCTATGGCGTTGTTATCGGCGAATATGCGGTAATGAAGAAGAACGGCGGCATCAAGCCCGACACGGACAAATTCTACTCCAATCTCCTTGACAACTGCGACCTTTATGATTTCTGCCCCGTTCTCTGGGACTGCAGCAATTTCTATAAGAGAGTTACAAATACTCTTGCCGACGAGACACTTGCGGAAATATTCTCCTCACGCAGATATGAAAACGAGAAAAGCAAGGACACCGAAACGGTAAAGTCCGAAGCAAAGGCAAGGATAGACGAAGCGGCACAGAAGGCTTCCGAGGAGCAGATGGATTCTATCGACCTGCTCCCCGCAGACGATATGGCTATTGCCTGGATAATGTACGCTTCAAGCGACTACGGCGTTTCATACAGCGTTGGCGACCAGTATGACCCCACCAACTGCACTACGGGACTTAAAGCCGAGAATGTTCAGATAACAGGCGAGGGCACATACACAGTAAGCCTTGACTTTTCCGAATGCGGACTGGCAAAGGGCGTGGCGTTCTCCGCTCTGGGAATATCAAACGGCGAGGTGCTTTTCCCGGGATACACATACACCATTGACGAGATACTTATAAACGGCGAAGCATATGAAATGGCAGGAAAGGGCTACACCTGCTCCGATGACGGGACCTGCACAAGAGTCAATCTCTACAACGGCTGGGTATCCTCAGTTCCCGGGGAGGCAAGAACTGCCGACGGAGACCTGACCGACTGCTCCGCTCAGATAATGCCCCTTACCGAGGGAAAGAGAGTCAAGACTATTTCCGTGACATTTACAGTAAAAGCTCCGGACTGATAAATCAAACGAAAATCTATCTCACGTTCTGCCGCACACAAATGCGGCAGAACTTTTTTTGCCCGAGGATCGTTTTTTCGGGTATAAACGCCAAAACCTTGTAGGAAAGCCGCCCCTACAATATTGCGGTGATAGCACCCGTCAAATTACGATTTGCATCTCAGCTTATTTGTAACGTTACCGAGCCGTCTGTCTGCCGCCCAAACATACTATAGAACGTCTCGCTGCGGGTCGTCACCCGCCAAATATGTACAAATTTATTCAAAGGTTACAAAGCGAAAACAAAATGGTATCAAAATCAAGGCAAAAGATTAAATGATGAAAACAAAAGGCTGACAATTCGGGAAAAACCATTGACATAAAGCTTTTAGGCTGATATTATATTATTGCGGGAGTGCGTAATGTCCTCCTGTATGTATGATAATTATCCGAAAGGAGCTGCCGGGCTTTGGCTGAATATAACTTAAAACTTTGTATGGGCTGTATGGAGCCGAAGGACTCGGAAGGCGTATGTCCCCTTTGCGGATATTCTCCCGATGTTCCGTCTCTGCCCGAATATCTGTCTCCCGGGACCTTTCTGAACGACAGATACATTGTGGGAAAGCTCCTGCGCTTCAACGGCGAGGGCGCCGACTACATAGGATTTGATACAGTTACATCTTCAAAGGTCACTATACGTGAATATATGCCCGATACCCTGTGCAGCCGTGCAAAGGACAGCAGCGTTATTGCCGTTAAGCAGAACTGCGTTGCTCAGTACAAGGCGTTTATGTCCGAATTTGTGGAGCTTAACAAAATGCTCGCCAAAATGAGGACTCTCGGTCACATCAACCCCGCTATTGATATGTTCGGGGACAACAACACGGGATATGTGGTCTTCAGATACATCGAGGGAATGAACCTTGCCAAATATCTCAAGGAGCACGCAGGCGAGCTTACCTGGGACGAGGTCAAGAAAATGTTCCCCCCCATATTCACCACCCTTTCCCTTATCCATAATGCAGGACTTGTCCACAGGGGCATTTCTCCCGAAAATATAATAGTTGACGAAAAGGGCGAGCTGAAGCTCATAGGCTTCTGCATTGCCGACGCACGAACTGCCAACACGGAGCTTGCCTCCGAGGTATACAGCGGATATGCCGCTCCCGAGCAGTACAGCTCAAGCAACTGGCAGGGTACCTGGACGGACGTTTACGGCATATGTGCCCTGCTGTACCGTATTCTCACAGGCACCACCCCCACAAATGCTATGGAGCGCCTTGCAAACGACACGCTCCTGCCGCCTAAGAGCCTTAACAACAATATTCCCGCAAATGTATCGAAGGTCATTATGAACGGAATGAGCCTTTCGGGTGAGCTTCGCATACAGACGGTGACAGAGCTTGTTACCCAGCTTTTCGAGGAGCCTGAGTTCAATAAGCCCCGTCCTGCGGCTCAGACCCAGACCATTTCTATCCCGAAGCAGCACAGCACAAAGGGTCCCGCTCCCGAGCCGAGACCTGTCAAAAAAAATGACCGTATGAGCAGACGAAAGGTATTCGCTATTGCTGCAATTGTTACCTGTATTGTGGCATTTACGGGTATGGCTGTGCTTATGATGACCCTTGACGACAACAGCAGCCAGATAACAAACGCCATCACTCAGGCGACCACTCCCGAAACTTTTCCCGATACCGAAACTATGCCTGTTACCGACGAGAGCGGCGAAATTGTTACCACTTCTCTTCCAGCATCATCTGCAGAAGCGGCAGACCCTTCCACTCTCCCCACTCTTGCGGTCATTGAGACAGGCTCCGTTTCCGACGGCACCTCCGAGCAGACTACCATCAAGCCCGGTGCTACGGTCTACATTATGAATGACCTGGTAGGCAAGAATTTTGATACGGTGAAAAACTCCTCCGCTAATGAAAATCTCACCATTATCCCCGAGTATATTTACACCGACGAGTACGAAAAGGGCATTATTTTTGCGCAGTCAATAGAAAAGGGTTCTAACTACGAAAAGGGCACCGAGGTCACTCTGAAAATAAGTATGGGTCCCGCAAAGGTCGTGGTTCCTGAGTTCTTCGGACTGAACAAGAAGGATTATTTCGATATCCTCAACGCAAACGGAATAAAGTACGAGGAAAAGCCCTACGAGACCGACAACACACTTAACGATTATGTTGCCTGGATCAGCATTGAGCCGGGCGAATATATCGACCTGGAAGCAGGCGAGGTATTATCCGTTTTCGTTGCGGTAAATCCCGACAACACGGCTCCCTCCGAAACAACCGTTACTACCACCGAAACTACCACGGAGTTCTCTTCGGCGTGGGTGACTACCTCCATTCCCGAGATAACCACCGTTACCGAGTCCCAGCCCGCTGCCCCGGTGCTCACCGACGAGCCCGATATCACCATTTCGCTGGATTATTAAGCTTGTGCTGAACAAAAGAAAGATACAAAACGGAAAAATATGCCGCCGCCCGAGGAAAGAGATATATCCTCGGGCGGCGGTGTTTTATTTGCGTCTTGCTAAAAGCTTTTCGGCATATGCCCTTGTATCGGGATTGGCGTCATAACAGGCTTCTTCAAGTATTTTATCCGAAAGACAGCGGCACTTTGACATTGCTTTTATAACATAATACCTGCAAAAGGTGCAGCTCATTCGGGAATATATGTACGCAAGTATTTCCTTTGCCTTTCGTGTGGGATAGCGTCTGAAAGCCTTTTCTATATCTCTGTAAAGCATATGAAGCTGCCCTTCGTCAAAAACCGCGTTTTCAAGAACGGACAGCAGATATTTTACATCTTCTCCCTTTGCCTTTGAGATGTATGCGTCCAGAGCCGCAGCCATAAGCTCCGAGTCTGCATTTTCGGGAAGCTTTGAAAGCTCCTCTGCCGCATATTTTTTCACAAGCTCCTCATTATCGGAAATCTTGCACATTACATAGAAAAGCTTCTCACGAAGCTCCTCGCTGCCGCTGTCATACATACGGAAAAGCTTGCCGCTGTCAAGGGGAAAGGGTCTGAAAATAAAGGCTCCAAGCATAATAAGCTGCTTTTCTCCGTCCTTCTCGGACAGCATAAGCTCTGCAAGCCTTTTCAGATCAGCTTCATCGGCGGCTTTGGCAAAGAGCCTTGTCATCAGCTGCTTTTTTCTTATATCCTCGTCTCCGTTAAGACATTCCATAAGGCGGTCAAAGCTTGGACGGGGACGTTTTGCAGGCTTGTTTTTTGGGTATCTTCTGAAAAGAAAATGCTCGGGGTCATAAAATGCATTATCAAAGGCTCTCACATATTCCCTCGGAACATCTTTCAGAAGCTTTCGTGAATACTCTTTACCTTTGTCACGCAGAAAACGCATATAAAAATATTCAAGGCTGAACATATCCGAATTTGGATATTCGGTCAGATATTTTCCTACGTTTTTCACCGTTCTCACGAAATAGCTTTCGTCCTCGTCTGACAGAACGGTACAGAGATTTTCAAAACCGTCTCTGCGGAAACGGTTGGGGTGCATCTTTCCCGTGGAAAGCTCGCTGAGCTTTCGTTCATAGAGACGGTCAAGAAACTCTGCCGCCCCGGAATATCCCTTTCTCCGGTACAGCACAAGAATGGATATCATCTGCTGACATTCCCAGTCGTCTAAATTCCGCTCATATTCAAGGCGGCGCATTATGCTTTCCAGAAAATAGGACTCCTGCCCCGTGAGACAAATTGCCTCGAAAAGATAATCTGCCCTGTCGCCCTCGCACTGCATATCAAAGCAGGTATTGTGGGTGCAGCAGTATTCTATCTGACGGGCATATTCCATCGGAGCGTTACAGTTTTTCAGAAAGATGAGCGCGCTGCCGTAGCCGCTTTCTAAAAGCTGTCTGAATTCACTTTTGGTCATTCTCTTCTCTCTTCACCCTCTCCTTTATCCTTTCGGGGTCGTTAAGATAATCGTCAAGGTCAAGATATTCGTCGCAGACAAGCTCCTTGTAGGCTCTCTGCTTGTCAATATAGGTGGGGACGGTCTCACGGCTGAGATATTCCTCCTCAAGCCATTTAAGCATTTCGGCGTGTCCCTCTTCGGAAAGGGGGAACTCTCTCATTTCTACATTTTCCGACTTGTCAATGCAGTTCCTGCCCGACCAGATATATGCTCTCAGGGTCTTGTCCCCTTCCTTGGGGCAGTTCGGAACTACCTTGTAGTTCATATCCTTTTCGGAGGCGCTGCCTGTGAATATGCCCTTTTCTCCGAACACGAAGAATTTCGGTATCTCAAAATATTTTGAGGCTGATGAACCCATTTAATAACCATTCCTTTCTTGAGAGTTTTGTGGTTTTCGTAAGAAAATTTCGGACGGCAGTCCGAAAAACAAAACTCGGTTTGAAAATCTTTGATTTTCAAACATTGCCTCTCTTTCACATACAAAGCCGAAGTATGGCTTTGCAGTATATTTCAATGTCCTTTGTAAGCTCGTCTATGCCAATGAACTCATTGGCACCGTGCATATTGTTCTCATCGCTCCACTCCGCGCCGAATGCAACGCCGTTTTCCGTGTCGTGGACATAGGTGCCGCCGCCGATGGCTATGCATTTGCCCTTTTTGCCTGTGCAGTCTTCGTAAACGGATAGAAGGGTCTTTATCATTTCGCTGTTTTCATCGGCGTGGTGAGGTTCGCTTACAAGTGATGCATTGCCCGAAAGTCCTGCCTGTGTGAGCTTTTCGGTCATTACGGGGATAAGGTCCGAGCTGCGCCTGCAAACGGGGAAGCGGCAGTCGGTCATAAAGGATATTTTTCCGTCGTGACAGTCTGCAAGGCTGAGAACAAGGGTCAGCGCTCCCGAAAGCTCGTCCGAGCAGCTTACTCCTATGCCCTTGCCCTCGCTGTCACCGTAGGGATAAAGCCCTGATAAAGCCGCAAGCTTTTCGGAAATATCCCCGTCAAAGGGGAGCTTTGACAGCAGGGTGATAAGGGCAGTAAGGGCGTTTTTGCCCTGTTCGGGGGTGGAGGCGTGGGCGCCTTTGCCCTTTGCTTTTATACGTACAGTATGATTATCATATTTTTCTACTGCAAGTATAATCCCGCTCAGTTCATAGTCTTTGAATATCTCAACGATTTCTTCTGCTTCAAAGCCCGAAACAATAGCTTCCGCTCTTTCGGGAACGGCATTTGCAACGCTGCCGCCTTTGAGTGACAGGAGAGCTTTATTTCCCGAGGTATAGCTGCCCGATATTCCAAGGCGTATCATTCCCTTTTCAATGTTTATAACGGGAAAGCTGCCGTCGGGGGTGAAAAGCATTGGGGGGAATTTTTCCTTTTTGGTGTAGTATTCCATATCCGCAGAGCCGTTTTCCTCGTTGCTGCCCAGGATAAGACGGAAATTTCTGCGAAGCTTTATCCCGCTGTCACGTATCATTCGCATTGCGGTGATTACGGCGGCGGCAGGACCTTTGTCGTCAATTGCTCCTCTGCCGTAAACTCTGCCCTCACGCACTTCCGCTTTAAAGGGGTCGGAGTGCCATTCCTGTCCCTCGGTGGGGACAACATCAAGGTGACACAAAATGCCAAGCTCCGCTTCGCCCTCCCCGAAATCTGCGGTTATGGCGTGGTTGTCGAAATTTCTCACCTTGAAGCCATCTTCCGAAAGGGTCTTTGCCGCAAATGCAAGGCAGTCGGCGCATTCTTTGCCGTAGGGCATATTTTCTCGGGGCTCACCCATTACGCTTTTGAAGCTTATGAGTTCGGAGAGAAGCTTTACTGCGCTGTCTGTGTATTCGGGGGCTTTTTTGGAAAGTTCGTTTATCATAAAATTATCCTTTCATAAATTCTCTGACGTGCCTGCCTGTGTACTGAACCGCTATGCGGCTCTCGGGGTCATTGTCAAAAAGGTACAATGTGATGAGGAAAAGCCACTCAAGGGGCTTCATTGCGATGTATACAAGGTCGGCACGAAGCTTTGTGGTGATGTGTTTTGATATGGGATAGCCGTATTTGTCGTAAACGTGCCGCACCCATTTGTGAAAACGGGGGGCTTTGTCCTCGATAAGCTGCTCAAATGCATTTGCCACGCAGAGCTGGCGGTTAACACCGATTTTTACTCCGTGACGAATTCCCAGACGGGTGGGCTTTACCACTTTTTCGTGACCGTTTACCGCTACGGTGCAGAGGTAGTGTCCCTCATACTCGATCGGGGGCGGCGATATCATTGTTGAATATGCCCAGTCGGAGGTCTCGGTAAAGGCTTTGATAATGCCAAAAGGTCCCTGTCCGAAAAGTATGCAGAGGATAATAAGCAGTCCCGTTATGGGTATTATGCCAAGCAGGGGGAACCATATCCAGCCTGCGGATTTTTCCAGAATTTTCCTAAGATGTCTGTCAAGGGTATTTTTCGGCTCGATGTCATTTTCACGGAAATGGGCGGTGTAGAGAAGTATTGTTTCCCTTATGACACGTGCGGATATGATGATGTAGTTTACGCTGAACAAGATCAGATAGGGTATTGCAAGAAAACATACATCGTCAGAATTCAGCAGATTTACCGAAAGCTGTGATACATAGAACAGGCTGAGAATTATCCCGCCGTAAACGCCGCTTACGCATAATACGGCGGCGAGGGGCGGCAGGATCTTTCTGCGGCTCAAAATAACAAGGCATACCGCCGCCGCAAGGGCAAACAGGAACAGGGACAGGGCATAATCGGAGGAAAATGGCTCGTGGAGACTTGTGAGTTCACTTGGCTCATTTATCACCACAGGTTCGTCCCACTTGTAGCTGCTTATTAAAGCGATATCAAATGCGCTGAGCAGGATACCCGTCACCATTGTGATGACGGTACACCTCTGCTTTTTATTTTGGGGAACATCTTTCTTTACGAGATGAATGATGTTTTTCACCGTTAATATTATCGGGAAAATGAAGCAGATAAACATCGCCGCAAAAAAGATCATCATCGTAAGCACGTGTGCTGCCATTTCAAGCAAAGTGTCAAAAAATTCCACAGGTCATTCCTCCTTTTTCTCTATAATATCATACCCATTATCAAATGTCAAGAGATTTTTATTGAATTTCGATATAATATTATTGAGATAAGGAAACGGCTTTATTTTATGGGATTATTGTCGAGCCAGTTCTGAGCCGCTTCGGCTACGGTTTTAAGCGCCTTGTCTCCGAATGGCGTGTCAAGTCCTGCGGCGGCAACAAGTCCGTCAAAGGTCTCTTCTCCGCCGAGGCTGACAAGCTTCATATAACGCTCAAAGGCTTCCTTTCTGTCTCGCTGCATTACTGCCCAGAACTGGAGGGCAACGGTCTGGGCAAGGCAGTAATCAATGTAATAGAAGGGGCGTTCATAAATGTGAGTCTGTCTCTGCCACGCTCTGCCCTCGCCGTAGAAGGGGCTGCCGTCTAAGTCTATCCAGGGCATATAGATCGCTGTCAGCTTTTTCCACTCTCCAATGCGCTCCTCGGGAGTCATTTTCGGATTTTCGTAGACGATGTGCTGGAAATGGTCCACCATTGTGCCGTAGGGAATGAATTTTATGGCGTCCTCAAGGTGCTTGCGGCAGAATTTCTGCGCACCCTCACCGAAAAAGTCCTCGGCGCTTGCCCATCCGAAAAATTCCATTGTCATTGAATGTATCTCGCAGCTTTCGAGAGTGGGGAGCTGATTGTCGGTGGGGCGTTTATGGCGGTTAACATATGCGGCAAAGGCGTGGCCTGCTTCGTGGGTTATGACCTCCACATCTCCCTGGGTGCCGTTGAAGTTTGCAAAGATAAAGGGTGACTCGAAATCGGTAAGCTCGGTGCAGTAGCCTCCTGCTGCCTTGCCCTTGCGGCTGAGGACGTCCATAAGCTCGTTATCCATCATAAAGTCGAAAAACTCGGCGGTGAGGGGGGAGAGGTTATGGTAAAAGCGTCTGCCCGCTTCCAGGATATCCTGGGGAGTGCCTTTGGGAACGGCGTTGCCGTCACGGTAGGCAACGGGGGTGTCGGCGTATTTAAGGGGATATTTTACACCAAGGCGCTCTGCCTGCTCTCTGTAGAGCCTGTCGGCGGCGGGGACCATATATTTGACAACTGCTTCTCTGAATTTGGACACGTCCTCGGCGGTATAGCTGTTGCGGCACATATTGAGATATCCGAGAGGGACGTAATTTTCAAAGCCCATTTTTACGGCTTCGGCATTTCGCACACGTACAAGGTCGTCGTATATGCGGTCAAGCTCCGATTCGTGCTCCTTGTAGAAGCCGCTTTCGGCTGCCCAGGCTTTATGGCGGATATCGTCGTCGGGAGACTGCTTATAGGGGGTGAGCTGGGAGAGGGTCAGCTTTTTACCGTCAAAATCTATCTGAGCGGAAGCTATGAGCTTTTCGTACTCGGTGGTAAGCTTATTGTCCTCCTGCATTTCGGGGATTATTTCGGGGGAGAAGCTTTTAAGGAATATGTCGGTATTTATAAACATCACTCTGCCGAACTTTTTCTCAAGCTCTGGGCGGAATTTACTTTCGGCAAGTGCTTTTGCTACGGACTGACCGTACTCGGTGAAGGTGGGGTTTGAATTGTCGAAAAACTCGTTTTCGTCGCTGTAGAATTTGTCCTCGGTGTTGATGGTGTGGCGGATATAGCAGAGGCTGTACATTGTATTATAGCTGCCGCCTGTTTTATCCCACGCAAGGTAGGCTTCGGCTGCTTCTTCGGCTGAAGCTGCATTTGCAATGCCTGCTGCGGCTTTTTCGGCGGCGGCTTTCAGCTCGTTCATATCGGGTCGGGTGTAGTTCATTTCGGAAAATTTCATAGTCGCTTGCTCCTTTTCCTGCTGATTTTTGTTTCATATATTATATATTTTACCTCTATTCGGAGAATTAGTCAATAGTTATTATTTTGCGCAAAATAAAACTTATGTTTTTATGAGATGAAACAAATTTTCTGAATAGCACTTGACATTTAGGAATGCTTGTGCTATAATTGATTTTGGGAGTGGGAGGGAAATAGTAGGAAAATCGTAATATATCGAGCTGTTTATTTTGTAATGATTCCTGCGGAATAGGACTTATGATAAAATCAGTTAAATTGTGGGGGATACAAAGGGACAACCTAAGGGGAGGGGGAAAAAGAAAACCCAACAAAAATGCGGACTTCCCCCCTCCCCTTTAGGTTTTCCCTCAGAAACCTTTGGTTTCACACTCCCTTTCCCTTACCTCTCCCCCTTTCCGCATTTTTACAGTTGTGCTTTGATTTCTCCGTCAAAGTTCTTTGTTTGGTTTTGTTCGGGTCTTTTCACCTCGTCATTGCTTTTTTGCGGTTCCCCATTTTATGTTATGGAGCATATGTCCATTCAGTTTAGACTTGTGGTGTGGATTTGTTCTTTTGAACGCCTCAAATCCGTAGACCTAAACTGCATAGGCATATGCCCCACACCGATATACTGGAAATTATAGAGAAGAGGTGTCGTGGTAAAAAAGTTTGAACAAAACCTGATTCCGCAAAACTCAAAACGCTGCCGAAAGTCTTAAGAAGGTCTGAATCCAAGCATTGCATCTTCCAAGAGCAAGACGGAGCTTACGAGCGTGAACAGTGAGATGACCGGCAATGAGAATCAAGTTATCAATTA
>NZ_JBNMJV010000043.1:0-18721 GCF_050874005.1 Huintestinicola sp.
ATAGGAATGCATAGAAATCTTAGTTTCGAAGAAGAAAAAGAATTTCTTTCAGCATACACCAAACAAGCCGAAGCAGGTCAAATCGTAGATCTTAATGAATTGAAAGCTGCATACATCGAAAAAGTTGGACATTCCATTGGAGGAAGTCAGATTTATCGAATGTTAGAGCGTCACGGATGGCGCAAAGTAATGCCAAGAAGCAAACACCCACAGAAAGCAAGCGATGAGGCAATAGAAGCCTCAAAAAAATTAAAGCAACAGTAGAGAGTGACTTTAGCGATTTAAACCGTGATAAATACAAGAGTGTCCGTCTTATGTTTCAGGACGAAGCAGGTTTTGGCAGAATAAACAAGCCTAAATATTGTTGGTGTAAAAAGGGTACAAGACCATCTGTCCCTTGCCATCATATAAGAGAATATAGATATGTATATGGCGCAGTTGAACCGCTTACAGGTGAAAGCTGTTTTGTTGTTATTCCACATTGCAATACTGAAAGTATGAATGTGTTTTTGGAAGAGTTATCTAATACATTTCCAAGAGATAAAATCATATTGGCGTGTGACGGAGCTGCGTGGCATAAATCGGGTTCGTTAAAAATACCCGAAAATATTGAACTTATTTTTATTCCGCCATATACACCGGAAATGAATCCAATTGAGCAGATATGGAAAGAGATCAGAAAACGTGGTTTTAAAAATGAAGTGTTTCAAACACTTCAAAAAGTTGTTGACAGACTTTGTGATACTATCTGCTCATTGTCTAAAGAAACTATTAAAAGCATTACAGGAAGAGATTGGATTTTATCCTGTTTTTAAATGGTGTTTAGTATTAATGCTATGAAAAAAATACAAATATGCTATTTCTGCAAGCAACAAAATGCTAAAAAATATCTTGAACAAGATAAATTAGAAGTATTTTGTTTGTTGTCATTGTTTGAAGATCATAAAAGTATTTAATGATATAAATCTCAAAAATATACAGAGGAGGGGTAACGAAAAATGGAAGATTTTATAGCTGCTTTGAAGGAAAGAAATATTGAAAAAATAAAGTCGTGTCCAAAGGCAGACCTGCATAATCATTTTGTATTGGGGGGAAGCAGACAATATTTGCATCAGTTCACCGGTGTAAAAATTGAGCCTGTCAGAAGTCCGCTTAAATCTATGAACGAAATGCACGAATGGAACAGGGTCAATATCGGTGAAAAATTTGAAGGAACGGAAATGAGAAAGACGTTGATAAGAGCTGCCTTTGAACAGGCGAAAGAAGACGGTGTCACTTTGCTTGAGATAGGCGAGGACGTCTGGGGACTTCAGGAATATTTTAACAATAATATTGATGAACTGATCGAAGCATTTACTGAAGCGCAAAGAGAGATCTCTCCGGAAACTAAGTTGCGGCTTCAGATCGGTTTATTAAGACATTGTTCTATCGGTTATCTGGAGGAATGTTTATCGCATTTTTGGGGAAACAAAGCCTTTTATTCCATTGATCTGTACGGAGACGAGCTTGCCCAGCCGATTGAGAATTTCAAAGGCATCTATCGCAGGGCAAAAAGCGAAGGGCTGCGGCTAAAGGCGCATATCGGCGAGTGGGGAACTGCCGAAGATGTAAGAAGAGCCGTTGAAGAGCTGGAGCTTGATGAGGTACAGCACGGAATTGCTGAAATAAATGATGAAAGTGTCGTCCGCTTTTTGGCAGACAATCATATACGCCTTAATATCACTCCGACCAGCAATGTGATGCTCGGGAGAGTGCAGTCTATGTCAGATCATCCGATAGGACGGCTATATAGGAGCGGTGTTGATGTCACGATCAACTCGGATGATATCTTGATTTTTGATTCGGATGTATCAAAAGAGTATTTGCGTCTGTATGAGGCAGGCTGTTTATCGGCAGAAGAGCTTGACAGTATCCGACGCAGCGGATTAGAACCAAGATAAACGAATAAATATTTAGTTAATGCAAATTCCACACCATCCTATAGACAGATACGACGGCTATAATCACGTCACTCGTCTATAGAACGATGTGGAATTTGTATAAGTTGGAAAAAATCAGGCATTACAACCTGCGAACGCAGCGTTGCTGTTTTGAATGTACAGTTCTTTGGGTATCATCGGAGAATTAAGTATTTTCTGAGTTTGGGCAGATATTTTACCGCTTGTCTTATATTCCCCGCCTGCTTTTTTTACAGCTTCAAGATACGGATATGTCAGATTTTCCGTTTCGGGCGATAAAAATAAAGCTGATTCCGCACATAGGACAGCTGCGGTGTTTTCGCCAAACATATGCCTCAGCTGAAACAAAAGCCCGTCGAAATTTCCTTCCACATCGGGCAGCCCTCCGCTTGAGATAAGAACCGCTTTTTTGAACCATCTTCATATCCGTAATGATGAGACAGACCATTTTTGTCCACATATATTTCCGGAGAATTAAAGCAGAGCGTTCTGTCCATAAGTGCTTTGCAGTGGGACGGCGCAGAATAACAATAAAGCGGTACAGACCATATAAGCAGTTCGGCGTTCCGCATTTTTTCGAGTACTTCTGACGCTTTATCTTTCTGAACGCATTTCCCACCCGTTTTTGTCCAGCAGGCATAGCAGGCACGGCAGGGGGCGGCGTTCAGTTCTGCAGTATTAACTATTTCCGCAGTTTCATTCATTCCCTCAAGAAATTTTTTTGTCAGTTTCAGCGTTGTGCTGTTTTCCAAATATGGCGAGCTGTTTATTACAAGTACGTCCATATGTTATCCCTCTTCCTTTTCTTTTACTGCGATCCATACCTCACAGGAATAATCGGGATCGGTGACATTTGCGGACGGATATACCTCAAGTTCCACTCCGAAGCCATATTCATAGCTGCTCTGAGGGAAAAATTCGGTGCAGATACTCTGATAAGTCTTTGTAAATGCATCGGGCATAGGCCCTTTGCATTTAAAAACAGCATATGTATAAGCGGGTATTTCAATTATCTCAAATTTGTCGTTATCTGTCGGCGTGCCGTTATACTCCGCACCTATTCCATAAGGAAAGCCCGAATCCGCCATATCCTTTGAAAAGCATATCCCCAGAAGTCCCTGTATTCCACGGACCTCAGGTATATAACGGCAAAGCTTTTCGATACTTCCGTCATTAGTGCACTCATTCCAGAATGCCGAGATAGCTTCTGTTGCTACATCGCCCTGAGGCTTTGTGATCTGCTTTCGTCTGCATATCACCTTGAACGCTTCTTCCTTTTCGATCCTGTAATCCATTGTATTTCCTCCCGATAAGATAAGTTTCACGGAAAGTCTTGAAAAAGATCGGACATTTCCTCCGTGCCTTGCCTGAGTGGGAGTAATGCCGTGGAACGCAGAAAAAGCTCGGCAAAAGCTTTCGGGCGTGTTATATCCGTATTTGAGGGCAATGTCTATCACCTTTTTATCTGTCCGGATAAGATCTTCCGCCGCAAGAGTCAATCGGCGCATACGAATATAATCTCCGAGCGTATATCCGCACAAAATGCTGAAAACTCTCTGAAAATGAAACGAGGACGAATAAGCTTCTTTCGCTGCAGCTTCATAATCTATTTCATCTGTCAGATGCGTTTCCAGATAATCCAGCGCCTTTTGTATTCCATAGATCCAGTCCATTTTTCCAATTCCTCCGTGCTGCTTGGAACAGCGATAAGATGATTTTTCGCTGTTCTGATGATCATTATATCAGAATTTGCTGTTATTGTCCTGACTTTCATTGCGGACAGATGTCAATTTATTTAACTTTATATCATCGCCATATGGCTCATTAAATCCATCATCTTTATATCCTGGGGAAATATGAGGATGAAAAAGTCAGATATCATTAAAGTCGCCGTCATTGTGCATAATACTGCTTCAACTCGTTAAGCCTCTCGCATAGCTTTGCAAGCGCAGAACAATAAGCGGCGGTCTCTTCTTCGGTTAGACGATCAAAAAGTTTAAAGATAAATTGCTGATCATATCCTTCTTTAGTGCGTATATTGTTTGCTTTTTCGGCCTTGATAAGACGTATTGCACGCTTATCGTTCTTGTTCGTGACCACCACTAAAAATCCCTTGTCAACAAGTTGGTATATTCTCCATAATAAGCAGTATATTACCTATATGAGCAGTATACTGCCTATATTTTGATTTGTCAAGTAGGTAAAAAAGATCATATTGCACAATATGCTTTAAACAGCAGAGAATAACATCATATCCCGAGTGCTTTATCAGCCTTTCGCAGAAGAAACTGTGCAGGAAAAAAGCATTATGCCTAAGCCGCCGTGTATTAGGGCGGCAAAACGGTCCGAGTTTGCAAGTATTATCCGGTACAGAAGCCCTGCCTGACGGAGAATAGATCTGGCAATGCTCTATTGTTTTTATTCCGAGGTATCTGTGACTTTTGTAATTTTATCAAATTTATTATTGACAAGATAATATGAAAAGTGATAAAATAAAAATGATATAAATTATAAACTCTTGGACTAAAACATTTTATTTAGGGAGATCTGTATGTCAAAATCGGATAATCAGACAGTTGACTATAACAGCACTAATCAGCCGGCTGACTTAAAAAATATTGCTGCATTTGAAGCAGCTCTGTTGTTTTCGTTTAATCTGTTCTTTTTCGGACCCGTTGATATTTATCTGACCAATATCAGAGATATGACTATTTCAAGCAGCTGCGTCATTATACCTGCGGCAGTTATATGCCTGATATCTTCAGCCGTATTTTTCCTTATTCTCAGCAGGCTCAAAGGTAAGGCTCATATCCTTGCAATGAATATTCTGACAGGGCTTTCGCTGGCACTTTATGTACAGGGTAATTATCTGCATATGTCATCAGGAGTTCTTGACGGCAGCAAAATATCATTAAATGTCGGTTTCTGTATTATAGATCTGTTGATATGGGCAGTATGCATTTGTGTGCCCTATCTTTTTTATAGGTATTTTAACGATCTTTACCTCAAGATGATAGGATTTCTGACGCTTCTGATTTGTGTGATGGAAATTACTGCAATGGTGGCAACGGTTTATAGCATCACAGCCAATGACGACACGGGCATACTAAATGATGCTCTGGTAAATCAGACCACGCCTTTTGTACACTCTCAGGAAAATAAGTACAACTTTTCTTCGGATCATAATTTTATTGTTATCCTTGCTGATGAGTATGATTCTTTCTGCTTTGACAGTTCTCTTGAGGAGGAGCCTGAAAGCGCTGGGTCACTTAAAGATTTTACATACTATAAAGATACTGTAGGAATGTATGGATATTCAAGCGCCGCAATAGATCATATATTTTCAGGCAGATACCTTGGCGATGAGGAATATCCGACCAGATTTTTTGACAGCCTTCAGTCAAACGATTATAACGTTGAGTTCTTTATTACAAATAATGACGTTCTTCCGCAAAATATCTCATCGCAGTATGCCGATAATTTTCAGGAATATGATATAAATTTCCGTGATCTGCTGAGAATGGATATGTGCATATATAAGCTTGTGGGGTATAAATACAGCCCTGAGATATTGAAGCCGCTGTTTTATATGACAAATTCAGAGATATCAGAGCTGATGAGTGCGGCAGAGTCATATTATCCTGATGATCTTACGTTCTATAATTCTATTCCCGATACGGGAACTGTTTGTGAAGAAAAGCAGTTCAAGTTTTATTACATTTACGGTCTCCACGACCCGAGAAATATCACAAGAGATCTCGAGAGAGCGCCTGACTGGTCGGTTTCGGGTGAAGAACAGGCTATAGCGGTCAACAAGATCCTTTCGGCTTATATTGAAATGCTGAAAAAAACAGGCGTATATGATAATTCGGATATCGTTATTCTTGCAGATCACGGCATCAAAAATCACGACAGCGGAAAATATCCGCTGCTTATGATAAAAAGGGCAGGCGAAACACACGATGAACTGAATATCTCAGATGTCAGAGTATCTTATGACGATGTTTTCCCGACATTGGTCTGCCTTGCGGGCGGACAGCCGGAAAAGAAAACTGTTTTTGAGCTTACTTCAGACGATAATGAAAGGAGATATTTTGATTCCACAGGAGAGTATATCAGCGGGAATATAAAATGACCGTATATGAAGATAATGAACTGAATAAATTTGTAAGGAGATAATTTATGGAACTGCTGGCTTTTCTTCTTGGAAAACTGCTTGGTTTCTGTTACTCGTGTATAAATGATTATTTACTCACAATAGTTGTTTTTACGCTGATAACAAAGGCGATACTTCTGCCTGTTAACATTATCGTTCAGAAAAACAGCATCAAAATGGTCAGGCTGACACCCGAAATAAATAATCTGAAATGCGATTATTACGGAGACAATGACAAAATAAACGATGAGACCTTAAAGCTGTACAAACGTGAAAAGTACAGCCCATTTATCAGTCTTATCCCGCTTATTATCCAGCTTGTGCTTCTTATGGGCGTGATAGAGGTCGTGAAGGATCCCTCATATTCGGGGATATCCGAGGCTCAGATGGTATCCTTCGGCATAGATCATTCTCTTGTTCCCTGTGAACACGGAGGAATGTATATATTCTTTCCCGTTGCAGCAGCGCTGTCATCACTTCTTATGTGCATTGTCCAGAACAGATCGCAGGTATTGCAGGCTGAGCAGGGAAAATTGAACAAATACGGAATGACAGCCTTTTCGGTGCTGCTTTCATTATATCTGGGCTTTTTTGTCAAGGCAGGAGTTGCCGCTTACTGGATATTCGGCAATATTTTCGGTATAGCGCAGACGTATCTTCTGAATGCGATCATTGACCCGAAAAAATATGTCGATTATGAAGCTCTTGATAAAAGCAGAAAAAGGCTTGAAGAACTGAAAAATCACGGAGCAAAGCTTACTCCCGAAATGAAAAAGCGGCAAAGAGCAGATTATAAGAGGTTTTTTTCCGTTGAAAACAAACATCTCGTTTTTTATTCCGAGAGCAGCGGGTTTTACAAATACTTCAGAAGGCTGATCGAATGGCTGACAACTCATTCAAACGTCAAGATACATTACATCACGGGAGACCCCGATGATATTATTTTCAGCATTGCCGAAAATAACAAGCAGATAATCCCTTACTTTATCGGTGAAAACAAGCTGATATCCCTCTTTTTGAAAATGGACGCTCAGATAGTAGTAATGACGATGCCCGATCTTGAGAATTATCACATTAAAAGAAGCTATGTGAAAAAGGACATTGAATACATTTACATAGATCACGGTATGTCGAGCGATAACCTTACGCTCCGAAAGGGGGCTCTTGATCATTTTGATACCATATTCTGCGCCGGAGAGCATATATGCGAAGAGGTGAGAGCGACCGAGAAATATTACGGACTTCCCGAAAAAAATCTTGTAAAGTACGGATACGGACTTCTCGAAGATCTGACCGAAAGCTACAATGAATGGAAAAGCAGGGAAAACTGCGATGATACGGACAAGTTCATTCTCCTTGCCCCGTCTCATCAGAAGGATAATATCCTTGACAGCTGCCTGGAGACGGTCGTTGAAGGGCTGAAAAGATGTGCAAGGGTCATAATAAGACCCCATCCTCAGTATGTCAGGCGTTATCCCGAAAAATGGAGCCGCATTGTCAGCAGATACAGCTCCGATGAACTGGTATCCACCGAAAGCAGCTTTGCTTCCAATGAGGTCATATACAAGGCTGCGCTTGTTGTATCGGACTGGTCAAATATTTATATGGAATATGCTTTCTCATCGCTGCGGCCTGTTCTTCTTATAAATACGCCTATGAAGGTAATAAATCCCGACTATAAAGCTATTGACATTGAGCCTATAGATATTTCCATCAGAAGCAAGGTGGGGATCGAGGTCTCGGGAAAGGATCCGGATGAAGTTTTCCGAGCTGCCGATATGCTTATCAACCATAACTGCATAAGCAGCGACGATATCCGCAGGCTTCGTGACAGGATCCTGTTCGGCTTTATGCACAGCAGCGAAACAGGCGGAAAATATATCCTTTCAAGATTAGTAAAAAATGGAGTTGATAATAATGAAAAATAAGATACCGGTTTTTTTAGCTGCATTTATCCTTTTCAGCGAAATGCTGACCATAAGGGCATATGCATATATTGATGTAACTGCGACAACATACATTATCCAGATCGCAGCGGGTGCAGTTGTGGCATTAGGCGCAGTCATCGGCGTTGTAGTTTCAAAAATAAAGAAAAAGGCAAAGGAAAAATTTAATATTGACCTTGACAAAAAAGAAAAGGAAGAAGACGTGGTGGTTTATTCCGAGGATAAGGATAAATAAGAGATATTTCCACCGGCTGCAGGTCAAAACTGCAGTCAGTCGCTTGTACTTTTGTTCACGAAAATAAAAGGAGATGTGTATATGAACAGATATGATCGTGATATCTTGAACGCCATAGCGTCAGAGCCTGTTATAAATCAGCGTATGCTTGCAGAGATCAGCGGATATTCTCTCGGCACGGTCAACCGTTCGGTCAGGTCGCTTATTTCCGAAGGGTATATAAATACCGATCTTTCCCTTACATCAAGATCACTCAGGGAGATAAAGGAGAATTCTCCGAAAAATGCAGTAATACTTGCCGCAGGTTTTGGGATGAGAATGGTCCCCATCAATACAGAGGTATCAAAAGGCTTGCTGGAGGTATATGGAGAAACTCTGGTCGAGAGGCTGATAAAGCAGCTTCATCTTGTAGGTATCACCGATATATCTATTGTTGTAGGCTTTTTAAAGGAACGGTATGAGTATCTTATAGATATGTACGGAGTGAAGCTGGTCGTCAATCCCGATTATGCTCATAAGAATAATCTTCATTCGTTAAATAAGGTGCTGGATAATTTGTCTGATACATATATCATTCCCTGTGATATATGGTTTAAAGACAATCCCTTCCGAAAATGCGAACTGTATTCGTGGTATATGGTGAGCGACCGTTCGGACAGCGAAAGCTTTATCAGAGTAAACAGAAAAAAGGAAGCTGTTCTGACAAAAAATGGTGAAAAGGGTAATACTGCAATAGGCATTGCATATATTTCCGCCGGCGATTCAGCGGTATTAAAAAGCCGTATAAGTGAAATGGCAGGCAGCAGTAAATATAATAACGTATTCTGGGAAGAGGCGCTTTTTGAAAACGGAAAAATGATCATCGGGGCAAGGGTCATACCTGACGGCGACGCTGTGGAAATAAACACCTTTGAGCAGCTCAGGGAGCTTGACTGCGATTCAAATCAGCTGAAATCTGACGTTATTCAGGCAATATGTGAGGGACTTTCGGTCCCCCGCAATATGATAACCGATCTTGAAGTGCTGAAAAAGGGTATGACAAACCGTTCTTTCCTGTTCAGCGCCGGTAATAAGAAATATATAATGCGTATTCCCGGAAAAGGGACGGAAAAGCTTATCAGCCGTACTGAGGAGGCGGAGGTCTACCGCACTCTTTCGGGAAAGGGGATATGCGACAATGTGGTATATATCAATGCGAAAAGCGGTTATAAGATAACCGAATATATAAATAATTCAAGAGTATGCGACCCCTTAGACACCGAAGACCTGAAAAAATGTATGGCAAAGCTTCGGGAATTTCACAATATGGGACTTACAGTACCGCACGAATTTAATATATTCAGGCAGATAGATTTTTACGAAAGCTTATGGGACGGGACTTCGTTAGTATTTAAAGACTATGCCGTTACAAAAAAGAATGTTTTCAGTCTCAGACCCTATATAGAGGCACATACAGAAAAAAAGGTGCTGTCTCATATCGACGCTGTGCCTGATAATTTCCTTATGACTGCTGATGGGGTGCGTATGATAGATTGGGAATATGCGGCAATGCACGACCCCCACGTCGATATAGCTATGTTCTGCATATATTCGTATTATGACAAAGAGCAGACCGACCAGCTTATTGATATTTACTTTGAAGGCTCCTGTCCCGATGAGATACGCTTAAAGATATACTGCTACATTTCCGCCTGCGGACTTTTGTGGAGCAACTGGTGTGAATACAAGCAGCAGCTGGGTGTGGAATTCGGAGAATATTTTCTGCGTCAGTATCGCTATGCGAAGGAATATTACAAAATATCGTCAGAGCTAATTGAAAGGAGAGACGGTAAATGTTCAGAGCCCGGAGAGCAATAATAATGGCAGCAGGTATGGGAAAGAGGCTGCAGCCCGTGACCCTTGATGTACCGAAGCCTCTTGTGAGCGTCGGCGGAGTACGTATGATAGATACGGTCATAAACGCTCTGCATAAGAATGGGATAAATGAAATTTACGTAGTTGTGGGATATCTGGGGGAGCAGTTTGTCAGCCTTGAAAGCGAATACGGTGTGCGGCTGATCGAAAATCCGTTTTATGAGACCTGCAATAATATCTCATCTCTTTATGCGGTAAGGGAGCATATACCGAATTCCATTATCCTTGACGGAGATCAGCTTATTTATGACCATAAAGTCCTGTCTCCTGAATTTGAGCGCTCAGGGTATAATGCAGTATGGACAGACGCTCATACAGATGAATGGCTTATGACCGTAAAGGACGGAATAGTACAGTCCTGCAGCAGAAACGGAGGAAGTCACGGCTGGCAGCTGTACAGCGTTTCAAGATGGAATGAAGCTGACGGAAAAAAACTCGGTATACTGCTTGAAAAAGAGTTTATTCAAAATAAAAATACACAGATATATTGGGACGATATTCCTATGTTCTGTTATCCCGGGGAGTTCAGCCTCGGTATAAGAGAAATGCAGGCAGGAGATATTGTCGAGATAGACGATCTGAAGGAACTTGCCGCTGCTGACGCAGGCTATTCTAAATTTTTGGGAGGGTATTCAAATGAAAACAGAGAATAAGAAAATAGATCGTATTATTACATTCGTGCCTCTTGCGGTAATATCAGCGCTAAGCATATTGTTTTTCTTTATCCCCGAACGATCAAATAATGTTCTTAGCAGAATACGGTTTATTCTCGGAGATACATTCGGTACATTTTATCTGGTGGTCGGACTCGGCTTTTTTATTATTTCACTTGTCATTTCTTTTTCCAAATACGGAGATATCGTTCTTGGAGAACCCGACGAAAAACCTAAGTATTCTTTTTTCACCTGGGGAAGTATGATGTTTACCTGCGGTCTTGCGGCAGACATACTGTTTTATTCCTTCTGCGAATGGGTAATGTATGCAGCCGAACCGCACATTGCCGAGCTTGGAAGCATACAGGAATGGGCAGGAGTATTTCCGCTGTTTCATTGGAGCTTTATTCCCTGGGCATTTTACCTTGTTCTTGCTGCAGCTTTCGGATTTATGCTGCATATAAGAAAAAGGGAGCGGCAGAAGTATTCGGAAGCGTGCCGTGCACTGCTGGGGAAAAGAACGGACGGCATAATAGGACGAATTATTGACCTTACAGCAGTATTTGCGCTGATATCGGGAACCGCAACTACATTTACAATTGCCACTCCGCTTATGTCGTGTATAGTTGAGGATCTTTTTCATATAAACGTCAGCAGAAATACGGTTACAATTATTATTCTGGTCATCACCTGCATAGTATATACATATTCGCTGCTTCACGGATTTAAAGGCATAAGCGCTCTTGCAAAAATATGTATCGGAGCATTTTTTTTGCTGATGGCATATGTATTTGTTTTGGGCGGAAATGCAGGCTATATAGTTGATACGGCAGTAGAATCCTTCGGAAGAATGATGCAGAACTTTATAGGGCTTGCAACCTATACGGACCCGAACAGAACAACTTCCTTTCCGCAGAACTGGACAATATATTTCTGGGCATACTGGATGGTATGGTGTGTTGCGGCTCCATTCTTTATCGGAAGCATATCACAGGGAAGGACCATACGTCAGACTATTATCGGAGGATATGTTTTCGGCGCCGGCTCAACAATGCTCAGCTTTTCTGTTTTCGGAAATTATTCTATGGGGCTTCAGACATCGGGTGCGGAGGATTTTGTAAGTATGTACATTGCTGACGGAGACGCATACAGCATTATCATAAAAATAATTAAGACGCTTCCCTGTCCCGAGCTTGTAATGGCGGCTATGCTTATCACTATGATAGCTTTTTATGCAACGTCCTTTGACTCAATTGCCCTGACGGCGTCCTGTTACAGCTATAAAAAACTGGGTTACAATGAACAGCCTCATAGATCTGTTCAGTTTATGTGGTGTATTCTTCTGATAATCCTTCCCATATCGCTGATATTTTCTGACAGCTCTATGAATAATCTTCAGTCTGTAAGTATTATAGCCGCATTCCCTTTGAGTATTGTAATGCTCATAATAATCATAAGCTTTTTCAAAGATGCCAAAAAATATCTTGAGGGCGATAAAGACGATGCGGGGAACTCTCAAAAATAAAACAGTATATTCGCTTTGTGCATTAACATTTTTCTTTTTCACAAAGATCAATGTCAGCAGAAAGATTTTTGATGTGCCGGTGAGATGACAAGTTGTTTTTGAGTTCTGAAACGTATAAAAAATCAGCAAGTCCGTGAAAAGAGTTTTGCTTTCCACGGACTTGCTTTAGTTTTTTTAATTGATTTTTGTAAAAATGCTGTCAAACACATCGCAGGGAACAGGCTTTGAATAGTAAAAGCCCTGAGCGGCGTCGCAGCCGCAGTCATACAGGAATTTAGCCTGATCGCCCGTTTCAACGCCCTCGGCGATTATGTCAAGCCCGATATCTCTCGACATTGAAATGGTGTGGGAAATTATCTTACGGCCTCTGTCCGACTCCATAAACTCGGAAAGGAAACCACGGTCTATCTTCAGCACGTCAAACTGAGTGGTTTTGAGCATATTGAGTGATGAATAACCCGAACCGAAATCGTCCATAAGCATTGTAAAACCGTTATCCTTAAACTGTTTGACAATGCTTTCCACTCCTTCGGAATCCACCGACTCGGTTATCTCAAGCTCCAGAAGGTCAATGGGAATGTCGTACTTTGCCACAAGCTCTTTGAGCACCTTTATGGCTTCGGTGCTGTTTAAATATTCACGTGAAACGTTCACCGAAATAGGAACAGGCTTAATGCCCTTGTCTATCCATTCTCTTATCTTGCGGCAGGCCTTTTCCCAGATTATCCTGTCAAGCTTGACAATAAAACCGTTTTTCTCGAATACGGGAACAAAATCGGCAGGGGAGATAAGACCTTTCTGCGGATGTATCCATCTTGCCAGCGCCTCAGCGCCGATAATTTTACCTGTGGAAATGCAGTATTTAGGCTGGAGATACATTTTGAATTCGTCATTTATGATAGCCTTGTGCATATCCTCCTCAATTATCTGCTTGTGTCGGATATCACTCATCATACGATCTTCGTAGAAGCATATATTCTTAAGCGCATTGCCTTTGATAGACTGTTTTGCCATTGCAGCAAGGTCGCCGTAATATCTTCCGTGTCTGGTTCTGTCGTCCACAATGGAAACACCGAAAATAAAGCGGTAATCCATACCCTTGTATCCGCTCAGTCTGCTTTCGATGCGGTGGATAAAATCCAGTATCTCCTGTTTTTCCTTAAAGCAGATGACAACCATAAAAACATCTGCTGTAAGGCGGCAGAAGGGCTGATCTGCGGTGCAGATAACGTGCATAGAGTCATTGAAAAATCTTATCAGCTCGTCGCCCATTTCGGTTCCGTAGGTTTGGTTTATAAGCTTGAACCGTTCAACGTCGAACTGGATAAAAGCAATATTTTTATCGGGGTTGTTTTTTATAAGCTCAGCAATGATATTTCCGTATATGGCAGGATTTTTATCCAAGGAAAAACACTCAACGATCTGCCTGTCGAATTCTTCCTTTTGCGTAAAGGGACGGATATTGACAAGAACGTCTGTTATCCTGCCCTCATCGTCTCTGAGGAACAGGTTGTACATATGACAGAAGCGGAAGTCCTCTTGTGAGTTAAAGCGCATTTTAACGTCCAGAGGAAGCTCGCCGTGCTTTATTCCCGAGGAGATGCCCTCTTCCACGCCGGCACAGAAAACATCGAACACAGACAGATATTCGGGGTCTATCAGACTGTTCTGCCGGATATATTCATAAGGGTGCTCTGCATCATCGCCGATAATGTGCTTGCCGCCCATATATATGACCTTGTTCTCTTTGCATTTCCAAAGGAAATGTGCGGTCTCCACGTCATTTTTGAAAATATTTTTTATGGCGTCCATATACTTCCCGCTTTCATTCACGACGTTCATTTTATCACCGCCTGCAATATAATTCTATGTTAATTATAACATATTCTATATCGCTTTTCAAGTAAAGTTGTATAATATATACAACTTTCTATATTTTCCACAAATATAAACGCACATATTAGTCAAGATATATCATTAAACGTTTACATAAAACCAAAAGAAAAGCCCTGTCCGACCATAAAGCAGACAGGGCAAACTGTAATGTTCAAATCATAATATCAAAGCTGATCGGCAATATCGTAAATAAGCTTCTCAGATTTTTCCCAGCCGAGGCATGGGTCTGTAATGGACTTGCCATAGGTGCCTTCTTCCACCTTCTGGCAGCCGTCCTCGATGTAGCTTTCGATCATAAAGCCCTTGACAATGCTTCTGATATCGTTGTTGTGGCGGCAGCTGTGAAGAACTTCGTTGCATATTCTTATCTGCTCGAGGTACTGCTTGCCGGAGTTAGCGTGGTTAGCGTCAATGATAACAGCCATATTTTCAAGGTTCTTTGCGCTGTACATATCGTAAAGGCGGACAAGATCCTCGTAGTGGTAATTGGGGTGAGAGTTGCCGTGCTTGTCCACATAGCCTCTGAGGATTGCGTGGGTAAGGGGATTGCCCTTGCTGCGTGCTTCCCAGCCTCTGTAGAGGAAGGTGTGCTGGGACTGAGCGGCAATGATGGAGTTGAGCATAACGGAATAATCGCCGCTGGTGGGGTTCTTCATACCCACAGGTATCATAAGACCGCTGGCGGTAAGGCGGTGCTGCTGGTCTTCAACAGAGCGTGCGCCTATTGCAACATAGGAAAGGATATCCGAAAGATATCTGTGATTTTCGGGGTAAAGCATTTCATCGGCGCAGGCAAGACCTGTTTCGGTAAGAGCTCTTGTGTGGAGCTTTCTGATGGCGATAAGACCCTCAAGCATATCCTCGGACTTGGTGGGGTCGGGCTGATGTACCATACCCTTGTAGCCCTGACCTGTGGTACGGGGCTTGTTGGTGTAAATTCTGGGGATAATGATTATCTTGTCCTTGACCTTATCCTGGACCTTGGCAAGGCGGTTAACGTAATCGAGAACGCTGTCCTCTCTGTCAGCAGAGCAGGGACCGATGATAAGCAGGAACTTATCCGACTTTCCCGTAAACACATCGGCTATCTCTGCGTCACGTTCCGCCTTTATCTTCTTTACATCATCGGGAATGGGGAACTGCGCCTTTATATCCTGAGGAATGGGCAGCTTTCTGACGAAATCCATATTCATCATAACAAAAAACAAACTCCTTTATATTTTCCGTTCTCATTGGGGAACGGACATAAATTTATGTATATCTACCGCAGAAATAATTTACTGCTTTAAAGTACGATATATCCACTTTGACATTATATCATATAAAAATGCGTTTGTCAAGGAAAAATCGCAATAATTCCCGATGATTTGCCAAAATATTTTATTTGTCCGTGCATTTTATCTCTGTCATTACAATTTTATCCGGATCATTTATAAATAATAGTTCATTTTTGCTGTTATATATCAACAATGATTTGGATATAATTTTGTGCATAAAGTCAAATATTTTGAATTTCTATTGACAATAAACCGCTGCGGTGTTATAGTTAGTTACACAAGTAATTAACCGACTACCTAAGGAGGTGCCAGAATGTATCTGAACCTGGACGGAGAAAAGCCGATCTACGTGCAGATGGCGGAGTGGATAGAGGAAAATATCCTTTCGGGAACATTTCCCGAGGAGACGCAGATACCCTCCACCACCGACATATCGGCGCAGTACAAAATAAATCCCGCAACTGCGCTGAAGGGAGTAAACATTTTAGTTGACAAGGGTATAATCTACAAGAAAAGGGGACTGGGTATGTTTGTAAGCAAAGGCGCTGAGGAAAAGCTCCGCAGCGAAAGAAAGCAGGAATTTTTTGAGAAATTTGTCAAATCACTTCTCAGCGAGGCAGAAAAGCTGAACATCACCAAAAAGAAGATCGTTGATATGATAGAGAAAGGCTGTGATGACAAGTGAGCGTTATCGAGATAAAGAATGTTTCCAAAAGCTTCGGTAAAAATCAGGCTCTGAGCGACGTAAGCCTTACTTTTCAGGAAAACTGTATCTACGGACTTCTTGGCAGAAACGGCGCAGGAAAATCCACTCTTATGAACATCATAAACAACCGTATCTTTGCGGACAGCGGCGAGATACTCATAGACGGCGTTCCGAACCGTGAAAACGACAAAGCTCTCAGCAAGCTCCATATGATGAGCGAGCATCTTCTCTATGCCCCTGCGCTCAAGGTAAAAGATATGTTCAAAGCAGCAGCCTGCTTTTATCCCGAGTATGATATGGAGTATGCCTTGACGCTTTGCGAGGAATATAAGCTTAACACAAAAGCAAAGCTCCAGAAGCTGTCCACAGGCTACCGATCCATTGCAAAGATAATAAACGCACTTGCCTGCAACGCTCAGGTGGTATTTTTTGATGAGCCTGTCCTGGGACTTGACGCAAATCACAGAGATATGTTCTACAGGCAGGCAATTGAAAAATACAACGCCCGCCCTGCAACATTTGTGATATCCACACATCTTATCGAAGAAGCTGCAGGAATGATAGAAAGAGCTGTTGTCATCAAGGACGGCAGGCTTCTCCTTGACGAGGACTCGGAAACTATCCGCACAATGGGCTACAGCGTGTCGGGCAGAGCAAGCCTTGTAGACGAGTATGCCAAGGACAAGGACGTAATGAGTGAAGAAATTCTCGGTGGTCTTAAAACTGTATATATAAAGGGCGACCGCTTCGGAACTGATATCCCGCCCGAGCTTGAGGTACAGCCTCTCAGTCTCCAGTCACTCTTTATCCATCTCACAAATTCATAATGAAAGGACGGTAATATAAATGTCAATGCAAAGCTTTATTTCATCATATAAATATCAGCTGCGCAGAATAATTGTAACGGCTATTACTTCTATCATTACGGCTGTTGCGGGAATGCTTCTGATGACAGGGCTTATAAATTACTCCATCGACGGAAAATTTACTTTTGAGGACGCAGGAACACCCTGCCTTGACCTTTTTGCAGCATTCATACTTTTTATTTACGGATGTATCTACATACCTGAATTTATGAATACAGGAGCCGCCAACGGAACCTCCCGAACTACCACTCTTATTGCAGCAATGGCGTCATTTTTCACAAGTTCTGCAATATGCTCTGCGCTCGTTTCGGTAATTTCACCGCTTGTGAACCTCATATGCGGCGGAGACACCGACTGTTTCCTTCTTGAAATATTTTACGGAGAAAAAAGATTTTTTATGTTCTACGGCGAAAATGCATTTCTCGTCAGAATAAGATATTTCCTAATGTGTACATTTTTTATTTTTCTGTGTGCCGCTGTGGGAATGGCTTTCTCATCAATTTATTATAAGCTGCCGAGAAAGGGCAATGTGATCTTTTCGATAATACTTATGGTAATTTTATTTTTCGGATATCCCTTCACTAATATAATGCTTGAGAAGCGTGGTATTGATCTTGATGAGATACTGGTCGAATTCACTTATAGCTTAGGCAGACTTTTCGGAATGGCTCACGTAAACGGCAGTCAGGCGGGAAACTTCGTTCAGGGAGCGTTTATGATGTTTATCTTTGCCGCCGTATGCGGAGTAATAGCGTGGCTGTTTGTACGCCGTGCAAACGTTAAGCCTGCGCCTATCAGAGGAGATTAAGGGGTGGGTTATATGAAAATACAAAAGCTTATCCCTCTGCTCCTTGCTGCCGCCTGCCTTACAGCCTGCGCAGAGATACCACCAGTCAGAGACACCGTCCCCGAGGAGCAGCAAAAGACTGTCGCTCCCCCTGAGAACGGCTGGACGGCGGAGGAGCTTATGAGTGTGTCCTATATCGAAGATATTCAGCTTGAATATCCGCTTACGCTCAGAAGTCTGGGGGCGGGAGTAAGTCTGACCGATATTATGTACAGCGGTGAGGAAGAAAATGACAGAGCATACTTCCTTGAGGACGCTTCCGATTCAAACGCTGTCTTGCTTGGAACTATCTATGCTCAGGTCAAATTCGGCAAGGATATATCTCAGCTCACCGCTGACGATCCTATGACAGAAATTATATTTTACAATGAGCATTATTCCTTAAACGGCATTAAGGATGATTCATCAGCAGACGATGTGATAAAAGCCTTCGGAGAGCCTGATCTGATAACTGAAAACGGAGATATACAGAAAATTTACAGCTACAATGACAGCGAAAGCGGAGAAGAATTTATGACCGTTGTGCTGAACAATGATAAGGTGTTTAGAATAGAAGTGGAATTATAAAAGAAAAACGGCTGAACTTTCCAGGTTCAGCCGTTTCAGCTTGTCGATAAAGTGGAGAAATGAAAAAAGTTGCACAAATAAACATAACACTAAAAGTTTCGCTCAAGCCTTTTCCAAAGGCTTGCAGGTTTCCAAAGGGCGGCGCCCTTTGGTCGCCCTCCGCAGAGGGCGAAAT
>NZ_JBNMJV010000044.1:0-18572 GCF_050874005.1 Huintestinicola sp.
TTGAAATGTATGACACCTATGGAATATCACTCGGCAGCGGCGGCGTAAAAAATCCACCCTGCTGCGCAGCAGGGTGGATTTGAACAAACTCTAAATATTCTTTTGTTTTTTCAGCTGTCTACTTGACAGGGGGCACTCCAGTTCGCAGGCGGCTTTTTAGTATGATTTCTGTTTATGAGGGAAATGTTATGCAGAATTTATCAGAAGCGCAGTTAGAATTTTTAAAATTAGAGTTTGGACTTACCGAAAAAGAAATATCAAAATTATCCTTAGATGAATGGCATAAAATCAGAGAAAAATGTGCCGATATTGAAATCGAAGAAACATATTTAGATGAACTTGATGAGTCACTTACAGAAGATGATGATGAATTTTACGATTGTGTGCATTGTACCGAACGTGGAGAAATTGCCGCAAGTATCGTTGATTTAAAGTATAAGCAATTATTTGTGTAATATATAAAGTTTTATTAAGTCAAATGCAAAAGCTTTTTATTTGACCATATGAATCTATATCCTTCCCGCATAAAATCCTTCTCCCTGCAAATAATATCAAAAGGTATTATTTGCAAGGAGATTTTTATTATGAAAAAAGACCTGGAGCATAAGCCCTATATACCTGCGGAGAAGATAACACCCGAATTTACCGTAACATCGGTCATTTCGGGAATTATCCTTGCGGTGGTGTTCGGGGCGGCAAACGCATATCTGGGACTGAGAGTGGGACTGACTGTCTCCGCATCAATTCCTGCGGCGGTAATATCTATGGGAGTTATGAGAGGGCTTCTGAAACGTGACTCGATCTTAGAGAGCAATATGGTGCAGACCATCGGCTCTGCAGGGGAGTCAATTGCGGCAGGAGCTATATTCACCATACCTGCCCTGTTTCTCTGGGCAAAGGAGGGAGCGGCACCATACCCCGACCTGTGGGAAATATTTCTCATAGCCCTCTGCGGCGGACTGTTGGGAGTGGCATTTATGATACCCCTGAGAAATGCCCTTATCGTGAAGGAACACGGCGTTCTCCCATACCCCGAGGGAACAGCCTGCGCCGAGGTGCTTCTTGCGGGAGAAAAGGGCGGCAAGGGGGCAGGCAGCGTATTTTCGGGAATGGGCATTGCCGCTCTCATCAAGCTTATAACAGACGGATTTCGAATTGTCTCGGGAGCGATCACCGTTCCCGTGAAAGCCTTAAAGACCCATTTTTCGGTGGAAATATACCCTGCTCTGCTTGGAGTGGGATATATCTGCGGTGCAAAAATTTCCTCTTATATGTTCGCAGGGGGACTGCTTGGCTGGTTCGTGCTTATCCCCGCTATAGTCATATTCGGAGGAGATACGGTGCTTTATCCCGGAACTGTACCCATTTCTCAGATGTATGAAACAGGCGGCGCAGCTGCCATATGGAGCAGCTATATCCGCTATATGGGTGCAGGAGCGGTGGCAGCTGGAGGTATCATCAGCCTTGTAAGGTCTCTGCCCCTCATATTCTCGGCTTTCGGAGCATCGGTAAAGGGCTTAGGCAGCAAAGCAGGCAGCAGCCGCACCGACAGAAACCTTGATATCCGTGTTACCGCTGTTATAGCTGTCTTTGTTATCCTGCTTCTTTGGCTCTATCCCGGCATACCTATATCCCTTGCAGGAACGGTGTTTATCGTAATATTCGGATTTTTCTTTGCCACCGTTTCCTCGAGAATGACAGGACTTGTGGGCAGCAGCAACAACCCCGTTTCGGGTATGACCATCGCCACGCTCCTTGTATGCACGCTGCTTTTAAAGCTTTCGGGAGAAACGGGCAGCAGGGGAATGACTGCCGCCATTGCCGTAGGTTCGGTCATATGCATTATCGCTTCGGTGGCGGGGGACACCTCCCAGGACCTTAAAACGGGATATATCCTTGGCGCAACTCCCGTTAGGCAGCAGATAGGCGAGCTTATCGGCATATTCTCGGCGGCGGCAGCAATCGGCGGAGTAATGCTGCTGCTTGACTCCGCCTGGGGCTTCGGCTCGGAGGAGCTTGCCGCACCGCAGGCTACACTTATGAAAATGATAGTGGAGGGAGTAATGGAGGGAACGCTGCCCTGGGCGCTGGTGTTTATGGGGGTGTTCATTGCTTTGTCTGTGGAGATTTTGGGCATACCGGTCCTGCCTGTAGCCATTGGATTATACCTTCCATTAGAGCTGACAGCGGCAATAATGATAGGCGGACTTGTGCGACTTGCCGCAGAGAGCCGCAGGAAAGCCTCTTCTTCGGGCATACTTTTCTGCTCGGGACTTATTGCGGGAGAGGGACTTGCAGGCATACTCCTTGCGCTGCTTGCGGTCTTTGGCATAAGCGAGCGTATTGACCTTTCGGAAAGCTTCGGTCTCGGAGCGGTGGGAACGATAATTCTTCTCTTGGCGGTAATATTTTTCATTCTTCGTGCGGCGGCAAAGGAGGATATGACAAATGAAAAAGCGGATAACTCCCGATGATATCCCCCTGCCCGCAAAGGATTTATGCACCGAATGGGGCAGCTTGGGCGAGGCGGTCATTTTAATGCATAACAAGGGCATATTTGACCGCATTGCACAAAAGATTTTCGGCAGACCCGAAGTATCACGCATACACCTTGATGAAACGGGCAGCTTTATCTGGAGCTGCATTGACGGCAGCAGCATTACGAAGATAGGAGACAGAGTAAAGGAGCGGTTCGGGAATGCAGCCGAGCCGCTTTATCCGAGACTTATAATGTTTTTTACAGAGCTTCGGGACTGCGGATTTGTGGAAATAGCAGAATAAATTTAATCTCACGCAAAATGGGACGTTAATTCATCACATTAACGTCCCATACATATTATTATTCACAATGTCGTCCTCTGAAAGATGTCATATAATTGTTATATCCTATAAAATGCAAACTATACTGTTACTTTATGCAAGATATACTTGACATTTTGCAAATTAAAGTATATAATAATAGCAGGAAGGGAGAGAAGTCCCGATGAAAAACAAAAGAATGAAGATCGCACGAATGGAACACGATATGAACCAGGAGGCTCTGGCTCAGAAGGTTGGCGTTACAAGGCAGACCATAGGAATGATAGAATCGGGTAATTATAACCCGACCCTTAATCTCTGCATAGCCATTTGCGACGCCCTTGACTGCACCCTTGATGAACTTTTCTGGACGACGAAAGAAGAAAGGAGCGAAAGCTATGAAAAACAATGAAGCAATGAGAAAAGACCTTGCGGACAAACTGAAAACGGCATATCCCTATGCCGACGAGCGTACATCTCTGGTCAGCGAAAAAGGGCTTGCCGCCTGCGGAATTATCGCAATATTCTATGTGTTTGCAAGGATAGTATATGTGGGCTTTCACGGCGGACTTGCGCTGCCCGAGCTTGTCCTGCTTTTTATAATGGTGTTTGCAATAAAACGGGTCAATTATAAGAATAAGGTGTTCCCCCTGCCCACGGTTATGGGAAAATCACTTGACCCCGCTCCCACCGCAAAGGGAAAAAGAATAGCCCTCTATGCCCTGAACGCCCTTCCCTTAGCTGTGTCCTGGACTGTTATTGATATGCTTACCGATGTGACAGGTCAGTCGGGCGGCATTAAGCAGCTGATAACCGATTTTCTGTCTATGTTCATAGTTGCATTTATATTTGACACTATCGTTAACGAAATACGTATCAAGAAATATAACGCACATTCAGCCGAGCTTGATAATATGGAAAATGACTTGAGCGATGACTGACAAAAAACCGCCTTGACGAACAGGGCGGTTAGTTTTTTATTCTTCCCAATCGGGATTTAATTGATATTCATCACATTTTATTTGTTCATTGCTGTCAATAGTGATCTTGCACATTTCAACCGGAATGCCGTTAGGATAAACTTCGCAAGCACTCCAAGGAGCATTATCAAGCACTTTATATTTTTGGCAGCTCATACATTTTGAATATTTGATCATTATTCCTTCACCAGCACCTTAACTATCTCACCCATAACCACCTTGTGTATATCCCCATCGGGATACCAGTGGCGGTGCTCCTCTGCAAGAGCACTTATGTCCATATCCTGAGTGTATATCTTTTTGCATACAAATATCATCTCAGCCTGCTCAAAAGCCGCAGTTCCGTCAATAAACAGGGGAGTAAGCCCCGTTTCCTTAGCCTTGTCGCAGTCTCTGCCCGAATGAGCGCCGCAGAATTTCAGAGCGTTTCTCTCCGACTCGGGATAAAAGCTTACGGTAAAAAGCTCATTTTTCTCCACAAACTCAAGGGTGTGGCGGCTGAGCCTGATAACGGTCTCCATCACGTTTTTGCCCCACATTACGCCCATAAAGCCCCAGGAAGCGGTCATAGTGTTGTAGCCTTTTTCGTCTCCTGCGGTGATGAGCATCCATTGCTTTCCTATCTTGTCAAAGGGGTTGAATGAAAGCTCCGAAGCACTTATCTCTTTAAATGACATACCGATTACCTCCAAAAAATAATATTATAAATATACTTGAAAAAGCGTTTATTTATTCCTCTGCCCCGTCAATAACGCCGCCGCCCACAACGATGTCACCGTCATAGAACACACACGCCTGACCCTTTGCGGGAGCACGTACGGGAGAGGAAAATTCTGCTCGCATGATACCATTTTCAATGGGGAATATTACCGCTTCCTGCTCCCTTGCGCTGTATCTCGCCTTAGCAGTCACCCTCATAGGCTCGGAAAGCTCCCCCACGGAAATGAGATTAACATCTCTCAGAAAAAGAACGGACTTAAACAGGTTTTTTTCGTCCGATAAAGTGACCGTTCCATTTGCGGGATCCTTGTCCGTAACAAAAACGGGTCTGCCGAATGTAACTCCAAGACCTCTCCGCTGACCGATGGTGTAGTTTATGATACCAGAATGAACGCCGATCTTGTTTCCCTCATTGTCAATAAAATCGCCGCTCTTGGGAACATATCCCGTATACCGCTCAATAAACGCCGCATAATCACCGTCGGGAACGAAGCAGATGTCCTGACTGTCGGGCTTTCGGGAATTTATAAGCCCCTTTTCCTCAGCATACTGCCTGATTGCAGGCTTGTCCATACCGTAAAGGGGAAAAAGCGTGTGAGCAAGCTGCTTTTGAGTGAGAGTGTAAAGCACATATGTCTGGTCTTTTCGCCTGTCAGCAGGGCGTTTCAGAAGATATCTGCCGTTTTCATATGCGATATCCGCATAATGCCCCGTGGCAATAAAGTCAAATCCTAAAAGCTCCGCACGTCTCAGCATAAGGTCAAATTTCATATGCCTGTTGCACTCAATGCAGGGATTTGGCGTTTCACCTCTGATATAGCTGTCCGCAAAGGGCTTCATTACGTGCTTGCCAAAATCATCTGTAAAATTAAGCGTTATGTGGTCAATGCCCAGCTTTCTGCATACGCTTTTTGCGTCGTCCACGTCTGCAAGAGAACAGCAGCCGCCTTCGCCGTAGCCCTCACCAAGTACGGAATTATCGTACATTTTGAGAGTGCAGCCGCATACCTCATATCCACGTTCACATAAAAGAGCCGCCGCCGCAGAGCTGTCCACGCCGCCGCTCATTCCCACGAGAACCTTCTTTTTACTCATGATCAGCTATCCTTTTCAAACAAATGCAGTAATCTTGTGAGCGCCAACCCTCCCACCGTTTCTATAAAGGGCGAAAGGGACAGCACGTATGTCCAGAAATTGATGATGCCTGTTCCCGTGTATTTTATCATTATGGCAAGAATGTAAAACAGCGAAAACACTCCGCCGAACTGAATGAAACAAATTCTGTCATAGGTGCGGTTTTTAGAAAGCAGCTGCCTTGTGACAAGATTTATGATAAGTGCTATCATTGCTCCTCCCACAATGGCAACAAGCTTATTCACAGGTTCTCCCGAGTATATCAATCTTATGTTGAACTTTATTCCCCAGATAACGTAAACAAGGAAAAACAGAATAGCCGGAATAATGTCCCTCAGATAAAATATCCAGCCGCCGAATTTAAATATTTTAAACGGCGTGTCGGAAAAAACCGCCACGTGGCTTTCGGTAACGTTTCTTTTGAGAACGACCTGCTTTTCTCCGTCTGCAGTCTTCTTTGAATAGGTGAGACTGACAGAGCCGTCCTCCTCAAACTGCCTGCTTCCCTTTGAGTAGTCCTTCAGTATCTTGTCAAGAAGCCATTCTGCCTCGTTAAAGCGCTCGTGGCGTGCAAGACTTGAGATTATATAGCCGTAGTTCATTTATATCAGCTCCTTAAAACTTTCTATACGCCTGTGAACACAGTCTTTCAGTGCCTCAAAATCCCCGAAATGACCGCTGTTGACGCCGATGGTGTAAAATCCGTTCAGGTAAGCCGTCTTTGCGGCGTGAGGGGAATCCTCGATAACCGCAGTTTCCCGGGGGCTCACACCCATTTTTTCGGCGCACATAAAAAATATCCTGGGGTCCTCTTTGGACGAGCCTGCTTCGTCGGAGGTCACAATAAATTCAAGGCTGTCAAGAATGCCGTTGTGCTTTAAAACTCCCTCAGCCAGCTCTCTTGAATTTGAAGTGGCGGCGCACATTTTAATGCCACGTTTCTTAAAGCTTTGGATAAGCTCCTTTGCATAAGGCATAAGCTTGACTTCAAAAAAGTATTTTTCTCTGACTATCTCGGTTATTTCCGCCGCCACATCTTCCGCACTTTCGGGGAGAGAATAAAGCTCCTTGAGATACTCCGCAGCACTCATAAAATGCATAGATTTCAGGGCAAGGGATACCTCGCTGTCATATTCAATGCCTCTTCGACCCAGAAATATCCTGTCCGACTCGGTCCATACCCCGAGACTGTCCGCAAGAGTGCCGTCAATGTCAAAAATGACCGCTTTAAAATTCTCCATACTTATTCCTCAACAGCGTATGTAAGGTTTTCCCATATAAGGGATACGCCGATGTCCGTCTCCTCGGGGAGAAGAGCCATTGCAATGAAAAGCTCCTCTCCCGAATTTTTATCCTTGAGTGTGGCATATTCGCCCTCTATTTTAATTACTGTATAATGCTTTGTTTCCATACCGAACTCCTTATAAAAAGCTTATTCCTCGTCTTCTTCACAGAGCATCAACCACTCATCGGAAAGTTCCGCCGACTGCTGCTTTAAGCTTTCGTACTCTGCACACTTCTCGTTCATAAGCACATAATCCGCCGCCGCCTCGGGAGAAGTCATTTCCTCCTGAACAGCCGCCATTTTAGTTTCAAGCTCGCCAATAAGCTTTTCAAGCTCCTTGATTCGGCTGCGGCGCTTTGCGTCCTTTGCACGCTGTTCTTTCGAGCGGTATGCCGCCGCATTTTTCCTTTCGGCTTCTTCTTTGGCTTTCTGCTGCTTTTGTTCTGCCAAAGCCTCCTGCTCCGCAAGATTTCTTGCCCGCTTGTCATCAAGATATTCCTCAAAGCCGCCGTTAAATTCGTGAAGCTGCCCCGGAGTTATCTCAAAAATCCTGTCGCATATGCGGCTCAGCAGATATCTGTCGTGGGAAACGAGAATGACCGTTCCCTCAAATTTCGCCAGAGCCTCTTCAAGGACTTCCTTTGCGTCAATGTCAAGGTGGTTTGTAGGCTCGTCAAGGATAAGCACATTGCCCCTCTCAAGCATCATAATGGCAAAACACAGCTTTGCCCTCTCGCCGCCGCTTATGACTCCCACCTGCTTGAACACGTTCTCTCCCGTAAATTTCACAAGTCCCAGCAGACTTCTAACCTGTTCGTCGGTCATACCTCTGCGGCGGTCGTGAATTTCGTCAATGACTGTCTTGTTAAAATCCAGCTGGGAATTTTCCTGATCGAAGTAGGATATCTTAACATTCTTGTTCCACTCAACCGAACCTCTCGGGGAGCGTATCTTTTTCTGAATGATCTTAAGCAGCGTGGATTTTCCGATTCCGTTAGGTCCCACAATGCCTATCTTGTCGCCCCTGCGGACAGCAAAGGAAATGTTCTCCGCAAGAAGCTTGTCTCCTGCGGTAATGTCAATGTTCTTTACAGCCAGAACATCAAGAGGCGGCTCATAATCATATTCAAAGCGAATTTTCGCCTTTTTCTCATAGGTAACGGGTTTTTCGAGAATTTCCATAGCCTCAAGCTTTTTCACCCTGCTTTTAGCCATAGCCGATGTGGTGGCACGGACGATGTTCCTGTCCACAAAATCCTGAAGCTTTGCTATCTCAGCCTGCTGAGCCTCGTATTCCTTGAGCCTACGTTCGGTATCGGCGGCTTTAAGCTCCGTAAATTTGGTGTAATTGCCCTTCCACCTGCGAAGCTTTGTCCGCTCTATCTCGCATATTGAAGTGCACAGCTTGTCAAGAAAATATCTGTCGTGAGAAACGATAAGAAGTGCACCCTTGTACCCCGAAAGATAGTCCTCAAGCCACATAATGGTGTCAAAATCCAGATGGTTGGTAGGCTCGTCAAGTATAAGCAGACGAGGATTTTCCAGCAGCAGCTTTGCCATAGCAAGACGGGTCTTTTCGCCCCCCGAAAGAGTGGAGATCACCCTGTCATAGGTCTCGGGAGGAAAGCCCATACCGTTTAAAACAGTCTTTATCTTAACGCTTATGAGATACCCCTCATTCGCTTCAAAGAAAGCTGTCTTGCGGTCATACTCGGCGCTTATCTCCTTAAAATGCGCCTCGTTTTCGTGAACCTCGGGGCGGGACATTTCCTCCTCAAGGCGGCGAAGCTCCTCCTGCACCGACAAAAGCTCCGAAAAGACCGACATCATCTCCTCCATTACCTTAGAGGAGCGGTCAAGCCCCGAGTTCTGCTCCAAAAATCCCACCGTTGAACCTCTTGTAACAGCTAAATGGGGCACATTCGGCTCGGGCTGAGTCTCATATTCCTCTTTGCCCGTGATTATTTTCAGAAGCGTGGATTTTCCGCAGCCGTTCACGCCCACAAGTCCTATTCTATCATTGTCCTCAATAGTAAGGCTCACATTGTCAAGCACAGTTTTCCCGTTATATATCTTCGAGATATTTTCCATTGAAAGTATCATTGTCCCTTTTCTCCCGATAAAAAAGTCATATATTTTATTATAGCATATTTCGGGGAGGATTTCAACTACAAAGATTGAAATTTTCGGAATTAAGTGACAAAGAACAAAACGATGTAGTCTATAGATACCCTTAATTCAAATACAAATCAGATAGGCATACTAATTTTTGTTTTCAACTTCATATATGAGAATATATTTAACAATTTAGCCCCGAAATGCAGTTCATATTTATAAAACCTGCATTTCGGGGCATTTCATCCCTCATATTCACCGAAAAGTTTACCATTCGGTTTACAATAAGCCGATTTTTACCGCCAATTTACAAATTATGACAATCGGTTCAAAAAATTGGGGGAAATTCCGGTTATTTCTGCTTCTCCTGCTTGTACTCATACCCGTAGCTCTGATAATAGCCATATTTTTTGCCGTATCTGCCGTACTTCTTTTTGCCGTAGGAGGACTTCATACCGCCGGTGCAGAATGACTTTATAAAGCCAAGCTTTTTGCCGTTGGCGAGACTTACCTTTTCGAGAGCCTCGGCGATCTCGGGGTGAGATGTGTAGTTTTCTCTTACCACGAAAACGTGTCCGCCGATAATGCTGTTCATAAGCTGTGAGTCGGTAACAACGTTGATGGGCGGAGTGTCAAGCAGCACATAATCATACTTTGCAGACACATTCTCAAGCAGTTTTGCCATTATACCCGAGCCTAAAAGCTCTGTGGGGTTGGGCGGTATAGGACCCGAGACGAGAATGTCAAGAGAGCTTCTCACATCTCTGTTAATAGCCTCCTCAAGGGAGCAGAAGCCTCCCAGCACCGATGATAAGCCGTTCTGTCCGCCAAGCTTAAAGGCGGTCTGTACCGTAGGCTTTCTCATATCGCAGTCGATAAGAAGCACCCTTTTTCCCATATCCGCAAAGGCAATAGCCATATTGGCACAGGTAGTGGACTTGCCCTCTCCCGGCTCAGCGCTGGTAAATCCGATGATATTGCCGCCCGAAGCAGCAAGGGAGAAAATAAGGTTTGTTCGTGCTGCCCTGTACGCCTCGGCAATGACGAAGGGTGTGTTTTCGTCAAGGAGATAACGCTTTGACGAAGCCCTTTTCGGGGAAGCATTGCGCTTTTCACTCGGCTTTTTTCCATATCCGTAGCCGTAGCCCTTGCCGTCAGCCGCCTCAAAGTCCATTATCTCGGCAAATACAGGTACGCCGTAAATCTTGGAAAGGTCGTCTCTCGGGGTCACCGTAACGCTCAGTATCTCCTTTAAAAAGAAGATGATATACGCCGCCGCCGCACCTAAAATAACGCCTGCCGCACAGAATATCATAGGTCTTGGGAAGGACGGATTTTCGGGCACTTCGCCATACTCCACCACTTCTATTGAGCCTGATTTGATGACCCTCATAAACTCGTCACGTGCAAGCTCCACAAGCACGTTCACGATATCGGCGGAAAGCTGCGGGTCCTCGTTTGAAGCGGTTATCCGCATTACCTCGGTGCTGTTTACCGACGTTACCGATATCATACCGCTCAGTTCCTCCTTTGTGTAGGGAAGGTCAAGCTCGTATATAACCGAATCGAGCATCTTATTGCTCTGGAAAATTATCTGGCAGGTGTTAACCAGCTTCTGAGCGGCGGTGATGTCGTTTACGTTAAGGGTCTCGGTCTTGTTCTGATTATTCTCCACGTAAAGCATAGCCGAGGACTCGTACTGCTTGGGAACGAGAAACTTAGCCGCCGAAAAGCCTGCCGCTCCGCATATGACCGCAGAAACGGCAATGGGAAGAAGGTGGCTTTTGAGAACGGAGAATAGCTGCTTTATATCAATACTGTCTTCCATCGGGGAAATTGCTCCTTTATTTTTTAGCTCTTTTTCGCTTTAAATGCGGTAGCCACCATATCCGGACCGCTGTTAGCGGCAATGGCTCCGCCTACTCTGAACACGATGTCAACAGGGGGATATCCCAGCCGCTCTGTCAGCACCTTGGCTATCTCCTCGGCATAGGCAAGGTTTCTGCCGCCGATAATGATGTAGGGCGAACCTTCGGCTATCCTGTCGCAGGTAACGTCCGCAAGCTTGGGAACCACGTTCTGCTCACCTCTTGGCTTTGCCACCACCTTAGTGTTTTCGCCCTTCAGAAGGATAACGGGCTTTAGTCCCAGAAGTTCTCCCGCAAAAGCTGCCGCAGCGCTTATCCTGCCCGACTTCTTTACATATCTCAGGGTGTATGCCGCAAGGTATACCTCGCAAACCTCAAACCAGTCGGCAAGATACTTTTCTATCTCGTCGGCGGACTTGCCCTCCTCAGCCATTTTTGCAGCTTCAATAACGGGATATCCGTAGGTTCCCGAATAACTTGTGGAGTCGAGGACTCTTATCTTCACCTTATCAGCCTTGTCGGGGTGAGCAGAGAAAAAATTATCCCTTGCACAGCAGGCGTTCTGATAGGTAGCTGAGCCGTGAGAATTTATTGAGATAAAGAAAATATCCTCATAGCCTTCTGCGGCGTACTTTTCAAAAAGCTCCTCAAACTCGAATACGGTGAGCTGGGAATGTACGGGAAGCTCGGGGGAGCTGTCGATAAGGTCGTAATATTCCTCCTTGGGGATATCGCCGTCACGGAAGCTTTTGTCACCTACGGTAATGGGAAAACCCTGAACGTCAATGTTATATTTTTCGCTGTATTCTTTTGTGATATCGCTGGCGGAGTCGGTGATGAACTTGATCTTTGACATAATGTTTTTTCCTTTCAGATTATTATTCGTTCCAATTATATTTTGTAAGCCTGCCCTCGGTCTCAAGGTCGGGATAATCCCATTGCCTTAAGACCTCGTAAACGGCTATGGCGACTGAGTTTGACAGATTAAGGCTCCTGAGAGTGCTTCTCATAGGTATGCGGACGCAATTGTCCGGGTGAGCGTACAGCAGCTCCTCGGGAAGCCCTGCGTCCTCTCTGCCGAATATGAGATATGAATTGTCGGGGTATTTTGCTTCGGAGTGTATCTTCCTTCCCTTTGTGGTGAAAAAGAAGAAATTGCCTCCTTTATTTTTCAGTAGAAAATCCTCTGTATTATCGTAATAGGTGATATCCAGCTTGTCCCAGTAGTCAAGCCCCGCTCTTTTGAGCTTCTTGTCATCTATCTGAAAGCCGAGGGGCTTCACAAGATGGAGCCTTGCTCCCGTAACGGCGCAGGTGCGGGCGATATTTCCCGTGTTCTGGGGTATCTGCGGCTCTACGAGCACTATGTTAAGACGCATTTGCCTGCCTCCTTTTTAAAGTGACTCATAGTCGCAGAGGTCGTGCCTGTCCATAAGAAAATCAAGACATCTTTCAAGCAGTATGCCCTCTCTTGGGTCTGTGCTGTAGCCGTAGGTGGTCTTTATGGCAAGCTCTAAGAATGCGGCTGCTCTGTTCATAGCAATGGGCAGGCTGTCACCTCTTAAAATGGAGCCTGTGAGCACCGAGGCAAAAACGTCTCCCGTACCCGGGTAGCCTGCATTCACCTGCACATAGGGAACCTTCCAGAATTTGTTATGCTCACGGTCATAGCCTGCATTACAGCATTCTCCGCAGATATATGCGCTTGTTATTACAACGGTCTTGGGACCCAGCTCCGAGAGCCTTACCAGAATACTCTTCATCTCGGAGGATGAACGGGGCATAAGGGTGGGGTCTTCACCTAAAAGTATAGCCGCCTCGGTCATATTCGGGGTTATTATATCTGCAACGGCGGCAAGCTCGCCCATTCGGCGGCGAAGTTCGGCGGTGCAGGTCTTATAAGGCTTGCCGTTGTCCGCCATAACGGGGTCTACCACCTTTAATGCCTTGGGATAGCTTGAGAAGAACTCGAGGCAATGGTCTATCTGGCTTGTGGAAGCGAGAAAGCCGCTGTAAATGCAGTCAAAGTCCATTTTCAGCCTTTTGTAATGCTCGAGCGCAGGGATTATATAGTCGGTGAGATCTCTCATCACCACCTCGCCGAAGCCTCCCGTGTGGGCGGAGAGGATAGCTGTGGGCACGGGACACACCTGTATGCCCATAGCCGAAAGCGTGGGGAGAATTACCGACAATGAACACCGTCCCACTCCCGAAAGGTCGTGGATAGCGGCAACCTTGATATTGCTGTTCAAGAAAAATACCACCTTTGTAGTGTAGGGTTTATTTAAACTGTAGCTGCGGCGGCGCATATGACACGCTCTGCACCGAGCCTCAGAAGCAGCCCCGAGCAGGCGTTCAGCGTTGAGCCGGTCGTAAGAACGTCATCTATGAGAAGCACCGTCATATCCGAAAGGGGAGTGCCGTGAAGGTCTGTAAAGTATATCCTTTCTGCTTCACGCTTTCTGTCCTCCTCACTCAGAGTGTGCTGTGCAGTCTTTGAAAATCTCCTTTGGATAATGTCAGTCCTGACGGGGATATCTGTTCCCTCCGTAAGATGTTTTGCAAGCTCCTCCGCCTGATTGTAGCCTCTTATCCGCTTCTGCTTCGGGGACATTGGCACGGGAACGGCAAGGTCTATGCTGTGAATTACTTCCATTTCCGAAAGTTTATCTCTTAATGCCCTTCCGAAAATTGCGGCGGCGTTAAGGTTATTTTTAAACTTTAAGCTGTAAATGCCTTCCTTGGCAATGCCCGAATAATAGGCTGCCGAGGCGCATAAGGAGTATTCGGGAGACTCTTTGCATAAACAGTCGGGACGCTTGGGCTTTCCGCATTTGGGACAGATATGCTCATCTGCCCAGAGTATCTCGGAAAAGCACTCCTCACAGCAGAGGACATTGTATGGGATAAATCCGCCGCAGAATGGGCAGCGGTTTGGAAAAAGGAAATCAAGAACATAGCTTTTTATTCCGCTGTCGCCACGTATGATACTGCCGTCCATCAGCCAAGCTCCTGCTCGATCATATGCCGCAGGCAGGTGTAGCGGAGTGTGCGGCGGTCGTTGTTCACCATTTTCTCAACGATAGATTTTGAGCCGACTATCACAAGCATTTCCTTCGCTCTTGTAACGGCGGTATAAAGGAGATTTCGGTAATAAAGCTTGTCAAAGCCTCCGAGAAGCGGAAGTATAACGGCGGTAAATTCGCTGCCCTGACTTTTATGGACGGTTATGGCATAGGCAAGCTCTATCTGTTCGGTCATTTCCACCGAATACTCGGCTATCCTGCCCTCGAAGTCAATGACCACCGTTCCCTCGGAGCGCTTTACCTTGACTATTGTGCCGATATCCCCGTTAAATATGCCCGAGCCTTCCTCGCCGTCCTTTTTCCATACAATGTCATAGTTGTTTTTTGTCTGCATCACCTTGTCGCCGTCTCTGAATGTGAATACCTGTCCTTTAAGCTCGGCAAGCTCCTTTTTCGGGGGATTTATGCGCCGCTGGAGAAGCTTGTTCATCTCCACCGAGCCTAAAACGCCTTTCCTTGAGGGGCAGAGCACCTGTATATCCTCGGTAGGGGAGTAGCCGTAGGCGTTGGGGAGACGCTGTACGCAAAGCTCCGCAACGGTCAGGGCGGCTTCTTCCGAATTAAGCCTCTGCATAAAGAAGAAGTTGCTGTCCTTTCGTGTAAGGTCGGGCTGTTCGCCGCTTACGATCTTGTGGGCATTGGTGACGATACAGCTTTGCTGTGCCTGTCTGAAAATTTCATTTAGCGCCACAACGGTGAGCCTGCCGCTGTCTATCATATCCTTGAGGATATTCCCTGCGCCCACCGAGGGGAGCTGGTCGCTGTCGCCCACCATAATAAGTCTGCAGGACAGCTTCAAGGCTCTTAACAGCGATTCAAAAAGCAATGTATCCACCATTGACATCTCGTCGATTATCATTACGTCGCAGGATACGGGGTTTTGCTCGTTGTGCTTGAATTTCAGCTGTCCCGAGTTATCGAACATCACCTCAAGCAGGCGGTGAATGGTCTTTGCAGGGTAGCCTGTCAGGTCGGAAATGCGCTTTGCCGCACGTCCTGTGGGAGCGGTTATCATTACCTTCATACCACGCTGCTCGTATAGGGAGATTATCGCCTTGAGAGTTGTGGTCTTGCCCGTTCCGGGGCCTCCCGTAAGTATGAGAAAGCCTTTTGACAGAGCGAGAGAAATTGCTTCTCTCTGCTTTTCGGCATAGGTGATTATCTTGGTTTTTTCTTCTATATCAATAAGCTTGCGGTAATCAGTTCCCGTGTCCTTGAAGCAGTCGTTCATTACGGAAAGGCGGGAGCTGATGTACTGTTCGGCACGGAAGAAATCAGCCAAGAATACGAATTTCCTGCCGCCCTTGTCGTAAATGCAGATATCGTTATCCTCCGAGGCGGCGGAAAGATTGTCGTCAAAGACTTCTTCGCCTACGGAGAGAAGCTTTAATGCGGCTTCCTTGAGCCTGTCAAGGGGGAGACAGGTGTGACCGTTGTAGGAATTATGCATAAGGATATAGATAATTCCTGCCTTTACACGTCCGGGACTGTCGGGGGATATTTCAAGCTTTGAAGCCATTTCCTCGGCTTTTGTAAATTCAAGCTCTAGCCCGGGACCGCAGAGGACATAGGGATTTGATTTTATCATCTCCACCGCAAACTGCCCCCACCTTTTCCACGCAGCCACCGCCACAGAAGGGGATATGCCATAGCCTGTGAGGAATATCATCAGGGAGCGGACTCCCGATATGCGGCGAAATTCCTGAGCGATCTCCTCCGCTTTTTTTGGGGACACTCCCTTTATTTTGGTAAGCTCGTCGGGGGAGTTTTCGATCATCTCAAGTGTCTTGTCACCAAACTGCTCCACCATTCGCTTTGCAAGGGTAGGACCTATTCCCTTGATAACGCCCGAGGAAAGATATTTGAGGATAGCCGCTTCGGTAACCGGCATTTTGCGCTCGCAGGTCTCCGCCTTAAACTGTGCGCCGAATTTCGGGTGATTTACGTATCGCCCCGTAAGGCGAAGCTCCTCGCCCTCCTCAATGGTTCCAAGCTCGCCTACTACGGTCACGTAGTCGCTGCCCGTATCAAGATCAAGGACGATGTAGCCGTTCTGCTCGTTGCAGAAAAGAATATCCTCGGCAGTTCCCTCTATATGTATAAGCTCGTTTTCGCTTTTTTGCATTTTGATTTATCCCCAAAATAAAAAACTTCTCTTTATTATACCATATTTACGCACAAATTGCAACCGTTTTATTATTTTATTTTGCACAGGGGACTTCGGAAATTTGTTTTTCAAAAATGTTCTGACATTTTTCGCCTGAAACCGTTGACATATTTTCCGAAATATGCTAAAATAAATAAGTTATAATGCTTTAAGTATGCTCAAATGCAGTCAGCTCTGCCGAACGGAGGGTTTTACGCAATACCCTGCGAAAAACGGTCTGAGGGACACCCCCTCTGCGGCTCATTGCAGATGAGATATTTCAGAGCAGGAATATTCTGACGATTTGAATGCCCGTTTCGGGCTTCGTCCTGCACGATCCGGGCAGGACATAACGAAAGGAAAGATAATTAAAATGCTTCTCAACGGTTCACAGATAATTCTCGAATGTCTCCTTGAACAGGGAGTTGACACAGTTTTCGGATATCCCGGAGGCGCTGTGCTTAATATTTACGACGCACTTTACGACTACAGCGACAGGATAACCCATATCCTCACATCTCACGAGCAGAATGCAGGCCATGCCGCAGACGGATATTCCCGTACCACAGGCAAGACAGGCGTTGTTATCGCAACCTCGGGACCGGGCGCAACAAACCTGGTCACCGCCATCGCCACCGCAAATATGGACAGTATCCCAATGGTAGCCATCACAGGAAACGTAGGCACAAGCCTTCTCGGACTTGACTCCTTCCAGGAGGTTGACATCACAGGCATCACAATGCCCATCACCAAGCACAACTACATCGTAAAGGACGTTAAAGACCTTGCGGACATCATCAGAGAAGCCTTCTTTATCGCAAACGACGGCAGAAAAGGCCCCGTCCTCATTGATATCCCCAAAGACATCACCGCAGCAAAGTGCGAGTATGAGCCTAAGCCCCTGCAGGGTCACAGCTCAAGCGTAAAGGACAGCGAGATAGAAGAAGCCGTAAAGGTCATCTCTTCTGCCGAAAAGCCCTTCATTTTCGCAGGCGGCGGCGTTGTGCTTGCAAATGCGGAGGCACAGCTTGCAGAGTTTGCAGAGCTTATCGACGCTCCCGTAAGCCTGTCCCTTATGGGTATGGCTTCCTTTGACAACGAAAGCCCCCGTTATACGGGAATGCTCGGTATGCACGGCACAAAGACCTCTGCTCAGGCGCTTATAAACAGCGACGTTATCGTTGTTTTAGGCTCAAGATTTTCCGACCGTGTAACCTGCAACACATCTTCATTCTGCAACAACATAAAGAATGCAAAGGTAGTACATATCGAGATAGACCCTGCCGAGTTTGACAAGAACGTTCCCGCCGATGTTCACGTTCAGGGCGATGTAAAGCTTGTCCTCACCGAGATAATAAAGAAGCTGAAAGACAAGCCCGAGATAAAGCACCACGAATGGATGGCACAGATAGCCGAGTGGAAAAAGACCTATCCCTTAAAGCAGGTAGGTATGAACGAGGAATCCGTTCTTCCTCAGTACGTGCTTGAGACTCTTGCAGACATCACAAACAGGGACGCTATAATCACCACCGAGGTAGGACAGCACCAGATGTGGGCTGCGGAGTATTTCCCCTTTAAAAATCCCAAGAGCCTTGCCACATCGGGCGGTCTCGGAACAATGGGCTACGGTCTGGGCGCAGCTATCGGAGCAAAGGTGGGCAATCCCGACAAGACTGTTGTAAACATCGCAGGCGACGGAAGCTTCTATATGAATATGACCGAGCTTTCCACACTTGCAAAATATCAGATGCCCGTTATTGAGCTTGTTTTCAACAACACCGTTCTCGGAATGGTAAGACAGTGGCAGAGACTTTTCTACAACTGCCATTTCTCTCAGACCACCCTTGAAAAGCCCACCGATTTTGAAATGCTTGCAAAGGCATTTGGCATTGAAGCCGTTACCATAACAAAAAAGAGCGAGGTAAGGGAAAAGCTGGAATATGCTGTTTCCTGCGGCAAGCCCGTTCTTATCAACTGCATCATCGACAAGGACGTAAACGTTCTGCCTATGGTTCCCGCAGGAGCCTCCGTTGCAGAGCCTATCCTCGATATCGCAATTGACTGCTGATATGCAAACGTCAAAGAAATGTCCGCAAAAGCTTTGATATATGCGTTTTTGCGGGCAGAGCTTTGTTACGTTTGCCAAAGCGGAAAGTATAACTCCGCCCCGTTTACATTTTTGCAGACGGGGCGGTTTTGTATATTTTTAAGTTTGTAACAAAGCAAATGTGAAAACAGTTTAGACCAATTTTTTACCATTATCAAAATTTATGGGAATGCTGCAAATGCAGTAATATTTTTTAAGTTTCCCCAAAAAGCAAGTATCAAATCCAAAGGAACAACGTAGGTAAGGGAAAAACGAGCAGAATTTTTTTGAAAAATGGAAAAAAATAGTACAATAAAAGCTCCAATATGGTATAATGTTAATAACCACAAAAA
>NZ_JBNMJV010000045.1:0-18551 GCF_050874005.1 Huintestinicola sp.
CTGACCGGGCGACGCCCGAAATGGAACAAATATCCATTCCGCTACGCTCCATGGATATTTGTTCCATTTCGGAGAGCTGATTCCATACTTATTTTGCATTTTGGGTGGAAAATGTGTCAAGGGATATTGACAATATCAAAACGCATCTATTACCAAATTATAACTATACAAAATACAGGCAAACAGTAAAGAACAGCGGCAAAAGTTGCTGTTCTTTACTGTTTCTTTTTTTAGGTCATCCGTAATGAATAAGATATGTTTTGGTTTGACCGAAACAGAAAATTTCCGAAATATGCAGTAAATATAAACTTTTAAACCATATATAAAAATTAGGGTAAATCATAGAGAAATGTTTGTAAACTCCATTGACTTTGAGAATATTGCGTGATAATATAAAGTGGTAAAAAAAAGATTTGCAAATAATCAAAGGAGTGTATTTTCAGATGAAAACACGAAAAATTCTCACTTGTATTTTAGCCGGAATTATGAGTCTCTCGGCTCTCACAGGCTGTGCAGGCGGAACACAGACGGATAGTACAAACACCTCTGCATCAGACACGACCTCAGCTCAAAAAAATGAAAATGCAGATACATCTGCGGCAGGCAGCGATACTCAGTCAAGCGATACTCAGTCAAATGAAGAGCCTATTACACTCGATATGTATTTCCCCGTTTCGGTAGGCGGCGGTCCCGATGTGCTCATCAGTAATCTCTGCAATGAATTTCACGAGGAATATCCAAACATCACAGTAAATCCCGTATACGCAGGCACCTATGCCGAGACCCGTACAAAGGTGCAGGCAGCTATCAAATCGGGAAATACTCCTGCAATTGCGCTGATGTTCTCTATTGACCTCTATTCTCTGCTTTCAATGGACGCTATTTACGATTTTAACAGCTTTGCCACCACCGATGAGGATAAGGAATGGCTGGGCGGATTTTATGACGGATTTATGGAAAACAGCCGCTGCGGCGACCTTACTTACGGTATCCCCTGGCAGCGAAGCACAATAATCCTTTATTACAACAAGGACGCATACAAAGAAGTTGGTCTTGACCCCGAGACACCTCCCACCACTTGGTCTGAGCTTGAGGAATATGCACAGAAGCTTACCAAGGTCGAAAACGGCACGACAACAAGATACGGTATCCAGATACCCTCCGACAAGGCAGGTTACGCATACTGGATGCTCCAGACCTTCTGCAATCAGCAGAACGGTTTCAATCTTATGAACGATACAGGCACCGAGGTTTACTTCAACGACCCCAGAACCATTAAGGGCATTAACTTCTGGAAGAGCCTTTCCGATAACGGATATCAGGCTCCCGGCACAAGTGCCTGGTCAACCACTCCCACCGATTTCCTTGAGGGAAGAGCGGCTATGATCTACCACACAACAGGAAATCTCACAAACATCAAAAAGAATGCTACATTTGATTTCGGTACGGCAAAGCTTCCCGCAGACGAGTCCTTTGGCTCACCCACAGGCGGCGGAAACTTCTACCTCTTCAAGGGCGTGCCCGAGGAGCAGACTCAGGCGGCTTACACATTTATCAAGTGGATGACAAACGACCCCGAAAGAGTTGCTCAGTGGAGCATTGACACAGGCTATGTTGCAACAAGACCCGAGGCTTACGAAACAGAGCGTATGATAAAGTACACAACGGATTTCCCTCAGGCTCTCGTTGCAAGAGACCAGCTTGAATACGGTCACGCAGAGTTCTCCGTATACGATCAGGGCAGCGTTCAGGATATTCTTGATACTGCCATCGAAGCGGTAATGACAGGCTCTATGGACGCCGAAACTGCAATGCAGCAGGCTCAGGAGCAGGCAGACGCAATACTTTCCCAGTACAGATAACTTCCTTCATTTTGAATTTTTCATATTTCTCCTTAACACGAAAACCTTCTGCAAAGGTGCTTTACTTTCGCAGGAGGTTTTCTGTAAAATGATCGCACATATGAAAGTTGGTTGATATATGTCAGAAAAAATCATAAAACGGGTGAAAAAAGAAAAAATCGTTCTTTCAAAAGCCGACCGCAGAAAGAAGATGAAAAACTCATTTATTGCCTATGCAATGCTTCTGCCTGCATTCATTTTCCTTTTTTTGTTCACTCTTTATCCCATCGGCAGCAGCATTTATTCAAGTCTTTTCAAGGATAATCTTTCTGTCATCACTCCGCAGTTTGTGGGACTTAAAAATTATACCGGGCTTGCAAAGGACGCTGTATTTGTTCAGTCGTTTAAAAATAATCTTCTTATTGCGGCGGTGACAGTCCCCGTAAGTATAATATTATCCGTTGCAATGGCGCTTTTTACCGACAGGATACGTATCGGTAAATCCTTTGCAAGAACGGCATTTTTCTATCCAACGATACTTCCTATGGTAGCTGTTGCAAATATATGGCTTTTTATCTACACGCCGGGCTACGGACTTCTGGGACAGCTTGGCTCCGACCTGAGAGTGCTTTCAGATCCCAAAACAGCTATCTGGGGAATTATCATTATGCTTATCTGGAAGCAGGCAGGCTATCTGATGATCTTCTACATTTCGGGACTTCAGGGAATTTCGGGCGAGCTTTATGAAGCGGCAAAGCTTGACGGTGCCACTCCTTTTCAGATATTCCGCACCATAACGTGGCCGCTGCTTCGTCCCACTACGATATATGTGTCAATCATTTCTCTGACAAACGCATATAAAATGGTGGATCATCTCTACATAATGACCAAGGGAGGTCCCAACAACACCACAAATATGCTGCTGTATTACATTTTCCAGACAGGCTTTGATTTCTGGGACGCAGGAAGAGCTTCTGCAATGACGGTCGTTCTTGTGGCAATGCTGCTTGTTATCACAGGAGTGCAGTTCTTTACCCAGGACAGGAACACATATTACAGCTGATAAAAGGACGGTGGATATTATGATAAATGAAAAAACTGCTTCAAAACCGTTTTTGCTCCGCATTTCCGAGCGCATACAGGCAAAGCGGGAAGAAAACAGGCAGTCCCGTATAAAAAAATATGAGATAACACCTGCGCTCATAATTTCATATATAGTGATGTTTGCATTGGCAGTAATTACACTTGTGCCGCTTTTATGGATGATAAGGACCGCTCTTGTCCCTGCAGCTGACTCGCTGCAGCTGTTCAAGGCATCGGCACCCACACTTGAAAACATAAAAAACATTCTTGATTCGGCACCCTTCGGACAATATTATTTAAACACCATTTTTATGGTGGCAGCTGTGCTTTTTGTTCAGTTTATTTCTATCACACTCGCAGGTTATGCTTTTGCACGAATTGATTTTTATGGTAAGAATGTACTGTTTATGCTCTTTCTGACTCAGATGATGGTCTCGGCGGACGTGCTTATTATGCCAAATTACAAATTTATCAGCAATATGGGACTTGCAGACACAAAGATAGGTGTAATTCTTCCTTTTTTCGCTTCCGCAATGGGTATCCTTATGATGAGACAGACCGTAAAAACCATTCCATATGAGCTGGAGGAAGCGGCAAAGATAGACGGCTGCGGAATGATGCGTATCATCACAACAATTTATGTGCCGCTGTTAAAGCCCGTGTATATTGCATTCGGACTGGTTTCCGCTTCATATCAATGGAACAATTTCCTGTGGCCGCTGGTAATGATAAATTCCGAGAAAAACAGACCCCTTACTCTCGGACTTGCCATATTTGCAATGGCTGCGGAAACAGGCGCAAACTGGAGCGCTACCTGTGCGGCAACTCTGGTAGTTGTACTTCCTCTGCTTGTGATATTTGTTATTTTCCAGAAGCAGTTTATGCAGAGCTTTGCGACCTCGGGAATAAAATAAGGAGAAAGTCTATGTATTATATCAGTACCTATCCCCTCGTAGGAAGAAAGCTTCTTGAATTTGCGGAGGAGCTTCGCCGCAATAACATAAATGATATAGGATTTGAACTTTTTTATGACAGCATCCCATTCTATGAAGCAAAGTATTATGAGAAATTTCTGCAGAATGTAAATCTTGGTATGCATTGCCCGATGGAGGGCTGCTGTCTGCTTGCACCCAAAGGTTCGCTTGATCTTGAATATACTCTTGATAAGCATAAGGCTTGTTTCGAGCTGGCACAGAGTCTGGGGGCAGGATACGCCGTTATACATACTAACAGTCTTGCACCCCGAAGTGCAGAAGATATTGCAGTACAGAAAGCTATTCTGCCCGAGCGAATGGCAATGGCCGCAGATATTGCTAAGGAATTTGGTCTGCGTATTGCTGTCGAAAACGTAGGCTTCGGATATAACAGCAGTCTTGTTGCAGAGCTGTCAGATTTTATTTCTCTTGCTGAGAACAGGTCGCTTGAATTTCTTGTGGATACGGGACACGCTCACGCCAACGGCTGGGATATCCCTGCGCTTATTGATACACTCGGAGAGAGGATAGCAGGCTTCCATTTTCACGATAATGACGGTACAACCGACAGTCATCTTCCGATCAGAAGCGGCACCACCGATTGGGACAGTATTTTTACGGCAATAAAACGATCTGCAAATGCCGCCGACAGAACGATCGAATATGCTGCACCATATGTCGCTGATATTATATCGGGCGTGCAGCTTTTAAAAAGCAGACTTGATAAAAGTGAGGATAAAGATGAGTAAGATAAATGTTGAAAGCATCATTTTCGACCTTGACGGAACTCTCTGGGACAGCGCCGATAATGTTGCCAAGTCCTGGAATATTGCTGTAAAAAAACTTGCTATCCCGTGCCTTGACGGAATATGTATATCAGGCGATGAGCTTCGGAGCACAATGGGAATGACGATGGACGGTCTGGCACGGCATTTCTTTCCTATGCTTCCCGATGACATACAGCTTAGTGTACTTGAAAAATGTATGGCATATGAAAACGAATATGTTTCCGAACAGGGCGGTACGATATACAGCAATGAGGAGGAAACGCTGAAACAGCTTGCTCAGGATCACAGGCTGTTTATAGTAAGCAACTGTCAATGCGGATATATTGAAGCTTTTTTGAAATTCAGCGGTTTTGGAAAATATTTTTCGGGATATCTGTGCTGGGGAGATACAAAGGTGCAGAAAAGTATTACTATACGGCTTCTTATGAAAAGACACAGCTGTGTGAGCGCAGCCTATGTCGGTGATACCAACGGAGATCACAATGCGGCGCTCAAGGCGGAAATACCCTTTGTTCACGCCGCATATGGCTTTGGCGAAATATTATGTCAGGAGCAGGTTTTGGCGTCTGCGGATTCTTTTTCGGGGTATCTTGATATTTTCGGCTGTAACAGCGAGCAGAAGTGACGCTTGTTATGGTGGGTAGGGCAAAAACTTAGCCGGTAAACGGCAATTCTCAGACGGTGAACGGTATTGTATTTTAAGCAGTGATGATGTATAATAAAAGTATAAATATTTGGAGGACAAAATTTATGCTTTACAAAATTGCTGTATGTGACGATGAACAGATCTTTGTTGATGAGATAATTTATAAACTTCAAAGCAGGAGCAATAAATATCAGATAGTTTATTTCAATTCCGGAGAAGAACTGACAAATTCCGTCCTCGATTTCAACATTTTGTTCCTGGATATTGAAATGCCGGGGCTGAGCGGTATGGAAACAGCCTTTAAGCTGCGAGAAATGAATTATGACGGAATAATTATTTTTCTTACAAGTCATACTGAATTTATGCCCGAAGCGTTTAAGATCAAAGATTTCAGATTTCTGGATAAACCAATAGATCAGGAAAAATTTGATGAAGCTTTGACCTCAGCCGAAAAAGAAATTATGCCGTTAATTATTCTGTTTTTCATTTGCGTCATTCCTTTCACAGCAAGTCGGGAGAGCCGCCTGTCAAAAAGTAGAAAAGCTTTTGCAGGTCTGCTGTATCGCAGTTAAGTCCCTCGGGGATATCATCAAAAGTGCCCTTTATTACGGCAGTTTTGAAAAGGCTCATATTTTCACAGCCTGCTACTTCTTTGCCCTCTATAAAGCTGTCTACAAGCTCTGCCTTGCCGCTGACAGAGGTATATTCGGTCAAAAGCTTTTCCGTTTCTTCGCAGAGAAGTATCTTTCCCTTGTGGAGAATGATAACGGTGTCAATAAGATTCTGCATTTCCTCGATTATATGGGTGGAGACTACAAAGCAGGAATTGCTTTCGCTTATCTTTCTTGCAAGCTCACGATAGAATGTCTCACGCTGGTTAACGTCAATTCCCAGCACAGGCTCGTCAAGAAATATAAAATCCGCATTTGAAGCCAGGGCAAGTATCACTTTGTAAATTGTATTATAGCCTGTGGAAAGCTTTCCCACACGCTTTTTCAGGTCAAGTCCGAACAACTCCGACAGTTTCTCTGCATATCCCGTATCAAAGGCGGGATACATTGCGGCGGTTATTGAAAAAATGGTTTTCAGCTTGAACTCGGCAGGGTAGACTGCGCTGTCGCTCATACAGAACATTCTTGAAAGCAGCTTGTCGTTATTGTCCACAGGCTTTCCGTCAAGGAGTATCTTTCCGCTATTTCTCGGACAGCGCTGCATTATAATGTTTATAAGCGTGGATTTGCCTGCGCCGTTTCTTCCCAGAAGCCCGTAGCAATGCCCCTGCATAAGTTTCAGGGAAACATCGTCAAGGATAAGGTTCTTTCCGTATTTTTTGGTTACATTTTCAATAATAAGCTCACTCATTTTCATAACCCCTTTCTGTCATTTTAAGAAGCTCGTTGGCGGGTATCCCCAGCTTTTTAGCCTCGGATACCATTGACACGATATATTTGCTGTAAAACTCGCCCTGCCGCTCGGTTCTGATCTTACTGACTGCGCCCTCAGCCACGAACATTCCCACGCCCCTTTTTTTATAAAGTATCTCTGCTTCGGCAAGCAAATTCACACTTTTGAGCACCGTAATGTGGTTGAGCTTAAAGCTCACGGAAAGATCTGCCACAGACGGTATCTGCGTATTTTCGGGAAATGAGCCTGCCAGAATTTCATCTTCAAGCCATTCCTTAAGCTTTATATAAGCAAGCTGATCATTATTCTGAGCCATTTCAGGTCAATACTCCTATTCTTACTTGAGGTGGTATACTCGTATATATCACTATACCACTAAAGGGATTATATCATAGCTTTTGTAAAATGTCAATAGGTGAACGATAAAAATATAAATTCTATTCTGCTTATTATTACGGCAGACATTCATAAGAACGAATATCAAAAAATCCCGAAAACCTCATTGCTGCGAGGTTTTCGGGATGAATTTACTTATTCCCACTCGATAGTTGCGGGGGGCTTGGTGGTGATGTCGTACACTACTCTGTTGATGTTCTTGACCTCGTTGACGATCCTGTTTGAAGCCGCAGCGAGGACATCATAGGGGATACGGGAGAACTCAGCGGTCATAAAGTCGGAGGTCTCAACCGCTCTGAGGGCAAGGGTATAATCGTATGTTCTGCCGTCACCCATTACGCCTACGGAGCGGTTGTTGGTGAGGACTGCAAAATACTGATTTACGGTCTTGTCAAGTCCTGCCTTTGCTATCTCTTCACGGAAGATGAAGTCGGCGTCCTTGAGGATATCAAGCTTTTCATCGGTTATCTCGCCGATAATTCTGATGGCAAGTCCGGGACCGGGGAAGGGCTGGCGGTCTACAAGGATATCGGAGAGTCCAAGCTCACGTCCCAGCGCTCTTACCTCGTCCTTGAAAAGAAGTCTCAGAGGCTCGATTATTTCCTTGAAATCCACATAGTCGGGGAGTCCGCCTACGTTGTGGTGGGATTTTATTACTGCGGCGTCGCCTGCTCCGCTTTCGATAACGTCGGGGTAGATGGTTCCCTGAACAAGATAATCCACAACTCCTATCTTCTTTGCTTCACGCTCGAATACACGGATAAATTCCTCGCCGATGGTCTTTCTCTTGGTCTCGGGGTCGGACACGCCTCTGAGCTTTGACATAAACTGCTCCTTGGCGTTTACTCTTACGAAATTTATTCCCCAGTCAGCAAATGCGGCTTCTACCTCGTCGCCTTCGTTCTTTCTCATAAAGCCGTGGTCTACGAAAATACAGGTGAGCTGGCTGCCTACTGCCTTTGCAAGGAGTGCTGCGGCAACTGAGCTGTCAACGCCGCCCGAAAGCGCAAGCAGGACTTTTCCGTCGCCTACTTTGGCTCTGATATCGTTTATTGCGGTCTTGGCGTAACCCGCCATTGTCCAGTCGCCTGTGCAGCCGCAGACATTTTTAAGGAAGCTGTCTATCATTTTTATGCCGTACTGAGTGTGATTTACCTCGGGGTGGAACTGAACGGCATAGAGCTTCTTTTCCTTGTTTTCCATTGCGGCGGCGGGGCAGTTTGCGGTATGGGCGGTTATCCTAAAGCCCTCGGGTACTTTGGAAACATAGTCGGTATGGCTCATCCACGATACTGCTTTTTCTGGCATATCGGATATGCTGCCGAAAAGCAGGCTCGACTTGTCATATTCCGTTTCGGTCTTGCCGTATTCCGATGTGACGCAGGTGGACACTTCTCCGCCAAGGGTATACGCCATAAGCTGGCAGCCGTAGCATATGCCCAGCACGGGAATGCCAAGCTCGAATATCTCCCTGCTAATTCTCGGAGATGTTTCGAGATATACGCTGTTGGGACCGCCTGTGAAGATTATTCCTGCGGGGTTTGCGGCTTTTATCTCCTCAAGGGGAGTTTTATAGGATTTTACCTCGCAGTAAACGCCGCATTCACGCACACGTCTTGCGATAAGCTGATTATACTGACCGCCGAAGTCAAGAACGATAACTGTCTGGTGGGACATTGGCAATACCTCATTTCTTTCTTGTATGTAATAATACTTATTTATATTATCTCATAATCCACGCTTTTCTGCAAGCCGTATTTTTATAGAAAAAGTAAATTTTTAATGGATAGATTTATTCGGGGAACTTTTATTGATATGAACAAATGTGCTAAATGCATTGAGAAATATTCTTGCATATTGTATATTGACATTTACGAACATTTGTGCTATAATTATCCTGCAATATTTTTTTAGGGGGTATTTTTATGAGACTTGAAACGGAAAGGCTTATTCTTCGTGAAATGTGTATGGACGATTTTGAGGCGATGTATGCTGTTTTAGGGGATTCGGATATTATGAGACATTATCCCTATACTTTTGACAAGGGGCGTGTGAGAGGGTGGATAGAGAAAAATATCCTGCGTTATGAGATATTCGGCTTCGGGCTTTGGGCGGTGGTCCTGAAAGAGACGGGGGAGGTCATCGGGGACTGCGGCGTTACTATGCAGGACATTAACGGAATTATCAGACCCGAGATAGGTTATCACATTGCAAAGCGGTTTCAGCGGCGGGGGTATGCTGGTGAGGCGGCTCGTGCCTGCAGGGACTGGGCTTTTGAAAACACCCCTTTTAATATTTTGTACTCCTATATGAAAAAGGAGAATATCCCTTCGGCGGCGGTGGCGAGGGCTAACGGTATGAGGTTTCTTGAGGAGTTTACCGACGGCGAAAATGAGGTAACGGCGGTTTATGGGGTAACGAGGGAGGAATGGGGGTCAAGAAATTCGGGATAAAAATATTCCCCGCCGCTTGGCAGGGAAATGTGAATTGTTCAGCAGTTCTTGATTTTTCCGATGATATCCCCCGGCTCCCTTGCTTTCATAAGCCCCGACATCAGGCAGACGCCCGAGGCTCCCGCCGTTTTCACGAGGGGGGCGTTTTCGGGGGTTATGCCGCCAATGGCGTAAACGGGGATATGGACTGTTTCACATATTTCTCTTAGGAAGTCCGTTCCTCTGGGGGGAAGGTTTTTTTTGCAGTCGGTGGGGAAGATGTGTCCAGCGGTGATGTAGGAGGCTCCCGATCTTTCTGCCGATATGGCTTCGTTAAGGGAATGAACAGACACTCCTACGGTCTCAAAGCCTTCTCCTTTGCCTGCTGTGAAATCAGCATATGACAGGTGAATGGCTTTGCAGTCAAGTCGTTTTGCGGTTTCGGTAAAGGTATGAAGGGATAGGGGAGTATTGTATTTTCCGCATATTTTTATCACCCTTTTCGCAAGGGCTTTGTAATCCGCTTCGGTGAGCGTTTTTTCTCTGAGTATCACTCGGTCGATACCTGCGGCGCATATTTTTTCAAGCTGTGTGAAAAAATTTTCAGCTGCGTACATCTGAGTTACGCATATTACCTTAAACATAGATATAATCGTGCATTACGGGCTGGAGTCCCATTTCTTCTATGGCTGTGTAGACCTCCGAAACGGTTCTCGGGTCGGATATCTCGAACTGCTCGTCTCCCTTGTCGGCAGAGTCGCTGTGCTCGCCTATTCCCACGTTTACTCCTGCGGATATTTTCGTGGCGGCAAGCTTTATGACATTGTTGCGGAAACGCTCACATTCTCTGGTGGAGATGGTTATGCTTGCGTAGGGCAGGAAAATGCGGTAGGCGCATATTACCTGCAAAAGCTGTCTTTCGCCTACGTCACGGGGATTTATGGTCTCGTCCGCTTTGGTGGGGCGAAGTCTGGGGCAGGACATTGCTATTTCGGCGTGGGGGTATTTTTTCTGGATAAGGTGGGCGTGATAGCCTGCGGCAAAGGCATCTTTCCGGAAATCGTCAAGTCCTAAAAGTGCGGCAAAGCCTACTCCTCTCATTCCGCCCATTAAAGCTCTTTCCTGGGCGTTTATGCGGTAGGGGAAAATGCGCTTGTGGCCGCCTAAATGGAGCTGCTCGTATTTGTCGGAATTGTAGGTTTCCTGAAAAACGGTGACAAAATCTGCGCCGCATTCGTGGAGATATTTATATTCATCGGAGTTCATCGGGTAGACTTCAAGTCCCACTACACGAAAATATTTACTTGCTATTTTGCAGGCTTCTCCGATATATTCTAAATCGGAATATTTTCGGCTCTCGCCTGTGAGGATAAGTATTTCCTGCAAGCCCGAGGCTGAAATTGCCTGCATTTCCTTTTCGATCTCTTCGGCATTGAGCCTTGCTCTTTTTATTTTATTCCTGCAGTTAAACCCGCAGTAGACGCACTGGTTTTCACAGTAGTTTGCGATGTAGAGGGGGGTGAACATATAAACGGAATTGCCGAAATGCTTCATTCGCTCCTTCATTGCCTTTTCTGCCATTTCCTCAAGAAACGGCTCGGCGGCGGGGGAGAGGAGCGCCATATAATTTTCGGGGGTGCAGATCTCGCTGTCAAGGGCGTTTCTTACATCGGCGGCGGTGAATTTTTCGGGGGCATAGCCGTTCATTGCGGTTATTACCTTGTCCTGTATCTCAGAGCCGATATTTTCCATTCCTTCAAGGTACTGCATATGGTTTATGCGAGACATTTTATCACTCCTTTAATCGTGCAGAAAGCCTGTAAGGGGGGAGGAGGCGCTTGCGGTCTCTCTTACCCGTCCCGTTTTGGCAAGGTATGCGGTTCTGCCTGCTTCGATGGCTTTTCTGAAGGCTTCTGCCATTGCGGGGATATTTCCTGCGGTGGCGATGGCGGTGTTTGCCATTACGGCGGCGGCACCCATTTCCATTACCTCGCACGCCTGGGAGGGCTTGCCTATGCCTGCGTCAACTATTATGGGCAGATCTATCTCGTCAATGAGTATCTTTATGAAATCCTTTGTGCACAGTCCCCTGTTGGTGCCAATGGGTGCGGCAAGGGGCATTACTGCGGTGGCTCCTGCATTTACAAGGTCTCTTGCGGCGTTGAGGTCGGGGTACATATAGGGGAGGACCACAAAGCCTTCATTTGCAAGAATTTCCGTTGCCTTTATGGTCTCGTAATTGTCGGGGAGGAGATATTTTGAGTCTCTGATAACCTCGATCTTCACGAAATCTCCGCAGCCAAGCTCCCTTGAGAGCCTTGCGATACGCACCGCTTCTTCGGCGTTTCTTGCGCCTGAGGTGTTTGGGAGAAGGGTCACGCCTTCGGGGATATAATCAAGGATATTTGCCGCTCCGCCGCTGTTTGCCCGTCTGAGGGCAAGGGTTATTATCTGTGCGCCTGCGTTTTCTACAGCTGCCTTTATGAGGTCAAGGGAATATTTTCCCGAGCCTAAAATAAATCTTGAGGTGAACTCGTGTCCGCCTAAAATAAGCTTATCTTCCATTTTCTGTATTGCCTTTCTATAATTTTTTTCGGAGCTTATCAGCCGCCGCCCATAAATTCGACTATCTCGATATCGTCCGAGGAGGCTATGACGGTCTTGTCATAATCTGCCTTCGGGAGTATCTCGCCGTTGTATTCAACAGCTATCCTGCCTGACGTGTAGCCTGCCTGCAGGATATATTCGGAGAGAGTTTTTCCGTCCGCTTCGGGAGTGCTTTTGCCGCATATTACTGCCATTTTTCTTATCCGCCCTTTCCGGTTAAAAATTAAAAAGGGCGCACGAAAGCTGACACCCGAGGTGGTGTCCCCCTTCGTGCGCCTGCGAAATTCATCACAAGTGACTCTTTTATTATATTATCACACTTTTGGCGGAATGTCAAGTAAAATTTATTCCTCGAAAAGCTCGCCGTCCACTATCCTTACGATTCGCCCTGCGCTTTGTGCCACGTTTAAGTCGTGGGTTATCATAACGATGGTGTGTCCCTTTTCGTTTAGCTCACGAAAGAGCTTCAAGACTTCTTTTCCCGTTGCGCTGTCAAGGGCGCCTGTGGGTTCGTCGGCAAGGAGTATCTTCGGGTCGCCCACGAGCGCTCGGGCAATGGCGGCTCTCTGCTGCTGACCGCCCGAAAGCTCGGTGGGCTTATGATCCATACGCTCGCCCATTCCAAGCTGTATGAGCCGCTCCCTTGCGGTGACCTCTGCCTGCGCTGCGGTTTCTCCTCTGATAAGCAGGGGCATCATTACGTTTCTGAGAATGGTGTATTTTGTGATAAGGTGGTATTTCTGGAAAATAAAGCCGATGTACTCGTTTCTCACGTCCGTGAGCATATTGTCGTTCATTGAATGGATAGGCTGACCCGAAAGGTAATATTCTCCCTCGTCAAAGCTGTCCATACAGCCGATTATGTTCATAAGGGTGGATTTTCCCGAGCCTGAGGGACCGAGAATTGCAAGAAATTCGCCCTCGTTTACCGTAAGGCTTATGCCTTTGAGGACGTTCAGCACGTTCCCGCCCATTTTGTAGCTCTTTTTTATTCCGCTCATTCGGATAACGGGTTCGCTCAATCAGCTCACCTCCGCTGCGCATACCACGCCTTTGTCGTTCACCGTCAGGGTGATAACGGTTCCTGCGGTGATGCCCGAATAGTCGGTATTACGTCCGCTGAGACCGTCTATGGGCATTCCTACGGGGAGAATGTACTGTGCTTCCTCGCCTGTTTTTTGCACTGTTGAGCTGCCTCTCCGTCCGCCCTTTCCCTGTGAGGGCATTTCGCCGCCCATATCGGGTCTTTCACCGCCCCGGTCGGGTCTTTCACCATTCATTTGGGGCATTTCACCGCTTGGGGGAGTGAGATCGCCCTCGGGCATATCACCGCTCATATCGGGCATTTCGCCGTTCATTTCCGGGCTTTCGCCGCCCTGTTCGGGAGGTTGTGAATTATCCGCCGAGACTGTTCCAAGGGCAAGGGTTATGCGGTTTCCCGTTATTTTTGTGACCTCGCCCGAGATGGTTTTGTCCGTTTCCTTGGGGACATAATTGTTTACAGCCGCGGTCTGTACGGGGATATTTTCCTTTTCGTTATTCTCCGAGCAGCCCGAAAATGCGGCGCTGTAGAGGGCGAGGACTGCAAGTAATATAAAAAAATTCTTTCTGTTCATTTTCAAAAAATCTCCTTATTTATTCGCTGCCGAGAGCTTCTATGGGTGTGAGCCTTGAAGCCTTGAAGGCGGGGTAAAATCCGAACAGGGTTCCCGTTATCACCGCAAACACAAGGGACAATACTCCTGCCAATGCCACAGGCTCCGCTCTTGTTCCCGTAAGCTCCACTGCGGGGATAAGCAGATAGCCGAGGGCTACTCCCACCGCTCCTCCGAAAAGGGCTATGGCTCCCGCTTCAAGGAGAAATTCTCCGAGGATAACGCCCTTTTTGCAGCCAAGCGCCTTGAGAAGTCCTATCTCTCCCGTCCGCTCCCTTACCGTTACGAAAAGTACGTTCATAATTCCTATGCCGCCTACTATGAACACTATTGAAGCTACGGCGATAAGCAGGGTCTGTAGAGTATTTGCGGATTTCTGAGCCGCTTCCATTTCGCTGCCTGCGTCGGTGACGGTGAATTTGGCATCGGGATAATTCTGGGTAAGCACCGCTTCGATATTCTCCATTACGCTCTGGACTTCGTTAACGTCCGAGGCAACTGCCGATATTTTCGGCTCGATGCTGTTTCCAAACACGTATTTTTTCGCTGTGGAGTAGGGGAGATATATTGCCTCGTCGGGGCTTATTCCCGAGGAGACCGTTCCCATTGAGCTGAGAACGCCTATGACCTCGTAATTCTTGCCTTCGATGGAAACATAGTCTCCTGCCGCAAGATAGGCGGCGCCGAATATGCTCTGGGCGGTCGTGTAGCCTAAAACGCATACCTTGGAGCAGTCCTCCTCGGCGTCCTCGTCAAAAAAGCTGCCGTACTGTACGGTAAGATTTGATATTTCCGCATATTCGGGGGCTACTCCCACCGCTGTATAGGTGGTCTCCTCCTCAAGGTCGCCGCCTTCCACCGAGGCATCGCCGCTGGCAAGTATGGATATGGACTCTATGCCCGGGACTACGGCGGAAATGTCCTCCACGTCCTCTTCTGTAAGGGTAACGCCGCCTGTCATTGACGGTGCAAAGGAGCCTTTTCCTCCTCCGCTGCCCGAACGATTGCCGCCGCCTGAGGGTGCTCCGCCGCCGAAGCTTGGCATTCCGCCCCCCGATGGCATTTGTCCGCCTCCGAAATTCGGCATCCCGCCGCTGTTTCCGCCGCCGGGTGCTCCTCCGAAGCCCTGCATCATACCTTCCATTATGGAGTCGGCGCTTTGTCCTGCGGAGACTTCTATTGCGCCTGCGCTGAGGTTCTTGAACTGCTCGGCAACGTCCATTTTGCCCCCCTGTCCCACGGCTATGACAAGCACGATGGTCGCCGAGCCTGCCACAATGCCCAGAGAGGTAAGGGCGCATTTTGATTTGCTTGAAAATATGTTTACGAATACCATTCGCAAAAGCTCTGAAAGCCGCATATCAATGTCCTTCCTTCTTAGGGTTATTTGCCTGCAAGCTCTATCTCCGCAAGCACCTTGTCCCCTGCGGAAACGCCTTCGGTGATCTCTACGTATCTGCCGTCGGAAAAGCCTGTTGTTACCTCTTTTTCGACTATCTGACCGCTTTCATCGTACATCTTTACGTAGGAAACGCCGTCTCTGAATGTGATGGCATTGACATTTGTATACATTACATCGCTGACGCCGCCTTCGATAAAGGTTATCTCGCCCGACATTCCTTCACGGACGTTCAGTCCGCTTTCGTCCTCAAGCTTGACGGTGACGGTGTAGGTGACAGATCCCGAGGAACGGGCAGGCTCGGCGGAAATTGTATCTATATGGCCCTCAAAGGTCTTGTTTTCAAATGCGGTAAGGCTTACGGAGCATTCCATATCGGTTTCAAGAGATGTGATATCTTCCTCGGAAACGGAGGCGGAGAGATACCCATATCTCGTGTCAAGAATGGTCAGCAGGCTCATATTCGCCATAACGCTGTCGCCCTCGGAGATGTTTACAGAAGAGATTATGCCGCCTGCTTCCGCATAGACAACGCCATCGTCGGAAACGCTTTCGCAGAAATCGTTATATTCCTTCAAAGCTTTGTCATAGCTGTTCTGCGCACGCTCCATATCGTTTTCGAGAGAGGAGACGGTGCGGTCGTAAACTGCCTGTGCGGACTCTGCCTGCGCAAGCGCCGAATCCGCCTGCTGACGGGCTTTGAGAAGGTCGCTGTCTTCACCTGCGGCTGCTGTTTCGATGGAAAGCTCCGCTTCGGCAATGCTGTCCTCGAGGCTGTCTATCCTTTCGTCAATGGACTCATCATCATTCTGACCGTAAATTTCGGTGAAATCCGCTTTTTCGTCCTCGTACTGCTCACGGAAATCGGAAACTTCCTCGTTAAATTCGTCCAGCTGCTTTTTATATGCCTGGGTTATCTTTTCGTGAGCCGAATAGGTTTTTTCCGCTTCGGCTATCCTGTTTTCATATTCCTCTATCTTATCGCTTATCTGACTGTCCAGATTTTGGTAATAGCCCGAATACGCAACGTTTGCGGAATTATAGGCAGTACTTGCTTTGTCAAGAGCGGTCTTTGCCTGAGAAAGCTTTTCGGAAAGACTTGATGATGTGTCTGTGCCCGAGGAGGAGCCGGAAGATGTGTCTGTGCTGCTTGACGAGCTGCTGTCGGAGGTTACGGTTATAGTGGAGCTTGAGGTGGATCTTTCGTAATTTTCCTTGGCGGTCTCATATTCCTCAAGAGCCTTGTCATAAGCCGCTTTTGCGTCCTCGTAATTCTTTTTGAGCTCCGTCAGACGTTCCGAGGTATCGGATATCTTTTCGGTATATTCATCATACTCGCTTTTTATTTCGTCAAGGGCTGCGGAATTTGCGTCGTCAATTTTCTGATATGACTTGTAAACGCTTTCCATTTCCTTGTACTTTGCTTCATATTCATCAAGTTTATCCTCGTATTTACATAATTCGGCATAGTCGTCGGGATATGTCTCCTTCATTGCTTTATACTCTTCAAGCTCTTTTTTCAGGCTTTCAAGCTGCTTTTCCGAGGACTGCTTTGAGGCGTTGTTTTTGGTTATGTACAGGTCGTAGTCGGTCTCGGCGGAGCTTCCGCTCTGCAGAGAGCTTTCAAGGGTCTGCTTTGCTTCAATCAGCTTTGTGCTTTGGTCAAGCTTTGCGGCTTCAAGCTCAAGCTCTGCTGACTTTACTGCGCTTTCAAGCTCGTATTTTGCTTCTTCGATATCCTCGGGGGAAAGCTTTAACAGAGGGTCGCCTTCTTTGACGGTGTTTCCCTCTTTTACATAGACCTCCTGCACGTCTGCGGAGCAGGGGAATGTTACATATGTATGCTCGATGGAGACGGTGCCGCTTTCTTCGGCGCCTACGGTTATATCTCCTTTTGAGACATTGTATTCACGATAGCTTGTTTCTCCTTCGCTGTCTGCGGAGGCGGACGCTCCCGCAAATACCGCCGCTCCCGCTCCTGCTGCAAGAAGAACGGCTGCTGCGGCTATGATAGGCTTTTTATGGCTTGTTTTTGTTTTCACGGCTATCTTCCTTTCCTTGATATGCTTAAATGATAACCGCAAAAGCTTAAATCTACCTTAAAGCTTTCAGCTTTTCACCAAACTTTCATAAACAAAAAAGCAGCACTATCGGAAATGCCCGATAATGCTGCGATGTGACATATTATACTATGTTTAGTTTTTCTGTGCGCTGACGGTAACTTCCGTGCTGTCGGAGGTTACTTCGATGTAAACAGACTGCTCTGCTTCAAGTTCTATGGTAAGCTCAAAGCCGCCCTCGGTATTTTCGGAAACATCTAAGGTCTCTGCAAAGCTTGATGAGTCATAAACAGCAGCTGTATCGTGTCCGCCGCTTTCAGAGCGGAATGTATAGGAGCCTGCTTCGGGAGCGGTGAAACGGCAGAACATTACGTCTGTATCCTCGCCGTATGTCATAACTGCGGGAGTATCAAGGGTGACTTCCGCCATATTTTCGTTCATCATATTGCCCATAATTTCTCCGAAGGACTGCTCAAGAAGGCTTTTGCTCATTGATTCTTCGATCTTCGGGCTGCCCTCCTTGGCAAAGTACATATTCATAGCCTCTTCTTCAAAGAAAATATCGGTTCTGATAAGGTCGGTGTCCTCAGCGGTGAATTCCAGCCTGTCGGCTCCCAGTGTTTCCTCGTCGCCCGTAATTGTGATGCCGCTGCCTGAAACTGTCCATTCGGCGGAAGCTGTCTCGCCGTATGCATTGATATCAACAACTCCGCTGTCCTTTATATCCAGAACAAAGGAGTTTTCATCGGTAAGACCCGTGACCTCCATATCCTTCAGAGACATTGCAAGGGTCATACCTTCGGAGGTCATATCTGTTCTGATAAAATACCATTTTCCTATGTAGGAAAAATCTGACGTTTCGGCTGCAGCAGCGCTTTCCGCTGTTTCGGAAGATGCGGCTTCGGCAGAGGTCTCCGATGAAACGGTCTCGCTTACGGCTTCGGAAACAGTGGCGTCCTCCTGCTTATTTGAGCAGGCAGCAAGGGAAAATGCCATTAAAATTGCGGTTATTGCAGAAAGGTATTTTTTCATAATTTCAGCCTTTCAATTTGTATTTTCACATAATCTGTGAATTATCTTGATATTTTAACATATATAACTTGCTTTGTCAATGGTTATTGGTATTTTAAGTTTCCCCAAAATTCAGCCGAGAAACCTCATAACAGGAAAACAAAGATAATTGCCCATCGTTTTGCGGCAAGGCAAAGAACCTCCCGATTCCTGATTTAACAGTCTTTAATATCTCAAAAATACCGTATGCAACAG
>NZ_JBNMJV010000046.1:0-18533 GCF_050874005.1 Huintestinicola sp.
CTGTTGCATACGGTATTTTTGAGATATTAAAGACTGTTAAATCAGGAATCGGGAGGTTCTTTGCCTTGCCGCAAAACGATGGGCAATTATCTTTGTTTTCCTGTTATGAGGTTTCTCGGCTGAATTTTGGGGAAACTTAAATAAAAAATATGTTGATAAATTCGGTAAGATGTAGTATAATATAAAATGAGTAACTATTTAATTCGATTTGAGAGGATATGATTTCATTGACTAAAGCAGAAAAATTCTTTACGGATATGAAGAATAAAAAAATAGCCTTTATCGGCGTAGGCGTGAGCCATACCGATCTTATAAAGCTTTTTTGCAAAAAGGGACTTGACGTTACCGTCTGCGATAAAAAAACCTCGGAGCAGATGAAAGAATACGAGGAGCTTGTGACCGCAGGCGCAAAATTCTCCCTGGGAGAAAGCTACCTTGATGAAATGGCAGAGGGCAGATATGACGTAGTGTTCCGCACCCCCGGAATGTACTACAATAACGAGACCCTTACCGCCGCAAGACATCACGGCACCGCCGTAACTTCCGAAATGGAAGTCTTTTTCGACCTCTGCCCCTGCCCCATTTACGCCGTAACAGGTTCGGACGGCAAGACCACCACCACCACCATTATTGCGGAGCTTCTTGCCGCCGAGGGAAAGACCGTACATAAGGGCGGAAACATCGGCAGAGCGCTTCTCCCCATAATCGAGGAAGTGAGTGAGGACGACGCAGCCGTAGTGGAGCTTTCCAGCTTCCAGCTCATTTCAATGAGACGTTCCCCCGATGTGGCAGCCATAACGAACATCACCCCCAATCACCTTAATGTCCACAAGGATATGCAGGAATATATCGACTCCAAGGCAAATCTTCTGCTTCATCAGAACGCCTTCGGCAAAGCGGTGCTGAGCCTTGACAACGAGACAGCACGTGACCTTGCTCCCCTTGTAAGAGGACAGCTTGCCTTTTTCAGCAGACGTGAAAAGGTTGAAAACGGCTCATTCCTAAGAGATGACGGAATGTTATGCTACAACGATTACGGCACCGTCACTCCCGTGGTGCATATGAACGACATAAAGATACCCGGGCTTCACAACGTGGAAAACTACCTTACTGCCATTGCCGTTACCTGGGGAAAGGTATCGGTGGAAACGGTGCAGAAAGTGGCGAGGAAATTTGGCGGTGTTGAGCATCGTATCGAGTTTGTTAGAGAGCTTGACGGAGTAAAATACTACAACAACTCCATTGCCTCCAGCCCCACAAGAGTTATCGCCTGCCTCAATACCTTCGCACAGAAGCAGATAATGATAATGGGCGGCTCCGACAAGGGCATATCCTTCGAGCCAATGGCAGACCTTGTGTGCGAAAAGGTAAAGCTCCTTATCCTTATGGGTCAGACAAAGGAGAAGATAAAGGCGGCAGTCACAGCCTCCCCCAAATTTAAGGACAGCGGACTTGAGATCATCATCGTAAGCGATATGGCGGAAGCTGTAAAGACTGCCCACGACCACGCAAGATCGGGCGATATAGTTTCCCTTTCCCCCGCCTGCGCAAGCTTTGATATGTACAGAATGTTCGAGGACAGAGGAAATCACTTCAAGAGCCTTGTAAACGCTCTTTGATGAAAGACGAGGAAAATCAAATGAACAAAAAAGAACTTGCGGAGCTTATTATCCGCATTGCAGACTCGGAGGGCGTTTCGGGAAACGAAACGGGAACAGCCCTGCTCTGCAAAAGCGAGCTGCTCCGCTATACGGATAAAGCGGAAATAAAAAACGGCAATGTCATTGCCCATTTCGGTGAGAGAAGCGATAAAAAGCCCCACGTCCTGCTTGACGCTCACCTTGACAGGGTGGGAATGATAGTCACAAGCATTACGGAAGAGGGCTTTGTGAAGGCAGACTGCATAGGCGGTCTTGACAGGAGAATTTTTCCCGCTCAGAGGGTAATGATACACGGCAAAGAAAATATCGAGGGCGTTATCTGCACCCTGCCCCCCCACCTAAAAAAGGACAGTTCCGTTATGGAAAAAGACCAGATATACATCGACCCCATTTCGGACAGAGAAACGGTCAGAGAAAAGATCTCTCTCGGAGACTTTATCTCCTTTGACTCCCCCTGCACCGAGCTTTTAAACGGAAGAATATGCGGCTCGGGACTTGATGACCGCTGCGGTATTGCGGCAATAATCAAGGCTGTAGACAGCCTTTGCGGCGAATATGATGACCTTCCATACACATTTATGGTTATGTTCTCTGCGCAGGAAGAACTGGGCGAAAGGGGAGCCTGCATCGGTGCATTTGACATTGACCCCGATATCTCCATTGCAGTCGATGTAAGCTTTGCTCTCTGCGGCGGCGAGGACCCGAAAAAATGCGGCGAGCTTGCAAAGGGCTGTATGATAGGCATTGCCCCCTCTCTTGACAGAGCACTTTCCAACTGGTTCATAAACCACGCCAAAGCAAATGACATTCCCTATCAGCTTGAAGTGATGAACGGCACCACGGGCACCAATGCGGACAGATTTTCCGTAAACAAGCGGGGCTCAAAGGCGGTAACTCTTTCCATACCTCTCAGGTATATGCACACTCCTGCCGAGGTGATTGACACAGCTGACTGCGAGCTGACAGCGGAGCTTATTGCCGCATTTCTGAAAGCAGGTGATGTGAAATGAGCATAAATGTAAACAAGGAACTTCTTCGTGACCTGCTTGAAAAGCTGTGCAAAATCGACGGAGCCTCGGGTCAGGAAGATAAAGTAAGAAAATTTATCCTTGACACTATCGGGGATAAATGCGAATGCCGCATAACACCCCTCGGCTGTGTAATTGCCGAATACAAGGGCAAAAAGCCTGCCGCAAAAAAGCTTATGATATCCGCCCATATGGACGAGGTGGGACTTATCGTAACGGGAATAAACGCCGACGGAACTCTGAACATCAACTGCGTAGGCGGCGTTGAAGCAGACGCAGTTATCGGCAGACAGGTAAGGCTTGAAAGCGGCATTATAGGCGCTGTTGGCTCGAGAGCCGTCCACAATATGACCGAGGAGCAGCGCAAAACTGCCCCTAAATTCGACGGGCTTTACATCGACATCGGAGCGCTTGACAAGGCAGATGCCCAAAAGCAGGTCTCACTCGGTGACTATGCATATTTTACCTGCGGCTATGCGGCAAGGAACGGCATTATCTGCTCAAAGGCAATAGACGACAGGGCAGGCTGTGCAATAATGCTTGCAATGATACTTGAAAATGCTCTCCCTTATGACTGCACCTTTACATTCGTCACTCAAGAGGAAATCGGACTTCGTGGCGCAAGAACGGCGGCATTTGACGTGGCTCCCGACTTTGCCCTTGTACTTGAAGCAACCACCGCCGCCGATATACCTCTTTCAGAGGGCGACAAGCGGTGCTGTATCTTGGGCGAAGGCCCCGTAGTCTCATATATGGACAGAAGCACCCTCTATGACAGGGAACTGTATAAGCTTTCCGTTAAGCTTGCGGAGGATATGGGCATTAAGCGGCAGACCAAAACGGTCATTGCAGGCGGAAACGACAGCGGAGCCATACACATAAGCAGGAGTGGAGTTCGCACCTGCGCTGTATCTGTTCCCTGCCGCTATCTGCACACCCCCTGCTGTGTCATAAACGAGGAGGACTATTTCGACTCCTATGCCCTGAGCCTTGCAATGGCTATGGAAATACTTTCGGGCAGGGTATGATAAAGCTTATTACAGACCCTGCAGGACTTGTTCTTGACAAAAGCTATTACAGCGGCAGGATAGAAGCTGCCTGCAGGGCTTACGGAACGGGCTACGATTTCTGCAGGCTCTACCGCTTTGATAAAGGCAGCGCACTTATCTACAACTGCTCTGCGGTCATAAGCGGAGAATGTGACGATATATCCGAACTTCAAAGCTTTGTTATGCTGAATTCCCCCGAGACTGTGGAATGTCCCCCGCATATAGCTGAAAAGCTCACACTTTTGGGCTATGAAAAGAATCACAGAACTCTGTTTGAGCGCAAAGCTGCCCCGCAAACCGAAAATTCCCCCGAAGCGGCGACCCTTATGAAAATGTACGAAATAGTTAAAGCCTCATTCGGGGAAACGGAGCTTGATATGTGGTATGCGGATATGTCCCACCGCATACGTCACGGGGTATCGAAGGCGTATATGTACAAAAACGCCGCCTGCGCCTGCGTTGATTTTATATATGAGGGAGCGGCGTATATCTCACAGGTGGCAGTTATGCCCGACCAAAGAGGAAATGGCTATGGCAGGAAAATACTGGAAACCATATCGGGAGAGCTTTACAAAACGGGAACAGTTCCCCGTCTGTGGGCATATGATGACGTTATGGGCTTCTACAGCTCCATAGGCTTTTCGGAGACAGATGAAGACTATATTTACTTAAAACGAATATGAAGTATGAAGAAGATATGTTTGAAAATCAAAGATTTTCAAACCGAGTTTTGCGGAAACCGCAAAACTCTCAAGAAAGGAATGAACTTATTAAATGGCAGAAATTTTTGACCCCAAGCCCGAGGTACAGAAGGGCTTTGAAATCGAGGAAAGAATACTGAAGGCGGCTGCAAAGGCAGAAGAAGCCTGCGAGAGCGCATTCAAGGAGATAGACCGCACCGCCAGATTTAACGGCGAAAAGGTACTCAAAGCCTTTATTGACAACAAGGTGAGCGATGTCTGTATGAAGGGCAGCGCAGGCTACGGCTATGACGATCTTGGCAGAGACACCCTTGACAAGGTATTTGCCCAGTCAATGGGAGCGGAAGATGCCCTTGTGCGCCACAATATCGTTTCGGGAACCCACGCCCTCACCATTGCCCTTTTCGGAGTGTTACGCAAAGGCGACAAAATGGTCTCCCTCACAGGCAGACCCTATGACACCCTTGAAGAGGTCATCGGTCTCAGAGGAAGCGGAAACGGCTCACTTGCAGACTACGGCGTTGAATACGAGCAGGTAGACCTTACCCCCGACGGCAAGCCAAATGTTGCGGAGATATTCCAGAAGGTAAAGGGCGCAAAGCTTGCCTATATCCAGCGTTCAAGGGGCTATTCCCTCCGCCCGTCCCTTACGGTAAACGGCATTGCGGAGATAGTCAAGGCGGCAAAGGGCGCAAACCCCGACATCATCGTAATGGTGGATAACTGCTACGGCGAATTTGTGGAGAAGTCCGAGCCTGTTTCCGCAGGAGCAGACCTGATAGTCGGTTCCCTTATCAAGAACCCCGGCGGCGGAATTGCCGAAACGGGCGGATATATTGCAGGCACAAAGAAGCTTGTGGAGCAGGTGTCCTATCGTCTTACCTGTCCCGGAGTTGGCAGAGAGGCAGGCTGCTCTCTTGACCAGAACAAGAGAATGTATCAGGGACTTTTCTATGCGCCCGAGGTGGTGGCAAACGCCCTCAAAACTGCCACATTCACAAGTGCGGTTATGACACAGCTTGGTTATCAGTGCTATCCCGCACCCGGTGAGCCGAGAGGAGATATCATCACAGCTATCCTTATGAAAAATTCCCAGAACCTTATTGCATTCTGCAAGGGCATACAGAAAGGCTCACCCGTTGACAGCTTCGTATCGCCCGAGCCTTGGGATATGCCGGGCTATGACAGCCAGGTAATTATGGCGGCAGGCGCATTCAACAACGGCGCATCTATAGAGCTTTCCGCCGACGCACCCCTCAGAGAACCCTACGCTGCATATGTTCAGGGCGGACTTACATACGCCACGGGCAGAATGGGCGTACTCTGTGCTTTGCAGGAGATGTTTGAGAAACGTTGTCTGAAGCTGTTCTAAGCGGGTGTCACTATGATGTACCCGTTTTTACTCTCGATGATGAAACAGAAATAACACACTCCGAGTTTCTTCCGTCAGGCAAGGTAAAGGTGTATATTGAAAAGCCCGACGAAAAGGATTGCTTTCATCATATGATATGCTATCTTCCCGATTATGAGGTAGATGATGTTTATGGTTTCAGCAAAGAAGAAATGGAAAAGTATATAGATATCGTGCGGTCATCCCCCCCGAAAGGATAAAAAAATGAACAACAGAGAGATAATAAAATTAAATCTGAAAAAGCATTGGCGGGAATACGAGGCATTTCTGATACTTATAGCCGCCCTGGAAGGTCTGATGATGATATACGGGGTAATGAATTTCGATTTCAGCAATTTTAAGCGGCAGCTGTATTTTACTTGTTATGTTTTTCTGTTCTGCTGTTCTGTTGCGGCATTGATAATTAACCGTATCTGTCTTAAAAGACCGAAGCTTGAGAATTTGTCCATATCAAATGTGTGCGTATATAATTCGGTGCTCATTTTCTGGTCTGCCGTTATATCCGCCCTGGACATAAACGGCGGCGGCTATCCCGTGACCTATATGACTATACTTGCGGCTATAGGCAGTATAAGCTCGGTCCCTCCGCTGATGTATTCCGTTTTCGCATTATGTTCATCTGCAGGTATGATAACCATAGTAAAAATAATGGGAGCAGGGGGAACATTTCAGCTTCATATCCCTTTCTTTCTCAATCATATTATATTTCTGCTGGTGGTCATTGCAGTTGAGGCAAGAAATTATCATTCCGTCAAGCAGCAGTATCTTCTTGAACAGCAGCTTGAAGAGCTTGCCTGCCTTGACGGGCTGACGGGGATATCAAACCGCCGTTCCCTTGACAGCTATATGGAAAAGCTTATGGAGGAGGGCAGCAGTTTTTCCTTTGTTCTCCTTGATGTGGATAATTTCAAATCCATAAACGATACATACGGACATCAGGAGGGCGATACCTCTCTCATAAGCATTGCCCATATCCTTACCGAGATATTCGGTGAGCACGTTTTCAGATACGGCGGTGACGAATTTGCTGTTATTTCCTTTGAAAATGCCGAATCCACAGCCGAAAAAATGGCTCTTGTGAACCGCAGGCTCAGGGAAAGAAATACCGAATATGTTCTCCAGACCTGCTCGGGCGTGTATTACAACGAAGAACGGGACGATGAACGCAGGATATTCGAGCGTGCCGACAGCGCCCTTTATGAAGCAAAGCAAAATGGCAAGGCTCGCTCGGTGATTTACGGCACATCGGCATATAAGGTGTGATGTTTGATTCGGATATTTGCATCGAAAATATATCAATGAAAGGAAGTACCCCTATGTCAGAACGCTACGAAAGACTTATGAAATGCTATGAATGCTTCAAGGCAAAAGTCGACTTCACCCCGAAAATAGCCCTTATTCTAGGCTCGGGACTTGGAGACTATGCCGACGGCATCGACATCAGAGCCACCCTCGATTATAAGAATATCGAGGGCTTTCCCGTATCCACCGCCCCCGGGCATAAGGGACGGTTCGTGTTCGGCTATGTGGGCGATGTGCCCGTTGTGGTAATGCAGGGCAGAGTTCACTACTATGAGGGCTATCCTATGGAGGACGTGGTGCTCCCCGTAAGGCTTATGAAGCTGATGGGAGCGGAGGTGCTCTTTGTCACCAATGCGGCAGGCGGCGTTAACTGGCAGTTTGAGTGCGGCGATTTTATGCTCATAAACGATCAGATATGTATGGCTCCCTCACCCCTTATAGGAGAAAATCTCGACGAGCTTGGCCCCCGTTTCCCCGATATGAGCGAGATATACAGCAAGAAGCTTCGTGATATCGTGAAAAAAACCGCAAGAGAGCTTGATGTACCTCTCAGAGAAGGCGTCTACATTCAGCTCACAGGACCCAATTACGAGTCCCCCTCCGAGGTGAGAATGGTTCGTACTCTCGGCGCAGACGCTGTGGGAATGTCTACCGCCTGCGAAGCAATTGCCGCAAATCATATGGGAATGAAGACTGTCGGCATTTCCTGCATATCAAACCTTGCCTGCGGAGTATCAAACCGTCCTCTTTCCCACGCCGAGGTTCAGGAAACTGCAGACAGGGTGGCGCCCCTGTTTAAAAAGCTCATAACCGCTTCTGTTCAGAATATCGCAAAGGAACTTTGATATGATAAGAGAAGCAGAATATTCCGACCTTGACGGGCTTTTAGAGCTTTACACCTTTCTCCACGACAATCCCATACCCGAAAAGGATAAAAGCCTTGCGGACTTGTGGGACAGGATAATGAGCGACAAAGATCATCACATCATAGTCGCCGAGGAGGACGGGATAATAGCCTCCTCCTGCGTCTGCGTAATTATCCCCAATCTCACCCACGGTCAGCAGCCGTATGCATTTGTTGAAAATGTGGTCACCCGTCCCGGATACCGCAAAAAAGGGCTTGCCACTGCCTGCCTTGACTTTGCAAAGAGCATTGCAGAAAAAGAAGGCTGCTACAAAATAATGCTCCTGACAGGCTCAAAGGAGGAAAGCACCCTCAGATTTTACGAGCGTGCAGGCTTCAACCGCAATGACAAGACCGCTTTTATCAGATGGCTATGACGCAGATGTAAAGTATTTCCTTGCTGCAAAGCGCCGTTTTGTGCAAAAGCGATATTTATCCAAAAACTCTTGAAATATGATTTCCCACGTGCTATAATACTATTGTATTGTATCCGAAGTTGTATTGTATCCCGAAAGGGAATAATAACAAGGAGGATCTTAAATTATGCGTGAAAAAACAAGAGCAATTGTGGGAACCGGCATCCTCACCGCCATTGTGGTGGTTCTGCAGGCGCTGGCGATCGGCATCAAGTTCGGACCTTTCAGCGTGACATTTGTACTTATTCCAATAGTAGTCGGAGCGGCGCTGTACGGATATAAGTCGGGTGCGTGGCTGGGATTTGTGTTCGGCGCTGTAGTCCTTTGCACCGACGCTGCCGCATTTATGGCAATAAACGCTGCCGGAACAGTTATCACAGTTCTGCTGAAGGGTATCCTTGCAGGTCTCGGCGCAGGACTGGTGTACAAGCTCCTTGAGAACAAAAACCGTACCGCTGCGGTCATCGCTGCCGCTGTAGTATGCCCCGTTATCAACACGGGAGTGTTCCTTTTAGGCTGCGTTGTATTCTTCTTAGACACTATCACAGAATGGGCGCAGGGCGCAGGCTTTGCTTCTGTGGGAGCTTATCTCATTTTCGGAATGGTAGGACTTAATTTCCTTGTTGAAATGGTAAGCAACATTCTCCTCAGCTCTGTTATCGTAAAGATACTTAACATCGTTAAAAAGCCCAAAAAGCCTGCGGTGGCTGCATAAACCGCATTTTAAAGGGGAGAAGCATTTTGTGCTCCACCGTCATTTATCAAAATAATCTATGCGTGATACAATACATATAAGCTATAAAGCCGCAGGCTGATACCTGCGGCTTTATGCTGATTTTTTTACTGTTTTTGCTTTTGCGAAAATTGACAAATAGTTAATAAATTTGCAGAAATATTCATAAAGAAAAATGGTAAAATCTGTTGACTGTATCCCACTTGATGTAATATAATTATATTATACGCCCGATTTACAAACGGCAGTAATAAACCGATTACATAAATGGATGTGAAAAATTTGAGCAATAATAAAAAGAAGAAAAAGAAAAATCCTGCTCCTTCTGCGGCGCCTCAGACTTCGGCTGCAAAGCCTGCCGAGGAAAAGGCGGAAGAGGAGGAGAATATCCCTGTTCAGAGCTTCAGCGAAATGATGGCTTTTTCCGATGATGATGATATGGTCGGGGATGAGCCTGCTCCCGAGGCAGAGGAAAAGCCTTCCCCAAAAGCAGAGGAAAAGTCTGCTCCCAAGGCAGAGGAGAAGCCTGCTCCGAAAGCAGAGGAGAAGCCTGCTCCGAAAGCAGAGGAGAAGCGTGTTATGACCGCCGAGGAGACTCTTTCATCAGGTCCGATAATATCCGAAGCGGAGGCTGCCCGCAGAGCAAGAGCCGAGGACGCACTTGACCGTGATCTTGCCGCTGCAAGAAAAAAGAAGCTCCAGGAAGAAGCCTACAACAAGCACCAGCGTGATATGGAAATGCAGAAGGAGGCTGAACGTCTCAGCCGTGCGGAACAGGCAAAGCAGCGCCAGGACAACGTTCAGGAAATGGCAAGAAAGCGTGCCGAGCTTAAAGCCGCACAGGAGGCGATCGCAGCTTCCGAAGCCAAGGCTGCCGCAAATAACGCAGAAGCCGCTGCCAGAAAGAAAAACGCAAACAAGCGCTTTAACCGTGCTATCCTTTCTATGAAAGCAGGCAAGGCGGTCCTGGTCATCGTGATACTCCTGATACTCGCCTATGCGGGAGCGTTCATCTATGTGGGCGCAAAAAATGACGAGTTTTATACTGAGCTTGAGACCAAGCTGAACAGCCGCAGCCAGATCGTTTCAAACGAAGATGAAAGCTACTCCGTTCCCAAAATAAGCCCTCTTACCGCCGAGCAGAAGGATGCTCTGGGACTTTACCGATTCCTTGATGATTCCGATCAGGACGGACTTTCCGATAATTACGAGCTTACGGTTTCCAATACCGACCCCCTGAATGCCGACTGCGACGGAGACGGCGTTCTTGACGGCAGAGAGCTGAGAGCGGAGCTTGACCCCAATAACCCCTGCACCGACGGTTCCACGCCCGACGGCGAGGTAATTAAGGATATTTCTATTTCGGCAAATAATGTGGCGGCACAGATAAAAGGTATCCCCAATACCGCATATACATCTCTTTCAAAGCTTGCAAACAACAGTATCCAGGGCACTCCCGGACTTGTGGGCTATGCTTACGAGTTCTATGCCGACAAGAATTTTGACAGCTGCAAAATTACATTTTCCTATGATGAAAAGGATATAACCGAGGGCGGAGTTACCGAGGGCGCACTTTCGGTCTACCGCTTTGACGCAGACAAGCTCCTTTTTGAAAAGCTTGCAAGCACTCTTGACGCCAATGCCAACACCGTCAGCGCAGAGATCACTGAAAACGGCGTTTACGCTGTCTGTGACGCTTCCGTGCTTATGCAGAAAGGATCTACCAATATTTTCTTCCTTATCGACAACTCAGGCTCTATGTATCCTCAGGAGCTTTGCGCAAATTCCGAGGAGAATGATGTGGAGTTCAAGCGCCTTGACTTTGCGGTAAATCTCATTGATATGCTTGGCAATGAGGCAAACTACGGCGCAGGGGAATTTTCAGGCGGCTATGCTCAGATAACCCCCATTTCAAATGACTCAGAGGGCGTTAAGCAGAAGATCTCCGATATCAGAAACAAAAATCAGGTGTTCTCGGGCACCGAGATCGCAGGCGCAATAAAGAGCGCAGTTGCCGAGTTCGGAAGCGTTCGCCCCAGCGACAAGAATTACATAATCCTGCTTACCGACGGTATGCCTTCAAATTACGATTCAGCCGCAGAAAAGGAAGCGGTGGAGCTGGCAAGAAGCAGCGGTATTACCGTATTCACCATCGGTCTCGGCAAGCAGATAGACACCGAGTATCTTTTCAATATCGCTGAGGATACCAACGGTCAGTTCTTCCAGGCTTCAAATGCCGACGCTTTGGAAAATATCTATGACAAGATCCAGAGCTTTATGTCCTACAATCAGGTGACCATTGAGGAGGACAGCGGCAGAAAGGGCTATATCATCGCAGATTCGGGCTTTAACGTTCTGAAAGACGGTATCGGCTACAGCAATTTCCGCTCCGATTTCGCTCCAAGCGGCACCGACGCAGGTATTGCAGGGCTTATCAGAGCCTACTACACAGGCGAGCTTGATCTTACCGAAAAGGGCTTCACCACCCTTGACGGCAAGTCTGTTGACGGCTATGACATCAGCGGCGTTCAGAGCTTCACCGACAACAAGACCGACCTTTCAAACGTTCAGATGGATATCCTCGATGCCTATACCGAGTATCTTGCTCTCCCCGACAAATGGGATTTCCGCAGGATAAACAGCGGAGTGCTCGGCTACAGCGACGATACAAGAAATTTTATCGACAGCCATATGATGAAGGTCATTACCTCCGATTACAGCTTTACTGCTCCCGAGTCGGACTCTCTGACAGATTTTCTGCGCACCATTACATTTAACAGGCTCAAGGGCTTCAGTTCATATGAAACCGTGCTTATCGACAGCTCTATGTGCCAGGGCGACGACTTGGCGGTAATGAATATGCTCAGATGGTTCGACGCATATCCTCAGTCGGGAAAATGCGAGATATATGATTTCGGATATCAGGGCGACAAGGCTCTTGACGAGCTGGTAAACGAACTTACCACAGGCAGCCCTGCGGTCATTGTTTACGGCGGAACAGCTATGAATGCCGTGCGTATCGTCCGTGACGCAGAGTCTCCCAATATGTTTGTTATAGACGCATACGACTGCAATTCTCCCGAGAGAAGCACAAGGATAAATCTTCTCAGAACTCCCGTTTACGACGGAAAAAATCTTCCCTCCTATCAGTATACCGCTTCGAGAGGAAGCGAGCCTGAGTCATTGCAGATAATCGTTACAAAGTAAAACGTTCCCCGTATTTCCTTCAGCTTGTGGGAAATACGGGGAATTCTATTGTGCAGTATGATAAATGAGGACTGCTTTTTACAGCGGCTTATTGATAAAATCAACGGAAGTGGGGACGCTTTTATCAAAATTTAAAAAAATATGTAGACATAAGGCTTGGGATATGGTATAATATAATGTATCTATGAAATTGCCCGTCTATACGGGATCGCCTGTTTTCACGGGCAGCCCGGCTCTGCGGGCATACTGAAAGGATTGGTCAAATCAAAATGTCAAAGCTTAATATAAAGAAGATCGCAGCGCTGGGCTGTGCGGCAGCAATGCTCAGCTCCCTTACCGCCTGCGGCGAGAAAACCACCTGGGGAGCTGTAATCGACGGGGTCCGGATACCTGCAGGCGTGTTTATCTATTACCTTGACTCCGCTCATTATGATGCACAGCAGAAGCTTTCAGAACAGCAGGCTGCCGAGACAACTGCCGACCTCAGCCCCGAGGGCGCTGCTGCTCAGACCTCCGAGACTGTTTCCCTGCCTCTCTTCTCCTCTCAGATAGACGGAGTTGACGCAAAGCAGTGGATATATGACGAGGCAACAAAGTCTATGCAGGAATATGCCGCTGTTGAGGCAAAATTTGACGAGTACGGTCTTACACTCACCGATGAGGACAAGGAGACTGCTCAGGTTTATCTGGATCAGATATGGGAATATGCAGGTGAATATTATACCTCTATGGGTATCAGCGAAAACTCCTACAAGTCTATATTCCTCAATTCATCCAAGAAGCAGAAGCTGTTCGAGACCATTTATTCCGAGGGCGGCGAGAAGGCTGTTTCCGATGACGAGATAAAGACTTATCTTGATGAAAACTACGCTCTTATCAATTACATTGACGTTGAGCTGAGAGACGGCGAGGGCAATCTCCTCAAGTCCGAGGGCAAGGCTGAGCGTATGGAAATGCTGAACAGCTACATTGAGCGCTATAAAAACGGCGAGGATTTTGACGAGCTCAACGCCGAGTATGTGACATATTACGATAATCTCAAGAAGGCTGCCGAGGAAGCTGCTGCAAAGGCAGCTGAGGAAGCAGCAAATGCAGAGACTGCTGCCGAGGAAACAACAGCCGAGGTTTCTCAGTCTCCTGCCGAGGCACCTCTTGCAGGCGAGGGTGACGAACTCACCGACAGCGACGAGGAAACTCCTGCAGAGACCGAGGCTCCTGCCGATGAGGAAACAGCAGAAGAGACAACTGCTCCCGCCGATGAAGAAACAGCCGAAGAGACAGAAACATCTGCAGAAGAAACAACAGCTCCTGCCGAGACTGCCGCTGTTTCAGCCGAAAATCAGGACGTTACTGTCGGTGCAGTTAATTCCAATATGACCGTAATTGAAAAAGCAGATAAGACTGTTCCCTGTGCAGAGGTCGCTGAAAAGGTTTTTGACGGTATGAACAAGGGCGATATCGAGATAGTGGAGACTGCGGACGGCGAGCATTATTATCTTGTTCTGAAGCTTGATATCCTTGAGGACGAGGAATATTTCACTACTGCAAGGGACTCTCTCCTTTCCGAGATGAAGTACGACGAGTTTGAGGGTATTGTTACCGAATGGACTGCCGCTCAGAGCGTTTCAAAGAATGACGCCGCTTATAAGAGATACGACCCCGAAAAGATATTCGGCAAGTAATAACAATTTCCCGGCTCCGCAGAGAAGCGATTTTCTGCGGAGTTTTTTTACGTAAATCCGGCGTAAAATCTTTTATAAAATACTTGAAAATTTTTCCGTATCGTGGTATTATATATAATAATATATACTGACTTTCAGGTTTTTAATTTTTATAGATCAGCTACCGGGATCTCCTTACGGAAAAATCTCAAGAAAGGACGTTCATATTTATGCACGATTTTGTATATCATAATACCACGAAGATCATCTTCGGAAAAAGCTCAATGGACAGCATAGGCAGGGAAGCAGCTCTTTACGGCAAAACAATGCTGGTTTTCGGCGGCGGCTCCGTAAGGGAAAACGGCGTTTATGACAAGACTATAGCTTCTCTCAAGGAAAACGGTGTGGAATACTGCCAGCTGTGGGGCGTAAAGCCCAACCCCAGGATAAGCAAGGTCAGAGAAGGTATTCTGATGGCTCGAAACGAGGGCGTTTCCCTTATCCTTGCGGTAGGCGGCGGCAGCGTTATCGACACAGCCAAGGCCATTGCCGCAGGAGTGCCCTATGAAGGCGACCCCTGGGACTTTTATGGCAGCGCAAAGGCTCCCGAGATAGCACTTCCCGTGGGAGTTGTCCTTACGATACCTGCCGCAGGCTCGGAAAGCTCAATGTCCTCGGTGATAAGCAACGAGGAAACGGGTGAAAAGCTGGGCTGTACCGCCGAGTGCTTCCTTCCCCGTTTTGCGGTGATGGATCCTCAGAATACATATACCCTCCCCGCTTATCAGACTGCCTGCGGAGCTTCGGATATGCTGGCTCACCTGATGGAGAGATATTTTGTGAGAACCCGGTGCTGCGACCTGACCGACAGACTTATCGAGGGTGCGGCTCAGACGGTAATTGAGTTTGCTCCCAAAGCTCTTGCAGACCCCGAAAATTATGATGTCAGGGCTGAGCTTATGTGGACGGGTTGCATTGCTCACTGCGACATTCTCGACCGTGGCAGGGGAGAGAACGGCAGAGGCGGCGACTGGGCTTCACATCAGCTTGAACACCAGCTTTCCGCATTTTATGATATCGCTCACGGAGCAGGACTGTCAGTCATATTCCCTGCCTGGTTGAAATTCGTTTCGGGAAAAGATCCTGCAAAGCCTGCACAGTTCGGCAGACGGGTATTCGGCATTACGGGACTTTCCGATGAGGAGACTGCTCAGAAAATGATATCCTCTCTCGAGTATTTCTACCGCTCCTTATCTCTCCCCGTAAGACTGTCGGATATCGGTATCGGCAGGGAAAATTTTGATGAAATGGCAAAAAGAGCACTCGAAGCAAAGCGTGGAAAGCTTGGCTCATACATAAGGCTCACCGAAGATGACGTTAAGGAAATTTACACCATTGCGGAGTAATGTTCACTCCTTGCGGAATAAAGATCATAGCAGAATTATGGGATAAAATTGAAAGCATATTTGTGAAAAAAAGCAGATTTGCTGTTTCATTTCACTTTCAGTTTGCTTTCACATAATTTACACATTGGCAGGGTATTATATAAACGTACTCAGAAATGAGTATGAATTTCATTTCAAGCTTTTATCAGGACTGTGTTTACCCCTCACAGCCTTATAAAAGAACCCCCTAATTTTTGCCTGCCGCAGTTTTACCCCGACTGCGGCAGGAAATCCCCCATAATCCTATATCATGATCTTGCCCCCCGCAGCTTCACGGCTCGGGGGCGCCTTTTTAATTATTCTTTATTATTTTTTATTTATTCTTTATTCTTTAAATTACGGCTATCCATTTTATAATAATAAAGAATAAATTATAAAGAATAAATATTAAATAAAAAAGTGCTGCAGGGCGGGCAATATATGATACAAAAATTTCACAGAAAACATACTCGTTGAAATACTGTCCCATCTCAAGCGGGGCAAGCCCCGCTTCGGTCAACATCAACTATCGTTACCGAGCCGTCAAGTAATAAAATCCCTAAAACTCACCCACGTACTCGCAGCGGGTCGTCACCCGCAGAAAGGTTGGATAATTTTTTTATGGAATATGTCGTGATAATTGTGCTGCTTGCACTTTCGGCTTTTTTTTCGTCAGCGGAAACAGCGTTTTCCTCTGTAAATAAGATACGTCTCAAGCACGAGGCTGCGGAGGGCAACAGGAAAGCCGAGAGAGCACTCAGGATCGCCGAGGATTACGACAAAACTATAACCACAATACTTGTGGGCAATAATATAGTTAATATTTTCTCCTCATCTCTTGCCACGCTGATATGCACAGCCCTTTTTGCTGAAAAATACGGAACGGGAACGGCGGCAGCCATCTCCACCGTTGCAATGACCCTGCTGGTGCTCATATTCGGCGAGATACTTCCCAAGAGCCTTGCCAAGCAGCACGCCGACAGTATGGCGCTTGCCGTATGCGGTATACTCAGGTTCTTTATAGTTATACTTACGCCTGTGACCGTTGTTTTCGGCGCTTTGCAGAAGCTTGCTTCAAAGCTTTTCGGAAAAGGCAGCGGCGCACCTTCCGTTACCGAGGATGAGCTGAAATACATAATCGACGAGATCGAGGAAGAGGGCGTTCTGGAGGAGCAGGAAAGCGACCTTGTACGTTCTGCTCTTGAGTTTGACGACAAGAACATATCCGAAGTGCTTATCCCGAGAGTTCGCATAACCGCCGTTGAGCGGCACGACAGCATTGACCATATCCGTGAGGTGTTTTTCACCGAGCAGTATTCCCGTATGCCCGTGTATGAAAAGAATATTGACAATATTATAGGCTTTATCCACGAGCGTGACTTCTTCAAGCTGACAGTCAGCGGCGAGAGATCCGATGGCATTGAGAGCATAATCCACGAGCTGATCTATATAACCGAGTTTGCCACCGTTTCGGAAGTTCTTGCCCGTATGCAGAAGGAAAAGATACATATGGCGATAATCAAGGACCAGTACGGCGGTACATATGGTATGGTCACGATGGAGGATCTTATCGAGGAGCTGCTGGGCGATATTTATGACGAGACCGACGAGGAGGAACATTCCTGCATAAAGCTTGCGGATAATATTTACGAGTGCGCCGCAGAGCTTAATGTAAGCGATTTTGAGGAATATGCTGAGCTTTCCGAAAATGCTATTGAGACCGAAAGCTTCACTATGGGCGGCTGGGCAATGGAGATTTTCGGACGCATACCCGTTTCGGGAGACGTTACAAGGAGCGGCAGATTTGTTATAGAAGTGCTTGAGGCTGAGGACAACAGGATAATCCGCCTGAAAGTTACCGTTGATGACGAAAAGCCCGACGATGAAGAAGAGTAAATACAAATCCGTATCGCAGACAAAAATGCGGTACGGATTTTTTTGCATATTTATGAAAAACGGCTTCGGAATTTCTTCCGAAGCCGTTTGCTGTATTAAGCTTTGATATTACTTCTCGTACTTGCTGCCGTCGTACTTTCTTCTTGTGGCAAATGCCAGAACAGCTGCGGAAGCAACTGCTGCGAAAGCAGCCATATGGAGAGGTGTGCGGTTCTCACCGGTCTTGGGGTTAGAAACCGCAGAATCTGTGAGGGGAACATCGGGATCCTCCACATCAATAAAATCTCCAAGAGGAACATCAGGTTCATCGATCTCAATATAATCGCCCAAAGGAACATCGGATTCAGAAACCTCGATATAAGAAACAATAGCAGATTCAGATGCTTCGGGAGATGCAGGAGTTTCAGATGTTGCGGGAGTTTCAGATGTTGCGGGAGTTTCAGATGTTACGGGAACATCGGGTGTTACAGGAACATCGGGAGTTACGGAATTACCGGGTGTTACAGGAACATCAGGAGTTACGGGAACATCGGGTGTTACGGGAACATTAGGTGTTACAGGAACATCGGGTGTTACGGGAACATCGGGTGTTACGGGAACATCGGGTGTTACGGGAACATCGGGTGTTACGGGAACATCGGGAGTTACGGGAACATTAGGTGTTACAGGAACATCAGGAGTTACGGGAACATCGGGAGTTACGGGAACATTAGGTGTTACAGGAACATCGGGTGTTACGGGAACATCGGGTGTTACGGGAACATCGGGAGTTACGGGAACATTAGGAGTTACGGGAACATCGGGAGTTACGGGAACATCAGGAGTTACGGGAACATCGGGAGTTACGGGAACATCGGGAGTTACAGGAACATCGGGAGTTACAGGAACATCAGGAGTTACGGGAACATCGGGAGTTACGGGAACATCGGGAGTTACGGGAACATCGGGAGTTACGGGAACATCGGGAGTTACAGGAACATCAGGTGTTGTGGGTGTGTCAGGCTGGTCTTTACCGGTTTCGCCGCCGGTCTCACTGCCGGTCTCACCGCCAGTCTCGCCGCCAGTCTCTCCGCCAGTTTCGCCGCCGGTCTCACTGCCGGTCTCACCGCCAGTCTCGCCGCCAGTCTCTCCGCCAGTTTC
>NZ_JBNMJV010000047.1:0-18011 GCF_050874005.1 Huintestinicola sp.
CAGAGGGAAAACCTAAAGGGGAGGGGGAAGTCCCGCATTTTTGTTGGGTTTTCTTTTTCCCCCTCCCCTTAGGTTGTCCCTTTGCATCCCCCACAATTTAACTGATTTTATCATAAGTCAGTCCTATTCCGCAGGAATTATTACAAAATAAATAGTTCGATGTATTACGATTTGTAATTTTCTTGAACTATCGTTACCGAGCCGTCTGCTTATCGTTCAACACAAACTATAGAACGAACGGCTGCAGGCTCAGCCTGCCTCAGCCTTCCTGTGAAAGCTGAACCATACCTCTGTCCACGTCCACAATGACCGCAAAGGTGTGAGGGTGATTAAAGCTCAGATTTGTCTCGCATACGTAAATCTCAGCACCCGAAGGCTCCGACCAGAACTCATTGTCGGCATATACCACTATCGCCTCCATATCGCTTATAGTATACCTGCCGTCATATTCCTCAAGAGGAATGATATACTGAGCTGTTTGTGAGTAACGCTCCGCATATCCTGCGGCTTTTTCGGGCGATGTCATAAAGCACACGCTGTAATGCCCCGCTCCCTGCAATATGCTCGGCATATAATCAAAACGGTAGCCGCTTTCCACATCCGGTCTGAAATCGGGAAAAGCCTCCGGCTCCCTGATGTTGCTGTAAAGCCCGATGTATCCCCTCTGAATGGGATATCTCCACAGGGTATCTGAACTGAGAAAGGGCGGGGTGCTGAAAATAAACGCTTCGGCTATCAGAAAGACAAGCGCTCTTGCAAAATAGTCCCTCTTCCGCAGTCCCCTTTTTACGGAAAGGCATATCACGCCGCCGATAAGCCCTGCTATAATAAACCTTATATCCCATACAGCAAACATTGCCACAGCACATAGGATAAGAATCACTGCCGAAAGTACAGTCTGGAATTTGCTTATCCTGTGGGTGGTTCTGTCATTTTCATCAGCCATACCGTTCTCTCCCATCTGTCAATAAATGTAAAAATCCGCAGAAAGAAGCCCTCTCTGCGGATAAATTTTATTATCAGTTTCCCAGCCTGCGCTCGTCGCAGTATTCGCACTCAAGCATATCTCCCAGACCTCTGAAATACTTGGGAAGATAGCCCTCCTTGTGAGTAATGCAGTTGGGATTGCCGCAGGCTACGGAAGGATATGTGCTGCCCGTCAGCAGAGGACGGCTCTCGTTGGGATTTTCGAGAATTGTCATAATAAGCGCCATTCTCACGTACATACCGTACTTTGCCTGCTTGAAGAACATTGCTCTGGGGTCGTCGTCCACGTCCATAGTTATCTCGTCAACTCTGGGCAGGGGGTGGAGAACGATGCAGTCGCTCTTAGCTTTGTTAAGCTTCTTCTTGTCAAGAATATATGCGTCCTTGAGGGCAAGATATTCCTCCTCGGAAGCAAATCTCTCCTTCTGAACACGGGTCATATAGAGCATATCAAGCTCGCCGATAGCGTCCTCAAGAGAGGGATTTTCGGAGAACTGACAGTTTTTCGCCATAAGGATATCCTTTATGTACTGGGGCATACCAAGCTCCTTGGTGGAAATGAACACAAACTTTATCCCCTTGAAGCTTGAAAGCGCCTTGCACATTGAATGAACCGTTCTGCCGTTTTTCAGGTCGCCGCAGAGACCTATGGTAAGGTTTTCAAGTCTGCCCTTTTCTCTGTAAAGAGTGAGCATATCCGTAAGTGTCTGAGTGGGGTGGAGATGGCTTCCGTCGCCTGCGTTGATAATGGGGCAGTCGGCTGTAAGAGCCGCCGCCTTTGCCGCACCCTCGGAGGGGTGGCGCATAACCATAATGTCCGCATAGGAGGACACTATCTTAGTGGTATCCTTCAGGTTTTCTCCCTTTGCCACCGAGGAGGTAGCAGGATTGTCAAATCCGATAATAGTGCCGCCCAGCCTCAGCATAGCGGTCTGGAAGGACATCTGTGTACGGGTCGACGGCTCATAGAAAAGGGTCGCCATAATTTTTCCGTCGCAGACCTTTGCATATTTTGCAGGGTCGTCGCATATGTCCGAAGCACGCTTGACAACATTCAGCCACCATTCGCTGCTCATATCGTTGAGATCGATGAGATTTGTAAATCTTGAGTTGACCATTTTAAGATACCATTCCTTTCGGGATCTCCCACAGGGGATATCCGACAAAATTATCTTTCTTTCTATTTTATCACACCCGAAAAAAATAATCAATCCCTGAGAAAAAAATTTTTGACCCTATCCATATTATTTTAGAATAAAATCATAACTCAGGCAGATATGCATTATAATTTATTCTTTAAAAACCGCACTTCTCCCGAAGCAGCTCGATTTCCTTGATATTAAGCGGCTCATCATCGTCCATTGCCAGCCGCAGACATTCATCAAACGTGTAAAGTCCCACCTCGGATATCTCCGACTGCTGCACTTTTATCCGGGACAGCTCAAAATTTCCCGTAAAAAGGTACACGAAGGCAAGCTCCCTGTCGTCAAATATCTCCCCGTAAAACTCCTTCACATAATGCCTGCCTATCTTTCCAAGAAGCTCAAGCTCGGAGGGTTCAGCCTTTATGCCAAGCTCCTCGTAAAGCTCTCTTACAGCAGAATAAAGCGGCTCCTCCCCTGCCGAAATATGCCCTGCCGAGGAGATGTCAAGCCGCCCGGGAAAGCTGTCCTTATGGGGGCTTCGCCTTTGAAGCAGCACCCTTCCCTCCTTAATGAGCCAGATGTGGGCTGTCCTGTGATAAAGCCCGTTTTTATGGACATAGGAACGGGGTGCGGTCTCCCCCGTTACATTGCCGTTTTCATCGAGAATGTCAAATAGTTCTTCCATTTGAGTCCACCGCTTTTCTTATACGTAATACTGCGCCTGCGCCTTAAACATTTCCGCATAAATTCCATCGGGTTTATGAACAAGCTCGTCGTGAGTGCCGTACTCCTTCACCGTACCCTCCGAGAAAACCGCTATATTATCACAGAATTTGCAGGAGGAAAGACGGTGGGAAATGTACACCGCTGTTTTTCCCCCCACAAGGCTGTCAAACTGACGGTATATCTCGTATTCAGCCACAGGGTCAAGCGCAGCTGTAGGCTCGTCAAGGATTATGACGGGAGCGTCCTTGTAAAGCGCACGGGCAATAGCCATTTTCTGCTGCTCGCCTCCCGAAAGCTCCACGCCTTCCTTGTCAAACTGCTTGAACATCATAGTGTCCCTTCCCTTGGGGAGAGAATTTATCTTTTTAAGGATACCCGTTTTTTCAAAAAGTCCGTCAACCTCCTCGTCCGAATTTTCATCGTCCTGCCCCAGCAGGATATTGTCCTTTGCCGAGAAAGCAAGGAGCCTGAAATCCTGAAACACAACGGAAAACAGCTTCATATATTCATCGTAATCATACTCTCTGATGTTCACACCGTCTAAAAGTATCTCGCCGCTTTCAACATCGTAAAGCCTGCAAAGGAGCTTGATGAACGTTGTCTTTCCTGCGCCGTTGAGTCCCACTACAGACAGTTTTTCACCTGCTTTAAGCTTTATGGAAACGTCCTTTAATACGGATACTCCTGTGTGAGGATATGAAAAGCTTACGTTTTTAAATTCTATCTCGTGACCCGATTTAAGTTTTTCGATTTTTCTGTCACCCTTCTCCATAGCAGGGGGATAGTCCATAAAGCGGATTATCTCGTACATATAGCTGCTGCGCTTGACAATGTCCTGCACGCCCAGTATCACCGCCTGCAAAGAGGAGTGAAGCGTTCCGCCGGCGCTCAGCATCTGTGAGAATGTACCGATGGTTATTTTCCCCGTAATGGCAAGTACGCCGAGATAAAGATATGTGCCGAAATCACGAAGGACATTTACGATAACGTCAAGGATATTGAGAGGGAATTTCAGCCTGTTTATATTCTCCCAGTAATCCGAAAGTCTTTTTATCTGCTGAGAGGTCTTTTCAAGCATCATTCCTGCGGCGCTGTAAAGCCTTACGTCCTTGCCGTATCTGAAATCCTCCATCTCCCAGCAGATGTGGCCGAAAATTCGGTTTATCCCCGAAAGCTCGGTGAAATTCTTTATGTCGATATCGTTCTTTCTTGCGTTTATAATAGCCGACAGGGTGAGCAGAACGCCGATGATTATGAGCAGGACGGGAGCGTTTATGATAAGCACCGCAATAACACCGGCTATTTTTATTCCGTTTGAAATTATAGTAAAGAATGCGTTTGCGATATTGTGAGTGCCCCCCGACCACTGTATGCCGTCTCTTGCCTTTTTTATGCGGTCAAGAGCGTGCTTGTCTTCGGTAAGGGAGAAATCTATCTCCATACATCTTGCGGATATTTCCATACTTGATGCATTCAGAAACATATCCTCGCACTTGGCAAGATGAATGGAAATAATGCTGTTTGCCCCCTGGAGCAGAATGGTGAGCACCGACATTATGAGAAAATAGGTAATTATCAGGCTCACGTTTTTCTCCTCTGCCGTCAGAGCGTCAACGGCAAGAGGCAGGAAGATAAGCTCCGCAAAGGGTGCTGCCGCCCCGATGATAACATTCAGAACGGACAGGGGCAGATATGATCTTTTATACTGCTTTATCTGTCTGAAACAATATTTTAACGACTCCCTTGTGGGGGAAATTTTTTTGTCTTTCAAGATTTGTCCCTCCTTATCAGGTCGTAGGGGCAGCTTCGGGAGCGGTTTCAAAAATGTCCTTGTCCTCCACGTAATACTGCGCCTGTACACGGAACATTTCCGCATAATCGCCGTTTTTCTCCATAAGCTCTTCGTGAGTGCCAGTTTCGGTCATCTCGCCGTCCTTGAACATTGCCACCCTGTCACAGAAGCGTGTGGAGGACAGACGATGGGAGATGTAAACGGCGGTGCGGTTTCCAACAAGTCCGTTAAAGCTCTTGTAAAGCCTGTATTCCGCCAGGGCATCAAGGGCGGCGGTAGGCTCGTCAAGGACAATTACCTCGCTGCCCTTGTATAACGCCCTCGCCAGAGCAAGCTTCTGCTTTTCTCCGCCCGACAGGTCAACTCCGTCGTCGTAAAGCACCTTTAAAAGCTCGGTGTCAATACCCTTTTCAAGGCTGTCCATCTTTTCCCCAAGCCCTGCCGCACGGATATCCTCTTCTGCCTTTGCCCTGTCGGTCTCGGCGGGAGCTTTCATAGAAACGTTTTCCGCCATAGGACAGGCAAAGACCGTCACGTCCTGAAATGCGGGAGAAAAAATATTGTAATATTCTTCTCTGCTGAATCTGCGGATATCAATGCCGTTCATAAGTATGCGTCCCTCGGTGACATCGTAGAGACGGAGCAGCAGCTTTATAAACGTGCTTTTTCCTGCGCCGTTAAGTCCCACCACCGCAAGCTTTTCTCCTGCGCCGATGGTGATGTTTACATTTTTAAGTGCGTATTTGTCCTGCCCCTTGTACTTAAAGGAAACGTTCTCAAAAGTGAAAACGTATTTGTCCGCTTTGGGAATGGGAATGGTGTCCTTTTCGCTGTCGGTCGGGATATCCATAAAGCTGCGGTAATCATCGGTGTGTGCGCTTCTTTCTCTGAGAGCGGACAGACCCATAAGTATCTCGTTTATCGCCATTGAGAAGGCTCCCGAGCTTGCAAGATAAAGGGAGAAATTACCGATGGTAAGATCTTTGAAGATAACGCCGTAAACGAGCCAGCCTGTGATGATAAGCTGTCTTACAAGAGAAATGCCGTGAGCGAAAATTGAGTTATATATCCAGTACTGACGGGACTTTACCCAATGACGAAGCTCCTCGTCATAGACCTCTTTCTGCTTTTTGGCAAGAAAATTTTTCATTCCGAAAAGCCTTATGTCTTTTGCGTAGGAGAAATCGGTGGTGACAGTCTCCATATACTCAAGCTTGCGCCAATGGGGCATCATTGCGTCCCACATTTCCTTTTTGTCCTTTTTGCGTATGTATTCAAAATACAAAAACTGAACATAGGACAAAACGGCTATAACAACGATTATAAGCGGGTCAAAGCTTGACATAATGACGATGGAGGTGATGACGGATATTATCTGCGTGAGCATTACCTGCATATAGGTCATCATTCCCTGAACGCCCTGCCAGTCACCTGCCGTGGCACGCTTTGCTTTCTGAAGTCTGTCGAGCATTTCGGGAGTCTCCAGGGCTTCGTAATCCATACCAAGAGTTTTAGCGATACGCTCCTTGATTATCATTAGTCTTATGTAGGTAAAGCCCACCCCCGTTTTCGCCGATGAGACGGTGTTCAGCCACATAAAGAAAAGCTCGATAAGAGTAGTGAGGGTCACAAGCTTTAAAAGTGGCAGGATATCTCCGCCGCCTGCGCTTGTCTGTATCATATCAATGACAAGCTTTCCGATAAAGCTCCATATGTATGACATTGAAGCCGCCGCAACGGCTCCGGTTATCATAAAGAAGATAAGGGATTTGCGGTATTTGACGAACCTGCTCAGGATATAGCGGCAGTTGCTCATAACGCCGTAATCCTTGTGAAGCTCGTCTGTCTGTTCCTTCTGTTCGGGTGGTGTGAAAATACTCAATGCTGTTCCTCCTTTTGCAAATTGACAAAAAAAAATCCCCTGCTATACCGGTCGGCATAACAGGGGGCAGTCTAAATATATCCGCTCTGTCCTGATCTAAACGCTGAGGACGGGCGGCATATCTGTACCTGTGGAAATGCCGTTTCTTTCCGATATGATGTATCTGATAATATGTACGAACATACTGCCCGCCTCCTTTCCGTAAAATAATATGCTCAAAGTATAGCACGTAATTTCTTTGCTGTCAAGAGCTTTTGGAAAATTTTATAAAATAATTTTGTATGCCGGCAGAAAATCGAAACAAATTTATATAAAAATTTATATAAAACTATAAAAACATCGTTCACATTCCCGGAAAACAATAAAAAAATCAAAAAATTGTCGTAAAAATGCCTTTCTGCCTCTTGATTTTTTCGGCAAACAATGGTAAAATAATCATTGGCATTCATTTTATGTGAATATATTTGATATAGGAAAGGTTGTCTTAAAAAATGCTGATTTTAGTTGTTAATGCAGGAAGCTCTTCTCTCAAGTATCAGCTTCTCGATATGGAAAACGAAAGCGTTATCGCAAAGGGTAACTGCGACAGGATCGGTATCGGCGGTCACATCTCCCACAAGACCTCCGACGGAAGAAAGGTCGAGCTTGACTGCGATTTCCCCACTCACACCGAGGCTTTTGAAAAACTGGTAGAAGTCCTCACTTCGGGCGAGGCAAAGGTAATCAATTCTATGAGCGAGATAAACGCTGTGGGTCACAGGATCGTGCAGGGTGCAGAAGTATTCAAGGAGACTACTCTCGTTACCGATGAAGTTATCGACAAGATAGACGCTCTTGCAGAGCTTGCTCCCGTACATAACCACGCTCACGCTCTTGCTCTGAGAGCCTGCCGCAAAGTCCTTCCCGATGCTCCTATGGCTGTTGTATTCGACACAGCTTTCCACCAGACAATGCCCGAAAAGGCTTATATGATGGCTTTCCCCTACGAGGATTACGAGCAGTACCACGTTAGAAAGTACGGCTTCCACGGCACATCTCACAGATTTGTTTCCAAGGCTCTTGCCGACGCTATGGGCAAGGATGTAAAGGACCTGAAGATAATCTCCTGTCATATGGGCAACGGCTCCTCCATTACTGCTGTTGAGTACGGCAAGTCCGTTGATACTTCTATGGGCTTTACTCCCCTTGACGGTCTTATTATGGGTACACGCTGCGGCTCTGTTGACCCCTCCGCAGTTACATTCCTTATGGACAAGAAGGGCTTCACTCCCGCTCAGATGTCCGATTATATGAACAAGAAGTCCGGTCTTGCAGGCGTTTCGGGCGTTTCCTCCGACAACAGAGACGTTACCGCTGCTGCAAGGGAAGGCAACAAGAGAGCAATGCTCGCAAACGAAATGCTCAAATATCAGGCTAAGAAGCTTGTAGGCGCATATGCGGCTGTTATGAACGGCGTTGACGCTATCCTCTTCACAGGCGGTATCGGTGAGAATGACGCTGCTATCCGTGCAGGCGTTTGCAAGGATATGGATTACCTCGGCATTAAGATAAACGATGAGGCAAACAACTCCACAAGAGGCGAACTGAGGCGCATTTCCGCAGATGACAGCAAGGTTCAGGTTTGGGTAGTTCCCACTAATGAGGAGCTTCTTATCGCACGTGATACTCTTGAACTTATCAGCAAGTAATTAAGGCTTTTCTGTCCGCTTCGGGGCGTATGCTTCGGGGCGGACATTTTCATAAAATGCAGTGAGTACAAAGCGATAAAAGTTCAACTTCTTGTTGACAGTAAGGGTGAAAAATGATATAATAAAAATGCAGGAGGGAGCGTGTTGCCATTGTTCAGCGAAGAACGCATTGTAATGCTTAAGCTCGATGTAATATTCAAACGTGTATTCGGAAATGATAATAACAAGGCAATTATTTCTGCTTTTGTTTCGGATCTGCTTGAGATTCCTCGTGACAGCATTAAGGCTATATACATCAACAATGTTGAACTTACTCCCGAATATCTTGAGCAGAAATTCAGCCGGCTTGATCTTAAACTTGATGTAGACGGCAGGATCGTAAACATCGAAATGCAGGTCAACTTTGAACCCGATTTTAAGGAGCGCACCTTGTTTTATTGGTCAAAGCTCTACAGCGAAGAATTGAAAGCCGGAGAAGAATACGGAGAACTGAAGCATACTATCTGTATCAACATCATCAACTTTGACCTGTTCGGCTGCGAGAACTATCATTCAAGCTTTAAGGTTCTGGAAAGTGAGCGTGGTGAGTTGCTCACAGATAAGTTTTCGATACACTTTTTTGAACTGAAAAAGCTCAGCAAATTCAAGAAAAACAAGCGAATGGAAGATGGGCTGAACCTTATCAATGCAGAAACGGAGGGTGATCTTATGGCAATTCAGCAGTCAACAACAATTCCCGAAGTCAAGGATACGATCGTTATGCTCCGTCAGCTCAGCGCTGATGAAAAGGTACGGCAGGAAGCCTATTACCGTGAGAAACGTCTTCACGATGAAGCTTCTGCATTAGGTCACGCCCGCAGAGAGGGTATGCTCGACACTCTTGCAGACCTTGTAAAAAAAGGATTGATCACCGTATCTCAGGCAGCAGAAGAAGCAAATATGAGTGTATCCGAATTTGAAACAAAAACCGGAGCATTAGTTTAAACAAATGAGCCTTGATTTTAATTTGATGATCAAGGCTTATTTTTTGTCCTAAAATTAGTTTGTTGAAATTTCGGAAAAAATTTCAAAAGCCCTTGACAAATCAAAATCGGTGTGCTATACTGTATTTGTAAATATTTCTAAATGCTGTGACAGGAAGAAAGACCGCTTCGTCATTTGCAGAGAGCCGCTGTTTGGTGCAAAGCGGCATTGATCTACGGTTATAACTCGTCCTCGAGCATTCTTCTGAAAGCTTTTTTGCAAGTAGGTTTGAACGGGTTTCTCCCGTTACAGGGAAGCGCATTGTTCGATGCGGCTGAGGCATATGGAGTGATCCTTATGCGAAGAAGAGTGGTAACACGGGTATTTGTACTCGTCTCTTAAAGCTTTTATGGGCTTTAAAAGACGGGCTTTTTTATTTTGGGGTTCTCGTTTAAACCGGGACTCGAGCAAATTTTCGTCAATGACTTTATTCAGATGCTAGGCACCAAACCGCAGTAATACTTGATGTATTACAAGGTTTGGTAACGACGCAGATGAATAAAGTCATAGAAAATTTGCCGAGAAGGAGGTTTAAACGAGGTTCACGTTTGTAAAGGGGGCGGTCGGAATGCTAAGTGACCTATCGGGACTTTTTATCACTAATATCAAATTTACGGCTTGCTCTCTTAGGGCTGCCAAGTAATCAACAGGAGGAATTTTACTATGAATGCGTCAAAATACACAAGAGGCTATTTTATGCCCCCCGTCAAGTCAATGAAATGGACCGAAAAGGAATATATCGACCACGCTCCTATGTGGTGCTCGGTTGACCTGAGAGACGGAAATCAGGCTCTCATTATCCCTATGAGCTTAGAGGAAAAGCTGGAATTCTTCGAGAAGCTGGTCAAGATCGGCTTCAAGGAAATTGAGATAGGCTTCCCTGCCGCTTCCGAGACCGAGTACGAGTTCTGCCGTGCTTTAATTGAGAGAAATATGATACCCGATGATGTTCGCATACAGGTGCTCACTCAGGCAAGAGAGCACATTATCGCAAAGACCTTTGAGGCTCTGGCAGGCTGCAAGAATGCTGTTGTTCATCTGTACAACTCCACCTCTGTGGCTCAGAGAGAGCAGGTCTTCAAGAAGTCCAAGGAAGATATCGTTAAATTAGCTGTTGAGGGCGCAAAGCTCTGTGCGGAGTATCGTGACAAAACTCCCGGCAATTTCGTTTTCGAGTATTCCCCCGAAAGCTTCACAGGCACCGAGCCTGAGTTCGCTCTCGAGATATGCAACGCTGTTATCGACGTGTGGAAGCCCACTCCCGACAACAAGGTCATAATCAACCTCCCCGTTACCGTTGAGCTGTCCATGCCTCACGTTTACGCTTCGCAGATCGAGTATATGAGCGACAATCTCCACGACAGGGAGAACGTCATTATCTCCCTCCACCCCCACAATGACCGTGGCTGTGCTGTGGCTGACGCAGAGATGGGTCTGCTGGCAGGCGGCGACAGAGTTGAGGGCACCTGCTTCGGAAACGGCGAAAGAACGGGAAATGTGGACATTGTTACTCTCGCTATGAATATGTATTCACAGGGCGTTGACCCCGAGCTGGATTTCTCGGATATGCAATCTCTTGTGGAAATATACGAAAGAGTTACACGTATGAAGGTGAACGAGAGAAGTCCTTATGCGGGCAGGCTGGTATTTGCAGCTTTCTCGGGCTCTCATCAGGACGCTATTGCAAAGGGTATGAAGTGGCGTGAAGAAAAGGATCCCGACCACTGGAACGTTCCCTATCTGCCCATTGACCCCAAGGACGTTGGCAGAGAGTATGAGGCTGACGTTATCCGTATCAATTCTCAGTCGGGCAAGGGCGGCATCGGCTACATAATGGAGCAGATGTTCGGAATTGATATGCCTCCCAAGATGAGAGAGCATTTCGGCTACGCTGTAAAGAGCGTTTCCGACCACAGCCACAAGGAGCTTATGCCCTCCGAGATAAAGCAGATATTTATGGACAGATATGTTAACATTGAAACTGATTTCAAGATCGACGAGGCGCATTTCGTTCAGAAGGACGGAATTACCGCCAGCGTGACCGTTAACAAAAACGGCAAGATAATCACCCGTGAGGCTGTGGGCAACGGCAGACTTGACGCTGTTTCCAACGCTGTGAAGGACAGTCTCGATATCAAGTATTCCCTCATCACATATCAGGAGCACGCTCTCGAGACCACTTCTCAGTCACAGGCTGTAGCATATGTGGGCATTGAGACCGACAAGGGCGTTTTCTGGGGCGCAGGCATTAAGACTGACATCATTGACGCTTCTGTTTCGGCTCTCGTTTCGGCTATCAACAACAGCGGTCTTGTAAAATAAGTTCTAAGGCGTCGGGGCTGATTCACGACTTTGCTGCAGCCCCGATTTTTGAAAATGTATATGTTTATTTAACAAAGCTTATTGGCAGTTATTGTACATATATACAAAATTTTATGCATTCAGCAAATTTGTTTCGATTTAGTGTTGACAAATTGATACAGATGTGCTATAATGTAAGTGCAGCTTTCGGAATGGCTAACATTTTGCGGACGTATTTGCTAACAAATTAAAGATGAGATTTTAATTAAAAATTGGCAATTTTACTTGACAGGGCAAGGCATAATATTGTATAATTTATATGTACGTTTAAGTATAAATTATCAGGATTGGCGGCGATTATTTATGAATACTTTGGTGGAAACAGTTTCCGCCGATATGAACCGTCTGACAGAGGATCTGCTGGAAAATCACTCCTCAAGGCTGTTTTCCAGAGGCGGACATTTTACAAAGGATCAGATGATCCCCGTTTATTTTGCCCTTATCTTCGGCTGTGAGGAAAATGCGGACAGCTACAGCAATTTCCTTTTCGGGCTGAAGGACGATATAAAAAAGACTGCCAAGCCTTTTGCTTTTATCGACTCCCCTATCGGTTCTCCCGATGAAAATGAGCGGCTTGCTTTTTCTGGCATTGACAGAAGTGCCACGGGAAGTGTTATTTCGGGGCTTTGCTCGATGATAGAGATAAAAAATGACCCCTCACGCACTCTCATTGCTCAGAAGGCTCTGGGCGATATGCTGTCAATGAGCAGGACGGATATGTTCGAGGCAGGGGTAGACCTTGTTTACAAGCTGAACCTTATTGCAAACGGCATTTGCGTGGGCGAGGGAGACGAGATACCCCTTATTATGTACTACGGCAACCCCGTTCCCGAGGATATATTTTTCCTCTGCTTTGCGCAGAGGTGCGGCTTTGACGTTATATGCGTTTCTCCCGACAAGAGCTGTCTCACGGGATTTGAGCGGTGTCCCTTTGCGGATAAGATACAAAAGCTCCAGCTGCCTGCTTCAAGGGCTGTGACACCTTTCCCCACAAAGCTTGTTAAGGCTAAGATAGCAACGGTGGCTTACAGTGCGGAAAGAGAGCTTGATACTGCGCTTTACGGCGGCGATACCATTTTCCGTGACAGGCAGTTTGAGAAGATGGACTCGGCGGTTCTGAAAACTACTCTTGACGAGATATTTATCCTCTGGGATCAGCCTGCAAAGTTCCGCTCGGGCTTTGCGGTCAGAGGCGACAGAGTTGTGGTCCCCACCATTTTTGCTAAGATAAACGGCGTTGATGACGGTGACCTTAAAGCCTACTGGCGGCAGGTGGAGGATATGATAACTCCATTTACCACCTACATCATAAAGGCACCTGCGTATAAGCGTCCTGCTGCGAATATGCTGGCTTCATATTCCCGCTTTGTTTCGGGAACTAAGATCGACACGGCAAGCCTTATGAAGTCTCCGCTTAACAAGTACGGTTTTCTTTCCGAGCCTTTGCAGGAGCTCATTTTTGAGAAGATGCAGGCTTGTGCCGAGGACGGAATGCTGGAGCTTGACGACCCGACAGAAGCGGTATGCTACATTATCCACGCCGCTTTAAACCTTGACAGGAGCGTTCTCAGAAGTTTGCAGAAATATGATTTCACCAAGGATATACCTAAATTTGTGGTAGTTGACTCTATCGAGGAGCCTTTTTCAAAGCTTGAATGTGTTCAGCTTCTGCTGCTTTCATATCTGGGCTTTGACGTGCTTATACTATCACCCTCGGGCTACCGTGACATAGAGGCTTACGTTTCAAGCGACGCTTTCGAGACTCATACTCTGAATGAGTTTAAATATAACGTTTCGGTTCCTCGGTTCAAGACCCCCGATGAGGCGAAATATCAGAAGCAGAAAAACGGACTTTTCAAAAAATTATTCAGGAAAGGGAGATAATTATGGCATTACAGTTCACCCCATCAGAAGAGAAGAAATCAGATGTTATCCAGGCGGAGGCTACAGTTGCGGAGGACACCTCTAAAACTCTTAACCTTAACATTGCCGAGCCTCAGACCTATTCCATCGTTGACACAAGCAATCAGCTCAAGCAGGAGCTGGCTTCAAGCGATGAGATCGACAAGCTTGTAAGCACCATCAACGCTAACGACCCTAACTCCATCATCACATTCGGCAACGAGGTAGCTGAGGAAATTTCCAAGGCTTCCGACCAGGTGCTTAATTCTATGAATATGTCTCAGCTTGACGACTCAAGTGAGCTTCTCAATGCGCTCAAGAACATTATGGATCAGTTTGACGCCAAGGAGCTTACCGAGGAGAAAAAGGGACTCTTTGCAAATCTCAGACGTCAGCTTGACAAGATACTTGCTAAGTATCACACTATGGGTGAGGACGTCGATAAGATATATGTTCAGCTCAAGCAGTACGAAAGTGAGATACAGCAGTCAAATGTTAAGCTTGAGACTATGTACAACGCTAACATCGAATACTACAAGCAGCTCCTCAAGTACATTATGGCAGGCGAGCAGGCGTGCAAGGAGCTTGACCAGTACATTGAGGATTTCCGTGTAAAGGTTCAGAACAATCCCGACGCAGGTACTGCAGCTATGGATCTCCAGACCCTCGAGCAGACAAGAGGCATTATGGAGCAGAGAGTTATGGATCTGAAAATTGCGGAGAATGTTGCTATGCAGACTGTTCCTATGCTCAAGGCTATGGAATTCTCAAACATCAATCTTATCAGAAAGATAAATTCCGCATTCATCATCACTATGCCTGTATTCAAGCAGGCTCTTGCTCAGGCTGTTATGCTCAAGAGACAGCGTATCCAGGCTGACGCTATGAAGGCTCTTGATGACAAGACCAATGAGCTTCTTCTCAAGAATGCTCAGAACACCGTTGACCAGACAAAGATAACCACTATGCTGGCAAACGGCAGCTCCATAAAGGTGGAGACCCTCGAAAAGACCTGGCAGACTATTGTTACAGGTATCGACGAGACAAGAAAGCTGCAGGAAGAGGCTCGTGCAAAACGTGCCGAGGACAGCAAGCGTCTTGAAAAACTGAAGGAAGAATACAAGGCTAAAATGAACAGCTGATAATTCTTATTTAGAGGGTGCGTTCGGCGGGCGCACCCTTACACCTGCTGAAAGGCAGATATTTTACATAATTTCATCAACCGTCGGGAATGGAGTAAAATCGGTTATGGGAATGACTATGACTCAGAAGATCCTTGCGGCTCACGCAGGTCTTGACAAGGTGGAGGCAGGACAGCTCATCAAGTGCAAGCTGGATATGGTGCTGGGCAATGACGTTACCACCCCTGTTGCTATCAACGAATTTGAAAAGGCAGGCTTTACAAAGGTCTTTGACAATACAAAAATTTCTATGGTAATGGACCATTTCACACCTAACAAGGACATCAAGTCCGCAACTCACGCCCTGCAGTGCAGAACCTTTGCAGGCAAGTATGACATAAAGCATTATTACGATGTGGGCGATATGGGCATCGAACACGCACTTCTCCCCGAAAAAGGCATTGTAGCCAGCGGTGAGTGCATTATCGGTGCTGACAGCCACACCTGTACTTATGGTGCGCTGGGTGCTTTCTCCACAGGCGTTGGTTCTACGGATATGTGCGCAGGTATGGCTACGGGCGAGGCTTGGTTCAAGGTGCCTTCGGCTATCAAGTTCAACCTCAAGGGCAAGCTCAACAAATATGTTATGGGCAAGGACGTTATCCTTCATATTATAGGTATGATAGGCGTTGACGGCGCTCTTTACAAGTCTATGGAATTTTCCGGCGAGGGTCTTGCTTCCCTTTCTATGGACGACAGACTTTCTATGGCTAATATGGCTATCGAGGCAGGCGCTAAGAACGGCATTTTCGCTGTGGACGATATCACAAGAGAATATCAGAAGGGCAGAGTTGACAGGGAGTACAAGGTTTACGAGGCTGACGAGGACGCTGTTTATGACGCAGTTTACGACATCGACCTTTCCGAGATAAAGCCCACCGTTTCCTTCCCTCATCTTCCCGAAAATACAAGGACTCCCGACAACTGGGGCGATGTTCCCATTCAGCAGGTAGTTATCGGCTCCTGCACAAACGGCAGACTTGAGGATATGGAAATGGCTGCAAAAATTCTTGAGGGCAGACACATTGCAAAGGGCGTTCGCTGCATTGTTATCCCTGCAACTCAGCAGGTTTATCTCGAGTGCTGCAAGAGGGGCTATATGGAGACATTTATAAATGCCGGCTGCGCTGTTTCTACTCCTACCTGCGGTCCTTGCCTGGGCGGTCATATGGGTATACTTGCAAAGGGCGAGAGAGCTGTTGCTACCACTAACAGAAACTTTGTGGGACGTATGGGTCATCCCGAGTCGGAGGTTTATCTGGCTTCTCCTGCTGTTGCGGCGGCTTCTGCTGTAACAGGCAAAATTTCTCAGCCCTCCGAGATTATGTGATAACTATTTACCGAAAGGAACGATATTACAATGAAGGTTTGCGGAAAAGTACATAAATACGGAGATAACGTTGACACCGACGTTATCATTCCTGCAAGATATCTGAATACTGCCGACCACAAGGAGCTTGCGGCTCATTGTATGGAGGATATCGACGTTGATTTTGTGAAGAACGTTAAAGAGGGAGACATTATGGTGGCAGAGCAGAATTTCGGCTGCGGCTCATCAAGAGAACACGCCCCTATTGCCATTAAGGCAAGCGGAATTTCCTGCGTTATTGCTTCTACCTTTGCGAGAATTTTCTATCGTAACGCCATAAACATCGGTCTGCCCATTATGGAATGCGACGAGGCGGCTAAGGATATCGACAAGGGTGACGAGGTGGAAATTGATTTCGACACAGGCGTTATAACCAACAAGACCAAGGGTCACAGCTATCAGGCTCAGCCTTTCCCCGAGTTTATCAAGGAAATTATCAATGCAGGCGGTCTGCTGAATTCGCTGAAAAAGTGATAATATTAACGGGAGCATTTTATATTATGCTCCCGTATTTGAAATTTAAGGAGAATGTTTGAAAATCAGAGATTTTCAAACCGAGTTTTGTTTCTTTGTCTGCCGACAAAGATTTCCTTACGGAAAACACAAAACTCTCAGGAAAGGAATGTCATTAGAATGAACAAGAAAATTGCAGTTATAAAGGGTGACGGTATCGGTCCTGAGGTAGTTACAGAAGCTATGAAGGTGCTTGACAAGGTGGCTGACAAATTCGGTCACAGCTTTGAGTACGACCAGCTTCTTATGGGCGGCTGCTCCATTGACGCAAACGGCGTGCCTCTCACCGATGAAACTATCGAAAGAGCAAAGGCTGCGGACGCTGTGCTTATGGGTTCTATCGGCGGAAACACAGCCACATCTCCCTGGTACAAGCTCCCTGCTGACAAGCGTCCCGAGGCGGGTCTTTTAAAGCTGAGAAAGTCTCTTAACCTTTTTGCAAATCTCCGTCCTGCCCTTCTTTACGGCGAGCTTAAAGACGCCTGCCCCTTAAAGGCTGAAATTGCCGAGCGGGGCTTTGATATGATGATAATGCGTGAGCTTACGGGCGGTCTTTACTTCGGCGCAAGAAAGACCGAGGAGGTTGATGGCGTTGTTACCGCCACCGACACTCTTACATACAATGAAAACGAGATAAGAAGAATTGCCATACGTGCCTTTGATATCGCTATGAAGCGCAGAAAGAAAGTCACAAGCGTTGACAAGGCCAATGTTCTTGACTCCTCGAGGCTGTGGAGAAAGATAGTTGAAGAGGTTGCAAAGGATTATCCCGAGGTTTCCTATGAGCATATGCTGGTTGACAACTGCGCTATGCAGCTTGTTAAGGACCCTGCTCAGTTTGATGTGGTCCTCACCGAGAATATGTTCGGCGATATCCTTTCCGACGAGGCTTCTATGATAACAGGCTCTATCGGAATGCTGGCTTCCGCAAGTCTTAATGACACAAAGTTCGGTCTTTACGAGCCCAGCGGCGGTTCTGCCCCCGATATTGCAGGTCAGAACAAGGCTAACCCCATTGCCACAATTCTTTCAGCAGCAATGCTTCTCCGCTACTCCTTTGATATGGACAAGGAGGCTGACGCTGTTGAGGCGGCTGTTGCAAAGGTGCTGAAGGACGGCTACCGCACAGGCGATATTATGTCCGACGGTATGAAGCTTGTTTCCTGCTCCGGTATGGGCGATGTTATTGCCGAAAATATCTGACAGATATGTCCCCCGCCCTGCTTCGTTTTCTGAAGCAGGGCGATTTTCTGCATTTTAACAGAAACCGCTTGAAATGTTAATCGGAATGTGATATAATATCATAAGGTAACATCTAAAAACCCCTGTACAAAAAAGAAAAAAAGTGGTAAAATAGAGATATGAAAATAAGACAGATAGGGTTCTTTGATGAGGAGAACCGATACAAGAAATTAACAGAATTAGGCGATCCGCTGGAGAAA
>NZ_JBNMJV010000048.1:0-17717 GCF_050874005.1 Huintestinicola sp.
CCCCTTAGGTTGTCCCTTTGCCTACTCGCTAACAAGGTTAAGTAAAATAAACATATAAATAACTCAAATAAACAATACCGTCAAATTTCGATTTATCAAATCAGCTTATTTGTATCGTTACCGAGCCGATAGTTTGCCGCCAAAACAAACTATAGAACGAGTGGCTGCAGGCTCAGCCTGCTTGTTCATTAAGCCACTTTATAATATCCTCATAGACCTCAAGCCTGTTTGTCTCATTTAAAAGCTCGTGGCGGCAGCCGTCCCAGAGCTTGAGACGCACATCGGTGAAGCCGTGAGAATCAAGCCGCCTGTAAAACTGCATAACACCCTTTCCGTATGAGCCTATGGGGTCCTCCGTGCCGCTCATAACAAGCATAGGCAGGTCCTTTCTCACCTTGCCGTACCACGACCTTGAGGTACAGTACAAAAGGAGCATAAACAGGTCACGGAATGCAGAAGCGGTGAAAATGAAATTGCACTTTTTGTCGCCGCAGTAATCCGCAACCACCTGCTCGTCACGTGATACCCAGTCAAATTCCGTCCGCCTGTCCGCAATACGGGCGTTTGACATTCCGAAAAGCAGCCTGTTTATTTTTCTTGAACGGCTCTTTACACCGTGGAGCATAATTTCCCTGTCAGCAAGGATAATTCCTGCGTGTACCGCAGGGTGGTTTCCCACCGTTCCGAGAAGTACCGCACCGTCAACGTCCGAGCTGTATTTTGCCAGCAGACAGCGTGTAACAAGTGAACCCATAGAATGACCGATAATAAAATGAGGGATATTGCCGAACATCTGCCTGCCGATAAGCATAACGTGGCGCATATCCTTGATAAGGCATATCCAGCCGTTGTCAAGAGCAAAATAGCCCAGGTCATACTCATCAGCCGCAGAATTTCCGTGACCAAGCTGATCGTGGGCAATGACCGCATAGCCGTTTTTGCAGAGGTGGTCGATAAAATGCTCGTAGCGCTGTACGTATTCGCACATACCGTGGCATATCTGCACCAGCGCCTTTGCCTTTCCCTCCTTGGGGGTATAAATATAGTATGCTATCCTGTCTGCCTTGTTGGAGCTTATAAATGAGTGTTCGGATTTGATAAAGTTCATAAGCGATCTCCTTTCATAGGTTGTTATTTGTTCCGTTTCATCTTGAAGCCCTCGTCCGAAAGAGGATTGGACTCAAGAGCCGTTCTCACGTTCTCGTTGGTGAGATGAGTGTATATCTCGGTGGTGGAAACGCTGGCGTGACCGAGGATCTCCTTTAACACCATAGGGTCAACATTTCCGTACTGATACATAAGTGTGGCGGCAGTGTGTCTCAGCTTGTGGGTGGAAAGTCCTCTGCCCCCCATGCCTATCCGCTCAAGAGCTTCCGTAACTATCTGCTCCACACGCCTGTTGCTTATGCGTGTTTTCCGCTTTGAGAGGAAAAGCGCTTCGGTGGGAGCCTCGGGACGGACAGCAAGATACTGCCTTATTGCTTCCTCACAGCCGTTGTTTATGTGGATAATGCGCTCCTTGTTGCCCTTGCCAAGAAGTCTCAGGGTGCGGTCGTCAAGGTCGATGTCCTGAATGTTTATCCCCACAAGCTCGGAAAGTCTCATTCCGCAGTTTAAAAAAAGCATAAGAATGCAGAAATCCCGCTCGTAATGATCCTCGGCGGGGCTTATATTTTCAAGGAGCTTTCTGCTCTCGTCCAGACCAAGGTATTTTGGCTGCGCCTTTTTGGGGCTGGGAACATCAAGTGCCTCAACGGGATTTGTCTCAAGATGAAAGCTTGTAAGCTTATTATTGCACAAAGCCTTGTAAAATCCCTTGATGGCGGAAATTTTTCTTGCACGGGTCTTGTCGTTGTTGCCCCGTTCCTCGGCGGAGTAGTTCAGATATTCGTAAACGTCCGCCAGGGTAATGTCCGCCACCTTTGAAAATGGCACATCGGCAATAACATCAAGCTCATCACCCTTTGCGTTCATCATATTTTCCTTGATGTACCGCAGAAAAAGCCGCAGGTCGATGTAATAGGACTCAATGGTCTTTTCCGAGCGGTTTTTTATGACCCTGAGATAGAAAATATATTCACGCAGATATGGGGGACAGTCCTTCATATCCGTCATAATAGCTCACCTCACGATTTCTGTTCACAGTTCTTTTATTTAATTTTACCATAATACCTTTTGGGTGTCAAGATAAAAAAAGCCGCCCGGATATCTCCGAACGGCAGATCGTAAACTGTAACCGAATTGTAATTGACAAAATATGTAGGAAAATGTATAATAAAATCGGTACATATCGTACCAAATTGAAGCAGCCACGTAAGAAAGCCAAAAGCTTTCTTATAAAACGGTAGGCGGTGATGTCTCCTCTTTTCCCCTCGCAAAATCCAATGGGAGGGAGGTGCAGAAGTATGACGATACTTGAAATATGTGCGTTATCAACGCTTGTCGTTGAGGTGATACGCCTTATTATAGATATTCTGAATTACAGACGCAATATACAAATCGACATTGAAATTGTTGACTTTCAGCTCTTGCAAAAGCCGTATATGCAAGCTTTTGCAAGGCTTCAAGTACAATTTCTAATGTCGATTTGTATTAAAAGACTGACCGCCCAAGTTCCTACCTTGAGCGGTCGGTTTCTAACATCACGTTAGAGACATAAATCGTTCCTCGGAGGCACACCGTCTATACGGCTGCTTCTTTTTTATATTATAGCATATCGCCCTGCTTTTGTCAAGCGGGATTTTTTATTCTTACAGCCTTAAAAGCTCCGCCCTTCTTCCCCGATAAACCGCATAATACTTAAATCCGCAGTCTCTGAGCATTTCCCCCGCCCTGTCAAAGCATATACCCATACTTTCAGGAGAATGAGCGTCCGAACCGAGAGTAACAAGCTCGCCTCCAAGCTCTCTGTATCTGAGAAATACATCTTTGCAGGGGTTAGTCTCGGTCATACCTCTCGCAAGTGCGCCTGTGTTGCACTCAAGAGCCTTGCCCTTTTCGATAAGCACCTTCAGAATAGGGTCAATAAACTCCGCAAATTCCCGGTAGGAGTAGTTCAGTCCCCGTTTCTTGCCGTATCTGACAATGTAGTCAAGGTGTCCCAGAGAGTCAAAGCAGCTTATTTTCTTTATCCTTTTCAGAGTGACTTCAAAAAAGCGCTCATATGCGTTTTCACGGTGGGTGTCGAAATACTCGTCATAATAGGGGTCAAGCCCGTCCACGAAATGCACCGAGCCGATGATGTAATCAAAAGGACAGCTTTGGGACAGTTCTTCCAGATATCCCGAAATACGGTTCTGTAAGCCCATTTCCACGCCTATGCATATATCAAGCCTGTCCTTGTACTCTTCTCTCAGCCTTGACATCTCCTCAAAATATTTCGGAAAATCAAGGTTAAAATCAATGTCCGAAACCACGTCATAGTCGTGATGGTCGGTAATGCATATCCGCTTCATTCCGAGAGAAATTGCCTTTTCTATCTGCTCCCCGGGGGGAGTATCGCTGTCTCCCGAGAAGCTTGTGTGAATGTGGCAGTCAGCGTACATCAGCCGCTCACCCCGTTTCCGTCCGTATTGTCCGAATTAACGGGCGTTTCGCCGCTCTGAACGGGAGCCGCTGTCTCCGAAGGAGAAGCAGGTTCTGCAGGAGCATTATCCGCCTCAGCTGCGGCAGTTACGGGAACTGTTGTCTCCGATGTGGCATAATAGGGCTGAACAGCGGCTATCTTTTCATCGTCAAGAGTGCCGTAGGGATTGGTGTACAGCTTCTCAATGCCGTCAATAAGAGAGCTTGTGTTTGCGGCAAAAGCGTTGTTTATGAATATAACGTCTGTGATGCCCTTCTCCTTCATATACTCAACAGCATTTCTGCCGAAATAGCGGATATCAATAACATATATCTCGTCAAAGCTGTCCACAAGATAGGGAACAAAAGCGTTTCCGTAGGACTCCTTGAATACGCATACCTTTCTGCCCGTGTTGTTCTCGGTGACTATCTGAGTGTGGATAGCGTCGGAACCGATAAACACGCCGTATGCATAGCCGGGGCTTACGTTGTCGTAAAACAGCGTACCCTCTCCCTTGGGCTTTAAGGTGTCGTAATCATAGTAATAGGTCTTGTAGTTGGACTTGGGCTTGTAGTAGGTGAACAGCTCGGGGCTGTTTTTCAGAATGGGGTCGTTGGTGTAGCCGTAGAGAGAGCCTACATATCCGTCGATTTCCCGCACCTCGTAATCCTTGTCAATGTCCTTGGGAGTCTCGCCCATTGCCTTCACAAGTGCGGCATAGGCATAGTATGCACCTCTGTGAGACCAGTGGTGGTCGGTCCTCAGATAGATATATTCATCGGTGTGAGCAGCGATTTCCGAATAAGCGTCAACGGGGATAACATCGGCGGTGTAACTGTTGTAGATATGCTCGATGGCGTCCTTTTCGGAAGAGCTGTACTTCTGGAATTTCTTGGGAAGATAAAACTCAACAGATGTGGGGACAACAATGTTATACACATTCACATCGGGCCCCATAGCCTCCTTGTAGCGGCTTATAAGCTCGGCATAGCGTGTGCCCATCTTCTTGTTGCCGCCGAAGAGCATAACGCCCGCATTATCACCGTACATTTTAACGCTGTCCACAACAATGCCGTTGTTTGCAAAATCGGCAATATTCTCCACTTCCTCCTCTTCCTCCGTCTCGGTCTCGGAAACGGTGGTCTCGGGAGCAGTTGTCTCGGAAACGGCAGGTGTCACATCGCCCTCGGAAGCTGTCTCACCGGGTAATGTCTCGGAAACGGCAGGCTGTGTTTCGGTAACGGCAGCCGTTGTTTCCTCGCCGATAAGATTTCCGTCATCATCGGCTACAACATTTACATTGCCGTAGAATTTGGGTGCGCTTATGCCCTTAATGCTATCATACTTAGCGTTTAATTCCACGATCTCCTCACGAAAAGGAACCGTATCGGAAAAATAAGCAGTGAACTGAGACGCAAAGCTGCCGTCAAGATAGCTTTGTATGGTAAGCTCGGGCTTTTTTTCCAGCTCACGCTTCTCCGACTCGGAAAAATCGGGGCGTTTCAGGAACACAAGGCAAAGCCCCGTAAAAAACAGCACCGCAAGAAAAAGAACTATGCTCACTCTTTCAAACACGGCGTGACGGGACTTATATACCTTTTCCGCCTCGGTAAGCCGTTTCTTTCTTGAAACGGGCTGAGGCTTGTATGTTTTTTTGACCTTTTGGGGCGCTTTTTTCTTTTCTTCCATTGTATTGCCTTTCATTGTTATCCTAATAAATAGGGGCTTATCAAACAAATCCTGCTCCTGCTTCTTTTAATTTTTTAAAATATTTATCCCTGTTTTTATCAAACATCGTTCCGATGGCTGTTTCATTAACTGTCACTTTATATCCTTCTTTAACAGCTCCCAAAGCAGTCAGCGCAACACAGCCTCCCCCGTCTACTCCTATAACTTCCACACATTCTATCTGATTTTCTTTCAGAAAAGCGTTAAGTTCGGGGTTAGAAAATGCATTGCCCTCATATTTAGTAAATATGTTATCGGACACAATATGAAGCCCACCGACAAGCTCGGCTTCTTCTGTTCCCTCATACGCCTGAAAGGGTGCCAGCTTATTCAGAAGATTTTTCTTCATTATGTTCCTGATGTAAACCACCGTATTGTTTTGGTTTGCGTCAATAACATCGTTAACTTTATTTATCAGACCGTTATCGTATTTAAAGTATGCTGCGTGTTTTTCGCCGACACATACATTTTGCATATCTATTACCAATAATGCTTTTTTCATCTTACGTTCTCCTCTGTCACTATACGGAAAAGCTTGCTTTTTTCATATCCATAATACAAAGCATTTCTTCCATAGATATACAATCGGCATATCTTCCGCTCCACATAAACCTGTTATAATATTTATAGCTTTCCTCGGCGGTCATAAATTCATTGTCGAAGGTGGAATTTGAATATTCGGGAACAATGATATGAAAGCCGTGTTCAAAGCCGCATTTTACGGCGGCGTCAATGCAGTAATCCGTCTGGAGCCCTGCAATGATAAGCTCGGTCTCATTTTTTCCTTTAAGATATTCCGTCAGTCCGGTATCTCTGAAGGGGCTGTTAACGGTCTTGTCGAATATTTTTTCGCCTTCGGCGGGTCTGAACCCGTCATATATCTCAAAGCCCTCATTTCCCTTTGAAAGAGGTTCTCCCGCTCCGTCGTCGTGACGGATATAGATGACCTCTAATTTGCATTTGCGGGCAGTGTCAATAAGCAGCTTTACATTTGATACAAACTCCTCAAAGCGGTATAATGTCTCGTTTGTTATCGCCCTCTGAGCGTCAACTATAAGCAGAGTCAATGATATCTTCCTTTCATAGTTGTATTTTCCAAAATAAATAACTGTCCCATATCTCTTTATAATTTATTCTTTATTATTTTTTCTTTATTCTTTAAAATCAATATTACTTTGATAATTTTAAATAATATCGAATAAATCAGAAATTATAAAGAACAATACAGAGATTGTCAGAATCTGAAATACAAAAAGGGATTATAGGTATCACCCACAAGTGAGATCACCGACAGGAACATAATAAGTCCGAGAACAGCGACCTTAACAACGCTGACAAAAATAAATTTTGCCTTTGACTGAATAGCAAGCCGCTCCCCCACCTTAGAAACATAGCTGTAAACGGGCATACAGAGGATAACCGCAATAATTATGAGCCACAGGCTGCCCTTGAGCTTTGAAACCGTAAGGATATCCGTAAGAGCAAGACCGTTTGCTCCGAACATTGCCCCGAGGCAGGAGGAAAGCTGCGATACATCGGTAAAATAGAAAATTGCCCAGCCGAATATGACTGCAATGATAAGATAAAGATGTCCGAAGAATTTAGGCAGCTTGTCAAGGACTTTGAGTAAGAAGGTTTTCTCGATAACCAGAAGAACGCCGAAATAAAGTCCCCAGATGATGAAATTCCAGCTTGCGCCGTGCCACAGTCCCGTGCAGAACCATACAATGGCGATGTTTAAAAGCTGGTGCTTTCTGTTTCCGCCAAGGGGGATATAAACATAGTCACGGAAAAATGTTCCGAGAGAAATGTGCCACCTGCGCCAGAACTCGGTGACGGAGGAGGAAACATAGGGGTGCTCGAAGTTCTCGGGGAAATGGAAGCCGCACATCATTCCGAGACCTATCGCCATATCCGAATAGCCCGAAAAATCGTAGTATATCTGGAGCGAATACATTATAACGCCTGCCCACGCCGCAAGAACGGAGGAGGGTGCCTTGTCAAAGGTGAGAAGCTCGGTGGCAAGCATACCCATAGAGTTTGCGATAAGCACCTTTTTGCCCAGACCAAAAATGAGGCGGTTAATGCCATGATGAAACTCGCTTATCTTGATGTCTCTGTTCTCAATTTCCCGTGCAACAGAGCTGTATCTTACGATAGGACCTGCCACAAGCTGGAAGAACATTGACAGATACAGCAGATATCCGAAATAATTCTTCTGTGCCTTTGCTTTCTGCCTGTAAACGTCAACCACGTAGGTTATGGACTGGAAGGTGTAGAAGGAAATTCCGATGGGCAGATGAAAATCGGGCACGGGCAGGGAAAGCCCCAGCAAGCCGTTTATCCCCGACACCACCATACCGCTGTACTTGAACACGCCTAAAATGGAAAGATTTACCACACAGGAGACAACAACGCCGAGAACCGCTTTTTTCTCCCCTTGGTGCTTGTCGATAAACCGCCCGTTAAAATAGTCAAATACCGAACTGAAAATCAGCAGGCACACCCACACAGGTTCTCCCCAGGCATAGAAAAACAGGGAGAAGATTATCAGAACGATATTTTTTATCTTAGTTTTTGACGCCCCAAAGTAGCATATAAGAAACAGGGGCAGGAATATGAACAGAAAAAATATATCCGAAAATACCAACGCATTACATTCCTTTTTTTAAATATCAATATTACTATTATACACCTAAATATCCGTTTTTTCAACCGTATAAAGACAAAATTGATGACGGATAAATAACATTTCGGTTACTGTGTAAAAAATGGGGCACTCTTTTGGAATAAAATAGGATATTACGACTAATCACACATTAAAGTGTATCTCTCTGACAAAATAACAGAGAGATACGCCTGCCGTCAGGAACTTTTTCTCAGTTTTCCCGAAATAATATCCCGTATAAGCTTCAGAAAGAATTTAAATTCCTCCGTCCTGCCGAAAAGGGCAAGGAATATGAGATTTGGGAGCAATATACTGACTGTTGCTCTCACGATAAAATTCCACAGGGGGGACGTTATGCTTATCAGACCGCAGACAGAATAGGTCAATGAGCATACAGCGACAGTCACAGCTGTGTAAAGCAGGAGACGGCAGAAATATTTTTTGGGACTTGACTTGAAAACGTGCTTAAAAAGCACATACGGCTCCACCCAAATGCAGACCGTCAGAGTGCTTATGACCGTGCCCAGAAATATTCCCGAAACGCCCATAACTCGTGCAAGGAGAACGGAAACAACAATATTTACAATTGATTCTGCAATGGGCTTATAGCGGTCATAATAAAATGCCCCCGCCGCCTCACGGTAGGTAAGCACCGTTTTTCTCATTCCCGTAAGAAAAAATACCGCCGATATAAATACCACCGTATCCATTCCGAAAACAAGGCTGTCCTTTTTTAGCCACAGACAGATAAATGGATTAAAAAGGCACACGAGGCATATAAAGGAAAAGCCTATTACCCAGAAATTCATAAAGAATACCCGATAAAATGAGGTCATAAGCTTTGACTTGTCCTCGTCGGCAGCGTTCAGATTCCCCACGCCTGCGGTAATTGAGGTAAATACCTGTGCGATGATCTTTTCGAGCGCATTGGTGATAAGGTAATAATTGGAATAAATTCCCGTTGAAACGATCCCTACCAGCTTTGAGATAAGGATATTATCCGTAGACAGCACCACAATGCCGCCTATCTTGTGCATAAGCATTGCTTTGATGTTCTTTTTTATATCTCCGAGAAGCTCTGAGGGCAGGGGCAAAACGTCCTTCTCTTTAAGATAGGGGTACATTCTGTCAGCCGCCCTTGAAACGGCAATATTTTCCAAAACGGTAAACAGAAGCTGTGAAGCGGTAAACAGGAGATAATTTCTTGTGGCGTAAAGCACGGCTATCTGAGCCATATTCAGTGCTAAATAAAAGCTGTAGTGATACGCTGTTGCCACATACCGCTTCTGGTCGCATATTATCAGAGAACGCTTGTAGGTGAAGAAATAGGAAACTCCCGTATTTGCGGCGTAAAGCAGATATATTGCCGTAAGGTGGGGGATATCGGGCACCTCGTCCATAAACCACGGATACACCGGAACAAAAAGCACCGCCAGGACAAGCACCGCCGTACCAATAGCATTATACGCCCGTCTGTAAAAGCGCATAAGAGACTTTATGAGAGGGATATCATTCTCCGCCAGAGGCTTGTAGAGGGCAAAGGTCAAAGCCGAGCCAACTCCCAGCTCCGCCAGAGACAGAACGGTAAGGATATTTGAAAAAAGTCCGCTTATGCCCAGATACTGCTCGTCAAGGCAGTCGAGAAACGCACGCCTTGCTATAAAGTTTATGAGTATTCCCAAAGCCTGACCGATAAAGGCGGTAATGAGATTTTTCAGAGAAGCTTGTGTTCGTGTCATAGCAGTTCTCCGTTTTAACGCCGGTTCAGGCGGTAGTGGATATAACGCCTGCGAAGGGGAACATCGCTTTCGGTATTTTCGGGTGCCTTATCCGACTGCGCTGCTATCTCGGGGACATAGCAGGCAACAACGGGCAATGCAAATATCCAGATATTGGAATATGCCTCCATAAGCATCATTACGAAAATGGTAAAAATGCCGAAAGTGATTATCTGAGATACGGGATATTTCCTGTTTTTATAAAGCGACGCAGCCGCTATTCCGAATATCGCCGCATAAAAGAACAGAGATACCACACCGCCCTGCAGAAGCACCTCAAGAACGGCATTGTGAGAATAATAATACTGTCCTCTTGTAAAAATAAGTCCGTGTCCTTCATAAACGCCGTATCCGAAAACGGGGGATCGTTTTATAAGCATTATTGCAATATCCCATATATCCGTTCTGCCTGTAAACGTGATATTTTTATGAAGCAGGTCTTCGATAATAAATGCAAATACCGACTGAAGCCGGAAAACAATTATTCCGAGAAATAACAACACATACACTGCATACAGATCAAGAGAGTTAAACACGCCCGCAATGCTCTTCCTGTAAATAAACAGAGCAAAGAAAAGAAGCATAAACAGACCTGCCACGCCTGTTGCCGACCAGGTTATAAGTATTGAAACGGAAACCACCGCAGTAAAAAAAAGAGTTGCTCCCGTAAATTTTTTCCCTTTCATAGAGCTGTATACAAAGCCGTATATCATAAGCGGTATAAGCACAGGCGGAAGTCCGTTGCGTATACCGATGACATAGAGTACGTTTCCGTAATATTCATCTCGTGCAAGCCCCTCGGGGAATAATTCTATTGTCAGCAGATTTATAACTGCAAGCGGTATATATATATCAAGGATGGTTTTGAAATACAGTTTGCTGTTTTTCTTGACTGCAAGCTCGGTTATCATACAGAAGCTTACCACCGTTCCGCAGGAAACAGCCAGTTTCCAGTAATTTCCGCTGTTAATGACTGTTGAAAAGAAAAGCGACAGCTCATATAAAATTATGCTTATAATAATGGGGCTTATTTTTCTGCATTTAAAATATAATACTATTATCACGCCGAATGAAATTATCTTTGCCATATCAAAGGCAGTATCTATAATATGCAGGCTGACTATATGCTCAAATACCGGCAGCTTAAAGAAAGGCAGCAGCAGCAATGTCAGCGCCCATTGCTTTTCAAATATTTTCACTTATGCATATCACTCCTCTGCCAATGCACAGTATATGTTCTTGATCTGCCCGGGATCTTACCGTCAGTTTTTGGGTCTCGCAGGCTTGTTTCTTGATTTTTTACAAACCGAGATCAGATAAACAAGATAATTTATTATCCAAAAATTTCTTTTGAAATTTTTATGTATCCTAACAGCTTTGCCGTTCACTGAGGGGTCGTTGTTTTTTGCAGCAGCCTTAAACCTCTCGGTATTAACAAAGTTCTCTATAATATCAAGCTTACGGGACAGCCCCATTTTATTCTTTGCAGAAAATGTATTCATAATAAGCAGATAAAAAAATTTAAGGTACACCGAATTGATATATTTATCCGCATATTCCGGCAAATCATATTTTTCCTTGACCGCCATCATTCCTTCATAGATAAGATCCGCAGCTGATGCGTAATCTTTTCTGCAGCTGTTTATTGCAGAGCCATCTCTCATAATATAATGATATTTGACCTGCGGTACATAGGAATAAGCTTTTAGCCTGCAAAAGCACTCAAATTTGAACAGTTGATCCTCGCCTATGTTTATTTTGTCATCAAAAAAGACCTTGCCTCTTATCAGCTCTGCTTTAATTATCATAAAACATACGCTTCCAAAATAATTAAAGCTGTACATAGCCCGATAACAGTTCGTATCATTTACAAGCTCGTCCTTATCGGCAAGAGTGCGGTTTATCTTTGTGACATTTTCATATATCCTGTCATAATCGAACAGACACACGTCCGTGCCTGTTTCTTCTGCCTTTTTCAAAGCGCACTCAAGGGTATCAGGCTCAATAAGGTCGTCGGGATCCATAAAATAGATCCATTCCCCAAGGGAGCTTTCAAGCCCTGCATTTCTTGCCGAAGAAACTCCGCCGTTTGCCTTATCTATCACTCTTATTCTGCTGTCTTTTTCCGCAAGCTTCCTGCATATCTCACCGCTCCTGTCGGCGGAGCCGTCGTTCACCAGAATAATTTCAATATCAGTCACCGTCTGAGCCATAACGCTTTCTGCCGAAGCGGTGAGATATTTTTCAACATTATAAACCGGGATTATTACTGAAACAAGAGGCATAAGCTTTTCCTTTCACTTACAGCTCAAAGGTCGATTTTTCGGGCAGCGACTTTTCAAATCCGTCTGCAAGAAGCTGTGAATATTCTGAAAACTCATTATCTGTAAGCTTGCAGTCATTTATGCAGATAAGCTTTTTTCTGCGTTTTGAAATATATTCCGCCGCACGTGCAAATTCGCCCTTGCCGTCTCTGTCGGGATAAAAAGCTCTTCCGACCCCGATGCTTCTGGGAGCAAAACGGTTCCCTGCCAGCTGCCATTCTCGGAAAAGCCATTGATTGACATCATAAGCCGAGCGGAATTTATTCATACAGGTCCTGTCAAGAGCTTCAGGTTCGGCATTCCAGACCGCCTCAATGGTGGACTTTTTAAGTGAGGACGGCAGATGGGGCTGATAAAATCCCGGAAATCTTGGACAGAACATAAGGGGTAAGGTCCTCATAAGCAGCTTTCCGTATGAAGGACAAAGCCATTTCATAGGGGCGGCTTTTATAGTCTCTTTTATATCAAAATGCTCGTTTATAAGACCTGTATCGTTTATCGCTATCATCTGAATGGGCAGGCTCGGGGCATAACAATGAACATTCAGAACGGCGCTGTCGCAGGGCAGACCGTTTTTAAAGAAATCCTCCTTTGAAACAGGTGCGGTTATAAACATATCATCGTTAAAAAAGACAAAATTCTCCGAAAGCCCCTTTATCCTGTGGAGATTAAGCTCTATGGGATTGGCGCTGAAAGTGGGCAGATACTTTTCGGGGATATAATCCTCGTGACGGACAATATTGAGCTTCGGGTGAGAGGTATTGAGCCACTTGGGGATATGCCCCCAGGTCACAAAATGTATCTTATTTACCCACGGTGCAAACTTCTCCACCCCTCTGAACCAGTATGGAAGAAGTCCCCAGTCACGGTATCGCTCGGGACGGGAATCGGTATTAACGGGAGGAGCATATTCCGCCTTTTGGGCAAGCCATTCGGGGTCTGAGCCGTCCACCCAGATCATAACAAAATCTATGGAAGAATTTTCATTCATTACGTTCTGAAGCTCGCTTTCATTCTGAGTTAAGCAGCCGTATCATTTGCCGAATTTCTCGTTGTATCCGCAGATAAAAGCTTTGTGTTCGGGAGAATCATTCGACCAGGGTCCGGAAATGATATGGTCAGTATAGATATAAAAATCTGTATTGAAGATCCACTGTGAAACGGAAAAAACATTTATTGCCGCTGTTTTTATTTCGGCTTCGGGAAATTGTTTCCTTATTTCTACGATACATTGTATAAAAGTATTGCCTGTATCGCAGGAATCATCAACAAGCAGGATATTCTTAAAGCTGATATCCCGTGCTTCCTCGGGTATTTTTCCCCAGAACACATTTCTGTCAGGCTCATTTTTGTGTGTACCCTTTTTTATCTCCATATTTCTCATTATGAATTTAAGCTTTCGGGGCAATATCTGCAGCAGGGGTGCAGCAAACCGTTTCAGAGCGCTGTGTTTCCTTTCGGCAAATATCTCAAGAACGGGGACATCAAAAATCTCGCCTAACTCAAGTCCTATACGGTATGCGCCTTTGGCAACAAAAACGACTGCGTCGGGGGTATACTGCTGTCTGATGATGTCAGCTAACTTTTTTGTTTCCCTTGACGCATTTTCTGCGGATAATTCTATAAAGTTCATTGAAATTTCCTTTCAGAAGCAGCTTGAGAAGCCTCACCATTTTTGTATGGAAATGCGAAAGCGGCAGGCAGGGAACGGTTATTCTGACAGCAGAAAGCATAGCTTCTTTAAATGCCCGGGGGGAATTTGTATCATAGCTTTCGGAGGACATAAAGTTTCTCCCTATTTCAAACCAGGCGTGAGCGTCGCTGCCTGCGACACGAGCGGTATGAGCAGGGTCGGTAAATTTGTCTGCTGTTTCTTTTTGCTTTTCCGAAAAACTGTTTTCCATATTCCTTCCGTTGTGTATTTCAATAAGATCAATATCCGAAGCAAGTTCTTTTATTTTATCTGTTTTAAGAACTGTTTTATATCTTTTTTCGTCATAGGGATGGGGAATATACACAATGCCGCCCTGAGCCTTTATTCTTTCCGCTGTTTCTCCGGAAGAGAGACCTGCGGGTATCTCACTGTTTAAAAACAGCCCTATTATCTCCCCGTCGGCTGTAAATATTTCTTCTCCTATGATAACGCTGATATGATATTTCTTAAAATACTGCTTTGCTTTTAATGCTCCCGAGATGGTATTATGATCGCAGACGGCTATGCAGTCGATGGATCTGAGTCTGCACATCAGAGCAAGCAGCCTTATGCTCAAAATGCTGTCGCAGGAATATGCGGTATGGATATGCAGTTCCGTTTTCATATGCAGTACTCCTCAGCCGATCATTTTGAGCGTATCCTGTCGATAACGGTTATAACGGTACGGAATATTATCCTTATATCCAGAGCAGCCGACCTGTGAGTTACATAATAAAGCTCCATCTTCTGACGGGAGCCGTTTTCATAGCTTGTATTTTTATCCGCATATGCCGCCCAATATCCTGTAAGCCCCGGCTTTACGGAAAGAAGAGCCTCTCTTGCCTCTCCGTAGAGCAATGTCTCATCCGTCACCACGGGGCGGGGCCCCACCACAGACATATTTCCCAGGATAAGAACATTCATAAATATCTGCGGCAGCTCGTCAAGGCTTGTCCTGCGAAGTATCCTGCCTATTTTTGTGACACGGGGGTCGTTTTTCAGCTTATATTCTTTTTTGAACTCCTGCTGCTGTTCGGGAGTGAGATATTTTCCCATATCGTCGGCGTCACTTTTCATACTGCGGAATTTGTAGACCTTGATAGGCTTCCCACCTCGTCCCACACGGCTGTGTGCGTAAATAACAGGGCCGCCGTCCTCTGTGAAAATAAGCAGAGCAATGACTGCACAGGGAATGAGAATTATAAGAGAAGCGATAAAGGACAGAAGGATATCCGCAGCTCGTTTAAAGAACTCGTAGGCTCTTTTTGTTTCTGCGGGGGAACAGCATTCGGCCGCAGAACCGTTCTGTTCCTTTCCAAGCGTATCCGCCATCAATATCCTCTCCCCTTTCCGCCTCGGCAATATAATAACACACCTTATAATTATACACCAAGCCGCATTTTTTGTCAATCGTTATAGCTGACAAAAAAGCAGGGAAAGTTGACCTAAAATACAAAAAGCGGATACCCCGGGGGATATCCGCAGTTTTGCGAAAATGTTACATAATGATATACTTGCCGCCGCAGGTCATAGAAACCACGATATTGCCGTCATTGTCAAATACAAGAGCACCCATATCGTTTACGTTTTTATTCTCGTCCACATAGTACACGTGAGCCGTTTTCAGATCTATACCGCACTGAGTGTAGTATTTTGAGGAGATGTGGATATCAACGGTGCAGCCGAAGGAGCCCTGCTGCTCGGTCCTGAGTATCATTGCGCCCTGAGACTCGGACTTGGTCATTTTTATGGCAAGGCTTATATCCTTTGCATCGGTAACGCTGTCGCCGTCGATAACAGCGGTGTAACGCTTTGTAACAACGGTAAGGATCCCGCCGTCCCTGCCTGTCAGCATTGCCAAAGCGTTTGCCTTTAACTGAGCGGTCTCATAGGAAGCATAAACAGGTTCATTTTTTGCGATGGCTGATCTGATGTCATTTTTGCCAATTATCTCAAGAGGATTTGCAAGAGATGAACCTGCAGAAGGAGCAGTACTGTTCTCCGCCGAAGGAGCGGAGGGCACCGCAGGGGGCAGAGTATAGCCGGGGTTAGTTGAGTAATCCGCAGCGCTTACGGATACAGCCATAGAAGCGGCGATAACAGCCGCAGCAATAACAGAAAAGCTTTTTTTCATAATATATCGTTCCTTTCACAGCCTTGTATCATCTTTTTTGTATATAAATATCCCGCTCCGAACAGCATAAGCCCAAACAGCGCCGTCATTGCGGAGAATATATTCCCGTTTATTCCCATAGCCCGTTCAAGCTCGGCAAAGGGAAGCCTTGAAATTATCTGACAGAGCTTATCCGCCGCAAGCCCGATGTCGCTGAATTTAAACGCTCTTACCTCCGATATGAGAAGCTGTATCGCAGTGGGTACGCCCAGCCACAGGCACATTCCGAGAGCAAATTTTTTCCTCATTCTCAGCCCGTTTATAAACGACGCCGCAAACCAGCAGACAAGGGTAAGCACCGCCGCTCCGCCTCTCAGAAAGCCTGCCGCTTCATCGGGTATAAGATCGTCCCTGCCTGCACAGGCGGATACATAGGAAACGCACAGGCAAAGTGCAATGTCCTCGGTGACAGAGGAGGGATAAAAGGACAGCTTCACTTGACTTCCGTCCTTTCAAATATGGTTTTGTACGGCACAACACCGTTATAATTCCGGTTTATGAGCAGGGCATAATTACCCGAAAGGATAAGCACAGCCGCAATCAGCACCGCAGTTCCTGCGCCTTTTTTCTTCTTTTGGGCAATGTCTGAAAGAGCAATGATGATCTTCGGCGCTCCGAGACACACCCCGGGGATAAAAAACAACAGGGCAAGCCTTGAGACAATGGCATATCTTGAGCCGATAAGCTCGAAGAAAAATGCGGCAAAGCAGCACCATATTATCATATTGATACTGCGCTTTTCGCCGTTCATACGGTCTCTGAGGGCAAACGCCGCCGCAAAAAGCACGCCATACATCAAGGTGTATGCGATCGGCAGCCCGTTTACCATATCTCTGCTGCTGTCTATATTATAGCCCGAATAGACAAATCTCGTAACAAACCGCAGTACCTGTTCGGAAAAGACATATGCCCCTGCCGAAAGCACCGCCGTTACTGCAAGAGTAACCATATTCCAGCCTATATAAGCGAATATAAGGCAGGGAAGCAGGAACAGCGCAGAACGGTGAAACGCCGCCGCAAACAGTATCAGCAGCAGATATCTCACACGGCAGCCCTTTACGGCGTATCCAAAGGCAAAGGCGCAAATGACCGCCGCTATGAACTGACGCATAAAATTCATCGAGTTAAAAAACAGCCCCATTCCCAGAAAAGCCGCAACGCTTATCCAGGGATTGTCCGAATTACGGTATATATAGGTCATAAGGGGCGGATATATCAGAAGTGATATAAGGGGGAACGCCGCCGCATAATCGGAGGTGAAAATGTTCAGGAGCTTTAAGGGATAGAACAGTCCTATTTCCTGCCTGCCTCCCCGAAGCCTGTCAAGATCCACGAAATTCAGATCGTAGTACCAGCCTGCGTAAAGGTTGTAATCGTAGCCCACGCCGAAGCGCAGAGCGGATATAAGAGTAAGCGCCGCTCCCGCCAGAATACAATACAGCAGGACTGTCCTGCTCTCTTTTTTTTCGCAAAGTCCGCACAGGGGGATACCCAGTCCCGCAGACAGCAGGAGTATGATCCAATATACAGCCATAGCGTCCTCTTTTCACACTTATCTGAGTTTAATTATACTATTTCTTTTCCCTGTTGTCAAGGCAGTTTTGCAAAAAAAGAGGACAGGGTCTCCCCTGCCCTCGCAGTCTGTCAAAAAAGAAACGACAATTATATAATATGCACAAACCAATGCAGAAATTGCTTCGTCAAAAACGTTCCACCGGAACGTTTTTGAGGGTAAGTTATCTCAACCGCTCTACAAGGGGAGGCGGTCGTGTTCGCCTCCCCTCGAAA
>NZ_JBNMJV010000049.1:0-16327 GCF_050874005.1 Huintestinicola sp.
ACTTCCCGCAGCGCATACCATAACCACAGGCTTGCCTGTTTTCATGATCTTGTCAACGAGAATGCGCTGGCTTTCGGGGAGACGGATATCATTCTTGTCACCCGAGGAAAATTCGTTTCCTGTGTCGCCTTCCTCGCCCTCGATAGTGGAGTCAAGACCCACGCAGAGAATAACAACATCAGCATTTTCAGCCGCAGCCATAGCCTCCGCATATCTGTCACCGGGCATTGCAAGAACCGATACCTTCTGCTTGTAAAGATGACAGCCCTCGGCATAGATGACCCTGCCTTCAAACCTGTTCTGAATGCCCTCCAGGAGGGTGATATATCTGTCGGCAGTACCGTTGTAATTGCCTTCAAGAGCAATTCTGCTGTTGCTGTTGGGACCGATAACCGCAATGGTATTGACCTTGTTTTTATCAAGGGGAAGAATGCCGTTGTTTTTGAGAAGAACCATTGACTTTTCCGCGCATTCAAGTGAAACCTTTTTATGCTCGACACAGGAGACAATATTATAAGGAATATCATCAAACTCGGTCTTATCGTCGAACATACCAAGTCTTATGCGTGTCCTCATAAGATGAACGCAGGCTTTTCTGATGTCCTCCTTAGTAACAAGGCCCTCGTCTAAAGCCGCAAGCACATTAACATAAGTACAGCCGCAGTTCACATCGCAGCCTGCTGTAAGAGCAAGTGCAGCCGACTCCACCGCATTTTTCGTAAGACCGTGATGCTCGTGGAAATCCCTGATAGCCCAGCAGTCGGAAACGAAATATCCGTCAAAGCCCCATTCACTCAGCTTGCCCATAAGAAACTTGCTTGCGCAGGAGCCTTCTCCGTTTACCCTGTTGTATGCGCCCATTACGCTTTCGACCTTTGCATCCTTAACAAGAGCTTCAAATGCGGGAAGATAGGTTTCCTCCATGTCCTTCTGAGTAGCCTCGGCGTTAAATTCGTGCCTTATGGACTCAGGACCGCTGTGAACGGCAAAATGCTTTGCGCAGGCAGCTGTTTTCATGACCTCTCCGTCACCCTGCAGACCTTTTACATATGCCTTGCCGTTTTCGGCTGTAAGGAAAGGATCCTCGCCATAGGTCTCATGACCTCTGCCCCATCTCGGGTCTCTGAAAATGTTGATGTTGGGAGCCCAGAGAGTAAGTCCCTTGTAAATGTCCCTGTCATCGTATTTTGTGTAAGCGTTGTATTTTGCCCTTGCTTCGGTGGAGGTGATGTCTCCCGCCTTTTCCACAAGGTCGGTGTCAAACATAGCAGCCATACCGATAGCCTGAGGGAACATTGTTGCAACGCCCGAACGTGCTAGACCGTGGAGACCCTCATTCCACCAGTTATATGCAGGAATGCCCAGTCTCGGAACGGATGGAGCATCGTATCTCAGCTGACCTGCCTGCTCCTCAACGGTCATTTCATCGACCAGAGCTTCCGCTCTTTCAAGGGCAGAAAGGGATTTGTCAAGATATTTTTTCATTTTTTCTGATTCCTTTCGGGAAAAATTTTATTTTATAAGTTCCTTAATGCGGTTTCCGATATCGTCCATCATATCGGAAGGCTCAGCATTATTGCTGTTGTCAAGAAGACACCACTTTTCACAAAGCACAGCTTCCTCGCCGCTTGCATATTTCCGTTTTTCGCCCAGAAGCTCACATTCAAGGAAAAGATTATTGGTGTAGACCTCAAAGTTGCAGGAAAAATCGGGATAGCAGACGTCCTTGTATTCGGGAATACATTTTGCGAATATCTGCTCCTTAACCGCATACACCGCAAAGCCGTCCTCAAGATTAAAGCCCGCCTTGAATGCCTTGCGAATAAAGGAATCCTGCCTTATGCGCACCATGGAATTGCTCATTCTGAACCTGCTGTCATAGATATCCGAATAATCCCACAGGCTGATAACTCTGTTGGGGAGATATCCTCTCTTAGCGGTATTTACGGGTATCATGCAAACTCCGCCGTCGGAAAGACTTGTCACCGACCAGGGAGCAAACTCAGCATCTGACTCGGAAACATTTTTTATCTTGTGAGTGAGCTTTACCACAGGAGCAGCATCGTCCATCTCAATAATGAGCGTAAATTCCTTGCCGAAGGGTGTTGCGGGAGGTGTCAGGATAAGCCTATTACCCTCTATACTGCAGCTCACTGCGGCATTATCGGGATAATATGTCTCGGGATTTACCTCGGGAGCTATCCATATCCTGTGACCGCCGTAAGCCACCCAGCTGCCGTATTCTCCTGCAGGCTCGGTAAAGCGGCGGTCGACATCCTCAAACAGGACATTTTCCTTGCCGATGCGGGCGAAATAAATTATCCTCGGTCCCAGATCCACTGTAACGCCGAGAGAGATAAGACCGTTATCCAGAAATACGCAGTTTCCGAAATTCTTGTACTGCTTATTAGAAATGCTTACACTCATAATATTGACCAACCTTCTTTATAAGCTGCATTTACGTCGGAAGAATGTGGACAGAAATAAGTTCGTTTTCGCCCTTTGTCCGTATGACGTATTGTTTGAATAAATTATATAACAATCTCACGAGATTTACCAATCATTTTTTGCGTTTTTGATTTCACATATTGTGCTATTTTTTTATGCGAGATTTGTATGACTTTACAAAAAACAGGTCAAATGTATTGCTTTTTTATACAAGACGTGTTATTATAGTAATATAAACGTTCCAAAAATTGTGTCGATGATACCGAAATATATTACGAGATATCAATTTATGCCGCTATTCCAAAGCTTTTGCGGGGAAAATCACATCAAAAAGGAAAGGTGAGGCTTATATGATCGTACATCTTAACGGCGACTATGAAACAGTCGATTATGTTCAGAACCGAAGCGTTCTTTTATACGACAATAATGAGGATGAGGAATATCCTCTCCACTGGCACAACGCCATAGAAATAATCATGCCTCTGACAAACGGCTTTGAGGTTGTATGCGCAGGCAAGGATTACAAGCTTTCCGAAAGGGATATCCTGATAATCCCCGGCGGCACTCTTCACAATCTGAAAGCACAGTCGGGCAGAAGGCTTATCTTCCTGTGCGACAACAATTCTTTTGCGGCAAACCCCGCACTGTCCGAGCTTTATTCCGTCCTTGCAGAGCCTGTGCTCATAAATTCGAATTATGACAAGGAATTTCTGAAATCTATGAATCATATCCTGGAGGAGATATACGTTCTGTATTCAAATTACACCGACATCACCGAAGTGTATATCTACATAAAGCTGGTAACTCTCCTTGCAAGGATAAAGGAGTATCAGCTAAACGAGATAAAATACGATGACGGCGGCAAATATGCGGACAAATTCCGACTTATACTTAAATACATCGAGCAGAATTATGCAAACGATATAACCCTTGAGGAGCTTGCAAGCATCGCAGGCTACAGCACCTATCATTTTTCAAGGATATTCAAGAAATACAGCAGCACCACCTTTATAAATTTTCTGAACCGCCGCAGGGTAAAGGCAGCGGAGCTTCTTCTGCTTGAAAGCGGCAGCTCCATAACCGATGTGGCAATGCAGGTAGGCTTTGCAAGTCTCACCACCTTCAACAGAGTATTCAAAAGCATTAACGGCTGTACTCCCTCCGAGTACAAGAAGCTCTACAGAACGACCGGCACCTCCGAAAGCGTCAAATAACAGCCGCTTCTTAATGGGCATCCGTGTTGGGTATGATTTATTATAGCACATTTGTGCCCGATTGCCAATACTTTTTTAGAACAAAAGTTGCACTCCGACACATTTTTGTACATATAAGCAAAAATGCATACCGCCCTTTGTTAAATCAGTACAAAAGTCGCAAAACGGAGCTTCTGCTATCTGCAGAGGCTCCGCTTTTTTGTGATCACCGCACCTTGCCTGCTTCCAAACACCTTTCCCGTTTAACAGCGTACATTTTCTCGTCTCCACGCTTCATAAATTCCTCAAGGAAGGAGTGCTTTGAAATGTCCGCCAAATATATTCCGCAGCTTGCGCTCAGAACGTAGGGCTTGTTTTCCCTGCGGTTAAATTCATCAAGCCCCGCTGTCAGCCTGCTTTGGAACCGTTCAGCCTTCCCGGCGGAATAATTGGGAGCAAAAACATAAAACTCGTCTCCGCCCGTCCGTCCTGCGATCTCATTTTCAGTGCAGCAGCCCGAAATAATGCGCCCCAGCGCTCTGATGGCATAATCACCCTCAGCGTGACCGTAAACATCGTTTACGTGCTTCAGCCTGTCCATATCAATTACTATAGCGGCAGCCTCACCGGGAATTTCCCGGGCAGCGTCAAAGGCAGTCTGAGCATTTTTTTCAAAGCCCCGCCTGTTCAGCATACCCGTAAGCTTGTCGTGAATACTTTCGCTTTCAAGCTCCCGCATAAGCTGACGGATATTGTTTTTATGAAGCAGAGCCTCCAGCGAAACGGCGATATTCATAAGCCATATGTTGTAAAACTCGTTGAACGGATCCACCGACACCATTTTTATCGAGCTGTACCCGAAGCAATGGCTGCCGAAATGGAGGTGGGAAATGTAATAGCAGGCGGTGTCATCGCCCGTCTCGCAGGGTAGAAAATCGGAAACGGGGAAAATGCCGTCAGGACGGACCGACGTGCCGTATCTGTCCATCCATATGGCAGGTATGGTTTGGGAGGTGGGAGAGTCATATGCATTTTCATATGAGACCCGCCCGTTTTCATCGCAGTAGGCAAAGAGGAAAAATTTCTCAAACCCTCCGAAATTGCAGCAATACTTAGAGAAAGTCTCCGCCATCTGTCCTATATCCGAGACCCTGTTCATTTCAAGCATAGCCGCTTCCGTGTCATAAATATAATATCTGAATGTCCGTGTGTCTGAAAGAATACCGTTTCTCTGAATACATTCGTCTCTCAGGGACTCTCTGCTGCAGCCGCAGGAATATCCGTAATGATTTTTTGTGGGAAGAATGACCGTCCGTTCCTGGGGAATACCTTTCAGCAGATTATCAATAACAGAAAAAGCGGAAAATGCGGCGTCGGAAACATTTCTTTCAATAGTGGTGATACGCGGAAAAAACACCTTGCCTTCATATGTATCGTCGCAGCCCGAAATGCAAACGTCATCGGGCACCCTGACTCCCCTGTTTTCAAGCTCTGTGCAGAGGGAAATAGCCATATAATCGTTGGCGCAGATTATTGCCTGGGGCAGACCTTTTTCAATAAAGAAATCAGCCGCCTCGCCGCCCTTGCTGTACCAGAAATCCCCGTGAAATATCCCTGCGCCCTCTTCGGGAAGCCCGTTTTCCTTCATAGCGGCTTTAAACGCCAGAAGCCTGTCCGCAGCGTCAGGGTGACCCTCGATACCCGACATATAGCCTATTCTTGTAAATCCGTGGAACTTTGCAAAGTGCCCCACCATTTCCGTAATTCCGCAGTAATTGTCAAACTGAACCTCATAAAAATCCTCGCAGGGCTCGCTTATAACAACAACAGGACAGCTGCATTTTCTGATACGGCGGTAAATTTTCTCCCTCATATCATCGGTAAAGATGTTGCTGTTTTCAAAGATAATGCCGTCGAGCCGGTCAAAGGGAATGATATCGAGGAGCCTGTCCTCATATCTGCCGTAATCGTCATATTTGGCGCCTATCCTGCCGATAAAGCTGAATATAAGCACATTAAATCCGAAGCTTTTTGCAGCGATGTTTATGGAGCGGCAAAGATCGTTTTTGAATCCTCCTCCGATGCCGCAAACGAACACTCCGACAGTTTTATGTGAATTTATCATATTTTTCATCACGCCCCGCAATGTTTTGTATCATTTATACAATATTATATCATACTGCAGAAAAAATTTCAATAGAAAAACCAAAAAAAGCTGCCCGAACGGACAGCTCTTTTAATGAACATCATTCCTTTACGCCGCCGATGGTAAGACCCGCAACGAAATATTTCTGCAAAAAAGGATACAGACAGATGATGGGGAGCGATGTGATGACCGTTGCAGCTGCACGGACAGAGGTAGGTGTTACCATACCGCTGGCGTGTTCCATTGTCTGAGCGGTCTGTCCCTTGCCCGAGGTGGTAACAGCGCTCAGGAGCTTCATAAGTTCATATTGCAAAGTTGTGAGATTATCGCTCATACGGTTGTAGAGCATAGCGTCGAACCAGGAGTTCCACTGACCCACAGCGGTAAAGAGAGCCACCGTTGCGATAACGGGCATACAGAGAGGGAAAATTATCTTGATGAAAATGGTCATATGACCCGCGCCGTCTATCTCGGCGGATTCGCTGAGGCTCTCGGGGAGACCGTTCATATATGTACGTATTACCAGCATATTGAATGCGCTGACCATTCCGGGGAGAATGTACACCGCAAAGCTGTTAGTAAGACCCAGAGCCTTGTAAACTAAGAATACAGGGATAAGACCGCCGGAAACGTACATCGTGATAACGTACAGTAGGGAAAGCTGCTTCTTGAAAATGAAATTCTTTCGGCTGAGAACATAAGCGAGAAGCGCCGTAACAAAGGTAGATGTGACCGTGCCGATAACGGTTCTGAGAACGGATATCTTAGCTGCCGTAGGCATAAGCTCTTTGCTCAGCACCGCTTTGTAGTTATCCAGCGTAAACATTCTTGGTAAAAGATGTATGCCGCCTCTAAGAGCGTCCGTACCGTCATTGAAGGACACCGCAACCGTGTTCAGAAGAGGGTACAGCATGGTGATGGTGAAAACGATCATTATGATAAGATTAACTGTGTCGAAAATAATGTCGCCTGTTGTCCTTCGGCTGAGGAATGCTTTTTTGCCTTTGCCGATCTCACCCGCAGGCTTGAAATTATGCTCTATCTGCTTGGGAACTTTGTATTTGTTTGTCATAGCTTGTCTGCCTCCTTCCTTTAGAATAGGTGTTCCTCGCCCATTTTCTTAGCAAGTTGATTTGCTATCACAATGAGGATAAGGCTGACAACGCTCTTGAAGATGCCTGCCGCCGTACCGAGAGAATAGTCCGCCTGGCTGATACCATATTTGAGCACATAGATATCAATTGTCTGAGAAACGCTCTGAACCAGACCGTTGCCCAGCAGATATTGAACCTCAAAGCCTGCATTAAGAACGTTTCCGATGTTCATAATAAGCAGGATAAAGAAAGTAGGCTTAATACCGGGGAGGGTGATGTGCCATATCTTAGCAAGCCTGCCCGCTCCGTCAATGGAAGCCGCCTCGTAAAGGTCGGGGCTGATGGAAGTAATGGCTGCAAGATAAATGATACTGTTCCAGCCCGTTTCCTTCCAGACATTGGCAAAACCCACTATCCACCAGAACCACTTGGGATCCGCAAGGAAGTTAAAGGGCTTGTCTATGATATGAAGATTTACAAGTATCTCGTTCACGATACCGTTCTCGGTGGAAAGAACGTCAAAAACGATACCCGTAACAATGACCCAGGAAAGGAAGTGGGGCAGATATGAAATTGTCTGGACAAGCTTCTTGCCTTTGTTAAATCTGAATTCGCTGAGCAGTATGGCAAACAGTATAGCTGTGACCGTACCCAGAACAAGATTGATAACGCCCATTGCAAGGGTGTTTCTGATGACCTTTAAGAACTGGTCGTTTGAAAAAAGGAACTTAAATTTATCAAGTCCGACAAATTGCGAGTGCAAAAGACCAAGCTTGGGCTTAAAATTCTGGAACGCCATTATCCAGCCGCCCAGGGGCACATAGCAGAAAATGATAACATAGATTATAAACGGTATTGAAAGCAGGATCAGCACCTTCTGATTTTTGATCTGTTTGAGACTTATCCCCTGCTTCTTTTCCGCATCAAAAGGATTTCCCATAGCGATGTGTTCACTCCTTATTGTAAGTTGACGGAACCGTCCGAAAGGAAACGGTCCCGTCAAACTTATACTGCCTTATACTTATCAGCTGCCCTGTGCGACATCAATTCTTCTCTGTACCTCTTCGGTAAGAGCGTTCAGATAAGCCTCTGTATCGCATCTGTCATTGTAAACGGTAAGGTATTCATTCCAAGCGGACTCGAAATCGTCGGAAATAACTACCTTGGGAAGGTACTCGTGCTTTACCTCGTCCATATTTACCTTAGCAAGACCCCAAGGAGTTTCGGTAGTGAACGCATTGGAGTAAGACCACATAGGGAACCAGGGAGAATTTTCTCTGGAGGGATTGAGCATCTGAGTGTAAGTCTGAACGCCGTATGCTTCAAAGCACTTCTTAACGGGTTCGGGGAGAGCCTCAAAGAACTCGGAGGGCTGGTTGTTAGCGTTGCAGGCATTGATGCCGTCGTGGTTCATACCCTCATAGTTGGGGAAGTAGGAGTAAGGACACATATTTGCATTGAGATAAGACTGGTCAACAGCATTCTGTCTCATTTCTTCATTTCTGTAGAAAAGGCCGTTCTCGTCAACCAGGTAATCAATACCTTCCTGACCCCAGTTACGGAGTGTGAGGATCTCAGGGTCAAGGAGATCGTTTAAGAACTTCATAGCGCCTTCAACATCATCACAGCTTACTGTGATACCGATACCGCCTGTTGCGTCAAGAGCGGACTCGCTGTGGTAGCGCTCCTCAATGCCCTTGTCGATAACAACGCCAACGGGTACATAAGTGCAGTTGTCAAGACCCTGCTGCTTGATAGCGTTCTCAGCGTCCTGGAAGTTCCAGTGCTGGTCAACCATACCGCATACACGTCCGGAAGAAAGCTTTGCGATGTACTGGTCATAGTTGAGAGTAAATGTCTCGGGGTCGATAATGCCCTTCTTGTACTCCTCGTTAAGCTTCTGGAAATATCTCTTAGCGGTGGGAGTGGTGTTGTAGTCGATAGCCTGATGTGTAGTCTCATCAACTATGCAGCAGCCGTCGTTGGGATAACCGTCAAGGAAGAAGGGAGCGTTCTCAAGGCAGAAATATCTCCAGTCATCGGTGAGTATCTCGTAACCGATATTGGGAGTGCCGTCCTCCATTGTGGGATTTGCTTCAATGTATCTTTCGATAACGTCGAAGTATTCGTCAAGGGTCTCGATCTTGGGATACCCTGCCCACTCGAGAACTCTTGTCTGTATCCAGAATGCTTCATCGTTATGTATCGTACCTGTGTCATACATATAAACGTTGCCGAACTGAGGGATAATGTAAACGTGACCGTCCTCGTTTCTGATCTGGTTCCACTCAGCGTCGGAATAGAAGTTCTTTACATTGGGGTAATTGTCCCAGTACTGGTCAATGGGGATAAGTGCGCCTGCATCAATAAGAGTGGTGCTTCCGCTGGAGCCTACGATAAAGTCGGTGTACTCACCGCCAGCGATCATTACGCCGATAGCCTCTTCTGCAGTCTGACCTGTGAGCCATGTTTCTTTACATTTTGCACCGATCTTCTCAGCGATTGCATTCTGAACTCTGTTGTCGGAGTTAAGCTCGTTTCCGGGAACTGCAAAGAATGCTGTAAATTCCTTGATCTCTCCGGAAGAAGCAGCTCCTGCGTCTCCGCCTGCAGCGGCTGTTCCTGCATCTCCGCCTGCTGCGGGAGTATCATTACCTCCGTTTCCTTCTGAGGTGTTTCCGCAGCCTGCCATTCCTACCATCATAAGGAAAGCAAGTGATAAAGCTGCAATTGACTTGTTTTTTTTCATTATTCCAACCTCCATACAAAATAAATTGGTTTTTTAGTTTTTGGATATCCTAGCCAATTTTTTCTGTTACTTGACGAATAAATTATAACATCTTTTTTTTTGTTTGTAAATATCAAATGGAAAACTAAGCAAAAAATGATTATTATTTGCTTAATTGAACAATAAATGATAAATTTATTTCGTTTTGCTCTAGAAAAACGCAATAAATAGTGAGTCTTTCGCAATATCTGAATAGATTTTATGACATTATTATAATACAATAAATACAGAGATTTTTCTAATTATCTTTTTAATCTTCTACATTCTCCAATTTCTTAATCTTTCTCCAAAAAAATATCCTCCGAAAGCAATCGCTCAAGGAGGATATTTTTTTTGCCCATGAGCCTTTTCATAACGGGGAATAAGCTCGGTATCAGGACATACAGGGTCTATAAAAGCACCGCACAGAGCTTGTGCGGTGCAAATTTTCCGATCAATTGAGATTATCGGAAATAACCTTGATGACCTCCTCCATAACAAGAGGCTTTGCAATATGAGCATTCATTCCCGCATCAAGAGAAGCCTGAATAGCTATTGCGATCATTGTCCTTGTACCGTAGCTTTTTATGGAATAGACCGTTGTATCCTTATATCAGCTGATGAAATGCGGTATTCTATGGTTGTTGATCTCCTGCTCAAAGGTTCTGCATTTGCTTATATCGGCAGAGATTCCAGAAGTGTTCCCGCAGAGCTGAGATATGTTCCCGAAAAGTATGTTGAGGTGCGGAAAAATATCAATGATGTTATTTTTAAGCAGTACACATACTCTGTGCAGGGGAAGACGATATATCCTTACAAGCTTCTTAAGGTGCTGAAAAACACTGACGGCTTCGGAAAAGGCAAGGGCATTGTCCAGACGAATCCTCTTATTCTTGACACCGCTTATCAGATGCTGAGATTTCAGAAGAATCAGCTTCTGAAGGACTGCAACAAAAAGGGTTTTCTTAAAGCCGAAAAAACGCTTGCTCAGCCGGCTATGGACAGCATCAAAAAGGCATGGAACAAGCTTTATTCAAACGAAAACAGCGAGAGCATGGTATTCCTCAACAGCGGTATTGACTTCAAGGAAATTTCAAGCACTGCCGTTGAAATGCAGATCAATCAGAACATGATGACAGCTAATGCCGAGATCATGAAGCTGTTCGGTACTGTGGATGGCATACTTTCAGATGCAACGGTGAAGAACGCTGTAATGCCTGTTATTGATTTATTTGAGGCGGCTTATGACAATGATCTTCTGCTTGAAAGTGAAAAGGAAAACACATATTTTGCCTTTGACACAAGAGAACTGACAAGAGGTGATATTCAGCAGAGATACAACGCTTATGCTGTTGCCTTGCAGCAGAATTTCATGCAGCTTGACGAGGTAAGAAAGCTTGAAGATCTCCCGCCTCTCGGTGTGAATTACATCAAGCTCGGTCTTAACGATGTTCTCCTTGACCCGAAAACAGACAAGATATACACTCCTAACACCAATGCTATGGTGGATATGGGAACGGGAGAGGGAGCGAATTCCGAAAAAACTGTTGACATATCGGAAAATGATGATATAATAGAAAACAGAGGAAGATTCATTCAGCAGGACGATGGAAAATTGAATGGAAGTCTGCCGAGCGCAAAAGCTGAAATACGTGATAAAATAATTGAAGAATTCAATAGCACAAACTTTCAAGGCACAATAAATTATCCTCCAAAAAAAATTGATATTGACAGTTTGACTTTTGATGATGATCATATCAATGTTAAACGCCAGCACAATGTTACTCTTGATAAAGCTAAGGAATACATAAAAGAATCCCGTATTTCTGTAACTCGAAAAAAACCTGACGGCGAATTTGAAAATTATTATGGAAATAACGGTGCTGTTTATGTAGATGTAAAAGCTAATAAAATTCGTACCGCTTTTCATAGTTCAGAATTTAATAATGGTACAATAAGAATATTAGATACTGTTAACAAATGCGAAGGGAGAAAATAAATTATGTTTCATTGTGAATTAATCAACAGCGACATAAGCGGAAGTGACTGCATAATTGTTTGCGATGTTGCAGATGATATGCTTAAAGAAACTGCAATTGACAGTAAATTTAAAGTTAAAGAAGATTTTAAGGAGATTTGCAAAAATTGTAAGTTTCATAATTACGAGGAAGAATAATTCTCGAAAATTATATTTACTAACCGCCTATAAATACAGCGGTTTTCTTATATATTTCAAGCGTTTATGCCTTCGGGCATAGGCGCTTTTTTTGTTGCACACCGAGGAGGTGAGGGTATGGCAAAGCCTTTGAGTGAACAGATATTTAATGATATTCTGAAATACACAAATGATGTAAAGAAAAAGGCTCATTCTGCGGCTCTTGACATAGAAAAACAGATGGTAAAAATGGCAGAGAACGCTTCACCTGTGAGAGAATATCCGAAGGTGGTCAAGAGGATAACTGTAAGAAGAAGCCCGGGGTCTCCGAAGGCTGTCAAGGTTATACAGCCGGAACGATATCAGCCCGGATATTTTAAAAAAGGATGGGTTACAGGCACTATCAAGACCAAAAGCGGCAGACTTTATGCTGCAAGAAACAAAAATATGCCTACTGTGACACATTTACTGAATTTTGACCATAAATTAATTACCCACAGGGTATGCCGAGGTGTTGTTTATGGAACACATTTTGTAGAAAAAATTCAGGACTGGGGAGAGCGTGAGCTTGACAGGCGGTTATCGGAATTTCTTGAAAATGATGATTGATTGTGGCTAACAATTACGGCTATATGGCTAAGATCGGGCTGAAGGATGACGGTCTGGAGAAAAGTCTTGCAGAAATAAATTTAGCTTTAAAGGATGTGGAGCGATCTATCTCGGCAACCGATAAAGCTATTACAAATGCAGGAAAAGCAGGGCTTGATACAACACAGCTCTGGGAACAGCAGTATGACCTTTTAAGAACACAGATCGAGACAACAACAGAGAAGCTTAAACAGAAACACCCTCGATATGAACGCCGTACCTCTTGTTGTTGTAGATAAACTCCACATTCTCATTCTGCAATAGATATTCGGAAAAGCCGTCACGCTGCTCCGAATACCACATAAGCGGAAGTCCGACAGCAAGATGAACATTCGCTTCCGTAATTCCCGCAAGCGACAACTCCTTTGCGATTCCGTAAAGAGTGAGGTAGTAGTTATCCATATCTGTGGTCTTGTCCGCTGTGAAGGACTTGTGGTTCTCTCCGATGCAAATGAACTTTCCGTCGTATTCAAGAAGCTCCTTCTTGAACGGCGGCTCAATGTCATGCACCTTTACTCCCGATGCCGTAACCGTATTGGCGGTTTTAAGATTTCCATAGCCGTGGTCTATGCCGATTATGTATGTGTCGTTATACTTTATCATTTTCATCGTCCTCCTTACTGTCAAGCCAGTCGAAAAACTTATCCCTCTGAATAAACTTTCGACTGCCGATTTTTACAACAGGCACGTCCTCACGATTAAGGATATTGTACGCCATAGTATAATTGTACCAATCAATACTTCAAATGCAGCAGAAGAAGACAAACCACTTCCGCTTAAAACATTGGAAATAGTGTATGCGTCAAATCCCGAGACTTCAACTCCCATATCATGAAATTTTGATACAATTCCACGAATAAGTGCTGCCGATTTTCCCTTTTCATTCTCCTGCATGGAAATGTCACTTAGTTCCACATAATCCTGTGGATATCCCTCAGACTGCAAACGGATAACGCCTTCATTATGAAATGATACTACTGCAATTATATCAAGATCTACAGCCGCAGCAAGGACACAGCCGTGCTGGTGATCTGTATGATTACCGCCTATTTCTGTTCGTCCGGGTGCGGAAAATACACTGATTTCTTCACGATTCGGAAAATATTCGTGAAATCTTTCCAACGCATAAGCATAACGCTTTTTCTGACGTGAGGTTGTCTCTGCGGAACTGCCGTAAAGTGCTTTCATAACTTTGTCAAAACAGCCCTCATTCAGCAATCCAAGAAATTTATGATATATCATAAGGTATCCTCCTGTTACGCTTCGGCAGTAAAGTGCATATCAACAGGCGCATAATCTCCCCATGACTTAGGCATTAAAATACCTCCGTTCATCAAAGCACTGCCTTTATACACCTCTCCGTTCTCCGCAAGGCGATAATCAGCCTCCGGCAGAAGTCCACGAAGCTTTATAATATACTGTGTGCAGTTAGGCTCTGTTCGGAAAATAATTCCGTTCACGAGCACTTCACTGCGGTCTTCCGAAACAAATTCCCATACGGCAAATTTATCCGTCATAGGATCGCTTAAACGATAGTAAAGACCGTTGTGGATAAGAGAACCGTCCTTTTTGAAGCGTACAATCTGCTTCTTGACCTCCTGCTTTTCCTTGTCCGACAGTGTATTCAGGTCAAGCTCATACCCAAAACTGCCTGCCATAGCAGTAACAGCTCTTGTTTCCATAGGCGTTATCCTGCCCGTCTGGTGATTAGGCACTGCGGAAACGTGAGAACCCACTGCCGAAATCGGATAGAAAAAGGAAGTGCCATACTGTATTTTGGTGCGTTCATATGCGTCAGTATCATCACTGCACCATATCTGCGGACAATAGTAAAGCATACCTGCGTCAAAGCGGCCGCCTCCGCCGCTGCAGCCCTCAAATAGCACGTTAGGAAAGGCTGTTGTCAGCCGTTCAAGCAGCTCATAAAGTCCGAGAACGTATCTGTGGGGCATTTCTCCCTGATTTTCCGATGATAGACATGGGGTGTACCAATCACAGATACTGCGGTTCATATCCCATTTTATATAGGAAATATCCGCACTTTTCAGGATATTGCTCATTGACTCAAAAAGATATTCCCTTACATCAGGATTTGTTATATCAAGCACAAGCTGATAACGGCTTCTTACGGGATATCTCGACGGAATTTTTATTGCCCATTCGGGGTGAGTGCGATACAGCTCGCTGTCCTCCGAAACCATTTCAGGTTCAAACCACAAACCGAATCTCATTCCGAGAGATTTGATATTTTCCGCAAGCTTGCCAAGACCGCCTTTGATCTTATTCGTGTTCACAAACCAGTCGCCCAGACCCGAACAGTCATCGTTTCTTTTGCCGAACCAGCCGTCATCAAGTACAAGCAGGTCTACTCCAAGAGCTGCCGCCTGCTCTGCGATATTCAGTATTTTATTCTCGTCAAAATCAAAATAAGTAGCTTCCCAGTTGTTTATCAGAACGGGACGCTCCGCAAGCTTATATTTTCCGCGGCAGATATGCTCCCTGACTGTTTTATGGAAATTGTGGGAGAGCTTTTCAAAGCCATTCTGGCTGAATGACATGACCGCTTCGGGAGTAAAGAATTTTTCACCCGATTTAAGCTCCCAGCGGAAAAGTTCCGGATCAATACCCATAACAAGACGTGCCTGTTCAAGCTGATCGTATTCGATTTTCGTGGAAAAGCTGCCGCTGTACATAAGCATTGCGCCGATACATTTTCCGTTTGTCTCGGTACATTCTCCATTGCAGAGAATAACAGTAGGATTCTGCTGATGACTTGAAGTTCCTCTGCGTGATGAACTTTCCAGAATGCCGTGGGCAAGGGGAAGCCGTTCGGGAATACGCTCAAGAGTGTGTCTTCCGTGAAAATGTATCCACTCATTATAATCTCTTGGCATATCGAGGCAGAGACTGGCGGCATTAGTAAGGATAACGCTGCTCTCTCCCTTGTTTTCTATAACTGCGCTTCGGGTAATAATATCAAGCTTCGGAAGAACGCCGTATTTAAGTGTAACCATAATATCCGAAGCCGAATCTTTAAGATAAATTTCAAGTGTCTGTGCCTCGTTATCGTCCGCATAGACAGCAGGAAGTCCCTCTATTGAATATTTTCCGTCATAGAGCCTGTATCCGGAATATCTCAGATCAAGGGCATTGCTGCCGTCGCAATGAACGGCGGAAACTGCGCTTATTCTGTAATCCCCCGTACCTGTGCAGGGATATTCAAGGGGGAGAGTATCGAGAGAGTAGCTGCGGCGGTTTTCAGCTTCGTAGATATTTCCCGAAAATCCCACGTCGGGATATTCGCAGAGATACTCCATGCTCATTCCGACCCTCTCGCCGTACCACAAGTGGCGCAGAACGCCGTATTCATCCGCAGAAAACTGATATTCCGAATTATCGGTCTCAATGACAAAAAGCTTTGATTTTTCATTTACCGTAACAGACATAGTAATTACCTCTTTATTTTATATCAAATTCATAGGTGGTAAGATTTGCAGAAAGAGTAATGAAATCTTCGCCGCAGATTCTGGTGATCATGAGCTTGTCACCGTTGGTTTGCACGTTTATACCACCCTCAAGCCCGAATGCAGGGTGAGTATTTCTCAGTTCCATAAGCTCTTTGAGCTTCTGTACAACAGGTCTTGACTGCTCCCTTTCAACATCCTCGGCTGTGTAGTAATGACGATTGATGTCACGTCCGTTTTTGGTGTGCTCCATAAGCTCAATGTCATTTTCGCCTGCTAACATTCCCACATAGTACACCTGGGGTAACGATTTTTAATTGATTTCAGATATTCTTCAAACAGTTCTTCACCGTCATTAAAGTCATTCAGATTTCTGGAAAGACGAGTTACTGTTTTTCTGAGTGCAATTTTC
>NZ_JBNMJV010000050.1:0-15569 GCF_050874005.1 Huintestinicola sp.
ATAATTGATAACTTGATTCTCATTGCCGGTCATCTCACTGTTCACGCTCGTAAGCTCCGTCTTGCTCTTGGAAGATGCAATGCTTGGATTCAGACCTTCTTAAGACTTTCGGCAGCGTTTTGAGTTTTGCGGAATCAGGGATAAGTGTATTTGCAATATCCCTCATAACCCAGTTTTTATTACCAACTCCTTTTGTGTTTTCTGATGCTTGTTTCTGTACCAATGGTGAGTTGATGAGAGTAATAAGAAATTCATTAAATATAAGTGATTTATTGAACTTTAGCAGAGCAACGCTTACAAACAAACTAAATTCATTTGTTGAATCAACAATAACCGGAATACCTGTAGTTCCAACTTTTGTAAGCAATATATCACCATATTCAGGATTACATCGTGTGAATAATTCCTTGTGTTCTTTTTCAGAAATATATTTACAGGTTGAAAAATCTAAATACCCGTTACTGATATCCTTTACGGATACAAAAGGAACCCCATCAGACTGATACTTTGGAGTTGAATGAGTACCATCAGTTAATTTATGCAAAATAGAACCAAGCCTACACCATGCCCACGTTTCCGGAATATCAAACGGAATCTCATCATCAATACAGCGCTCAACACCGCCGCACAACTCATAATGAGAATTATCACGCATAAAAATGATAGATTCGTTCTTGTCCTTCTTGATTTTTCCTGCCTTGATAAGTTCTTGCTTTTCGGTTCGGATACGCTCTAAAAGTACGCTTGCAGGTTCGTCATCGGGATCTTGCGGTACAAGTTTGCCTTGTATTGCCTGTTGGAGTATGGATTTTTTTAGTTGGTCGGGGAAGGTGGTGTTCAAAGCTGCGAGTTGAGTTTCAGCTTTTTCGTATTCGGAAATAAGGGGCAATAATTCTTCGATTTTTGAGACTATGCGGTGTTGTTCGGAGAGTGGTGGTAATGGGATAATAATATTATGCAATGCGGAAGCAGATAAACCTTGTATTCCTATTCCCTTACCACCTATTAATCCTATACCCTTATATAGAAAAAAAACAAAGTAAAAGAAACGTGTACAAACATTTATATACGATCTAAGTCTATGTATATGATTTTGTATCCTCATTGGCGAATCAAAATTCCATATTGCTGCTCTGCCTATATCACCACCTTCGCAAACAAGCAAATCACCTTTGATTACTGTGCATTTCTCTATTTCTGATTCAGTAAATAACATCTTTTTGAGCTTATCAAGTTCAAATCTATCCCAATAGAGATTAGATGTTGTAATATATTCCATCATTTCTCCATCTTTATTTGATGAATTAAGTGCCTTACCAGTATTATGCTGAAATAACTCTCCAATACGAGCCCACTCCCAACTCTCCGGGATCTCAAAAGGCACCTCATCAGCAATGCAAACAGGCTCATTATCGCCCCGCTTCTCATAAGGATTATTAGTGGCAGAATATGGTAGTATGTCAATAAACCAACCTCTCCACCTTCTCCCTCACCACAAACCACTTCTTCCCAATCTTAAATCCGGGCAGCTTACCCGAACGGAGCAGATTGTAAACAGTAGTAAGCGAGACCCCAAACTCATCGGCAACCTCCTGAGGGGTCATATAATCATTGTAATCTCTGAGCATAATAATCAATCCTTTCATAGTAATGACATTCGTTCGGAATGCCTTATTTTGTTGTTGTAAAGTAACGCAACTATCCGCAAATACCCACAGAATAAGTATATATTATAATAGTGATAAATGAGGAAAGCCCCATGAATTACGTTCATAAGCGTAGTTCATGGGCTTTTTTCATTTGTGTGAAAAACACCTTCTGCAAGGCAGATAAAGTGTAAAATGCCTGTTTTTCACGAAAAAATATTTTCCCGAAAGGAGCTGAGAAAAATGTGCGAAACCCTGTCAAATACTATCAGATACGCATTTCTGTGCGTGTATGCCCTTGCTGTGCAATGGTGAAAACCACTTACCCCTGCGAATATTTGCGTTAACTGTCACTATGAAAGGAGAAAATTTTTATGGACCCCATTGTATCAAAAATAGCTTCCGCCGCCATCACTGCAGCAGGCATCGCTGCTTCGGAAATAATCACCGATGCCATTAGGGAAGGAGTCTCGGATTTATGCGGTTTCGATCTCGACGATTTCTGACTCGGGGAGTGGATTCCACCATACCGCTCCCGCTGCAGCTTCAGATGTGGGGTATGATCGAGCATATCCCGTCACCGGATTACCTTCAGGTATTCACCCTCACAGGTAAAAACGGAGAGCAGCATATTACCCACGAACAGGAGGATCCGGTGTATTGTAACCATGTTTCTTTCCCGTTCCCGAATCCTGTTGAAGCCAAGATTTTTGTCATTGATGACATAGATCATTGTACTATGCTCCTTGCCGAGGAGTATTGAGAAAATGCCCGTACAGAGCGATCTGTGCGGGCATTATTATTTGAAAGGAAGATTTGAAAAATGTGTATTTGTGAATTTTGCGGAGCAAAGCTTCTCTGCGACGATGATGTGTATGAACTTGACGGGCATATCATGTGCGATGACTGTTACGATTCCCATACCCGCACCTGTGAATGCTGCGGTGAACGTATCTGGAATGAGGACGATTACGGCGATGATAACATCACTCTATGTTCCCATTGCCGCAATAATCATTATGTTACCTGCGAGGACTGCGGCAGGCTGATTCACGACGATGACGCTTATTATTACGATGACGAGGATTATCCCTATTGCCGCCATTGCTATAACGATGACGGAAAATGCATACACAGCTATAATTACAAGCCCGAACCGATATTTCATGGAAACAGCAAGCTGTATATGGGCGTGGAGCTTGAGATTGATAGCGGCGGTTCGTCGGATACCTATGCAAGAAAGCTTTTGGATATCGCCAACGCTGACGAGGACAATATGTACATAAAGCATGACGGCAGTCTCAATGACGGCATGGAGCTTGTGACGCACCCAATGACACTTGAGTATCACATGAACGCAATGCCATGGAAACAGGTCGCTTCTAAAGCTATTGAATTGGGCTACCGCTCCCACAAAACAAGCACCTGCGGACTTCATGTTCATGTAGGCAGAAATATGTTCGGTTCCGACAAAATATCACAGGAACCTGCAATTTCAAGAGTGCTTTTCTTTGTGGAACGTTTCTGGCAGGAGCTGCTGAAATTCTCAAGGCGTACCGAATCCCAGATAAACAGATGGGCGGCAAGGTATGGCATGAAAGATAATCCTAAACAGGTGATGACCAATGCCAAGGAAAAGAATATGGGCAGATATGCCTGCATAAACCTGTGTAACTACTCGACCATAGAGTTCAGGATTTTTCGTGGTACCCTTAAATACAACACCATCATTGCTACACTGCAGCTTGTTGCTCACATATGCATTATGGCGGCATCTATGTCAGACGAGGATTTTACAGCTTTATCATGGCCTGAGTTTGTATCCACCATAACCGAGCCTGAGCTTATAACCTATCTGAAAGAGCGCAGACTTTACATCAACGAACCCATATTGGGAAAGGAGCAGCTTATATGAAAGTAGGATATATCAGAGTTTCAACAGTCGAACAGAATACAGCCCGTCAGGAGGTGCTTATGGAGCAGCTTGGTGTTGAAAGAATGTACATTGACAAAATGTCGGGCAAATCAGTGGACAGGCCTCAGCTTAAAAGTATGCTGAATTTTGTAAGAACCGGTGATACTGTCATAGTTGAATCCATATCACGATTTGCAAGGAACACCCGGGACTTGCTTGAGCTTGTTGACACTCTTACAGAAAAAGGTGTGGAGTTTGTCAGCAAAAAGGAAAGCATTGACACTACAACGCCTGCAGGCAAGTTTATGCTTACGGTATTTGCTGCAGTTGCCGAGCTTGAGCGTGGATATATACTTGACCGTCAGCGGGAGGGAATAGCTATTGCAAAGTCTCAGGGGAAATACACAGGCAGGAAGCCCGTTGAGGTCGATGAGCAGCTGTGGGATTCACTATATGCTCTATGGTCTGAGGGGAAGATCACTGCTGTTGAGTTTATGGATAAAATTGGGATGAGGAAGAGCACGTTTTACAGGAGGGTGAAGGCTCTAAGCAGATAAATATATGCTTGCTGCAAAATTCGGAAATGCAGTAAGCATATTTTTTATTGTTATAACAATAAAAAGTTGGGAAATATATAAACTTTATACTGATCCCTTTTGTCGCAACAGTCAAGTGTGATCATATAAAGGATGATAAGGTCATGAATAAGTTTAAAATTGACTATCAGTTTGATATTATTGATGCAGATAATAATGTTACATCGATATGGCTTAGCAGCAGCGATGTCAACAAGAATAGCTTTGGCAAAGCTATTCGGGAAAAAGTCACAGGTTATGGTCCGATATCAGATAATATAATAAATCTGGTATATGATGCAGCTGTATATGCCGCTCAGTTCAGAAATATTTCCAAAAGGGAATATTGTTCAGAAGGGTTAAGCCTTGATAATACCCATTTCATTTACCGTTCCACCCAGATCGAAATTCCTAAACGGGACTTTCATATGGAGGAAGAAGCCAAGGAAAGACTTCGTACTACGATAATAAACATAGGAAGCTGTTGCAAAGACACTGCGGTTATAACAACGCTTCTGCTTCTTTCGCTCATCAGCTTGTTATATGAAGCCTTCCTCAAAATGCGGGAGGATCAGAAAAATAAGGTTATCCCAACTTTTCTGATATTCATATACGGAAAAAGTGGTTCAGGCAAAACAACGATATCAAGAGCAATATTTAATGCTCATACTTCTGACAGATTTATCAGTGTTCCGAGTGCAACTCCCGCTGCTATGCAGAACGCAATTAAAAATGCAAGCAGCGGCACTCTGTTATTTGATGATATTCCTCACAAAGGTTACAATTGCTGCAGCTCTGAGGAAAAAAAGAAGCTTGAAACACTTATCAGATCTGCCGGAGATATTGGCTCCGAAAAAAGAACAGCAAGGAATAACGAGACTGTTCCATCTCCCAAAAGAGTGATGACCGCTGTAACCTCCGAGGCTGAGTTTTTCATATCAGAGTCTTCGTCCTTAAGATGCTTCTATTGCCCGATTGAAAAGGGCAGCATTGATCTTACAAGATTCGGGACGTATAGAGACTCCAGCAAGTTTCTTGATGATGTCAATATAGCATTTATCATATGGGCTTTTTCAGAACTGCTTGAAATCAACGATAATATTATCACTATGCCTATGCTTGACACAGCATATCAGAAGGCTGTCAGTGATACTCAGAGACTATTTGCCGATGTTATTGAGCCAAGAGCCGTTGGTAACTTCATTCACTTAGAGCTGTACTGGCAGATCTTCGCACCATTTCTGACATTTATCGGATTTACCGAGGCGGAGATATCCGACATGAAGTCAGCCTTTGATAACTACCTTATAAAGTCGGCAAGAGTTCAGCAGGAGCTGATCAAGCTCAACTCCGCTGAGCAAGCGGTGCTTTATACAGTCGAAAAAACCATCACAAGCAATCGCATTCTGACGTATAATATGGAAAATAATAGGCTTACCAGGATAATCCCGGACTCCTCCGACAATTTCGGTGCTTCGGCACTCGGATATTATAACGGACACTATCTGATATTGACATCAGAACAGCAGAAAGCCTTTATCCAAAGCTTTTCTGAGGTGTACTCCGAAAAGCTTAAAAATCGGGATATCATAGACCTCTTATATAAAATGGCACTTGTGATAAAGCCATCTGATGGGAGCGTACTTACCTCTAAACCCAATAATCGCATAAAAATTCGCATAAATAACAAGGATACGGATGTTATTATCCTAAAATATACTTTGAAAGGAGATAATTCAAATGACTGATGTTCAAATCACCTCGTTAAATGATTCCCTTGGCAGAGAATTTCCTGCCTTAGAAGATAAATGGGATGAAAAGTTTGATACATTAAAATATGAGTTTTTAAAGAAATCTGACGGAGAACAGACCCGGATTTTGACAAATCTCGATAATAATGTGGAAAAATCATTGTTCCTTGAGTTTGTTAGTGATCATATTGACACTCTGGACGGAAAAACAGATGAGGAAGTAGTTTCAATTCTCTACAACATGTCAGAGAAACTGAACAAAGGCGACGATAACAGAATTTTCACCAATGCAGAAGCAATGATCTCGGGAGACAGAGTAAGTCACCAGACAAGTTCTGATTTTTCAAAAATATGTACTACCTTTGCGAGGCTGACGAATAACCCTTATTACAAGCTATTTGCAGATTTTTCGGAAATATATTCTTCAACCGATAATGACAAGCTTGAGGGTTATTTGAAGCAGCTTAGGCAGATATATAGCTATTCCGCTACCGATGAAGACAGGTATTATGTATTATACCTCAGCTGTCTTTGCCTGCAGCGTATGTGTCTTAACAGCACAAACCGTCCTATTAACAGAGAGTGGATAGACTTTGTGTATGGAAATTTCATCGCAAAAAACAGCCTTGACATAGACTATACGTTTGAGGAACCAAGCACAATATATTATGTTGAAAAGAACTACAGGCATAACGGTGAGTTTGACATCGAACTAAATCTCAACGGAGGCGGCGAACAATCGGTCACTCTTGATTTTGGGAAAATCATATCGAAGAACTACCTTGCAATTTGCAGGCTGTTTGTCACGGATAACCACTTCTTTTCTCACGAAATAGAAGAATCCCTTGCCAACCTTTGCAAACACACAAAGGAAATGGTAAGATACAACAAGAGGGATACCCCTATTATCTCGGAAAAATTGTCTTTTTGTCTTTTCAGGATATAAACGCTGAAATATAGGGCATTTCCGGGCAGACAACTTCAGCAGAAAATGTCTTTCATAGACATTTTCTGTCTGGAAGTCACCGAATTTCTGACAAAAATAGTTATATATTGTAATAATGGCAGGTCATATCAGAGGCAAAATATGATTAGAGTTAGGGTTACTGCCGATACTATATATAATAAGAGGTGACGAATATGAACATTCATTTCAACGAAATAACTCACGATGCCGATATCTGGCTGACAGCCGAGGAGAAAAACAGCGAAATGGTAAATAAGCTGCTTGAAGGGATATATTCGGGCTGCAAGCAGAATAATTACAATGTTACCGTATTCATTTCCGGCAAAAAGAGTCTCGCAGATACGACCCTCGACCTGCTGATGAATCAGCTAAAAAATAACGTATCTGCGTAAAATGAAGGGGTATCGGTCATAAGGTCGGTGCCCCCATTTTTTACCTGTTGACCACGCTAAGAGAACGTGATACTATTACAAATGAAAGGAAGTGAAGCAATGAAATATAATATAGCAGCCTACTGCCGAATTTCCGTTGATGAGGAGATAGGTCAGGAGAACACCTCCATCGAGAACCAGAAAAGCATAATCTCCGAGTATGTTTCCTCATATTTTCCCGAAAGCAGCGTTGAATTTTTTGAGGATCGTGACCGTTCGGGCTATACCTTTGAGCAGCGTGAGGGATATCAGGAAATGCGCAGAGGGCTGATGAACGGGAAATATAATATCCTTATCATAAAGGACTTTTCCCGATTTTCAAGACGAAACAGCCGGGGACTTGCAGAGCTTGAGGACCTCAGAGACAGCGGTGTCCGCATAATATCCATCAATGATAATATCGACTTCCCCACCGAGGACGAATGGCTGCAGATACAGTTTCGTTTTCTCATAAACGAAATGCCCGTTACCGATACGAGCAAGAAGGTGCGCAAGGTAATTGAAAGCCGTCAGAAGGCAGGAAAATGGATATGTGCCGTGCCTTACGGATATACCATAATCGACAGCAAGGCGATGACCTTTGAGGTGAATGAAGCGCAGGCAGAGGTCGTTCGTATGATATTTGATATGTATCTGTCGGGAATGGGCTACAAATCTATTGCAAATAAGCTTACGGAATTGAAGATACCGACCGCAAGGCAGGACGAAATAGTCCGACGTGAAGCAATAGGCAAAACTACCCGCTTGAAAAGCAGCAGCCGATGGAGCATTGTTTCGGTCAGCGAGATACTCCGCAACGATTTCTACATCGGCACTCTCCGACAGCATAAATACGGCAGAAAAAAGATAAACGGCAGCGATATTCCGCTCCCCGACAGCGAACACATCGTTATTGAAGATCATCATACCCCGGTAGTTACTAAGGCGGTTTTTGAGAAGGCACAGCAGCAGCTTGCAGTACGTTCACGTTCAAACTATAGGGGAATAAAGAAATACCGCACAGATTACACAGGCTTTCTCATCTGCGGAGACTGCGGAAAGCCTATGTCCTCAATGAGCCGCCCTGACCTGCCGCCTGCATACCGCTGCAGCACCTATACCAAATATGGCAAGGCACATTGCACCTCACACCACATCAGAATTGACAGGCTTGACGATACTCTGAAAAAGTATGTTGAAAAGCTGCGTGATAATTCGGTTCTGATTTCAAAAACTCTCGACAAGCTGCTTTCGGAGCGGGAGCGGAAAACAGTTACTCGTGATACTCCCGATGAGATACAGGGTCAGATAACTCAGTTAAAGGCAGAGCTTGCCGCCGCAGCCACTCAGCGTATCAGAGATATTATGTCAAACCCTGCACAGGAGCAGCTTATTAACGAGACATATGACAGCATTATTGCCGCACATTCTCAAAAGATTGACGGACTCAACGCACAGCTTGAGCTGCTTGCCAAGCGTGAGAAGGCTGTAAATGAGACAAACAAAGCCGCCGCCACTACTGTAAGCGTCCTGAATGAGATACTCGAAAAGGAAAGACTTGACAAAACGGATATCGGGAGTATAATAGAAAATATAAATGTATATGACGATCACATTGAGGTTAATCTTCTTGCCGATGTTGACGAGATAATAAATGCGGAAGCAGAGCAGCTGTTGCCGCAAAACCGCTTAAATACGTCGATTGACGAGTGTGTAACTGTTATCAGTGAAGGCGACCCCCTTGAAATTTACACAAGCTCAGACGGAGAAGTTATCTTCAAGAAATACTCCGCCATCAATGAAATGGCTCAGTCCGCCTCACAGGTGGCTGAGGTGATGACAAAGCTTGCAAACTGTCCTACTATAGTGTTTGACAGGGACCACGTGGTAGCCGTTGCAGGCGTGGGCAAAAAGGAGTTTAATGAGCGCCGTGTTTCCCAAGGACTGGAGGAATTTCTCGAGCACCGCAGAAACTACATTTACTCCTCCGATGAGGACGCAAAGGTTTTCCCAGTTGAGGGAATTGACCGTCCTGCCATCGCCTGCACACCTATACTGTCCTCGGGAGATGTTACGGGCGCAGTAGCCTTTCTTGCTCCAAGCTCCGACGAGAGCGCAACAGCTACCGAAGTGCAGAAAAATCTCATTCAGGCTGCGGCACAGTTCCTCGGAAAGCAGATCGAGGAATAACAAAAAGGCGGAACCCTCCGCCTTACATAGATTTATTCTGACATTTTTGCAATACTTTCTCTGAGCTTTAAAATGTTATCTCTTATCCTGTCAATGACCCGTATAAACTCCTCATCACTTTCGCCTGTCGGGTCGGGAAGACCCCAGTTATCATCAAACTCTCTGCCTATATAAGGACACTTTGCACCGCACCCCATTGATATTACAATGTCGGGGGAGGGGATAGCCTCAAAGGTCTTGATGTACTGCGCCTTTTCCATATCAATACCGTAAAGTTCCTTCATCAGCCGAACAGCATCAGGATCAATTTTGGTTTTTGTTTCTGTTCCAGCCGAATAACTTTCGAATACATCGGAGGCGAAATGCCTGCCCAGGGCTTCCGCTATCTGACTCCGGCAGGAATTGTGTACGCATATGAATGCAACCTTTTTCACGCTCATTTCGCCTCCGTCAGCAGCTTCCCCACCTCGGAGGGCTTAAGCACCCTGCCCTGAGAAACCACCTTTTCATTCACTACGATAACCGGCATACTCATAACGCCGTACTCCGCAATTTTTGCCATATCGGTAATATATTCGACTTCGACGGGTATGCTCATAACTTCAAGTGCCTTTCTCACATTTTCAAGCTGTCTGTGACAGTTTTTGCATCCTGCTCCCAGCACCTTTACGCTTTTTATCCCGGCAATAAGCGCCTTGTCAGCGGGACGCTTTTTTCCTTCCGACTTTTTCATAAAATCAAATAATGCCATAATAATTCCTCCTACATAATATAGACTTGTATTGAATTAAAGAAATATCCCACAAGGATAATTCCTGTCGTGCAAATTGCAATGAAGATGCCCAGCAGCTTCGGCTTGACCGCCTTTCTGAGCATTATCACCGACGGCAGAGAAAGTGTAGTTACCGCCATCATAAAGGAAAGCACTACTCCCAACAGCGCACCCTTTGAAAGCAGAGCCTCGGCAATGGGGATAGTGCCGAAAATATCCGCATACATAGGAACGCCTGCAATTGCAGCTATGATAACTCCGAAGGGGTTGTTATCACCGAGGATATTTATGATAAATTCCTCGGGAATACAGTTGTGGATAACAGCACCAATTCCCACACCTATTAGAACATAAGGAAATACCTTTTTCGCTGTTTCACATACCTTCTCAAAGGAGTATTTTGCCCGCTCCCTGAAATGAAGCTCTTCCTGCAAAGCGTCTGTGGCTTTTGCGCTTCGTATGAAATCTTCCACCTGATCTTCAAGATGAAGTTTTTCAATGAGCGTACCGCCTGCTACTGCGATAATAAGTCCGACTATAACATAAATAACCGCGACCTTCCAGCCGAAAATACTCATAAGCAGTACCAGGGAACCAAGGTCTACCATAGGCGATGATATAAGGAACGAGAACGTGACGCCAAGGGGCAGACCTGCGCTTGTAAATCCCATAAAAAGCGGAATGGACGAGCAGGAGCAGAAAGGCGTTACCGTTCCCAGCAGGGCGGCAGTAATATTTGCCCCCATACCGTGAAAGCGGCTCAGTATCTTTTTTGTTCTCTCGGGAGGAAAAAAGCTTTGTATGTATGAAATGATGAATATCAGAACGCCCAGCAGCACCATAATTTTTATCATATCGTATATGAAAAAATGGACGCTGCCGCCGAGCTTTCCCCTTGTGTCAAGACCGAGAGCATTGAGCGCCGAACCGATAAGCCTGTTAAGCCAAGCCATACCCAGTATCTCATTCTGAAAAAAGTCCCAAGCGGTTTTAAGAGTCTCCATAAGTGCTCCTTCTTTAAATTTAAATATTCAAATGCGTCAATCCTTTGCACATTACCAAAGCCGCACAAATGCGGCTCAGATCATTTCATACAGCAGGAATTATTTCCGCTTTCACCATTTACAGTTGTCAGTTCTTTAAAACATTGTGCGGCATATCCAACGCCCTCCGATGAAATGGAATAATGCATCCACTTGCCCTCTTTACGTCCCGTGACGATACCGCTGTCGCATAATATTTTCATATGGTGTGACAATGTGGGCTGAGTGATGTTCATTTCCTCAAGCAGCCTGCAGGCGCATTTTTCCCCGCTTTGTAAAAGCTGCAAAATTTTAATTCGGTTTTCATCGCAGAACGCTTTGAAAATGACCGCAGTCTTTTTTGCGTCAGTCTCCATATCTTCACCTCATATTGATAAGCTTCTATGTATTTATTATATCTGACAGATAGAAAATTGTCAATATGTATATGCGTAAAAAAAACCGTCTGAAATTGTGCACAATAACAAATTTTATTATATTTGCATATCACACTCTAAACTTCGGGATTTGCACGGAAAAGAGACTCGTTTATGACTATCTCACGGTTTTTCCCCGAAATAAGCCCCTCTCCTTTCATTTTAGAAAGCTCTTTCATCATAGCCGAACGGTCGCAGGCGAGAAATTCCGCAAGGTCTGTGAAGGGGAGAGGAAGTCTTATCCTGCTGCCGCCCTGCAGCCTGCTCTCCTGCCTGAAAAAGAACAGAAGCTTGCTCCTTATAGATCTCTGATGAAGAATGAAACTGTTTATGCAGACCTCCCTTCCGCTCTGACCGGGGATAAGCTGCAAAAATTTTGTCATCCAGTCGGGATTTGCGGAGCAGAATCTGAATATCTCCTCACGGCTGAAAAAGACTACCTCCGAAGGGTATTTTGCCGTCATATAGCTCACCGCATACTCGGGCGGCACCAGCATTGCAGAGGAAAAAAACTCTCCTGTTCTGAAAAATCTCAGTATGCTCCGTTCACATTGCTCATCCTCGGCGCACAGATAAACCATACCCTCAAGCACAAAGCACATTTGATTGCTGCTCTCGTCTATATGCAGTACAGTCTCATTTTTATCATATTTCACCGATCTCGCATTGAAGCGGTTTTTAAGGTATATAAGCTCCTGCTTTGAAAGTAAAGACCCCATATATAGTATTCCTTTCTGTTATAAATCGTGTATATAGTATATTATATCATAAAATTGTGGTTTTGGCAACAGTTTTTTATTCCAATATATCATATAATTAGTAATGCAACATCAACACGATACGGAGGATCATTAAATGAAGGTTATAAAGCGCAACGGTTCCGAGGTCGATTTCGACATCTCAAAGATAGAAACAGCCATTACCAAGGCAAACAACGCAGGCCGCCGCAAGGAGCTTACCGACGAGCAGATCAGAGAGGCAGCCGAATACATCTGCTACAAGTGCGAAAAAATGAAGAGAGCTGTTTCCGTTGAGGAGATCCAGGATATGGTCGAAAATCAGATCATGGCAAACGGCGCTTTTGAGATAGCCAAGGGTTATGTAAAATACCGCTATACCCGTTCCCTTGTAAGAAAATCAAACACTACGGACGACCGTATCCTCTCCCTTATTGAGTGCAATAACGAGGAAGTTTTGCAGGAAAATTCCAACAAGGACCCAATAGTAAACAGCGTTCAGCGTGACTATATGGCAGGAGAAGTCAGCAAGGACCTTACAAAGCGCCTGCTTCTTCCCAAGGATATCGTGGACGCCGACAACGAGGGACTTATCCATTTCCACGATTCGGATTATTTTGCTCAGCATATGCATAACTGCGACCTTGTAAATCTTGACGATATGCTCCAGAACGGCACAGTTATCAGCGAGACCCTTATCGAAAAGCCTCACGGCTTCCCCACAGCCTGCAACATCGCTACTCAGATAATCGCACAGGTGGCATCAAATCAGTACGGCGGACAGAGCATAAGCCTTACCCACCTTGCACCCTTTGTTCAGATATCCCGTGAGAAGATACGCAAGGCTGTTATTGAAGAGGCAAAGGAGCTGGGCGGCAGCCTTGACGAGAAAGTCATCAATAATGTGGTTGAAAAGCGTCTCCGCAAAGAGATCGCCAGCGGCGTGCAGACTATCCAGTATCAGGTAATAACTCTTATGACCACCAACGGACAGGCTCCCTTCCTCACCGTGTTTATGTATCTCGGCGAAGCAAGGAACGAGCGTGAGAAGAAAGACCTCGCAATGATAATCGAGGAAATGCTCCGTCAGAGATACCAGGGCGTAAAGAACGAGTCGGGAGTATGGATAACACCTGCATTCCCCAAGCTTATCTACGTTCTTGAGGAGGATAATATCAGGGAAGGCTCCGAGTATTTCTACCTCACCCAGCTTGCGGCAAAATGCACCGCCAAGAGAATGGTTCCCGACTACATTTCCGAAAAGAAGATGAAGGAGCTCAAAGAGGGCAACTGCTTCCCCGTAATGGGCTGCAGAAGCTGCCTTAACCCCTGGAAGGACGAGAATGGTAATTATAAATTCTACGGCCGTTTCAATCAGGGCGTTGTCACCCTTAACCTTGTGGATATCGCACTTTCCTCGGGCAAGGATATGGATAAATTCTGGAAGATATTCGACGAAAGACTTGACCTTTGCTACCGTGCCCTTATGTGCCGCCACAACAGGCTCAAGGGAACTCTTTCCGATGCCGCACCCATACTCTGGCAGAACGGCGCCATTGCAAGGCTCAAAAAGGGCGAGCCTATCGACAAGCTCCTTTACGGCGGATATTCCTCCATTTCTCTGGGATATGCAGGACTCTGCGAGTGCGTAAGATATATGACCGGCAAGCCCCATACCGACCCCTCCGCAACAGGCTTTGCTCTTGACGTAATGAAATATATGAACGACGCCTGCGCAAGGTGGAGAGAAGAGACCGATATCGCATTCAGCATTTACGGTTCTCCCATCGAAAGCACTACATATAAATTTGCAAAATGTCTCCAGCGCCGCTTCGGCATAATCGAGGGCGTTACCGACAAGGGCTATATCACCAACAGCTACCACGTTAACGTTACCGAGGATATAGACGCATTTTCCAAGCTGAAATTCGAGGCACAGTTCCAGGCGCTTTCCACAGGCGGAGCGATCAGCTATGTTGAAGTTCCCAATATGCAGGATAATCTTGAAGCCGTTATCAGAGTGCTTCAGTTTATCTACGACAACATTATGTACGCCGAGCTTAACACCAAGTCCGATTACTGCCAGTGCTGCGGCTATGACGGGGAGATAAAGATAGTGGAGGACGATGGTAAGCTTGTCTGGGAATGTCCCTCCTGCGGAAACAGAGATCAGGACAAGATGAACGTTGCCCGCCGCACCTGCGGATATATCGGCACGCAGTTCTGGAATCAGGGACGCACTCAGGAGATCAAAGAGCGAGTAATGCACCTGTGATTTCTACATAAAAAATTTCCCGGGAAAGGACGCTCAGGAAAATGTATTTCGGAGAAATAAAGAAATTTGATATAGCTGACGGTCCCGGGGTAAGGGTGACCATATTTGTATCGGGCTGCACCCATCATTGTAAGGGCTGCTTTAATCCGCAGACCTGGGATTTCACATTCGGCAGCGAGTACACAAAAGCCACCGAGGAAGAAATTTTAAAGGCTCTCGAGCCCGATTACATCGACGGACTTACCCTTTTAGGGGGAGAGCCTATGGAGCCTGTAAATCAGCAGGGACTGCTTCCTCTTGTGAAAAAGATGAAAGCGCTTTATCCCAATAAGAACATATGGTGCTATACGGGATATACTCTTGAGACCGAGCTTCTGTCCGACAGCCGAGCAAGATGTGAGTGCACAGACGAGCTTCTGTCATATATAGACGTGCTGGTGGACGGGGAATTTATCGAGGAGCAGAAAAATATATCCCTTCGTTTCAGAGGAAGTTCCAATCAGCGGCTTATAGATATGAAGAAAACTCTTGAAGCAGGGGAGACCGTTATCTGGTCAGACGACCCCTGCTATGAAAAGCACGAATTCTGATAGAATTTTTCAGCGGCAAAAAAGCCGCTGTTTTTGTATTTATTTCCATTCTTAACGGACAATTAACGACAAAATGTGCTATATTATATTTATATAGAGGTGATCGCAATGTCGATGTCACGGATAAAAAAATATCTGACGGCTTTGCCCGATATAAAAGATATTATTTTCACAGTCTGCGTGCTTGCCGCTGCAAATATAGCCGGACTGCTGCTTATTCAAATAAAAGGTGACTGCTATGTTCAGCTCCTCTTTATTCTCTGTGTAGTTTTTATCGCAAGA
>NZ_JBNMJV010000051.1:0-15143 GCF_050874005.1 Huintestinicola sp.
AACGATGTAGGGAACGCCAACCTGACGAGCGAGAAGAAGGTGCTCCTTAGTCTGAGCCATAGGACCATCTGTAGAAGCAACAACGAGGATAGCGCCGTCCATCTGAGCAGCACCGGTGATCATGTTCTTAACATAGTCAGCGTGGCCCGGGCAGTCAACGTGAGCGTAGTGACGAGTGTCAGTCTCATACTCAACGTGAGCGGTGTTGATTGTGATACCTCTCTCTCTCTCCTCGGGAGCCTTGTCGATATCAGCGTAGCCTTCGAACTGAGCCTGACCCTTGAGGGAAAGATACTTTGTAATAGCAGCGGTAAGAGTAGTCTTGCCGTGGTCAACGTGACCGATGGTACCAATGTTTACGTGGGGTTTTGTTCTTTCGAAATGTGCCTTTGCCATTGGAAAATTTCCTCCTTTAATTTAGGTTAAAAAAAGCTTATGCTATCATTTTAACAGATTTGCAAATGAATTGCAAGCCTTTTTTGTAAATTTTCGTAAAATATTACAATTTTGCAAAACTTAGTTTGCCTTGTTTCTTGCAGACATGATCTTTTCTGCAACGGATCTGGGAACCTCGGTGTAGCTGTCGGGCTCCATAGAATACTGGCCACGTCCCTGAGTCTTGGAACGGAGGTCGTTGGAGTAACCGAACATTTCGGACAGAGGAACAAGAGCGTCAACCTGAGCGGTGCCGTTGTTTGTCTCCTGACCGAGGATCTGACCACGACGGGAGTTAAGGTCACCGATAACAGTTCCCATAAAGTCGTCGGGAACGATAGCGGATACCTTCATAATAGGCTCGAGAATGCAGGGATCAGCCTTCTTCATAGCCTCCTTGAACGCCATAGAACCGGCGATGGAGAATGCCATTTCGGAGGAGTCGACCTCGTGGTAGGAGCCGTCGTAAAGAGTAACCTTTACGTCAACGACCTGATAGCCTGCGAGAACGCCTGCCTTCATAGCGCCCTGAATACCCTTGTCAACAGCGGGAATGTATTCCTTGGGAATAGCACCGCCGACAACGGCATTGATAAACTCGTAACCCTTACCGGACTCGTTGGGCTCAACCTTGATCTTAACGTGACCGTACTGACCCTTACCGCCGGACTGACGAGCATACTTGTGATCAACATCAGCAAGCTTCTTGATAGTTTCCTTGTAAGCAACCTGAGGCGCACCAACGTTTGCCTCTACCTTAAACTCTCTGAGGAGACGGTCAACGATGATATCGAGGTGAAGCTCACCCATACCTGCAATGATTGTCTGACCGGTTTCCTCGTCTGTCCAGGTCCTGAAGGTGGGGTCTTCCTCGGCAAGCTTTGCAAGACCGATACCCATCTTCTCCTGACCTGCCTTAGTCTTAGGCTCGATAGCGAGCTGGATAACAGGCTCAGGGAATTCCATAGACTCGAGTATAATGGGGTGCTTGGGATCGCAGAGAGTATCGCCTGTGGTGGTGTTCTTGAGACCTACACAAGCTGCGATATCGCCCGAATAAACGGTTTCGATATCCTTTCTGTGATTGGAGTGCATCTGAAGGATACGACCCATTCTTTCGGAGCCGTCCTTAGTTGCATTAAGAACAGTAGCGCCTGCGTCAACAGTACCGGAGTAAACTCTGAAATAGCAGAGCTTTCCAACAAAGGGGTCTGTTGCGATCTTGAATGCCAGAGCAGAAAAAGGCTCTGAATCGGAAGCAGGTCTTTCTTCTTCCTCGCCTGTCTCGGGGTTAACGCCCTTGATAGCGGGGATATCGAGAGGAGAGGGCATATAGTCAACAATAGCATCAAGAAGCTTCTGAACGCCCTTGTTTCTGTAAGAGGTGCCGCAGGTAACGGGAACAAGCTTGTTTTCGATGCAGCCCTTGCGGATGCACTTCTTGATCTCCTCAACCGTAAGCTCCTCGCCCTCGAGGTATTTTTCCATGATCTCGTCGTCCATCTCGGCAGCAGCTTCAACCATCTGGTCGTGATACTTCTGAGCAAGCTCCATCATATCTTCGGGAATAGGCTCGTCTCTCATATCCTTGCCCAGATCGTCGTAGTAAACCTCTGCCTTCATCTCAACGAGGTCGATAAGTCCCTTAAAGTCATCCTCGGAACCGATAGGAAGCTGAATGGGCACTGCGTTACACTTAAGACGTTCGTGCATCATATCTACAACGTGGTAGAAGTTTGCACCCATAATGTCCATCTTGTTAACGTAAGCCATTCTGGGGACCTGATATTTATCAGCCTGACGCCAAACGGTCTCAGACTGGGGCTCAACGCCGCCCTTTGCACAGAAAACTGTTACAGAACCGTCAAGAACTCGAAGCGAACGCTCAACCTCAACTGTAAAGTCAACGTGGCCCGGGGTGTCGATAATATTGATTCTGTGGTCTCCCCAGTGCGCTGTGGTAGCAGCGGAAGTGATGGTGATACCTCTTTCCTTCTCCTGCTCCATCCAGTCCATCGTAGAAGCACCCTCGTGAGTCTCACCTATCTTGTAGTTGACACCCGTATAGAAAAGGATACGCTCGGTGGTGGTGGTTTTACCGGCGTCGATGTGAGCCATGATACCAATATTTCTTGTTTTTTCAAGTGAACAATCTCTTGGCATAGCTTTTCCTCCAAAATTTAGCTGCGTTTATAACGTACTGCTTCGGCTTTAAGGCTCTGTTACCATCTGTAGTGAGCAAATGCCTTGTTAGCTTCAGCCATCTTGTGAGTATCCTCACGCTTCTTGCAAGCGCCGCCCAGTCCGTTCATAGCGTCCATGATCTCGGCTGCGAGTCTTTCCTTCATAGTCTTCTCGTTTCTTGCTCTTGCGTAAGTAGTAAGCCATCTGAGTCCAAGAGTCTGCTTTCTCTCGGGTCTAACCTCCATAGGAACCTGGTAGGTAGCACCGCCCACACGGCGAGCCTTTACCTCCAGGAGAGGCATGATGTTTTCCATAGCCTCGTTGAACGCCTCAAGTGCGTCCTTTCCTGTCTTTTCAGCAACAATTTCAAAAGCTCCGTAAACGATCTTCTGAGCAACGCCCTTCTTACCGTCGAGCATTATATTGTTGACAAGGCGGGTAACGATCTCTGAATTGTAAACGGGGTCACAAAGAACCTCACGCTTAGCTATTTTACCTCTTCTTGGCACAATACTTCCCTCCTTCATAGTAATGATATCATAGGTACTCGTTTCTTCCACGACACGTCGTCCAATGCAGAGGTCCATCTATATAAAAATGAATTCTCCACAATTATAAATCAATCGCTGTGTGGTTTCATCTGAGTCTACTTAAAAATTTTGCAGTGAACTTACTTAGCAGCTCCTGCCTTGGGCTTCTTGGCACCGTACTTGGAACGAGCCTGGTTTCTCTTAGCAACACCCTGAGCGTCGAGAGTACCTCTGATGATGTGATAACGCACACCGGGGAGGTCCTTAACTCTTCCGCCTCTGATGAGAACAACAGAGTGCTCCTGAAGGTTGTGTCCGATACCGGGAATGTAAGCTGTAACTTCGTTGCCGTTTGTGAGCTTAACTCTGGCGATCTTTCTCATAGCGGAGTTAGGCTTCTTAGGTGTAGCGGTTCTTACAGCGGTGCAAACGCCTCTCTTCTGAGGTGAGCTGAGGTCGATAGCGATCTTCTTCTTGGCATTGTAGCCCTTCTGAAGAGCGGGAGCTGTGGACTTCTTCTCAATAACGTCTCTTCCCTTGCGAACTAACTGGTTAAAGGTAGGCATTGATACATCTCCTTTCATAGATTTCCGTGCTTGGTACAAATTTATACCATCACACATTTTATTATTATACACGCATTTTCCCCGCTTGTCAAGCATTTTATACAAATTCCGAAGCTAAAATTTGTTTTTGTCGCTTTTTACAACCTGAGTGGGCTGCAAATCCTATCAAATAGGTCATTTTAACAAACAAGGCAGTCCGTTTCGGGACTGCCCTGAGTAATATTTTTAGTGAAGCACGGTATGCTCGGGAGCTGTCTCTGTCTTGACGAGCTGAACGTTGTTGTAAACGTCCATACCTGTACCTGCAGGGATAAGCTTACCGATAATAACGTTCTCCTTGAGTCCGAGAAGGTGGTCGCTCTTGCCCTTGATAGCAGCGTCCGTAAGAGCCCTTGTGGTCTCCTGGAAGGAAGCTGCGGACAGGAAGCTGTCAGAGTTGGAGGAAGCCTTTGTGATACCCTGGATAATGGGCTTGAAGGTGATAAGTCTGATATCCTCCTCGCCTGCTTCCATTCTCGCCTTGAGCTTCTGGTTTTCCTCGAATATCTCCTTGCGGTCAGCCACAGCTCCGGGGAGCATAAATGTGGAGCCGCCGTCCTCGATACGAACCTTTTTGAGCATCTGACGAACAATAACTTCGATGTGCTTGTCGTTGATATCAACACCCTGGAGACGGTAAACCTTCTGTACCTCGGTGATGATGTAGTTCTGAACAGCCTGCTGACCAAGTATCTCAAGGATATCTCCGGGATTGATGGAGCCTTCTGTAAGAGCGTCGCCCTTGTTAACGGTATCGCCCTCATGGACCTTGATCTTGTAGCCGTAAGGAACGGGATAATATTCCTCATCGCCTGTCTCGGGGTCGGTGATGATAACGTTTCTGGTGTTCTTTATCTCGGTCATACTTACCTTGCCGCCGAAACGAGCGATGATAGCGGCATTCTTTGGACGTCTGCTCTCGAACAGCTCCTCGACACGGGGAAGACCCTGTGTGATATCCTCGGCAGATGCGATACCGCCCGTATGGAAGGTTCTCATCGTAAGCTGAGTACCCGGCTCACCGATGGACTGAGCAGCGATTACGCCGACAGCCTCACCGACAGCAACAAGGTTGTTGTTGGACATATTAGCGCCGTAGCACTTAGCGCAAACGCCGTGCTTAGCGTGGCAGTTAAGAACGGAGCGTATCTTGACTCTCTCAATGCCTGCGTCAACGATCTTCTTGGCGTCAGCATCGGTAATGAGCTTGTTCTTGCTGATAATGAGATTTCCCGTTGCGGGATCGTAGAGATCCTCAAGGAGATATCTGCCCAGAAGTCTTTCCTGGAGAGGCTCGATCATCTCATTGCCGTTCTTGATAGTGTAGATCTCGATACCCTCGTCTGTGCCGCAGTCCTCCTCACGGATAATAACGTCCTGAGAAACATCTACGAGACGTCTTGTAAGGTAACCGGAGTCCGCAGTACGGAGCGCCGTATCGGCAAGGCCCTTACGTGCGCCACGGGAGGAGATGAAGTATTCCAGAATGTTAAGTCCTTCACGGTAGTTAGCTCTGATAGGCATCTCGATGGTAGAACCGGAGGTATTGGCGATAAGTCCTCTCATACCGGCCAGCTGACGGATCTGGTTGATAGAACCACGGGCACCGGAGTCCGCCATCATAAAGATGGGATTGTACTTGTCAAGACCGTTCTGCAGAGCCTTGGTAACATCGTCTGTAGCGCCGTTCCAGATCTGAATGAAGCGCTTGGACTTTTCGGCAGCGGAGATAAATCCTCTGCGGTACATAGCGTTTATCTTCTCGACCTGCTTGTCGGCAGCCTCGAGGATAGCAGCCTTTTCCTTAGGAATTTCAGCGTCGCAAACAGCAACGGTGATGGCAGCCTTAGTGGAGTATTTAAATCCGAGAGCCTTAACTCTGTCAAGCACCTCGGAAGTAGTGGTAGTGCCGTGAGTCTTGATACATCTTTCGATGATGTCCGAAAGCTGCTTCTTCTTAACCAGGAAGTCTATCTCAAGGTCAAACTGCTTTTCGGAATTTGTTCTGTCAACATAACCCAGATCCTGAGGGATATTCTCATTGAAGATAAGACGTCCCACAGTACACTCGATTATCTTGGAAACTCTTCTGTCGCCGATATCCTTGGAGATACGGACCTTAATTGCAGCGTGAAGGCTGACAACGCCCTCCTGATAAGCCATAAGAGCCTCGTTAACATCTCTGAATACCTTGCCTTCGCCCTTTTCTCCCTCTTTCTTCATAGTGAGGTAGTAGGAACCGAGCACCATATCCTGAGAAGGAACGGCAACAGGACGTCCGTCGGAAGGCTTTAACAGGTTGTTTGCAGCCAGCATCAGGAAGCGTGCCTCAGTCTGAGCCTCGGCGGAAAGAGGAAGATGAACAGCCATCTGGTCACCATCAAAGTCGGCGTTAAATGCTGTACATACCAGAGGGTGAAGCTTGATAGCACGACCCTCAACAAGGATAGGCTCGAATGCCTGGATACCAAGTCTGTGAAGTGTAGGCGCACGGTTCAGAAGAACGGGGTGAGACTTGATAACATTTTCCAGTGCATCCCATACATCATTCTCCGCACGGTCGACCTTCTTGCGGGCGGACTTTATATTAGTGGACTTGCCTGTGTCCACAAGGCGCTTCATAACAAAGGGCTTGAAAAGCTCAAGAGCCATCTCCTTGGGGAGACCGCACTGATACATTTTCAGCTCAGGACCTACAACGATAACCGAACGTCCCGAATAGTCAACACGCTTACCCAGCAGGTTCTGACGGAAACGTCCCTGCTTACCTTTAAGCATATCAGAAAGGGACTTGAGCGCTCTGTTGTTGGGGCCTGTAACGGGTCTGCCGTGGCGGCCGTTGTCGATAAGAGCGTCCACAGCCTCCTGGAGCATTCTCTTCTCGTTTCTGATGATGATGTCGGGCGCTTCAAGCTCCAGCATCTTCTTGAGACGGTTGTTTCTGTTGATAACACGTCTGTAAAGGTCGTTAAGGTCGGAGGTAGCATATCTGCCGCCGTCCAGCATAACCATAGGACGGATATCGGGAGGGATAACGGGAACAACATTAAGGACCATCCACTCGGGCTTGTTCTTTGAAAGCCTGAAAGACTCGATTATCTCAAGTCTCTTGAGAAGCTTTATGCGCTTCTGACCTGAGGGGAGGTCTTTGAGCTCGTTTTTAAGCTCCTCTGACACCCATTCAAGGCAGTTTACCCACTTAGACTTGTCGGCGATCTCGTCAAACTCGCCGTTTGCGTTAGCAGCCTCGATCTTCTCGTCAAAGAGCTGCTCGATATACTTGGAGCCGTAAATGACCTTGATGGACTTGCCCGACTTCTTTTCTTCCTCGAAGCGGTTGTATCTCATCACGTCATAGTTGTACTCCGCACGTGTGATCTTCTGACCGACGGAATAATTCTCGTTCTCGCCGTTATCGGTGATAACGAGGATACGCTTTGCGATCATATCCCTGATCTCGTCCTCGGAAAGACCTGTGAGAGCAGAGAATTTGTCGATATATTTAATGATATACTGATTATATCTTTCGGGGTCGTATTCCTCGAGAAGCTCCTGGATAGCCTCAGCGCCCATAGCAGCATAGAAGCCGTCCTCATACTTCTCAACGTTGTCGGCATAATCCTTTTCGGAAAGGAGGTCTTTCTTTGTAAGACCTGTGTTTCCCGGATCAACGATAATATATTTTGTAAAGTACAGCACTTCCTCGAGACGCTTCTGAGGTATCTCCAGCACCTGACCTATTCTTGAGGGAGTTCCCTTGAAATACCAGATGTGAGAAACAGGAGCGGCAAGCTCGATGTGACCCATACGCTCACGTCTTACCTTGGCACGGGTAACTTCAACGCCGCAGCGTTCGCAGACCTTGCCCTTGAAGCGTATCTTCTTGTACTTTCCGCAGTGGCACTCCCAGTCCTTAGTCGGACCAAAGATCCTTTCGCAGAAAAGACCGTCTCTTTCGGGCTTCTGTGTTCTGTAGTTGATGGTTTCGGGCTTTTCAACAATGCCGTGAGACCAGCTTCTGATTTTGTCGGGGGAAGCGAGACCAATTTTTATAGACTCAAAAGTGTTCTGTTCCAATAGCTTACACTCCTTAAATCAAGTAGAGTAAATGCCCGTACTGCAAGCTGTGATCCCTGCAAAGGGCATATGAACGGCGAAGGATAATGCCTGCCGCCGTTTTAAAAAGCGGCAGGCAGAAATATGCGCAGCTGCCGGATCGGCAGTAAAACTTAGTTTAGATCAGGTCGTCGTCAAAATCGTCTGAGCCGAAATCGGCATCGTCGTCGCCCACATCATCGTAATCGTCGGGATCGGAGCTTCCGAAATCATCGTCCTCGCCGTCCTCGAGAGAGAAGCCTTCATCAAGGTCGCCCTCGTCGAAATCATCGGCGTCTGAAACAGGAGGCGGAATAACATCGTCATCGTCCTCGAAGGTAGCCTTGAGGTCGATCTCCTGATTATTTTCGTCAAGGACCTGAATATCGAGACAGAGTGACTGGAATTCCTTGATAACAACCTTGAACGCCTCGGGGATACCGGGCTTGGGAACGTTCTGACCCTTAACGATAGCCTCGTAGGTCTTTACACGTCCTACAGTATCGTCGGACTTCACAGTAAGGATCTCCTGGAGAGTATAAGCAGCACCGTAAGCCTCGAGAGCCCAGACTTCCATCTCGCCGAAACGCTGACCGCCGAACTGAGCCTTACCGCCCAGAGGCTGCTGAGTAACCAGCGAGTAAGGGCCAACCGAACGTGCGTGGATCTTATCGTCAACCAGGTGGTGGAGCTTCAGGTAGTACATTATACCAACAGTAACTCTGTTGTCAAAGGGCTCGCCTGTACGTCCGTCTCTGAGAACTATCTTGCCGTCCTCGTCCATACCTGCTTCCTTGAAGCATTCACGGATATCCTCCTCGTGAGCGCCGTCGAATACGGGGGTCATTACCTTCCAGCCAAGCTTCTTGGCAGCCATACCGAGATGAACTTCCAGAACCTGACCGATGTTCATACGTGAAGGAACGCCCAGAGGGTTAAGAACGATATCCAGAGGAGTTCCGTCGGGAAGGAAGGGCATATCCTCGGATTTAAGGATACGTGAAACGACACCCTTGTTACCGTGACGGCCGGCCATCTTGTCGCCCACGGAGATCTTTCTCTTCTGAGCGATGTAGCAGCGTACCAGCTTGTTAACTCCGGGAGAAAGCTCGTCACAGTTCTCACGGGTGAATATCTTAACATCAACAACAACGCCCGACTCGCCGTGAGGCACCTTGAGGGAGTTGTCTCTTACTTCCTTAGCCTTTTCGCCGAAAATAGCTCTGAGGAGTCTTTCCTCGGCAGTAAGCTCTGTCTCGCCCTTAGGAGTAACCTTTCCGACCAGGATATCGCCTGCTCTTACCTCAGCGCCTATGCGGATGATTCCTCTGTCGTCAAGATCCTTGAGAGCGTCCTCGCCCACGTTGGGGATATCTCTTGTAATGGTCTCGGCACCGAGCTTGGTGTCTCTTTCCTCGATCTCGTATTCCTCAATGTGGATAGAGGTGTATATATCCTCACGGACAACACGCTCGTTAAGAAGAACGGCGTCCTCGTAGTTGTAACCTTCCCAGGTCATAAAGCCGATAAGAGCATTCTTACCGATAGCAAGCTCACCGTTGCTTGTAGCGGGACCGTCAGCCAGCACCTGTCCAACGTGGACTTCCTCGCCCTTTGAAACGATGGGACGCTGATTAACGCAGGTGCCCTGGTTGGAGCGCTTGAACTTGATAAGCTTGTAGGAATGGGTAGCACCCGTTCCCTCCTTGATAACGACCTCGTCAGCGCTTACACGCTCAACAACGCCGTCGTGCTTGGAAACAACGCATACGCCCGAGTCAACGGCAGCCTTGTACTCCATACCCGTACCAACGATAGGAGCCTCAGTCTTGAGAAGAGGCACAGCCTGACGCTGCATATTCGCACCCATAAGAGCACGGTTAGCGTCATCGTTCTCAAGGAAGGGTATCATAGCCGTAGCGATGGAAACCACCATCTTAGGCGAAACGTCCATATAGTCGACTCTTTCCCTCTCGCACTCGAGGATCTGGTCTCTGTAACGGGCGTTAACTCTGGGACGTGCAAATTTTCCGTCCTCTGTAAGAGGCTCATTTGCCTGAGCAATGGTGTAATTATCCTCAACATCGGCAGTCATATAGACAACCTCGTCGGTAACAACGCCTGTTGCCTTGTCCACCTTTCTGTAAGGAGCCTCGATAAAGCCGTACTCGTTTATTCTCGCAAAGGAAGCAAGATAAGATATAAGTCCGATGTTAGGTCCTTCAGGGGTCTCGATAGGACACATTCTTCCGTAGTGGGAGTAGTGAACGTCACGAACCTCAAATCCTGCACGGTCACGGGAAAGACCGCCGGGACCCAGAGCGGAAAGACGCCTCTTGTGAGTAAGCTCGGCAAGGGGGTTGTTCTGGTCCATAAACTGAGACAGAGGCGAGGAGCCAAAGAACTCCTTGATAGCCGCAGTAATGGGACGGATATTTATAAGGCTCTGGGGAGTGATGGTCTCAGCTTCCTGAGCCTGAGTGTTCATTCTCTCTCTGATGCTGCGCTCCATACGAGCAAAGCCGATCCTGAACTGATTCTGGAGCAGCTCGCCTACGGAACGGATACGTCTGTTGCCAAGGTGGTCGATATCGTCCACAGTGCCGACGCCCTCGCAGAGATTGATAAAGTAGCTGATGGTAGCAAAAATGTCATCAAGAGTAATGTGCTTGGGTACAAGCTCGTCAGCACGCTTCTTGATCATTTCCTCAAGCTCGTCATTGTCCGCAGCAGTATCGAGAATATCTCTCAGCACCTTGTAGGAAACAAGCTCGTTAATGCCGCAGGCAGCAGCGTCAATGTCAACATAGCCCTTGATATCGACCATACCGTTGCCGATGACCTTGACTTCCTTTTCCTCAACGTGGCTCTGAGTCTCGCCCTGAGCGGTGGTAACAGTCTCCTTGTGCTCGACCTTGAGCCAGGCCTCCATAACGCCTGCCTGCTCGATCTCCTTGGCTCTGTCGTAGGAGATAAGCTCGCCCTCGTCAGCCATTATTTCGCCTGTAGCGGGATTAGCAATAGGTCTTGAAAGATAATGACCTGCAAGACGGGAAGCGATACCCAGCTTCTTGTTGTATTTGTATCTTCCGAAGCGGGAGAGATCGTATCTCTTAGCGTCGAAGAAGAGCATATTGATGTGGGAAATAGCGCTGTCCACCGTAGGAGGCTCGCCGGGACGGAGCTTCTTGTATATCTCAAGAAGAGCTTCTTCGGTAGTATTTATGTTGGAGTCCTTTTCAAGGATAGTCTGGCTGAGGATAACGCTGGGACCGAACATATCGTCGATCTCCTGATTGGTGCCGCAGCCGAGAGCTCTTATAAATGTGGTAAGAGGAATTTTTCTGTTCTTGTCGATCCTTACATAGGCAACATCGGAGGAATCCATCTCATATTCCAGCCAGGCACCTCTGTTGGGGATAACGGTAGCCTTGAACAGATCCTTACCTGTCTTGTCCTTTTCAAAAGCATAATAAACGCCCGGTGAACGAACGAGCTGAGAAACGATAACTCGCTCCGCACCGTTTATAACGAAGGTTCCGCTCTCAGTCATTAGAGGGAAATCGCCCATATAAACTTCATTTTCCTTAACGTCGCCGGTCTCCTTGTTCCAGAGAGTAGCCTTTACTCTGAGCGGAGCTGCATAGGTAGCGTCTCTTTCCTTGCACTCTTCGACCGAATACTTAGGGGTCTCGTCGAGATGATAATCGACGAAATTAAGCACCAGATTGCCGTTATAATCCGTGACAGCGGCAACATCACGGAAAACCTCTTTAAGTCCCTCCTCAAGAAACCATTTGTAGGAATTTTTCTGCACTTCGATAAGATTAGGCATCTCAAGAGCTTCATTTATCTTTCCGAAGCTCATACGTGTAGTCTTACCGAGCTGCACCGGCTTTACATTCACCATAGGCGGACTCCTCCTCACTTTGTTTAGAAAAAAACATCCGGAAAAAAGCTTCCGAACAGAATGTATGCTATGCCCGAGCCTGTCATAAAACGACGATACACCGCATAAACAGAGAACTGACTGCCCCCCGTATATTATTGACAGACGCAGGGAATTTCAGGCAGCAAGTCCCGAAATTCTGCTTCAAAACCGAGTAAACATTGGTAAAACAGGCATAAGAATACATTATGATACAGTATATTATTATATAACATCTGTCCACCGTTGTCAAGGGATTTTTTCATTTTTCTCAAACTTTTACATTTTGCACAACCGATACAGTATATTTATTAACACATATGCACTATTGTACTAAAAAGCAAAAGCGCTGCGGAATAACAAACCGCAGCGCATATAACGCACATATCTTCAAATATTTCAATAAGCAGGGCATATCGCCTTCTGCATATCAGCATTTATCGGCATTTGCCAATATCCTTTCGGTTTCCGCAATGTCCTTTTCGATGAGCGGGCGCATACTGTCACTGTACTTTGACAGATCAGCCTCCCGAAGGCATAATAAGATATTTGGAATATACTGAGGCTTTGCCGTACCTACCTGTGCAAGAGCCTTAATGCATTGTCTTGCCGTGATAGGTTTTTCATCAGTTATATGCGTGAGAAAATCGGATATGACATTGTCAAAACGGTTTTCTTCGTCCCACTGAGCATTTGCCGCAAGAATATAAAGCGCACGATTTCTTACCAATGATTTCGGGTGACGAAGAAGTGCGGCAAAATCATCAAAATATTCGTACCATTCATCTGTATCCTTACTTTCCGATATGATCTTGTCGGCAAAAGCACAGGCCGCCTTGTCATCTTTGGCTGTCAGCATCGCTGTGATATTTTCTTTCATCGCCATAACACTTTGCCTCCCAAAGCATAATAAGCTTCTATTTTTTCCATTTTATCACAATAACCAATAGCTCTCACCGAAAAATTTTTCTTTCTCTATAATAAGCTCTTTAAGTTCTTCAAGCTTTCCGGTAAGCGCCTGCTTATTTTCTTCCGTATTTTCGTTCTGATAATCCGCAAACGAAGCCCATTCATCTGTACAGCTGCTGATATCATCATATAACTGCCTGCAGAATTCAAGCATACTTGTATGGGAATACTCGTGAACGATGTCTTCCTTCTCTAAAGGAAATCCGGCATCATCTTCAATAATTATATGACAGTTCCAGAAGCTCACAGCGCACAGAAATCTGTTCGGCTCAAGATTACCTCTTACGCAGAAAGGACTCAGATTTTTCAGTCCGGATATCGCCGCATCTATCCACTCAAAAGCAATATCGGTAAGATAGCTCAGTCCATATACGGAAGTGCCCTCAAGGGAGAAATCGCTCCAGCCGAACTGCGGTTTTGTAAGCATTTATATGCATCTCCTTTTACTCATTCCAATACTTCCTGTCCAAACTCCTGAACTGCACCGCCTTTGCAATATGAGGACGGTCAATTACCTCACTGCCGTCCATATCCGCAACCGTCCTGGACACCTTGAGAATCCTGTCATAAGCACGAGCGGAAAGTCCCATTTTCTCAAAAACTCCCTTGAGAAGCTCATTTGCAGACTCGGTAACGGGACATACCTCGTGAAGAATGTCGGAGGTTATCCCCGCATTGCAGATAATGTCCGTACCCTTGAACCTCTCCTGCTGAATTTCTCTCGCACGCTGTACACGTTCACGTATCGCCGCCGAGCTTTCCTCCTTGGTTTTTGAGGACAGATGGGAATACTCAACGGGAGCTACCTCAACCTGAATGTCAAATCTGTCAAGCAGCGGACCCGATATCTTGTTTATGTACGCCCTCGCCTGCTTCTGACCGCAGATGCATTTCCTTGTGGGGTGCCCGAAATATCCGCAGGGACAGGGATTCATCGCCGCCACAAGCATAAATGAGCAGGGATATGTGACCGTTCCCGAAGCTCTCGAAATAGTCACCTGCTTGTCCTCAAGGGGCTGACGGAGTATCTCAAGTGCCTGCCTTGAAAACTCGGGCAGCTCGTCAAGGAACAGTATGCCGTTGTGTGCAAGGGAAATTTCTCCGGGACGGGGAACGCCGCCGCCTCCCGAAAGCCCTGCCGCCGAAATGGTGTGGTGCGGCGACCTGAAGGGTCTTCTCACCACAAGTGGCTCCTCTCGTGAAACGATACCGCAGACCGAGTGGATATTGGTTGTCTCCACCGATTCACGGAAGGTCATTGCAGGCATAATGGTGGAAAGCCGCTTTGCAAGCATCGACTTTCCGCTGCCGGGAGGACCTATCATCAGCAGATTATGCCCACCCGCCGCCGCATATTCCATAGCCTTTTTCACAGTCTGCTGACCCTTAACGTCTGCAAAATCCACCGTATCGAACCGCTCCTCGGGCAGCACCTCGTATTTTTTCTGAGGGATAAGCACAGCCTCCCTTGAAAAATGCCCGAGAATTTCCCTGACATTCTCAACGCCGTAAACCGTCACACCCTCGGCAACGCTTGCCTCATAAGCATTTTCCGCAGGCACGAAAACCGTATCAAAGCCCTCTCTCTGGGCACAGAGAACCATAGGCAGAACGCCGTTAACGGGACGGACATCACCGTTTAAGGAAACTTCTCCGATAAAAGCCGTCCTGTCCAGATCGTCGGTTATCTCCCCCGTTGCCTTGAGGATAGACACGAAGATGGCAAGGTCGTGAACGCTTCCCGTTTTCTTGGTGTCCGCAGGAGCAAGGTTTACAATGACACGTGCAAGGGGAAATTTAAGCTCTGCACTTCTGAAAGCCGCCCTTATGCGCTCACGGCTCTCCTTAACGGCGGTGTCGCCCAGTCCCACGATGTCAAAGCAGGGTGTACCCCTGCTCACCTCGGTCTCCGCCTGCACCGCAAATGCGTTAAGCCCGAAAAGCCCCATACTATTTATCTTTGCAAACATAACTGTTCATTCCTTTCTGCGGGTGTCGGCGGGTATCTACCCGCAGCGATCTCGTTGGTGTATTTTGTAGTTTTTTCTCGTTTGTGGCTCGGTAACATTTATCAGCTCGACAAATCGTAATATATCGAGCTGTTTATTTTGTAATGATTCCTGCGGAATAGGACTTATGATAAAATCAGTTAAATTGTGGGGGATGCAAAGGGACAACCTAAGGGGAGGGGGAAAAAGAAAACCCAACAAAAATGCGGGATTTCCCCCTCCCCTTTAGGTTTTCCCTCTGCACTCTCTTTCCCTTACCTCTCCCCCTTTCCGCATTTTTACAGTTGTGCTTTGATTTCTCCGTCAAAGTTCTTTGTTTGGTTTTGTTCGGGTATTTTCACCTCGTCATTGCTTTTTTTGCGGTTCCCCATTGCCTGTTATGGGGCAT
>NZ_JBNMJV010000052.1:0-14724 GCF_050874005.1 Huintestinicola sp.
TAACTGCGCCCTTTTGAGGAAAAAGGGCAATAATAGAGGGGATTTTGTGGTCAAATAGAGGCTGTTTCGGCTTTTGACACGGAAAATTTTCCTCATATAATTCCGCTTGTTTAAATACCAGGGTTTTTAGAGGTTACCTTGGAACAGTCTGGGGCAAGGGAGACGAGCTTTCATACATATTCCCAATGCTCATAATGGCTTTTGCGGCGGTGTTTATCTTTGCCTCGCCCTATATTTTCCGCTCGGATAGCAAAGAGGGAGCGGCGGCGGAGAATTTTTTCTCATTCAAAACTTCCGCACCACTCTTCACAGCGGCAATGCTGTTCTTTGCTGTGGTGGTTATCCGCAGTCTCGGCGGATTTGCCCTTTCATTTTCGTGGAAAATAACTCCTATGGCGGCATTTGCGGCGGTGCTTGTTACTGCAGGAGGAAAGGCTCTGGGCGGCTTTGCTTCGGACTTTTTCGGAAAGGAAAAAGCGGCGGCTGTGTCAATGCTCGGAGCAGCGCTTCTGTATTTTTTTTCGGACAATATCATCTTCGGACTTCTGGCGATACTTCTTTTCAATATGTCAATGCCCATCACCCTCAGAGCGGCGGCGGACATCTTCAAAGGCGGCAGGGGATTTTCTTTCGGACTTCTCACCTTTGCCCTGTTTCTGGGATATGTGCCCTCATATGCCGCAAAGGACGGTATGCAGATAGGCAGGGGGACAATGGCAATTCTCTGCATTATTTCGGCAGCAATGCTCCTTGCAGGCTTTGCGCTCCAAAGGAGGACTGTACACACCGATGACTCTTGCAATAATTAAGTCAATGGGCATTGCCCTCCTGCTGACCATACTTCTCGAAGGTCTGTTCGGGGCAATATGGGGAGTAAAGGGCGTCAGAAACTTTGTAATAATGCTCCTTGCAAACCTGCTCACAAATCCTCTTGTGAATGTTATCCACAGCTTTTTTGCATATGAAATGAGACTTGACGGAACTATTATGGCGATAATAACGGCTCTCCTTGAAATAAGCGCCGTCATAGCAGAATGGCTTGTTTACAAAAGCAGAACGGATATAAAAAAGCCCTTTCTTTTTTCACTTGGCGCAAACGGGTTTTCCTTTCTCTGCGGTATTCTCATAAATTTACTGAGGTGACATTATGAAGCCCGGACAGACAAAAACGGGAATATGTGGGTATACAGCAGAGAAAACAGCATTCTCGGCTGTTATGATAAAGCTTATGATATGAAAAATAGGAACTGATTTTTATCGCAGAAGCCGTTATATAAAGCGGTTTCTGTTTTTTTGAAAAAATTAAAAAAAACTATAGCAATTTCAGAAAGAATGTGGTATAATTAACATATATACGGCTCCCCGCAGAAAGGATTGATAAAAAATGGCAGTAACGGAAAACACCGTTCGTCTTAAAGAATGGATAGACAGCTCTGACAATATAGTTTTTTTCGGAGGAGCAGGAGTTTCCACCGAAAGCGGTATTCCCGATTTCCGAAGCGTGGACGGACTTTATAATATGAAATATAAATATCCCCCCGAAACTATTCTCAGCCATAGCTTTTTCTGCAATCATATAAGCGAGTTTTACGAGTTTTACAAGGATAAAATGCTCTACCTTGACGCAAAGCCCAATAAGGCTCACCTTGCCCTTGCCGAGCTTGAGCGCAGGGGAAAGCTTAAAGCTGTAGTGACACAGAATATAGACGGACTTCATCAGGCGGCAGGCAGTAAGACTGTTTACGAGCTTCACGGCTCCGTCCACCGCAACTACTGCGTCCGCTGTGGCAAGCTTCACGATGCACAATATGTGAAAAACTCCCCCTATATTCCCGAATGCTCCAAATGCGGCGGACTTTTAAAGCCCGACGTAGTGCTTTATCAGGAGGGACTTGACCAGAAAACGGTAAACGCCGCCATCGAAGCTATCGAAAACTGCGATATCCTCATCATCGGCGGAACGTCCCTGTCCGTATATCCCGCCAGCGGACTTATCGAGTATTATCACGGCAATAAGCTTGTGCTGATAAACAAGAGCGCCACTCAGTATGATGACAGAGCCGACCTTCTCATTCCCGAGAGTATCGGAGAAACTTTGGATTACTGCGTAAATTGACTCATATCGAAAGGAAAGATTTTAAAATGTTTTTACCCGAATTTTATGTTGACGATGTAATAAAAAGAGCCTTGTCCGAGGACATAAACTACATAGATCTTGCCACCGACCTGCTTATCCCCGAGGACGAGATATCAGTAGCCGAATTTGTTTCCAAAGCTGAGGGAGTTCTTGCAGGCATAGACTGCGCCCTCAGAACATTTACATTTATTGACAGCACAGTCAAGTGCGAGATATTCATTCACGACGGCGAAAAGGTGAAAAAGGGAGATGTCATCGCAAAAGTTCAGGGCAAGACCCGTTCAATACTCAAAGCAGAGAGGACATCTCTGAATATCTTACAGCATATGTCCGGCGTTGCCACCGCAACAAATAAGCTTGTAGAAGCCTGCGCAGGCACAAAAGCCTCCATTGTTGATACAAGAAAAACTCTCCCGGGACTTCGTGCCCTTGAGAAATATGCCGTAACCGCAGGCGGGGGAAGAAATCACCGCTATAACCTCTCCGATGCCGCAATGCTCAAGGATAACCACATTGACGCATACGGTTCTATTACAGGCGCAGTCTCCGCTCTCAAGCAGAAAATTGGTCATATGGCAAAGATCGAGGTGGAGGTAAGAAACAAGGAGGAGCTTATTGAAGCTCTGGGCTGCAATGTGGACGTTATTATGCTTGACAATATGACCACCGAGGAAATGACCGAGTGCGTAAAGATCGCAGACGGAAAGGCAGTTCTTGAAGCTTCGGGAAATATAAACATCGACACCGTTGCCGCAGTTGCAAAAACAGGCGTTGATATCATTTCCGTAGGAGCAATAACCCATTCCGTTAAGGCGTTTGATATATCGCTCAAGATAAGAAAATAAAGAGAGAAGAATAACTTTGAAAAGTCTCACCTTTGTCTATGCGGTGCATAGCAATCTGTATATAAACCTCACAAACCGCTGCCCCTGTAACTGTACCTTCTGTATAAGACATAACGGCGACGGAGCATACGGCAGCGACAGCCTTTGGCTTGAAAGAGAACCCACCTGTGAGGAAGTCTTTGCCGAATTTGAGAAGTACGATATGACAAAATTCGGTGAAATAGTTTTCTGCGGCTACGGCGAGCCGATGGAAAGAGCCGAGGACGTTTCATATATAGGAAAAGAGCTGAAAAAGCGCTACCCCAATGTTACAATAAGGCTCAATACCAATGGACTTGGCGATAAGATAAACGGCAGACCTACCGCACAGCTTCTTGAGGGAGCGGTGGATATCGTTTCAATAAGCCTTAACTCGGGAAACAGCGAGGATTATAACAAAGTCACCCGACCCAAGTGGGAGGATAGCTTTGAAGCAATGCTAAAGTTTGCCGAGGAATGCAAAAAATACGTTCCCAAGGTAATGTTTACAGTAGTTGACGTAATTTCCGAGCGTGAGATAAACGAAAGCAAAGCGCTTTCGGAGAAACTGGGAATACCTCTCAGAATACGTGCATACGATACTTAAATATAAAGGAGTTTTAACAATGGAGCTTTATGCAAGAAAAGCCATACACAAGGGCGCAGAGGTAGTCGAGCTTGCGGCAGGCGGATATTACGCCATAGTCGCTCACGGACTCGGCTCCAACGTCCTTCGTTTCAGAGATAACAAAAGGGGAATGGAGATATTCCGTTATAACGGTAGCATTTCAATGGGCGAGATAATGAACGCTCCCGAAATATGGGGACTTCCCACTCTCTACCTTCCCAACCGCTTTGAAAGCGGACTTCTCCGCACCTCAGACGCACTCTACCGTCTCCCCGTAAACGAGGAGCGCTTCGGAAACCACCTTCACGGCTTTATCCAGAAAAGAGCCTATACAGTCAAGGATATGGCAGTCAAGGGCAAGACAGCATACGTTGTGAACGAGTATGTCTATGATGAAAAGGACTTTTTCTATAACTGCTTCCCCGTAAAATTCACCGTGCAGATAAAGATAGAGCTGTCCGACAAGGGACTCACCCATACCGTTACCCTTATCAATCAGTCGGATAAAATGATGCCCATATCTCTTGCCACCCATACCACCATCAACGCCCCCTTTGTGGACGGGGGCCTTCAGGAGAATATCAGACTTCAGGTGCCTGCAGAGGAGCATATCCTGTTTAATAAATCCAAATGGCTCCCCACAGGCAAGCGAGCAAAGCTTTCGGAATATGATAAGCAGTACGTTTCGGGAACCTGCCCCGTTTTAAAGGATATCTGCAACGATATGTATTCTGGCGGAACTCTTACCCTTGACGGCAAGCCCTTCCACGGAACTATTATGACAGATACAGCCAGCGGCAAGAAGATCTGCAACGAGGTGGACGATAAATACAAGTTCTGGATAGTCTGGAACCACAACGGCTTTATGAATTATTTCTGCCCCGAGCCAATGACAGCCCAGGTAAATGCTCCAAACCTTGATATGCCCGCAGAGCAAAGCGGCTACGAGGAGCTTGCTCCGGGAAAAACATATACTGCCTCTCAAAGATTTTTTACAATGGGATAACGCTGTGTAATTGATATCTTAATAAATTCTGCTGTATAATTATCTTGAATGTGTATTATACAGCAGTTTTCTTTTGACAAAGGTCAAAAGTTCAATAATCAGAAAGGTGTATATCATATGGCATATTGTATAAACTGCGGCGGAGAGCTTTTTGAAACGAGCAAATTCTGTCCGCACTGCGGAGCGCCCGTCCTTGAGATGTCTCCCCGTACTGAGGAGGAAAAGCCCAAGGAATATGATACCGAAAATGCTTCAAATGATACTTCAGGGCTTCCCGAGGTAAATACAGGCGTGCTAACTCCCGAGGAGCAGGCGGCAGTCCTTGAGATGGCGGCTGAAAATATCCTCGATGATATTCCCGACATCAAAAAGCTTGACAACGGATCTGCTTTGTCAGAAAAGACCGAAAAAACTCCCGAGGAACCGAATCAGCCTGCAGCAGAAAAAATACATAAGGAAGAAGCTCCAGTAACGGAGAGCAAGCAGCCGGCGGAGGATAAAAAAAGTGAGAATGACCCTGAGCCTGCGGTCAGCCACAAAACCGAGCCTCAGCCCGAGACCATAAATATCCCGGCACAGCCGAAGAAAAAAGGAAAAGGCGGAATTATCGCCGCTATCGCAATAGTTGCCGCAGCCGCAGTATGCGGAGCGGTTTTCTTCCTCGGACAAAGTAGTGAGCCTGTCAATAATACAGTCGAGCAGACCGAGACCATTACCGAGCTTATCGTCACATCCGAAGCTGAAACTGTACCCGAAAGCGAAAACGTTTCCGAAACGGCTGAACAGTCAGCTCCTGCCGAAACTGTCACCGAAACAGAGCTTGCCTCGGAAACAGTTCCGACATCCGAAATTCCTTCCGATACCGAAACATCTGCCGAAGAAACGGTTTCCGAAACAGTTCCCGAAACAGCAATTTCCGAAGCACCTGCGTCAGAAGAACTTCACTCCGCCGACGAGCTTGCGGAGGGTATCATGATCGAGCCGGAGCATCAGACTGCAATGGGAAACAGCGTTTCAGCCGAGATAAGTCTTTCGGGTGAGGGAGTAAGTACAGCGATCCTTTCAAGCGGAGTTCTTTTCCTTGCGGAATATACCACCACAGCTTCAGCGCCGACCAATCTTATTCCTGCCGCAATGATAATCACCATCGGAGACACCGCCGTTGAAGTATCTGCCACCTCCTGTTCCGAGGGACTGGTGATTTTCGAGTATGATAAAATGACCGCCGCCGTAGAAGCAGCAGGCTTTACCGCCGCAGATATCGACTCGGTTGCAATAAGGACCACAGGAGTTCCAATTGATGTGTTCAGAATAACCATACTTCAAGGCTGATTTTTGATCTATAGTAAAAGCACAGGAGCTGCAGCACCGTCAGCAGCTCCTGTGCTGTATTTATATTATAGCACATTCGTATCGAATTGTCAAGTGAAAACAGAACAAATGTATAAATTTGTATATGTGAACAAAACTCCTGCTTATAAATTGTAGAATAGCACATATGCTCCAAGCAGGGAGTGCTGCAGCTTTTGCGGCAGTCCGAAATTATTTAAGCGATTTAAGATATTTTTTTCTCTCGTCATAAATGCGATAGCTTTCGGCAGCCTTCGAAATAGCCTTGCGGTGGACCCAAGGGTCAAGCCGCCTCTCCTCGAAAAAGGGAATTATCCTGTCATACTGCTTTGCAAGAGCAGTAGCAAAATACCAGGAAACCATCATTTTCACATAATAGTCCTCGTGCCTTACCCCGGCAACCATTTCCGCATATTCGTCCTTAAAATCCTCGTCAAGGAAAAACTGCATGAGAAGCTTTACCGCAAATCTCACAGTATATGTATGCTCCGAGCCTATCCAAAGCTTTATCTTTTCCGGTATATCTTCCTTGTGCTTTGCAAAAATTGGAAATGACCCCTGATCGCAGGTCGCCCAGTTGTCAACATAGGGCAAAAATCCTTCCACCCTTGAAACGCAGCTGTCATAGTCTTTGATGTGGGAAAGAATAAAGAAGTGAAGCTGATTTTCCTCAAAATACCCGTGGGGAACATCTGCAAGAAAATCCTCCGCCCCCTCGGTATACAGCCTTTTAGCCATTTTCCGGAGCAGGGGAGTCCTGACACCGATAATGCTCTCCGACGGAATATTCGGGATAAGCCTTGCCTGAAAGCGCTGAAATTTTTCGTCCCTGTTTTCAAAAAGCTCTCTTCTGATATCGTCCGTCTGCATTTTACCCTCCCGTTATACGCAAAACTCAGCTCAGAGCAAGCTGTACCTTGCTCAGCAGCTCGTCCTGTTTAAAGGGCTTGCCCACGCAGGCGAAAACTCCCATTTCGGCAGCCTTGTCAAGGCTCTCCCTGTCCTCTGCAGCGGTAAGCAGGATAACGGGGATATCCCTGCCCTCATCAAGCTCCCCAAGCTTTTCAATGACCTGAAATCCGTCCATCACGGGCATTAAAAGGTCAAGCAGGATAAGGTCGGGCTTCTGCTCTTTGACAGCACTTAAACATTCCATTCCCGAAGCCGCTTTCACCGTTTCATAGCCTGCTTTTTTCAGAATAAACTCCGTCATTCTGAGGTTCATAGGCTCGTCGTCAGTAATGATAATTCTTTTCATAAAAATGTCCCTCCGTATGTTTTATGTGATATTCTCTGCAAGCCAGTATCTGCTTTTTTCATTCTCGTCAAGCTTATCTGCAAATTCCGCCTTGAGGGAAACGAAGCTTTTAAGGTCACAGAGAATGTGATACAGCAAAGCACGGTTTTCAAATTCCTCACGGCTTTGGGGCAGAGCCTCTTCCGAGTAATAGGCGAACAGCCCGTCAATATCTTCAAGGAGACTTACAGCGTCGTTTATCTCGCTGAACTGACTGCTCATTTCATTAAGGAAAGCGGCAATAGGTTCAGCGTAGGAGGTAACTATGCTCAGCCGCTTGATATCGGTAAAAATCCTCATAAGAATGACGCATTGCTCCATTCTCATTCCCACGTACTTGTAAAAATAATCCTTCTCGCTCACAAAGGAGTTGCCGATGTATTTCACGGACTCACGTCTGAGAGCCTCAAGCAGTCGGTCTGTTTCCTCAAAGCAGCTTCCCGTGTAATCGGACTTGTCCTCTGCTGTGATATACACCGCCATACGCCCGATAATGCGGCGTATCCGCTCGTCTGTCTCTGTCTGTATGCGTCGGATTTTCCTTGTGTTTGAGGGCATAAAGATGTTCAGAAGCACTCCTATGCCCGCACCTGCCCCGAGGAGCAAAAGCTCGTTTCCCATCATATCAAGTGAAATGTCCGCCGAAGCAAAATAATGAGTGGCGATAACGCTGTTCATCGCCACAGCCTCATTCATATCCAGAGCACCGCAGAAGATAAGAAAGAGCAGCAGCACCGCACCAAGCTGCAAAAATCCGAACCCGAACAAACCGAAGATCACAGCGCATAAGGCTGTAACGCCGCAGAAAGCAATAAGCCGCTTCAGAGTTATTTTGAGAGTTTCTTTTCGTGTGTCCTGAATGGTCAGCAGGCATATCACTCCCGCAGAAACGGCGTACTGAAGCTCCAGGCCATAGCCAACAGCCGCCGCAGTTATCGCTCCGAAAGATATTTTTATAATTTTTACAGGATCAATATTCAATTTGGTTCCTCGCTTTCGGTCATAATGTCAATTATTACCAGTTCGGGATTATTAAATATACGTGGGATAATATTTCTTGTCCGTGAAAGTCCTCTGCTCACGATCATACAGCTGTCCTCAAACTCGTACATTCCTCCCGCATATTCGGGAAAGAGACCCTGATCGGGAGCAAATACCCCGTTTATCAGATATGGCACACGCCATTGACCGCCGTGAGCGTGACCCGAAAGCACAAGGTCGAATTTTCCGAAGGAGCGGTAATATTCGTTTTCCTCGGGATAGTGGGCAAGAAGCACATTAAAGCCGTTCCCCGCCTCCTCGGCGCATTTCTCAACGCTCTCGTCAAATGTGAGTCTGCTGTCTCCTGTTGATGAAGCGCCGCAAATGGTTATACCCATAAAGCTGACGTTCTCACCCTCAAGAACAGTTACACCCATATCAGCCGCTTCCTGTCTGAAAGCCTTCCAGCCGCCCTTTCTCTGTTCGTGGTTTCCCGAAACATAATAGCAGGGATATTTTGCGGCTGCTGCTTTAAGAAAAATGCGTGTGTTTTCATTATCTGCAACATCGTCGAAAATATCTCCCGTCAGCACTATCACATCGGGGGACTGTTCGTCAATGGCTTCAAGCAGCGTTTTCATATCCCTGCCGTAATACTCGCTGTGCAGATCGGACACCTGGGCAATACGCACAGGCTCGGTGATTTTATCCGTAAATATCTCGTATGTAACGGTTTTAAGCGGAAAGCTTACTGCCGAGAGTATGAAAAAAATTATGATAAGCAGAACAATGAGCTTTATGAAAATATGCCTTCCTTTCCGCTTCGGAGCTGTCTCCATCTTATCACCTCTTGATTTAATTATACTTTATTTGCTCATTGATGTCAATCGCCCGAAAAATATTTACAAAGAAAAGTTGCCTTGGCTATTGCTTTTTTCGGAGCGGTGTGGTATAATATTAACGTTATGTGATATTATAAAGGCTCAGCGTTCAGAGTAACCGTTTGAGAGCTTCTACAGAGAGCGCCGATTTGGTGTGAGCGGCGTGAATATCTGCGGTGAAGTGCGTTCGTCAGCCTGACAGAGGAAGTATGCCATTTGCATATGCGTATGCTGTCACGGGAGGTCGCCGTTATACGACATCAAAGGGCAAAGTTTGTATATGAAGTTTGCCGAATTGAAGTGGGACCACGCCGGTAAAGAAATTTCCGCCGTCTTCAGATCTATCTGAGGGCGGCTTGTTTTTTTATGGGGCGATGTTATCAAGGCGAAGGGATAACCGTTTGCATATAATATGATAAAGGCGTTTCACACAGCTTTCGGGCAATATAATTTATTTAAGCGAGGGATCATATGAGCAGCTTAGGCACACTTTTAGAGCATTTCAAAGCGGATATCGAGTCGGTAAAGCAGAGAGACCCTGCGGCAAAGAATACACTTGAGATAATTCTTACCTATTCGGGACTTCACGCTGTAGCGGCGTATCGGGTATCCCACTTCTTTTACGAAAAAAAGCTTTACCTTACGGCAAGGGTGATTTCCCAGCTTGCGAGATTTTTCACAGGCATTGAGATACACCCGGGCGCAAAGATAGGCAAAGGGCTTTTCATCGACCACGGAATGGGAGTTGTCATAGGCGAGACCACCGAGATAGGGGACAACTGCCTTATATATCAGGGCGTTACCTTAGGCGGTACAGGCAAGGATCACGGAAAGCGTCACCCAACTCTCGGCAACAATGTTATGGTCGGTTCGGGTGCAAGAGTTTTAGGACCCTTTAAGGTGGGCAACAACGTAAAGATAGCCGCAAATGCAGTAGTGCTCGAGGCTATCCCCGACAACTGCACAGCGGTGGGCGTTCCCGCAAGGATAGCACGCTGCAACGGCAAGCCAACAGCAGACCTTGACCAGGTGCATATCCCCGACCCTGTGGCACAGGAGCTTTGCAAGATGTCCGTCCGCTTAAACAGGCTGGAAAAGAAGCTGGGCGTGGAAGTTCCCGATGCGGATAAGACAGATGTATGCTTTAATGAAAAGGATAAGAAGGAATAATCAAATATAAGGAGTTAAATTTTATGAAGCTTTACAATTCACTTTCCCACGAAAAGGAAGAATTCAAGCCCATTACAGAGGGCAAGGTAAGTATGTACACCTGCGGTCCTACCGTATATCACTTTGCACATATCGGAAACCTGAGAAGCTATATTATGGAGGACGTTCTCGAAAAATACCTGAGATTTTCGGGCTATGACGTTAAGCGTGTTATGAACATCACCGACGTGGGACATCTCACCAGCGACGGCGACACAGGCGACGACAAAATGCTCAAGGGAGCAAAGAGAGAGCACAAGACGGTTATGGAGATAGCCGATTTTTACACCAAGGCATTCTTTGCGGACTGCGCCGAGCTTAATATTAAAACTCCCGATGTAGTAGAGCCTGCAACGGGCTGTATCGACGATTTTATCAAGGTGATCTCCTCCCTTATCGAAAAGGGCTATGCCTATGAAGCAGGGGGCAATATCTACTTTGACACATCAAAGCTGAAGGAATACTATGTTTTCGGCGACTTCTCCGAGGAGGACTTAGCTGTGGCTGTCCGTGAAGGCGTTGACGAGGACAGCAACAAGCGCAATAAGGCAGACTTTGTTCTGTGGTTTACAAAATCAAAGTTTGACGATCAGGAGCTTAAATGGGAAAGTCCCTGGGGTCTTGGATATCCCGGCTGGCATATCGAGTGCTCCTGCATCAGTATGAAGCACTTAGGCGAGTATCTTGATATCCACTGCGGCGGTATCGACAATGCATTCCCTCACCACACCAATGAGATAGCCCAGAGCGAAGCATATCTTGGTCATAAGTGGTGCAATTACTGGTTCCACGTGCATCACCTCAACACAAGCACCGGTAAAATGAGCAAGTCCAAAGGCGAGTTCCTCACCGTTTCCCTGCTTAAAGAAAAGGGCTATGATCCCATTGTCTACAGATTTTTCTGCCTCCAGTCACATTACCGCAAGTCTCTCGTATTCTCCTATGAAAATCTTGATAATGCGGCAGGAGCATATACAAAGCTTGTGGCAAGGATAGCAAGACTTCTCTCCGAGCCTGCTTCGGATATTGACAAGGCAGCTTATGACGAGCTGATGAACGGATTCAAGGCGGCTCTTGACAATGACCTTAACACATCTCTTGCCGTGACCGCACTTTACGATGTCCTCAAGGCTGAGACAAACGCTTCCACAAAGCTTGCCCTTATAGCCGAGTTTGACAAGGTGCTGTCACTTGATCTTATGGGTCACGCAAAGAAAGCCGAGGAGAAAAACGCTTCTGCCGAGGACGATATCCCCGAGGAGATAAAAGCCCTTGCAGAGCAGAGAAAAGAAGCCCGCAAGGCAAAGGATTTCGCTCTTGCAGACTCTCTCAGAGACAAGATAGCAGAGCTTGGATATGTGATAGAGGAGACACGTCAGGGCACAAAGATAACAAGAAAGTAAGGCTGTGAACAGATGCAGACAAAGACCATAAAGGTGCGTAAATCCACCGTTTTCCTGCTGCTCATTTTCATAATGGGAGCCATAATGGTTACAAGCGTTGTAAAAAGTTACACGAAATACGCCGAGGAGCAGGCACAGGCTTCTGCCGCCGATACAGCTGCGGATTATTCGGATATGGAGCTTATCCAGCTTGCCCCTCCTCCCGAGGGAGCACAGAGGGCGGTCATATCCACCACCGCAGGGGATATCACCCTTGTGCTTTATTCCGAAGAAGCCCCCGAAGCTGTCCGCCGTTTTAAGAGTGAAGCGGAAAGCGGCGTTTATGACGGTATGAAGGCAGGACTTTACGATCTCAAAAGCATTTTCACTCTCGACTCACCCGGCGAGGAGCCGTATTCACCCGAACTTAGCGTAAACTTATGGCCCTTTAAGGGAGCTGTATGTATGACCGAAAAGGGGGACATTGTTTTCATAAACTCGGTGGAGCTTTCGGAAGATGAAAAAGAGTATCTGAGGAGCGATGAAAGCAAGCTGAAAGAGGTCAGCAGGACATTTGCGGACATCGGGGGAGTGCCCAATTATGCACGTGTATATGCTGTTTTCGGTCAGGTCATCGAGGGTATGGACGTTGTGGAAAAAATATGCGCCTCGGGTGATGTTGTCGTTAATATCAAGTCGGTAAGTTTTTCAACGTGACAGCATTTTCGGGGTGAATGGCTATGTCAAAAAAGAAAAGGAAAAAAGTATTGACAGTTTTATGTATCATAGCTGCTGTAATAATAGCTTTTCTGACTGCGGTATTTGTTTATCACAGGATATCATTAAGCCGAGAAGCAGAGCTGCGTTCTCCTCTCGGACAGCTCGTTCGGGTGGACGGTCATAAAATGAGCGTTTACACCGAGGGCAGCGGAGAGAAAACTCTCGTATTTATGTCGGGGGGCGGAACCTGTTCACCGATACTTGATTTTAAGTCGCTTTATTCATTGCTGAGCGATAAATATAAGATAGTTGTTGTTGAAAAATTCGGATACGGGTTCAGCGACGTGGTGGATAAGGACAGAGATATTGAGTCTGTTCTTGCAGATACAAGAAGTGCTTTGCAGGCTGCGGGTGCAGAAGCTCCGTATATCCTGTGTCCTCATTCGATGTCGGGATTAGAAGCATTATACTGGGCGGAAAAATATCCCGAAGAGGTTTCAGCAATTATCGGGCTGGATATGGCTGTGCCGGAATACTACGATCATATGAAAAAAAATATGTCGGTTATGAAGTTGGGACAGCTTGCGGCAGAAGTGGGAATAACCAGACTGATACCGGGAATATCCGAAAGCGACGCAATAAAATACGGCACGCTGACAGATGATGAAAAGGATATTTACAGAGCTGTTTTTTACAGCCGTACAGCAACTGTATCAATGATAAACGAATGCAGCTCGGTCAAGGAAAATGCAAAGACTGTCGCAGGCTTTGATGTTCCGCAGATACCTATGCTGTTGTTTATTTCCGACGGCTCAGGCGGTACGGGCTTTGACAAGGAGACCTGGCGGCGAATACCCGAGGAATATATTTCACAAAATAGCAGAGGAAAATATATAGAGCTTGATTGCCCTCATTATGTCCACGATCACGAATATGAAGCTATCAGCCGACAGATAACAGAATTTCTTTCGGAATAAAATCACGCAGACAAACGGCTCAAAAAAGCCGCCTGTCTGCGTGATTTTTATTCATCATCAAGAGGAACAATGGAGGTAACAGAGCCGCTGTACTTGTCATATTCGCCCACGCTGCCCATAATGCGGACAGTCCTGTCCAGCTTTTCCGTTTCAACGATAAATTCCACCATATCGCCGTGACCCTCCCAAAGCTCCACATAGCGGTTTGACGGGTCGGTGTGGCAGTCGGCTTTGATATCGCCCACAATGGCGGTGAATGTATTTCCCGAGTCGAGAGTTATCTCGAAACGTTCGCCGCAGCTTTCGGCATAGGCAGTTCCCAGCGCCACGCAGACATCACCGTCAATGCGGCGGATTCCCTGACTGTCGGTGTATGCCTCCTGCTGGAGAGCGTACTGCACCGAATCGGTGTCGGTTATCGCACGGTAATCCATATAGGTCTTGAAATCCGTGTTCACATCGGGAATGGGCAGGGACTCCTCATATGCACCTGCGGCAGCGCAGGCGGCTGATTCAAATATCACAGCCGATAAAACTGCAGAAAAAATTTTCTTCATCATATCAAGTCCTCTCTCCGCTATATTTTTGACAAGGTATCTGTGATTTATTCACCCCGTCAGTATATCAAAGCGAAAAAATGAAAAAAGAGGAATGATGACGAAAACTTAAAAAATCGGAAAACAGCTTAGTCTCACCGTTTTCCGATTTTTTATTTTGGTTATTTTTACAGGCATATGCGGTGTGGGTGACGACCCACAGCGGCGGGGGACGCCCTGCGGCGAGGTCGAGCTGTTAGTTTGCACGGGGCAGTCAGCTTTGTCTCTGCGCCGATAGGAATGTCAACAGCACGATAAATTGGAATTTGACGGTATAGTTTATTTTGATTAACGTAATTTTATTTTTGCTTAACCTTGTAAGTGAGTAGGCAAAGGGACAACCTAAGGGGAGGGGGGAAGAAATAAACCCAACAAAAATGCGGACTTCCCCCTTCCCTGCGGTTTTCCACTTGCGACCTCTTTCCCTACCCTCTTCCTCTTTCCCGCATTTTTACATATTTGTTATTTCTCGTTTTTACGAGTCCTTTTCTTGATTTCGTTCTGACTTTTTTACCACGACATCGCTTCTTTGCGGTTCCCCGCATATCGGGGTGGGGCATACGCCTATGCGGTTTAGGTCTGTGGTTTGGAGCCGATAAAAAAATTCCAACTTCAAGCCTAAACTGAGTTGACGTATGCCCCATAACAGGCAATGGGGAACCGCAAAAAAAGCAATGACGAGGTGAAAATACCCGAA
>NZ_JBNMJV010000053.1:0-13981 GCF_050874005.1 Huintestinicola sp.
CTTTTTGAACCATTTATGAATACTCGCCACCGTTTTTACTTTGTTTTCCCTTTCGGTTTACTCAGTATCACCGACAGCTTTATTATCTTACCATATCCATTTCTAAATGTCAAGCCTTTTTCGACAAGTTTTTTGAGTTTGGCTATTTTGTATTTTTAAACTATCTTTCTGCCGCCATTTAATGTGCATATTCAACACATCTATCACGTTTTAAATCCGAACTTATAAGTAAATACCATTTTCTTATTACACTTCCCAAAAAATTAAAAGTCCTGCCCAAAATAATATATTGTTTTCCGCCCAGAAAATCATTATAATATGTATCTTGAAAAGTTTAAAGAAAGGAAAGATCAAAATGTCATCACCCCGTGACCTCACGGAAGGAAAACCAATGAAGCTCATTCTTGGCTTCGGCATACCAATGCTTTTCGGATTTCTTTTTCAGCAATTTTATAACCTTGCCGACACCGCCATCGTCGGCAGATTTTTAGGAAGTGACGCTCTTGCCGCCGTAGGCAGTACAGGCTCACTTAATTTCCTCGTCATCGGCTTTGTAATGGGTGTTTGCAACGGTTTTGCCATACCCATATCCCAGATGTACGGCGCCGCCGACTATAAGCAGCTTAGAAAATACGTCTCAGGCTCCCTGTGGCTGTGTATCTTCTTCACCGTTATCATAACCGCAATAACACTCATTTTCTGCTCGGACATTCTTCTCGCCACCAATACCCCCGAGGACATATTTGACCGTGCCTACATCTACATATTCACCATCTTTGCAGGTATCCCCGCCTATTTTCTCTATAATATGACCGCCGCCATACTCCGCTCCCTCAGCGACAGCAAGACCCCCGTGACCTGGCTTGTCATAGCGTCTGTAATAAATATAGTGCTTGATATCATCTTTATCCTCGTCTTTAAAATGGGCGTGTTCGGCGCAGCGCTGGCAACGGTCATAGCCCAGTTCATTTCGGGAGCAGGCTGTCTGATAAAGGTCTGCCGGGGCTTCCCAATACTCGTAATGTCAAAGGAGGATCTGAAGCCATCGGGCAAGCATACGGGAATGCTTCTTGCAATGGGAATACCTATGGGACTTCAGTATTCCATAACCGCCATCGGCTCTGTAATACTCCAGACCGCCGTAAATCAGCTTGGAACGACGTACGTCACCGCTGTAACAGCCGCCAATAAGATATCAATGTTTATGTGCTGCCCCTTCGATGCAATGGGAAGCACAATGGCGACCTATATGGGTCAAAACGTGGGCGCACGAAAATGGGAACGCCTTAATAAAGGTCTCGGAGCCTGCACCCTTCTCGGACTTATCTACTCGGTCGGGATACTCGGCATTATCCTCCTCACAGGCGACTATCTTGCAATGATATTCCTTGATAAAAGCAGCGCCGATCTTATCCCACTTGTAAAGCAGTTCCTCATAACCCTTGCCGCATTCTATTTTCCCCTTGCGCTTGTAAATATAGTGAGATTTTCCATTCAGGGAATGGGCTTCTCGCCCACAGCCACCTTTGCAGGCGTACTTGAAATGATAGGCCGCAGCGCAACAGCATATTTTGTGGGCATTATCGGCTTTACGGCAGCCTGCTTTGCATCACCTGCCGCCTGGATACTTGCGGATATGTTCCTTATCCCCGCATATTTTCTCTGCCGCCGAAAGCTTATCGTCAAAAACGCAGACGCCCCACAAACCATATGATAAAAAGCTCCGCACCGTTACGCAGGATTCAGCATAACGGTGCGGATTTTTTTGCATTATCCATTTTCCTTTTGAGAGCAAGCACTCTCGGGCGATTAAATCTTTGTATCATAACGAAATACATATCAATAAGGCAGGCGAAAACCGAGGTGATAACAAACACGGCAAGCGCCCCGAACCTGAATGAAAACAAGATAGGCACAAAGGACAATACCATAATTATCTCGTGAACGACTTCCGCCTGAGTCATATTATGCAGAAGCTCTTCATATGTCCGCTCATTGATGTCAAACTGCCACGGCTTGGCAGTTATTGCATTTCGCTTGTGCTTTTTCAGATCGATCTTTTTATAAACGAATTTTTCAAAACGGCTCTGACGATACCATTTTGCCTCATACCGAAATTCTTTTTTAGCATACAGAATAGTAATTATCTCCCCCACCGCAAGCCTCATAATAAAATGATAGAAAACAGTAAGGAAGGTAACAAACAGAGCAAAGAAGACCCCGTTATCAAAGCGCTTATCCAATAAATAAAATACCGCCGCCAGCACAGCAAACAGCACCATTGCAAGTATCAGAAGAATAAGGGACTTTGATACTTTTCCCACAGCATTTCCCTTTGGCATAAGTCTGCACCCTTCCGTAAAAAAAAGCTTGACACACAGACAAAGTATATCATAATACCGTCTGTGTGTCAAGCAAGCGCAGAAACAGCGCCTTATGTTTTATGAGGCAGTCTCTCAGGCTCTCTCTTTATGTACTTTATCCATCTCACATTAAGCCCGTGCCTTTTCTTCATCTGCATAAAGCTTACGGCAAGGTCAATAGCCATGACCCCGATGAGCAGTACAGACAAAGGCTTGATGTCATCTGTGTTCATCATCGAAATAACGCCCATTATGGGCTCGAAGCAGGCTCCCATAAAGGAGGTGATGATAGCCGCAAAGCCAATGCTTGTGGGGATAGATGTGTACTTTGTGATGTGGAGAGGTATCCAGTTGTAATTCCAGTATTCAAAGCCGCATACCTTTTCCACCAGATGGCCGAGAATAAGCTCGCCCACGGTAACTATGACCATTGAGCAAAGGAAATAGATAAAGAATTTCTCCGCCTTGGAAGCGTTCACGGTTATATGTCCGGGAAGGGTCATATGCTCGGGGGTGCCGAGGAGCAGGTACATTCCCACAACTAAAAGACCATAGCCCATAAGAAAGGGCAGGTGCATATTTCTGTTGTCAATAAAACCCTTTGTAGCGGCAAGCCAGAGATTTTCCAGCGTGAAGCCGAGGAACGATATGAACGCTATCATTATTCCCAAAGAGTAAATATCATAGCCGTATGTCATAGAACATAACCCCTTTCTCTGAAAATTTATGTAGTATTTTCATTCTATGGTTATATTCTACAGCATATTCCGCAACTAAACTTCAACCGAACCTCAATTTTTGTTGAGGCGGGTGACGACCCGCGGCGAGACGTTCTATAGTTTATCCGGGCGGCAGACTGACGGCTCGGTAACGATACAAATATACGAACCGATATATCCGATTTTTTTAAGTTCAATCTGCCCTAAGCGTCACCGTAAACCGAGACCCCTTGCCCAAAACGCTTTTCACATCAATGCTGCCGCCGCAAAGCTCCGCTATCTGCTTCACAAGAGCAAGCCCCAGACCGCTGCCCTCGTCCTTTCGGGAGCTGTCGGACTGATAGAAACGGTTGAAAATGTGCTTTTGGTCCTCCTCGGAAATGCCGCAGCCGTTGTCCTCAATGACAAAAACAATGGTGTCCTTTTTGCGGCGCAGGGTCATTTTAATGCTGCCGCCCTTCTCGGAAAATTTAACGGCATTGTCGATGAGATTTACCCAGATGTGGAGCATAAGCCCCTCCGCACCGTTATAAACCGTCTCCTCAAGGTCAATGTCAAAGCTTATGTCCTTTGCGGACCATTTCGACTCAAGAAGAAGTATGGCACGCCGTATCTGCTCGTCAAGTCGAAAGCTCTCGGTCTTTGCGGGAATCGCCTGATTTTCAAGCTTTGAAAGAAGCAGGATATTTCCCACCAGCTCCGAAAGCCTTTTTGTGTTGAAGAGTATCTTTTCCACATATTCCTCCTGCTCTTCGGGGGGAATATTTTTCTCCTGCAAGAGCATTGCATAGCCTTCAATGGCATTTATGGGAGTCTTGAACTCGTGGGAAACGCTTGAGACAAAATTTGTCTGCAGCTCCTCAACAGTGCCAAGCTCGGAGGTCATAAGGTTGAAATTGTCATAAATGTCTCTTACCTCGGTGACAACGGACTTTGTCTCAAGCCTTACGGAAAAATCACGCCTTGCCACCTGCTCCATAGCCTTTCCCAGCCTTGTAACGGGCGACAGGATAAGACTGCTTGCAAGCCGTGCAAAAACAAGCCCGAGAATTACGCTGAATATCATAAGCCAGCCCGTAGACGGAATGTTCAGCGCGCGATGGAAATAGTAATTGAGGATATATGTGATAAGCTCCGCAAAGCCCAGCGTCAGCATTATCACAAGAATGATTATGAGCGTAAAATAGATGATAATTCCAAGCCCCGTTTTCTCCCGTTCCTTTTTCATCAGAGCTTCACCACCTTGTAGCCCACTCCACGCATTGTGACGATACGGAAATCGGGATTGTCACGAAAGCGGTCTCTGAGCCTGCCGATATGCACCTCAACGGTGTGAGCCTCAGCGTCCGACTCGTAGCCCCAGATATCGTCCATAAGCTGCTGCTTTGTAAAAATTTTTCCGGGATATGAAGCCATTTTATAGAGGAGCATAAACTCCTTCTGAGGAAGTTGAACGCTGCCCTCGCCGGTTGTAACGGTCATTGAGTCGTATTCAAGAACGGTGTTGCCGATGACCTGACGGCGGTCGTTAATCATCTGGGCACGTCTTAAAAGCGCCCCCACACGAAGCACCATTTCATTTACATTCACAGGCTTGACCATATAGTCATCCGTTCCCGATGCAAAGCCCTCACGCATATCATCATAAGCGTCCTTGGCGGTTATCATCAGTACGGGAGTGGTTATGCCTGCCTCTCTCAGGGAGCGCACAAGCTCATAGCCGTCCACCTTTGGCATCATTACGTCGGAGATAATAAGGTCGAAGTATTCCTTGTCAATGAGGTCGAGAGCCTCGCTGCCGTCCGCCGCTCCCACAGCGGAGTATCCGTTTCGGGTGAGAACTCTCTGAAACAAAAGCCGAAGCTCCCTGTCGTCCTCGGCTATCAGAATTTTAAACATAAAAATGACCGCTTTCCTTTCAGCTTTGGGATATTTCCCTTTATGTCACATTATAGCATATGGGGGCGGGTTTTGCAAGTCGGGTATAGAACGAGGTAAAGGTGAATGTTCTTTATGATTTATTCTTTATTCTTTTTTCTTTATTATTTAAAATCGGTAATTTGTAAACTTTATATAATAAAGTAAAACTAATAAATCATAAATTATATTTTTTTAAATGACATCGGAAATTTTTTATAAAATCCCGTCACATCTCCCCCACTTCGTGAATAAAATATAACATTATACTATATTCACGGAGGTACCCTTATGTTTGACGAATATAAATTTCCTCCCTGCAAGCAGGACTGCTTCAAGGAGGCTGTCACCATCGAGGCAATGCGCATTTTCGACACCTGCTCGGAAAGGGACTGCATAACAGACCTTGCGGTGGCACTTGACCCGGGCTACTGTCTCACCGACTGTATGACGGTAGTAAAAACACGCTGTGCAGAGGTAACAGGCGTGTGCATTTCCGTTGACTGTGTTCCCTTTAAAAAGGGCTGCTATGCGGTGGACCTTACTTACACATTCAGGCTCACAATGGACGCATACGAAAATGCCTGCACCGACGAGGCTGTTACCCTCAAGGGCTGCGCCGTATGGAACAAGAGAGTGATACTCTACGGCAGCAAGGGCAGCTTCAAGACCTTTGACAGCGATGACAATGTTACAGGCGAGACCGACAAGTGCTGCAAGATATGCAGCAAGCCCAAGGTCACCGTAAGCGTTGTGGAGCCTATCGCCCTTGAGACCAAGATCGAGTGCATAAAGACTACCTCGGGCTGTGAGTGTTCCGTTGTAAGGGGCATTTCCGTTACTCTGGGACTTTTCAGCGTTGTCCGCATTATGCGGCCCGTTTCCCTGCTTATCCCCACCTATGACTACTGCGTGCCCGATAAGGAGTGCTGCACTCCCGCAGAGTCTCCCAAGGAAATTTTCGGCAGACTGGAATTCCCCAGCGACGAATTTTTCCCCGGAGCAAACCCCATTCCTGCGGCAGACGTTCCCCCCGACAGCAGCGGATATGAATATCTCCCCGAAAGCAATGAAATGAATTAAACAGAATAGCGGCTCGGTAATGAACTTTATTCTTTCTTCTTTATTCTTTATTATTTATTCTTTAATATAGACACCCCCAACAAAACGTTCTTTATTTTTTTCGGACAACAGACTAACGGCTCGATAACAATAGAATTGTATGTAATTGTTTTTCAAAATGGACTGCAGCGACCGCAGTCCATTTTTTTGTGGAAGATGTAAACCTCCGGTTGACATTATCAATATAAAAAGCAATTCACGTGCGGTGGAAATCCCTCACCGAATATGCTATAATGTAGAAAACAACCACGAAAGGACGGTAAAAAATGAGCCTTGGAAAAAATATCGGATATCTCAGAAAGCAGAAAAAGCTGACCCAGGAACAGCTTGCGGAGAAAATGAGCGTATCCCGTCAGACCATATCAAAATGGGAGGCTGACGAGATAGTTCCCGAACTTGGGAAGCTCATATCGCTCAGCGAACTTTTTTCCTGCAAGCTGGACGCTCTCATAAAAGAGGAGCTTTCCGACCGAAGCAGCATCTATTCGGAGGTGACCTTCAAGCATCTGTCCGCCTTTAAAATGGCAAGGTATGTAATGATAACTCCCAACCCCGAGGACGATGTGAACAGGTATATGAAGGGCTGGGCGGAGCTGTCGGGACTTCTTGAAGCAGACCCCGGCGCAAAGCTTATCGGCTGGGATTTCCCCTTTGTCCCCCCCGAACTGCATATAAGGTTCGGGCTCCACGGCTATGTGGCGGCATATATCCTGCCCGATGGCTTTGAGACCGACTTTCTGGGAGTGGAATATGCGGAGCAGGCAGAAGCGGATTATGCCGTCATCACCGTTTATGACCCCTTTGTATCTGCCTTTGAGCGGATAGGCGGCGCATATAAAATGATACTTGAACATTTGCAGGCAAACGGCTTTCGTGAGAAGCCGAAGGATAACGTGCTTTCCTGCTTTGAGTATGTTTACGAAAAAGACGGTATGACCTGTATGGACGTTTACATTCACACCGAGGGAGTTTCAAGATCGGACGCTTTTACAAATTTTTCGTGACAATATCAAACGACCGCTTTCGCACAAACAAGTGCAAAAGCGGTCGTTTTACTTTTTCATAATATCGGGATTTTTCCTCTTTTTGTCCTCGTAAAGCGCCGAGTCGGCAAATTCCATAAACTGCTGAATATTCAGCTCGGGAGAGCATACCAGCTCGTAAATGCCCACGCTGACGGTAACATTGTAGGGCTTTGAGCTTTCCTTGTTGTGAGCGGCGGCAATGCTCTTTATACGCTCGGGGAGCTTTGAAATTATCTCCCTGTCGTCGCAGATAGCAAAAGCGGCAAATTCGTCTCCGCCGATACGGCCTACAACGTCGGAATTTCTGAGACTGCTCTTTATGACGTTAGCCGCCGTAATAATAGCGTAATCGCCGTCCTCGTGACCGAAGCCGTCGTTTATCTTTTTCAGATTGTCAAGGTCACCGAAAATGACCACCGCCTGTCTGCCCTCATTTTCGGGAGCCTTCAGGATACGGTTTGCAAATACGTAAAAGCCACGGCGGTTGTAAATACCCGTAAGCTCGTCGGACATAGACATTCTGCTCAGCTGATTATTCCTGCTCTGCACCTGATCGATAGAGTTTTCCAGCTGGACCACCAGATTTGAAAGCTTTATAGCCGTGCATATCTGGGGAGTGATAGAGTATATGTAAGGAAAATACTCATTCTCCAGCTCATAGACCATAACGCCGTACTGCTCCTCGTTCATATACAGCGGAAATACTACCATAGTACGACGCTTGTCGGAGGGAGTGTACATATTGTCAAGAATGGCATAGGAGGATATTTTCTGTGCCTCGCCCTTGACGGTGGCAAGCTTGTCCCCGTCGTGGTAAGCCCTCAGAAGCACCGTATCGGGCAGTATCCAGCTGCTCTTTGCGCTGTGAATTACAGGCTCCTCGTAAACATAAATGTAGCTGCTGTCGATATGGGCACGGTAAAGATTATTCACCACCGCAAAGAAGCATTTCTCCACATCGTTTCCGTAAATGGTCATATCCTTGGTGATGTTGCTGATAAGAAAATGGGTAAAGGTGATATCGTCGACCTTGCTGTAATGGATACCCACGATCCTCTCAGCCGCCGCCTCGGTCATATCCTCTGTAATGTTGTCCACCCTGATCATTCTCTCGGGGCACTTGTCGGCGCAGAGAGTTTTTGCGGCAACACGGATATTTTTTGCTATCCGCAGGATCGCCTCGGGAGCCGTGAGTTCCAGGGTCTCGTCCCCGATAAGCCGCAGAAAAACGGCTTTGGAGAGCATTTCATCGTCGTCTCCTCCTCTGCCCTGAGCAAACTCAAGAACATCTGACAGGAATTTTCTGAGCTCGCAAAGAGCCTCGCTCCGTGTTAGCAGCTCATTGTAACGTTCCACCTGATCCGAAAGGATATCATCTGCGATTTTCTGAGAGCCTTCGCCCCTTGCTATCGCCTGTTCCGCAATTGAAACGCCCTGCCCCTTGCAGCCGCAGGAAAATCTGAACACGGGAGATGAACCGAGACTGACATCCTCCACCTTTTCCCTTTTCGCCAGACGAACAGCCTCCGCCACCGCTCTGTATCCCAGAGCCGAAGCGTCGGCACGAACGGTGGTAAGTCTGGGACGGAGCGCCAGAGCCACCTCCGAGTCGTCATATCCCGTAACGGCTATATCTGTGCCCACACGCAGACCTCTGCGTTCAATAGCCTTGTAGCCGCCCTTGCACATCATATCATTTGCAAAGCAGATAGCGTCTATCCTGCCCTCGTTTCTGTCAATAAGGTCTCCCACGATATCGGCGCAGTATTCGGAAAATTTGCCGTATGCCACCATACCGGGGTCAAACTCAATGCCGTTTTCTTCAAGAGCTTCCCTATAATAGCCAAGACGCTCCTCTGCGTCGGAATTTCCCTTCGGACCGCTTACAAATGCGATGTGCTTCCTGCCGTGCTTATTTATAAGATGGGAAACGATATCCTTTATGCCGCTTCCCGAAAGCCTTATGCAGGGATAGCCCTCCACCTTGTTCTCCATAGTGAGGATAGGCAGTCCCCTGTAGCCGTCAAGAAAGCGCTTGAATACATCGGGTGTGACAAAGGAGCCTACCGTTCCCGCAGAAACTATGACAGCGTCAAGAGTTTTAAGTGAAACATAGCTGTACACCACATTGTTCTGATACTCATAGGCTGTAAATTTCTTATCGTCAAGCTGACTGTTGAGGGAACGTCCGGGGAAAATGGCGAGATCAACGTCCAGATCTCTCGCCGCCGCCGTTGCTCCGTTAAGAACAGACTTTGAGTAATCGTTATCAAGATGATGGATCATAAGACCAATTGTAAACCTTTTTCCCAAAGCCATATCACTCCTTTGCACGAATGCCGATTAACGGTGAATTATTTATATCATACCATATCTTTCAACCTCATTCAAGCCTTTTTGTGAAACTATTACAATGATTTTTTTACATCTTTCAGTCCAATAATTTTTGATGATTATTTATAAAAAAATGGAGAAGCCGACAGTTCCCTGCCGCAGACCTCTCCGATAACTTTATTTCATTTCAGCGATCTTCTCAAACTCCAGCTTTCCCCCGAAAATATCCAGAGCGCTGCCCACCGTAAAATCCACATTTCCCTTTCCGAGAGTTTTCAGCAGCTCAATGTCCTCATATGAGCCGATACCCCCCGCATAGGTTGAAACAATGCCCTCAGTATTTCCGAGAAGCGAGGCAATGCCCTCTTCAATGCCCTTCTGCTTGCCCTCTGCATCAACAGCGTGAACGAGAAATTCATCACAATAGCCCTTGAGCATAAGGATATTTTCCTTTGTGACCTCCATATCCGTAAACTTCTGCCATCTGTCGGTGACAATAAAATATTTTCCGTCTCTCTTGCGGCAGGACAGGTCGAGAACGATATGCTCCGCTCCCACAGCGCTTTTTAGCCGCTCAAGACGCTCAAAGCTGATACTTCCGTCCTTAAAAACGTATGACGTGACAATAACGTGAGAAGCGCCCTTTTCAAGATACTCCGAGGCGTTTTCGTCATTCACCCCTCCGCCTATCTGAAGTCCACCGGGAAACGCTTCCAGAGCCGCAAACGCCTGCCTGCGGTCAGCTTCATAATACTCCGAGCCTGCGGGATTGAGGATTATAACGTGTCCCCCCGTCAGTCCTCTGCTTTTGTACAGACGGGCATAATGATCTCCTCCCTGCTCGGAGACGAAATTCTCGTCCGCCGAGGAGTTTTTGTCCGCAAGACTGCCCCCCACTATCTGCTTTACACAGCCGTTATGTATATCAATGCAAGGTCTGAATTTCATAATCAAATATCCCTTTCAAATCATTCATCTTTAAGGAAGCCCTTGCCCAAAGCGTCTTTCAGAGCCTCCTCCATATATTCCCAAAGCTCCTCCGAGCCGTTTGCAATGTGCTTGTTTCTCTCGTGTACCTGACTGTAGGAAACGCCGTGCTCCTGCCAGCTTATGCCGTTTTTGGAAAAGTTCAGAAGCATAGACTGCATTCTGTCCAGCGCCGCCGCAAAGCGTGACTCAGCGGTGTCCATAGCCTCAAATTCCTCCCACAGCTCACGGTACTCCTTCTCCTGATCCTGGGGGAGAATGCCGAAAAGACGGTCAGCCGCCCGTTCCTCACGTTCACGCTTTGACTTGTAGCCTTCCGTGTCATAGCAGTAGGTGTCCCCTGCGTCTATCTCCACAATGTCGTGGATAAGCACCATTTTCATCACCCGAAGAAGGTCAACGGGAACATTTGCGTGCTCAGCAAGGGTCATTGCAAACAGCGCAAGATGAAAGGAATGCTCCGCATCGTTCTCCCTGCGCCTGTGAACGCTTTCATCCCCATCAAGATCACGCATAGACTCCGAACGCTTCTCGTCCTTAATGATATATGTCTGCCTGTAAAGGCTTTTCATCTTGTCCGCCTCAAGAAGGAACTCTATCTGCTTTTTCAGTCTTTCGGATATCATTCAAACCGCTCCTTACCCGTTTTTATTTATACATCTATTATTATACATCTCTCACGCCGCTCTTGTCAACCGAAAAAACAGAGTAATAATTTTGTGAAAAATCGTAAAGCTGCGCTGTCCGAGGATTGACACGGAATGAACAATATGATATAATGAAATGAACGATCAAAAGAAACATAAAGAGGGTGAACGGTATGGTAAGGTGGTTTGTTGAGCTGAATTTCCCCACGCTGATAATACTTGTGTTTATGTCGGTCTTTCTTATATCAAATTCAATATTTCAGAAAAATATAAACAGGACATTCGGACTCAGCCTTATTATGACCATTGTTGAAATGCTCTCCTACTCCGCCGAACTCTGGGCGGCAGGACACGGAGGCTCTGCATCGCTTTGCATATTTTTCTGTGCGATGGGATACTCCGTCCGCCCGATGATAGTATACCTCTTTGTGAAGCTGTCGCTGCGAAACAACCAAACGAACAGATCATCACACTTTCTGCTGCTGCTGCCGATGTACCTGAATATACTTGCAGCCTTTTCCGCATTCTTCACGGATATCGTTTATACATATAACTCCTCAAATGAATTTGTAAGAGGTCCCTTAGGCTACTTTACACATATCGTCAGCATTATTTATATGTTATTGCTGCTTCTGCTGACGATCAGAAGGTTTTGCAGCAGAGACTACTCAGAGGGACTTATCATATTTCTGATAGTGACTGTGAACATCATTGCAATGATAACCGAATCAGTAATGTCAATGTACGGCACGGGAAGGACCGCATTTGCCCTTTCCATCGTATTCTATTACCTGTTTTTCAGCGTGGAGAGCTTCAAGCGTGACCCTCTTACAAATGCGCTCAACCGCCGCTGCTTCTATATTGATTCGGAAAAGCATAAAGATGAACTTACGGCTGTTATCTCCATTGACCTTAACGACCTGAAAAAGATAAACGATACCGGCGGTCACGCCAAAGGAGACGAAGCCATCTGCACGACGGTAAATACTATTGACAAAGCCGTTCTCAGGGGCTGCACACTTTACCGCACAGGCGGCGACGAGTTTATGATACTGTGCATTAAAAAGGAGCAGAGCGATGTGGAAAAAATGCTGGCGGATATCCGCTCGGAGATAAAAAAAACACCCTACACCTGCGCTCTGGGTGCTGCTTACATTGACGGTGAGGATTTTGACAGCGTCTGCGCCAAAGCCGACGCCGAGATGTACAGGGACAAGCAGAAATATAAAGCGAAAACAAAATAAAGGGGTGTCTATGTCAGTTAGTCGATAAACTTCTTTCATAAAATTTTTGGTGATGAAAAAACATTTGATAAAATAAACGCAGCCGCTGTTTCGTTTCAGAACAGCGGCATATTACTGCAAAAAAATACTCACAGTCTCAAAGAAACTGTGAGTAAACTGGTCGAGGTGAGGCGCGCACAGCAGCGGTCATAATCCGAAAAGCCTTTTGTTATGGGTGTAAAGGATCTTTCATCACAGTGCCTGATATGCAATAATTGTTAGTATCACTGCAGCAACTATTGTATTGATTTATTGTACTGCATGTTCCGCCGCACCCGGTTGATATTGATACATCTGAGATAGAATTAGGATACTTTATTTTATTTACAATGGCACTAACAGAAAGTTGTTCTCCAAGATAGCTTTGGTTCTTATCATTAAAATATGCTGCAATTCCTAAGCTGTAATAATTATCCAAAACTTTATACATTGGGTTTTCATAAACAGAATGAAGACTATATAGAATATTTGTATAAGACCGATTTTCGTCTCCAAGGTTATTTAGCATTATGTAATCTGTAATATATCCATTTCTTGAATTGTCAGAATACTTTGATGATTCTGTTAGATTACAGAAATCTTCGCTAAATACAACCTCAAGCCCAACAAAATCGGCAGTACAAAATGAAATCGTTTGAATTTCAATTTCCTCAATTTTAACTTCATCTGACTTTTGGATCAGTCTATCTGCATGCAGCGAGAATATTTTTCCTTGTTTTATAGGAACGTCCTTATTAAATTTGGTAAATCGGCATGTTGGAACCAAAAGGTTGTCTTTCATGGATTTTAAGATATGAATATCTGATTCAACGAAACCAGCAATCTTTTCAAACCGCACGTTCTCAAAAACAGTATTTCCCATTTCTATTCTATCACATTTATACGAATATACTTGTTTTTTACTTTGAGAATTTTTTAACATATGGCAGCCTCTAAAAACCCCGGTATTTTAAGACAAGCGAAAGCACATAAAGTGAATTTGCCGTCTTAAAAGCTAAAGCAGCCTCTATTTGTACTAAAAATCCCCTTTATTATTGCCCTTTTTCCTCAAAAGGGCGCAGTTATCCCTTAACAGGTTGATTTTCGTTTTAAAAATTCATACCTGCAAAAGTTATATATCAGATTTGTCAGACCAATATTGAACCACGCTCGTGTAATCCCGATGTTTCGGATAGTTATTCCGTGCATAGCACCTGTCATATAGCCAAAGATATGCTCAATTCTGCATCTGATTTTGGATTTTTTCCGGTTGCGTTCTTTCTGTTCTTCTGTCAGAGGATGTCCTCGATAGCCCTTTTCGCAAATCTGATTTTCACAGTTTTGGGGCAGCTGTTCTGCTATTGGTTCTCCCGAGTAGGCACTGTCTGCATACAATGCTTCGTCTTTATCGTCAAGGAAATATATGCATCTGTTGCTGTCGTGGAGTGCTGCATCTGTTACCGAATAATTGGTGATAAGCTTGCTGTCCGCATCACATTTCACATGATCCTTATACCCATAATGGACTTCGTTATTCTTCTTCGTCCATCGTGCATCTGTGTCCTTCTGCGCAAGCTTATGCGCATTTTCGGGCTTCTGCCACTC
>NZ_JBNMJV010000054.1:0-13209 GCF_050874005.1 Huintestinicola sp.
GGACAAGGGGGCGGCGCCCCCTTGTCGCCGTTCCGCAATGATAAACAAAGTTTATCTGCGAAATCTCCTTTATCTTTCAAAAACGGTGCAAGGGGTGAGAAATGCGACAGCATTTCGAGGGGAGGCGGACACGACCGCCTCCCCTTCTTACAAGGTTTTGGTAACTTACCCTCAAAAACGTTCCGGTGGAACGTTTTTGACAAAGTATTTTTTGTATGGATTTGTACACATTATACAATTGTCATTTCTTTTTCGACAGACTGACGGGGCAGCTTATCAAAAGATAGGCTGCCCCGAACTATTTTTACTGTGCATAATCCCTGTCAAAGGTAATGACCGTCCTTGCACCTTCGCCGTAATTTTCACGGGCAAATCGGTCAAACTCGCCCTTGATATCGTCTGTTTTGGTTTTGCAGTCATATGGCACCACCACGTCAAATATCAGCGTAGGACTGCCGCCCCCGGCAAGCATTCTGAAATCGTGGATATTAAGACCGCCGTATATGCCCTTTGCAAACTCCTTCAAAGCGTCCCGTATCGCCATAGCCTCCTTGTTATTTACATCAAGGGGATCCATATGTATTGTCATCATAATACCAAGTCTGTCGTTTATGTCCCGTTCTATCTCGTCCACCAGCTCGTGGATATCCGCAAATTTCTCCTCGCTGCTTGCCTCGGCGTGACAGCTCGCTATCATATTGCCGGGACCGTAGTTGTGAACCACAAGGTCGTGTATGCCGAGGATTCGTTCGTCTGCCATAACGATCTCCTTTATTTCGTTAACAAGCTCCTTGTCCGCAGGCTTGCCCAAAAGATCGTCCACCGTATCTCTCACAATGCCGAAGCCTGCCTTGATAATGAATATGGAGACCGCAATACCCATAAGTCCGTCAATGGGGAGATCGGTGAAAAGGGAAGCCGTAAGACCGATAAGAGCCGCCGCAGTAGCAATAACATCATTCCTGCTGTCCTGAGCGGTGGCAAGCATAACAGAAGAATTGACCCTTTTTCCAAGCTTGCCGTTAAATGCGGACATCCACAGCTTCAAGAGAATAGAAGCGATAAGCGATACCACAGAAGCAATGCCGAAGGTGACCTCCGCAGGACTTACAAGCCTCTCCGCCGAGGATTTAAGAAGCTCAAAGCCCATAAGGAAAATCACCGCCGCAATTATAAGTGACGTGAGATATTCCACCCTGCCGTGACCGAAAGGGTGATCCTTGTCTGCAGGCTTTGCCGCCATTTTGTAGCCTATCATAGTAACAATGCAGCTTGCGCTGTCGGAAAGGTTGTTGAATGCGTCGGAAATAACGGAAATAGAGCCTGACAAAGTGCCTATTATGTACTTGACGGTAAAGAGCAGGATATTGCAGGCAATTCCCACGCCGCTGCTCAGAACACCGTACTTTTCCCTTACCTTTATATCGGTAACATTGTCCTTGTCCTTGATAAAAAGCTTAACTAAAAAATCGGTCATAAAAACCACCTTTCATTGTATATATAAACTGCTTGCAGGAAATTCTTTCATATCCTACATAATATTACCACAAGTAATATTATTTTGCAATAACTATAAAAAAATTTTACGCTCTGTAACAAATAACAAAACGGTTAAATTTGAAAAAAACTGTTGTAGTAAAAAAAAATATATGCTATAATAAGATATATAATGCGAAAAATATCCCCAAAAGACAAAGACAAGTCGGGAGATCATACAACATACAAAAGGAGAAAAATAACAATGCTGTTTACAAAGGAAATAGGAATTGACCTGGGCACCGCAAACACCCTTGTTTATATGAAGGGCAAGGGAATTATAATCAGAGAGCCGTCGGTGGTGGCGGTGGACTCACGCACCGAGGAGCCTAAATATGTGGGACAGGAAGCCAAGGAAGTCATCGGAAGAACTCCCGGCTCAATTACCGCAGTCCGTCCCCTCAAGGACGGAGTTATCGCAGATTTTGAGATAACCTCCGCAATGCTTGAGGAATTTATCAGAAAGGCTCTCAAGGGAAGCTTCTTCTTTACCAAAGCAAACGTTATAATCTGCATACCCTCGGGAGTTACCGCCGTTGAGCGCAGAGCCGTGAAGGAAGCCGCAGAAAACGCAGGCGCAAGACGAGTTAACATCATCGAGGAGCCAATGGCGGCGGCTATAGGCGCAGGTCTGCCCGTTTCCGAGCCTGCAGGCTCAATGATCGTCGATATCGGCGGCGGCACATCGGAAGTTGCCGTAATATCTCTGGGCGGTATCGTCACCTCAAGAAGCGTCCGTATCGCAGGAGACGCATTCGACAGCGCAATAATAAACTATATCAAGAAAAAATATAACCTCCTCATAGGCGAACGCACCGCCGAGAATGTGAAAATAGCCATAGGCTCCGCATTCCCGCCCGACAAGACGGAAAAGGAAGAAGAAATGGAGATAAAGGGCAGAAACCTCTTAAACGGTCTCCCCGAGAATATCACCGTTACAAGCGTGGAGATAAGAGAGGCACTTGCAGAACCGCTTACCCACGTGGTGGAGGCAATAAAGACCACACTTGAGAAAACTCCCCCCGAGCTTGCGGCGGATATCATTGACCAGGGCATAACCCTTGCAGGCGGCGGCGCACTTATCAAGGGGCTTGATAAGCTTATCAACAGGGAAACGGGAATGCCCGTAAATATCGCAGAGTCACCGCTTGACTGCGTAGCCGCAGGTGCAGGAAAGGTGCTTGAGGATATCGAGAAGCTCCACGAAGTTCTCAATGATGACGCAAAATATTATTGATAACGCAAAACAAAATAATAACGCAAAACTAACCTAAAGCCAAACACTAAAAGTTTCGCTCAAGCCTTTCCCAAAGGCTTGCAGGGGTCAAGGGGGCGGCGCCCCTTGTCGCCCTCCGCAGAGGGCGAAACTCCTTATCCTTAGAAGAGCTCCGCAAAGGGGTGAATTTTGAAACAGTCCTGTGGACTGTTTCAAAAGAGGGGAACGCCCTGCGATAGAGGGCGTTCCCCTGGGATTGTTAAGGGCTTGCCCTTAACGCAATGCGCCTGTGGCGCATTGTTGACTGACCCAAACAAAGTAACATTAAAGCCAAGCAAGTAACATTAACCAAAAACCGAGTTCCAAACCAAGTAACGTTAAATCCAAACAAGTAGCATTAACCCCAAAACCAAGACCCAAACAAAGTAACATAAAACCCAAGCAAATCCTAAGCCAAAAAATCAGGGTGTAAACATATGAAAGAGTTTTTCCACTCAGTAAAATTCAAAATAATCATAGCCCTGACAGCGGTGCTTATCGGGGCGATGATATATTCCGTAACAACGGGCGGATATTCCTCGGGAAGCAATTATCTTTTCGAGGTCATTTTCGAGCCTGTGCGGAGCCTTTCCTCGAAAATATCCGATAAGGTGTCCACATCTCTCGATATGGTGATAAACGCCGAAAAATACTATAACGAAAATCAGCAGCTCAAGGCTCAGCTAAACGCCATCTATAACGACGTCATAGACTATGACAAGGTGCTCCAGGAAAACAAGGAGCTTCGTGTTATGCTTGAGCTTAAAGAGGAGTACGATAATTATAAATTCTCTCCCCCCTGCACCGTTATCGCCCGTACCACCAATGACCCCTACGGCTCATTTACCGTTGATAAAGGCTCGGCGGACGGCATTGAACCCGGCGACCCCGTGGTTACCGAAACGGGCATCGTGGGAGTGTGCTTCGAGGTCTCACCCTCCACAAGCAAGGTGAGGACCCTTTATTCACCCAAAACTGCCGTGGGCGTGTACACCGTCCGCACCAAAGCCGAGGGAATTGCCGAGGGCGGCTACGATCTTGCTATGAAAGGCAGGATACGAATGAGCTACATCAGCAAGGAAAGCGACATCACGGAGGGCGACGTGATAGTTACCTCGGGAAGCGCAAACTACCCTGCAGGTCAGCTTATCGGAACAGTTGAATCGGTGCAGATGGAGCAGAACGGCTTGTCGAAATATGCTGTCATAATCCCTGCGGAGGACCCGAACACGATCACCGGCGTTTTCGTCATAACCGACTACACCCTTGACGAGGTCACCGCCATAAAAACAGGAAAGCAGCCGGAGGAAACGGCAGATGAACATTGAGCTAAAAAAGAAAAAAGAACGCCGCAACTATATCATAAGGCATACTCTTTTTATCCTGCTTATGGCGTTCTGCTACGTTTTCGTCTCCTCGGTGAATACGGGAGGAACGCTGCCCCTGCTGCTTATTCCCTGCGCCGTCTGCTACGCCGTAAGAGAAGCGCCCTTTGACTCGGTGCTGTACGGCTGCGTGTGCGGACTGCTCCTTGACTCCGCTTCGGGGACTCTCACAGGATTCAACGCACTTATACTGATGTGGTCCTGCCTGATGATATCCCTGCTGTTTCACTATGTCCTGAGACGGCATATCCTTAATTTCCTGTGGCTCGATATGGCGGTGATATTCATACAGTCAATGCTCCATTATCTTTTCTTCTACCGCCTGTGGGAATTTGACCTGTCGGGAATGGTGTTTAAAAAAATATTTATCCCCGAAATGATATGGACAAACATCTGGGGAATAGTGCTGTACTGGCTCACGGGAATAATATCAAGAGGATTTGGCACAGTTACGGAGCACTATATTGAGGAAAAGTCAGAGGATATCGTAAGAGAATAAAAATCATTTTCACGAAAGGAATGTATATAAAATGATAAAGCACATCGTAATGTTCAGGCTGAAAGCTACCGAGGGCAAGACCGCAAGGGAAAACGCCCTTGCCGCAAAGGAGCTGGCTGATAAGCTGCCCTCCCTTGTTCCCACCATCAGAAAAATGGAAACGGTCATCAACTCCGAAGACGCTCCAGACAGCAATTTCCACATTGCCCTTATCTGCGACTTTGATGATATGAAAGGTCTTGACGAGTATCAGAACCACCCCGAGCATAAAAAGTTCGGCGCATTTATCGCAGGTATAAAAGAAGAAGGCGGCAGAGCCTGCATTGACTACGAATACTGATATGAGCGATAATGTGAGGAGGGGATATGTTCCCGAGGACATAAGGGATTTTTCCGATAAGGCAGTCCCCGTTCTCAGAAAAGCACTTTCGGATATAGCCGAGCTGCTTGACCGTGGCTATCCCGTAAAGCCTGCAAGCACATTTGTGGGAAATCATTATCAGCTCACCGAAAGGCAGCGCCTTGCCCTTGCAAGAGCCGCCTCATCAAAGAATAAAATTGCCCTGAGAAGGTCAAAGCAGCAAGACAGCGCACCCGATACCGTAAATATAGACGGTCTTAATATCATCATCACCCTGGAGACTGCTCTTTCGGGAACCACCCTTTATCGCTGTATGGACGGCACAGTCAGGGACCTTGCGGCAATGCGGGGAGCCTATCGCATTATCGGGCATACCCATACAGCAGTAAGACTTGTGCTTTCCTACCTTGAGGAAAAGGGGGCGGGGAATGCGTGTTTTTACCTTGACGCCCCCGTGTCCAATACGGGCAGGCTAAAAAGTCTCATACTTGAAGCGGCGGAAAGCTCCCCCGTAAATGTAAAGTGTGAGCTTGTGCCAAATGCCGACACCGTTTTAAAGGACAAGGACGGTGTGATAACCACCGACGCAATAATTTTAGACGAATGTCACGGCTGGTTTTCCGCCGCCGCAGATATAATAAGGGAAAAACTCCCGCAAACAAGAGTTATAGACCTGAGCTAATCAACTCACGAAAGGAAGTCAAACCAATGAGCCTTATCACCGCAAAGAAGATCAAAAAGGACTACACCTACTGGAAATGGCAGATAAACGCCAACGAGACCTTCACCGAGGAAATGACCCTTTTCACCCTGACGGGAAAGGGTGTTACATACGCATTTGCCGCTCTTGAAAGCGGACATCTTGCACATATCTATTATGGCAAAAGAGCCGATGACGAGGACCTTTCCTATCTCCTCCGCCTTGACGAGGGCCCCTTTGTCCCCAAGGTAAACGAGAGGGATATGGGTACATTTATGGACACCACCCCCTTTGAATATCCCGCTCACGGCACAGGCGACTACAGAGAGCCTGCAATTATGCTGATGGACAACAAGGGAATGTCCGCCCTTGACCTGAGATATGTTTCCTATGAAATTACCAAGGGAAAGCCCATACTTGAGCAGCAGCTCGAAGATATGACCGTCCGTCTCCCTGCCACCTTTGCAGAGGAGAACGAAGCGGAAACCATTGCCATTACTCTTGAGGACAAGCGCACAGGGCTTAATGTTATCCTTTATTACACCGTATTCGCAGACCTTGATGTTATCACAAGAAGCGTGAAGCTCATAAACAAGGGAGCGGAAGCTTTTGACGTAAGACGTGTGCTTTCCGCCTGCATTGATTTTGATTCTGACAAATACGACTTTATCACACTTAACGGCTCCTGGGCAAGAGAGCGTGTAATGGAGCGGTGCAGGCTCCATCACGGCAAGCAGAGCATTGATTCCGTCAAGGGCGAGTCCTCACATCAGAACAATCCCTTTGCGGCTCTCGTTTCCCATACCGCCGACGAGGATATGGGCGAGGCATACGGCTTCAACCTTGTTTACAGCGGCAATTTCCTTGCCGAAGCGGAGGTAACTCAGCATAAAAAGACCCGTTTTGTAATGGGCATAAATCCCTTTGACTTCTCCTGGAAGCTTACCACCGGGGCAGAATTCACCGCTCCGGAGCTGGTGATGGTTTATTCCTCTGAGGGCATAGGAAAAATGTCCCGCACCTTCCACGACCTCTACAGACAGCACCTTATCAGAGGAGAATACAAGGACAAGCGCCGTCCCATTCTTATAAACAACTGGGAGGCTACATATTTCAACTTTGACACCGACAAGCTTATCGACATTGCAAAGCAGGCTTCACAGCTTGGCATTGAAATGCTTGTAATGGACGACGGCTGGTTTGGTCACAGAGACAGCGACAACAGCTCCCTTGGCGACTGGTTCGTTTACGAAAAGAAGATAAACGGCGGTCTGAAGCACCTTGTGGACGAGGTGAACAAGCTGGGAATGAAGTTCGGCATTTGGTTCGAGCCTGAGATGATATCCCCCGACAGTGAGCTTTTCAAGGCTCACCCCGACTGGGCTATCCAGATAGAGGGTCTGCCTATGACACAGAGCCGTCAGCAGTATGTTCTCGACTACAGCCGCAAGGAAGTAAGAGACTGCATTTACGGTCAGATGAAGAAAATTCTTGACAGCGCAAATATTGAATACATCAAGTGGGATATGAACAGACAGCTTACGGAAGTCGGCTCAAACGCCCTGCCCGCTGACCGTCAGAGGGAGCTTTGGCACCGCTATGTGCTTGGCGTTTACGATGTGATGAACAGGCTCACCACCGATTATCCCCATATTCTCCTTGAAAACTGCTCGGGCGGCGGCGCAAGATTTGATGCGGGTATGCTTTTCTATTCCCCTCAGATATGGACTTCCGACGATACCGACGCTATCGAGAGACTCAAAATCCAGCACGGCACATCTATCTGCTACCCTGCTTCCGCAATGGGCGCACACGTTTCCGACTGCCCCAACCACACCGTTGGCAGAAGCACACCCTTCTCCACAAGAGGAAATGTTGCAATGGTGGGCACCTTCGGTTACGAGCTTGATGTTACAAGGATACCCGAAGCAGACAGGAACGAGATACCCGGTCAGATAGAGATGTTTAAAAAGTACAATCCCCTTGTACGCACAGGCGACCAGTACCGCATAGGAAATGTGTTTGAGGATAATATGTGGGACGCCTGGATGTTCGTGGCAAAGGACAAGAGCGAGGCTGTTTTCACCTTTGTTCAGGTTCTCGGCAGACCCAATTACCGCAGCAGGCGTATTAAGCTCAAGGGTCTCGACCCCGAAAGGAAGTACAAAAACCACGAAACAGGAGAGGTACACACAGGCGCTGCTCTTATGAACTGCGGCATAAACGTAAATCTCTCGGGAGATTTCCAGTCCAAGGTGGTTTACTTTACGGCTGAGTGATTTACGTATTGTAATATTTTTTTAGATTTATACAGATAATAAAAAATCCGTCCGTTTATACGGGCGGTTTTTACTATTTGTAATATTTCGGATTATTATACTGATATTTATAGAGTCCATAAAAATAGCAATAATAAAGACATCTATACAAATAGTATTATCATTTAAAATTATACTACTTATTATACATTATCACCCTACATCGCCCCATAATGAAACAGCCCCTCTCCGCAGTCGGAAAGGGGCTGTAATAATATCATTCCATAGCAAACCAGCGGGGCAAAGCGTCCACAAAGACTTCGTCAAGCTGATAGCAGCCGTTTTCGTTGTAAGTACCCGAGGGAATTACAAGCTGGGCAGGTGCGGAGGTGTTCTCAAGCACATAGTTTATGGCAGGCTTATCTTCATCGTAGTCATATTTTGTGATGTCCGTTTCGATGTCGCTGTTGATGATTTCGGTGAAAACCGTGTCCAGACCGTCACGAAGAATTCCTCTGCAGCCCGAGTTCAGAAGCTCTGCGGCAAGATTTCCCACGACCTTTGCACGGTATTCCTCTCCGCCGTTGTAATTCGGATAGCACATCACCTTTCTGAGAGTATTGGTGTCAAGAAGCTGATTTCCGCTCCTCAGAACAATGGTCCTGCCCGAGGCAGCGTCCTCAATGGTGAGATCATAGGGAATGTCATAGTCCACATTGCCCATAAAATCGGAAAACAAAGTAAAGCTTGAAGCCGTAAATTTCATATATCTGTCAACGGTGATCCCCGTAAACTTTTCAACTGCTCTTTTGGCTTCGTAAGTACCGCCCAGACGGTAAAATTCATAAAGGGTGTTGGCGTTTCCGTCCAGCTCGCAGGCAATGTCCGTCTGCAAAGGCACAAGCACTGCCTTGTTGTCGGCAGGAGCGAATCTTGCCAGCAAAAAGCTTGTGGAAGTCTGGGATTTTGAGTCCTCATATATGAAAAGAACAGTTCGTCCTTCTCCGAATATTGGAGCATATTCCTCGCCGCCTGCAGAGGCGTCCTGCATTACAATATCGTCCATACCGTCTGTCTCAGGCTCTTTGTCAAGATACTTTGTGATTACCAGATATCCGCCGCCGCCGATAAGCAGGAGAGATATGATAATGGTTAGAAAATAAGTTGCCGCTATTTTGGCGGATCTCTTTGACATAAGCATTTTCCTCTCTTATATACTAAAAGTAATATTTTCGGTTATGCTACCTTTCGTATAATGTGCAGTATTACTGCACCCTACTTATATTAGCACAACTGAATTCATTTTGCAACAGAATATCCATTTTGATTACTAATTGTAATTTTTTTGTAATAATTTACACCAAACAAAGGGACATTTTCCCCTATTTTTTCATTTTTTACTCAGCATATTCATACGGAAATAACAATTGCATAGTATAATTATATGAGAATATTTTGTCAAAATAAATGAAAGGCAAGCGTCAGACAAATGGAAAAGTCCTTATATCCCGGGATAGCGGCGATCGGAGCGCTGCTGCTCACAGCGGCAGCTATATCCGCCTCAATAATATATGTAAAACGGCAGCCACTTATTGACGAGGAGACCGTTCCTGCGGAAACGATATATACCCGTGAGGAGAAGACCGCCGACAGCTTTGAGCGTGGAGACAGCTTCACCACGCCCTACGGCACTTTTACGCCATTTGACAGCGTTATGGATATAAACGAATATATGACCAAAAATCCCGTTATCCTCACAGAGGAAGAGACATTGCCTTATATCTGCGGCGAGAACGGCGACAAAGAAGAGGTACTTGCGGCTGTTCAAAGCCTTTCCGATGAGATATGCAGGAATGCCCAAAGCGATTACGAAAAAGCAATGGCTATTGCAATGTGGGTGGGAGTGAACACCGCCTATGATTTTGACGCAGCGGCTGTCTCGGCGGATCTGAGCGTTACGAGCCTTGAAGCGATAATAGAAAATAATTTCCGCACAACCTGCGGCGGCTTTGCAAATCTCTATTCCGCCCTTTGCAGCGCACAGGGCATATACTGTCTTAATATGAAGGGCGGCACATCTTCCGACGGATATACAAGAGCACAGCTTGAGACTGCCCCTGCAAATCACGAATGGAATGCGGTCTATATTGACGAACAATGGTATTATACGGACTGCACCTGGATATCAGACCGCAGCTATGAAAACGGCGAGTTCTTCGGCGGCGGCGATATCAAGCCCTTTTATGCTCTTTTCGGCTTCGGGGAAATGAGTGTTGAACATAGAATTGACAGGTGCGAGTATCGGGATTTCGGAGAAGACTGAGCCTGCTGACGTCTTGCTGCATAGTTTTGCTTTAGGCAAAGGTATAAGGCTCGCCGGCGGGTCAATTTCTTTGAATAATTTAAGCTGCTGAAAAAAGTTATTATGAGCGATGTAAAGCTGATTTACTATGAGCATATACATTTGATGATGAGCCGGACGAATTTGGCGGCTTCATTTTGATAAAATATATATTATAAGTATATTTGTGATAATTTATACTTAAAGTATTATATACTGTCACGATTTTTACACAGGTCAGATGTTATAATAAATTTGAAAATAAATACAAGACTCATTTGGTCTTGATTTTTGCGGCACATATGGTATAATTAGAATATGATTTATTCAGAGGAGGACATTTATTATGGCTGAAAAGAAAAAGGCGGCGGAAAAGCAGGCTCCCGTTAAGCTTGCTTCGGCGGAGGAGAAGAAAAAGGCTCTTGACGCTGCCATCGCTCACATAGAAAAACAGTACGGCAAGGGTGCGGTAATGAAGCTGGGCAAGGCTCCCGATTTCAATGTGGACGCTATCTCCACAGGCTCTATGACCCTTGATATGGCTCTTGGCATCGGCGGCGTTCCCAGAGGACGTATTGTCGAGATCTACGGACCCGAAAGCTCCGGTAAGACTACCGTTGCGCTCCACGTTGTGGCTCAGGCTCAGAAGCAGGGCGGCGAGGTGGCTTTCATTGACGTTGAGCACGCTCTTGACCCTGTTTATGCTCAGGCTCTTGGCGTTGATATCGACAATCTTCTCGTTTCCCAGCCCGACAGCGGTGAGCAGGCTCTTGAGATCGCTGAGGCTCTTGTGCGCTCGGGTGCGATCGACTGTATCGTTCTTGACTCGGTTGCGGCTATGGTCACAAAATCCGAGATCGAGGGTGAGATGGGCGAAAATCACGTGGGTCTTCTTGCCCGTCTTATGTCTCAGGCTATGAGAAAGCTCACTTCCGTAATTTCCAAGTCAAACTGTGTTGCTATTTTCATCAATCAGGTACGTGAGAAAATTGGCGTTATGTACGGAAATCCCGAGACTACTCCCGGCGGCCGTGCGCTCAAATTCTACAGCTCTGTCCGTATCGAGGTAAGAAAGGGCGAGACTATCAAGGTAGGCTCCGAGGCTATCGGCGCAAGGACTAAGTGCAAGGTGGTAAAAAACAAGGTATCGCCCCCGTTTAAGGAGTGCGAGTTTGACCTTATCTTCGGCAAGGGCATTGACAGAGTGGGCGAGGTATGCGATCTTGCTACCGATCTTGACATTATCAAAAAGAGCGGTGCCTGGTTCTCATACAACGGTCAGAAGATCGGTCAGGGACGTGAAAATGCAAAGGAATTTCTGCGCTCCAATCCCGACATTATGAAAGAAGTCGAGGACAAGATCAAGGAGAACAGGGACAATATTGTTATGGCTTCAAAGAAGAGCAAGAAGGACGCCGAGAAGGCTGCTGCTGCGGAAAATGCTGCGGCTTCGGCTGATGCCGAGGCAGAGGAGACTGCCGCAGAGACAAAACCTAAGGCTGCGGTGGACATTGACATTGACCCCGATGACGATTACGAGGAGTTTACTCCCGTTGATACCTGATGACAGTTTCGGAGATTTCGCCCTTTAAGGGCAGTATGATGTGCGTTACCCTGACGGGCAGCGGTCTTTCGCAGGAGATGAAAATTTACATACACTCGGATATTATCCGTCAGAGCGGCGTTTCAAAGGGTATGGAGATATCCGAGGAGGAGGCGGACAGGCTCATTTATCAGAATGACCTGCGCCGTGCCCGTGAGAGGGCTTTGTATCTGATGGAGTCGAGAGACCATTCCTACAGGGAGCTTTTTGACAAGCTGGAGAAGAATTATCCGGAGGATATTTGTTTTGAAGTGTGCAACCGTCTGGCAGAGCTGGGGGTCATCAACGACAGGCGGTATGCGGAGAAACTTTGCAGGCAGCTTTTTGAGGTGAAGAAGCTGGGGCGTTATCGAGTGAAGCAGGAAATGCGGCTCAGAGGGCTTAGTTCCGAGATAATTGAAGAAGCTATGGAGAATTTCGCTGAGGAGGACGAGCCATATGAGCGCCTTGAAAAGCTTGTGGAGCAGAAATATGCAAGGTATCTGACGGACAGAAAGGGCGTTCAGAAGGTGAAGAATGCCCTTGCCCGAAAGGGGTATTCCTTTGGGGAGATAAAAGAGGTACTGGAGCTTTATGATCTGGATTTTGATGACTGAGCGGTGATTTTATGAAAGGCTCTGAAAAGGATCTGAACAGGCTTTTGCTTTCGGGGGTGCTGCTCATTGCTTCGGCGGCGGTGCTGATAGTTGGGGGACTTATCGGCGAAAAGCGTAGTGCCGATATGCCGGAAGTGGAGATAATTGAGGCTGAGAGCGTGACAACGGGGACGGCGGCGGTTTCGGAGCGTGCTGACAATGTATCTGTCGGCGCTGTTTCGGAACCGGCGGTCACCGCTGTTTCCGAAAAGCTTATGATAAATATCAATACGGCGGATGCAGAGGAACTGATGAAGCTCAAGGGCGTGGGGGAGAAAACTGCTGAAAAGATCATTGAATACAGGGAGCAATGCCCTTTTGAGAGCACCCGGGACATTATGAATGTGAGCGGTATCGGGGAGAAAAAGTTTGAGGATATAAAGGATATGATATGTGTTTAGGTGAAATGTGACAAGAGAATGCGAAAAAATGTCGGCAAATGACAGCAATGCGCCGAAAAAGAAAAAATCCCTTGACAACGGGAAATAAATATGTTAAGATAATAAAGCTGTCGGTGATGAAAAGAAAAAATCACCGAGAGATACACTCAAAAAAATTGAAAAAAGATTTGAAAAAGGTCTTGACAAATCGAAAAGAGTGTGATATAATAAAAAAGTTCTCTCCCGAGAGGAAAGA
>NZ_JBNMJV010000055.1:0-12932 GCF_050874005.1 Huintestinicola sp.
CTATTCGAAACATCGGGATCACACGAGCGTGGTTCAATATTGGTCTGACAAATCTGATATATAACTTTTGCAGGTATGAATATTTAAAACGAAAATCAACCTGTTAAGGGATAACTGCGCCCTTTTGAGGAAAAAGGGCACTAATAGAGGGGATTTTGTGGTCAAATAGAGGCTGTTTCGGCTTTTGACACGGAAAATTTTCCTCATATAATTCCGCTTGTTTAAATACCAGGGTTTTTAGAGGTTACCAAAAATAAATGCAGGGGGCGGCGTATGAGAAGATCGAAAAAATCGGCAAGGCGGAGGGACAGACTTATTACCGCAGGGCTTTCCCTGCTTTCGGGAATTGGTGCGCTGACAATTGCCGCCGCTCTGCTTTCGGCGGCGGCGGTCTGCGGCGACCTTTCGGACGGTGCAGTCAGGGGAATGTCGGGTGCAGCGCTGGCTGCAGGCTGCTTTGCCTGTTCTTTCTGCGCCGCAAACAGGCGAAGAAAAAACGGACTTGCAGCGGGTTTTTTCTGCGGCATTGCCGTATTCTGCTTAGTTCTTATCATCGGAGCGGCGACTGTCAGGATTTTTTCCGCTGCAGGGGTGTTCACAAAGCTGCTTATCATCGTTACGGCTTCGGCTCTGGGAGGCTTTAAAGGGGTAAATACTCGTCCCATATTCAGAGAATGATGTATTGTTCACGAATTTGTCCGAATGTGCGGCGGCGAAAATTGTACAAAATACCAAAAAACTCGATAAATATTGAAATTCGCCGCAAGCCGTGTTATAATGAACATATATTATTTTTGGGGAGGATACTCAGATGAAGCACATTAAGACCATCAATAAGGCTAACCTCAAGCAGACTGCTGCAAAGGGCGGCTGCGGCAAGTGCCAGGCTTCCTGCCAGTCCGCTTGCAAGACTTCCTGCACAGTTGCTAACCAGAAGTGCGAGAAGTAATTTTGGCAATAGGTTAAAGTCATCAGAGGATAGAGGTCAGACTTATTCTAACCTCTATCCTCTGACTTATATTTGCTTATCATTCCTAAAGTATTTGCAAATCATATCGAAAGGATTTTGAAAATGATACATAAATACAAGCTGAACGGATATAATATTGTGCTTGACGTACACAGCGGCGGCGTTCACATCGTGGACGAGCTTACCTATGATATGCTCGACAACATCGCTCCTCCCTTTGCCGATGAATGTCCCGGGAATGTTATTGAAAAGCTGTCCAGATTTTACGACAGAGAGGAAATAATCTCCTGTTACGAGGAGGTAAAGGAGCTTTACAACGAAAAAATACTCTTCTCCGAGGACGATTACGAGAAATTTGCAAAATATTCCGTTGCTTCACCCATAAAGGCAATGTGCCTGCTTGTAACAATGGACTGCAATCTCCGCTGCGAATACTGCTTTGCATCTCAGGGCGACTATGCTATGGGCAGAAAGGTAATGAGCTTCGAGACGGGCAAAAAGGCTCTTGATTTCCTCCTTGAAAATTCGGGGGACAGGGAAAATCTCGAGGTGGATTTCTTCGGCGGCGAGCCTCTTATGAACTGGGACGTTGTGAAAAAGCTTGTGGAATACGGACGCTCCAAGGAAGCAGAATATCACAAGCATTTCCGCTTCACCGTTACCACAAACGGACTGCTCCTTGACGAGGAAAAGATGGACTTTATCAACAAGGAAATGTCCAATGTGGTTCTGTCCATTGACGGCAGAAAGGAAGTCAACGACCGTGTTAGAAAGCGTGTGGACGGTTCGGGCTGCTATGACCGAATTATCCCCAAATTCAAAGAGCTTGCGGAGAAGAGAAACTATGAGAATTACTATGTGAGAGGAACCTTTACAAAGTATAACCTTGATTTCTCCAGCGACGTTTTCCACCTCTACGACTTAGGCTTCGACCAGATATCCGTTGAGCCTGTTGTATGCGACCACGACGAGAAATACGCCATTACCGAGAGAGACCTGCCTGCCGTATTTTCCGAGTACGAAAGACTTGCTCAGCTTATGCTCGTTAATGAGAAAAAGGGCAAGCATTTCAACTTCTTCCACTTTATGCTGGACCTTGACCAGGGTCCCTGCGCAATAAAGCGTCTGAGAGGCTGCGGCTCGGGAAATGAGTATGTTGCGATCACATCGGACGGCGATATTTATCCCTGTCATCAGTTTGTGGGCATACCCGAATATCTTATGGGAAATATCCATACAGGCGAGTTCAATACCGACATCAAGAAGGATTTCGCTGCGGCTCATATCTACAATAAGGAAGATTGCCGCAGATGCTGGGCAAAGTTCTACTGCAGCGGCGGCTGCAATGCCAACAATTATATTTACACAGGCAATATCCTTACCGCTCACAAGCTTTCCTGCGAGATCGAGAAAAAGAGACTTGAATGTGCAATAATGATAAAGGCGGCTCAGGCGGAGGCTGCCGAAGAATAAGGAGTCTGACAAATGGCAAAAAAGAAAGAACCCAAAAGCCAAAGCCCTGCTCCCGCTCAGAATGCCTATATCGCAGGCAGCGGAGTAGTCGTGGAGGAGAAGATAACCGACACTCTTGAAAAGAATTATATGCCCTATGCAATGAGCGTTATCGTTTCAAGAGCCTTGCCCGAGATAGACGGCTTCAAGCCCTCTCACCGAAAGCTTCTCTACACGATGTACAAAATGGGTCTGCTTACGGGCAATAAGACAAAATCCGCAAATATCGTTGGTCAGACAATGAAGCTCAATCCCCACGGCGACGCTGCTATCTACGAAACAATGGTGCGTATGGCAAAGGGAAACGAGGCGCTGCTTCACCCCTATATCGACAGCAAGGGCAACTTCGGCAAGGCGTATTCGAGAGATATGGCATATGCGGCTCCCCGATACACCGAGGCAAAGCTTGCTCCCATATGCGCCGAGCTTTTCCGTGATATCGACAAGGACACGGTGGATTTCGTTCCGAACTACGACAATGAGACCGTTGAGCCTACCCTTTTGCCTGCAACCTTCCCCTCTATCCTTGTAAACTCAAATGTGGGAATTGCGGTGTCTATGGCGAGCGCCGTATGCTCCTTTAATCTGACGGAGATATGCGAGGCGACCATCGGGCTTATCAAAAATCCCGATTATAACCTGTTCTCCGTGCTGAAAGGTCCCGATTTCCCCGGGGGCGGCGAGATGATATATGATGAGGCGGAGCTTGAGAAGATTTACCGCACAGGACGGGGCAGCGTTAAAATTCGCTCAAAATACAGCTATGACCCCGATGCTCACTGCATTGAGATAACCGAGATACCTCCCACCACCACCATCGAGCAGATAAAGGACAAGATAGTGGAGCTTGCAAAATCGGGCAAGGTAAGGGAGATATCCTATATCCGTGACGAGTCCGACCTTAACGGTCTTAAAATAGCCATCGACATCAAAAAGGGCACAGACCCCGATGCGCTTATGAAACGGCTTTACAAGCTTACTCCCTTGCAGGACACCTACTCCTGCAACTTCAATATCCTTGTGGGCGGCTACCCCAAGGTTATGGGAGTTTACGAGATACTCACCGAATGGACAGCCTTCCGAAAGGACTGCGTCAAGAGGAGGGTATACTTTGACCTGAGCAAGAAAAAGGAAAAACTTCATCTGCTACTGGGTCTTAAAAAGATACTCCTTGACATTGACAAGGCGATAAAGATAGTAAGAGAGACCGAGGACGACAACGAGGTAGTTCCCAACCTGATGATAGGCTTCGGCATTGACGAAACTCAGGCGGAATACGTTGCCGAGATAAAGCTTCGTCATCTCAACAAGGAATATATCCTTAACCGTCTTGCCGAGACAGATCAGCTTCAGAAGGACATTGCCGAGATGGAGGGGATCCTCCAGAGCGACAAGAAAATTCTCGATATAATCATCTCCGAGCTGAAAGAGGTCATCAAGAAATACGGTCAGCCGAGACGGACACAGTTCTGCTATTCCGATGAAAACGATGATGTGGATATCGAGGAGGAAATCCCCGATTATCCCGTTAACCTGTTCATAAGCCGAGGGGGATATTTCAAGAAAATTACTCCTCAGTCTCTCAGAATGTCGGGCGAGCACAAGCTCAAGGACGGCGATATTATGGAGGCTTCCTTCGAGGCTACAAACCGCACCGAGCTGCTTTTCTTTACGGACAAATGTCAGGTCTACAAGAGCAGGGCTTCCGAATTTACCGAGACAAAGGCATCGGCAATGGGCGATTATATTCCCGTTAAGCTGGGCTTCGACCCCGACGAGAATGTGATATCAATGATACCCACCACCGATTATTCGGGCTTTATGTTCCTTGTGTTTGAAAACGGCAAGGCGGCAAAGGTTCCTTTGAACGTGTTTGAGACCAAAACCAACCGCAAAAAGCTTACCAAGGCATTTTCGGATAAGTCAAGGCTTGTGCGTATGTTCTTCATTGCGGACAATGCGGATATTCTGCTCACCTCCACAAAGGGACGTGCTGTTATCTTCAACACAGCTCTTGTGCTGCCAAAGACAACCCGTGACACTATAGGCGTTCAGTGTATGACCCTTAAAGCGGGGGCATTGGTGGAAAATGCCTATATCGTTCCCGAGGAAAAGCTGCCCGAGATGACCAAGTACGTTATGAAATCTATCCCTGCGGCAGGCTGTCTTGCAAAGGACATTACCGACCCCGACCAGCTTACTCTTTAATTTTCCGAACTACTGAAAGGACGTGTATAAAATGGCTGATCTGAAAATGCTCATAAATATTTTTAAGCATCTGAAAACCGTCGGCACCCACCGCAGGCAGGTAAGGAAAAACTGCTTCAAGGCAGGTCTTTACTGGCAGGGACTTACTCACGACCTTTCAAAGTACAGCCCAACCGAATTCTGGATAAGCTGTAAAATGTATCAGGGCGACCGCAGTCCCAATGAGGCTGAGCGTGAGAAAAAGGGCTACAGCACCGCCTGGATGCACCACAAGGGCAGGAACAAGCACCACTTTGAGTACTGGACGGACTACGATCCCAAGACCAAGAAAATGGAAGGCGTGAAAATGCCTCTTATCTACGTGGCTGAGATGTTCTGCGACCGTGTGGCGGCGAGCAAGGTGTATATGGGCAAAAATTATACCGACGCTGCTCCTCTTGAGTATTTTCGCAAGGGAACGGCAGTAAGGCTTATCCACCCCGATACGGCGAAGCTGCTTGAAATGCTGCTCACAATGCTTGCCGAGGAGGGCGAGGACTACACCTTTGCTTACATCAGGCATATACTGCACAGATAAATTTAACGCCCGTCTTTACAAGCTGTAAGGACGGGCTGTTGTGCTATAATAGCTTAAACTTATTGTACAATAGTTACTAAAATATCGTTTGAGTTTGTAAAATATCACAAAAATAATTTTTGTATGAAATATTTTCCATTAGTCAATTGTTTCTATATTAAAGCGAAATTCAGCACAAAAATATTCTGAAAGGAACGATGAAAAAATGAAAAGAAAAATTGCCGCACTTATGGCTGTGATCTTAGCAGCGGGGGCTGTTCAGTCCGTACCCCTCACTGTTTTTGCGGAGAGCGAAACGGCTTCGTCTCAGTCACAGTCGGCTGATAACGGAAAAACAGAACTTTCCGAGGAGGAGCAGATGAAAACCGCTCTCGCTCTTGTTAAATCAAGGATAGACATTCCCGAGGAATACAGCAATTTCGCTTACAGCACAGGTGAAAACCGTGGTATGAAGACCTACATCTTTACCTGGACAGACCCGACGGGAAACAAGTCCTATTCCGTAGATGTGGAGGGCGGTATCATTACAAGCTATTATGCGCCTTATGACTATAGCGGCAAGCCTTCGATCTCATCTCATAAGCCTTCTTATTATGTCAACAAGGCTATGAGCTGGGTGTACAAAGTAAACCCCTCTATGAAGGGCTTTCTTACCAAATCAAGCGTGAGCCTGAATATTACTTCAAACTATGTCTGGGTGAATTTTAACAGAAACTTCGGCGGTACTGCTGTGGAAAAAAACAGCGTGGGTGTCGGTGTTGACAAGCTTACTGGTGAGGTAATATCATATAATGCAAGCTGGTGGCAGGACGCTGAATTTGTTTCATCTGCGGACGCTCTTTCTCAGGAGGAGATAAAGGAAATTTACTGCGGAGAGGTGACTATAAAGCCCAGGTATCATATTTACGAGGACAGCGCTACGGGTAAGAAAAAGACCTGTATCGTTTACGAACCCCAGAGCAGCTATGTTTATGACGCTCTGACGGGAAAACATTCCTCTATGGAAGATGATTATGCAAAATTTATGGATACTGACAAATACGACCACGGCGTTGCTCTGAACGGCGAAGGTGGGGCTATTGAGGATGCTGTGGAAGAAATTGAATGTGAAGAGGATATGGCTGTGGAGACAGCTGCTCCCGCAACGGGCGTAAGCTTTTCGGAGGAAGAGCTTGCCGCAGCCGCAGACCTCAGCACTATGCTCACCTCGGAGCAGTTCAAGGCGCTTGCCGTCAAGGACAAATATATGGGCGTTACCGACAAATATATGGTGCAGAATTTCGACATCAGCAGAAATGAGGACGCCGAGTGCGGCTATGCCATTTCCTGCACTATGATGATAAACAACAAGACTGATAACAGATATGTGACCATTACCGCCGACGCAAAGTCGGGAAAGATAATGAGCTTTTATGCCTATGACTATAACGAAAAAGGGGATAAGGCTGAGCTTAATGTGAAGAAGGCAAACACCCTTGCAAACGATGCAATGAAATATTATTTCGGTGACATCTCGGGTGAGTACAAGGCTGATACGGAAAATACGGCTCCCGTATCGGAGGGCGGCAAAAACAAGCAGACAAGCAGAAATATGAAATATAACCGCTATGTGAACAACATTCAGGTAGCAAACAATAATATTTACATTACGGTAAATTCCGCAGGCAAGGTAACTTCTGTAAGCTGCAGTCACGACAGAGATGTGGATTTCGGTGACGGCCTCATTATCAATAAGGAAACTGCTCTGAAGCTCCTCTGCGAGCAGCAGGATATGACCCTCAGATACAACGGATTTGTTGACCTTGAGTCAAAGCCTCATACATATCTGCAGTATTCTATGGACGGCTGGACATTGAACGGCGTTACGGGCAAGCTTTGCGATTACAACGGTCAGCCTGTTGTCAAGACCGATAAGCAGCCCGAGAACTGCCCTTATACGGATATTTCCAAATCTCCCTACAAGAAGGAGATAGAAGCTCTTTACGAGCATAACGTAAGGCTTTACGAGGGCAAGGAGTTTAAACCAACCGAAAAAATGACATACGGCGAATTTGAACAGCTCCTTGACATCATCACAGGCTATGGATATGAGCCTATGCCCCTTGAAGATGTGCCTCTTGAAGAGGGCGAGGCTGTCAGCTATGCAGAAACCGAAAGCGGAGCATATTTCACAAGAATGACCCTTGCAAAGGCATTTACAAGAGCCGCAAAGGTGGATAACTGTGCAAGATACACCTCAATTTTCAAGTCTCCCTTTACGGACGTAAGCGCAGATGATAAGGATCTGGGATATGCCGCTCTTGCCTACGGAATGGGCGCAATAAACTGCGGTAAAGACGGAAAGTTCTATCCTAATGCCTATGTAACAAGGGAATACGCTTACCATTGTGCATATAATTACATCAAAAATTCTATGGAGAGCTGAGTAAAGCTTAGAAAAAATTTTCGGTCTGCCGCAAATTGATCTGCGGCAGACCGAATTTGTCTATGCAAGTATCGGCTGAATTTGTCTGCCCTCGAGAGCTGCTTCGGCGGCAGCGGGTATCAAGGAAAAATCCGCCACAGCCGATCGGGGCTTTTTTATAAAATCGTCCTGCCTGAAAGGGACAAAGTATATGTTCTTTGTGTTAAGCAGAGTTCCGATATTCTTTGCGGAAGCGGAAAGTGCGTCATTAGTGGAAACGGCTATAAGTACGGGTCTGCCGTTTCGCAGATGTGACTTTACCGCCATTGTTACAGGTGTGTCTGTTATCCCTGCCGCCAGCTTTGCAAGGGTATTTCCCGTGCAGGGGCATACTATGAGCAGGTCGAACATTTTCTTAGGCCCTATAGGCTCCGCAAGAGGTATGGTATTTATCACACCCCTGCCGCATATGCTTTCTGCGGTCATTATATTTTCCTCCGCCGTTCCGAAACGGGTGTCCAGCTCAGAGGCGTGGTAGGACATTATGGGGGTAAGCTCCGCTCCTGCCGCTTTAAGCTTTATCATCTGCTCAAAGGTTTTGGAAAATGTGCAGAAAGAGCCGCACATTGCTATGCCCAGCTTTTTGCCTTTAAGCGATGTCATTTCACTCATTCGGTATCACCGCCTTTCTTGTAAAACGTATCTATTTCCTTTTTTCCCGAAGAATATTTTCGATTGTCCTGGCTATCATTCTGCCCGAGCTTACGGGAGCGGTCTTTCCCGGGAGAGAAAGTGCCCATATGGCTCTGAGACCAAGCCTGCCTGCGGCGTCCATATCCATTCCGCCGGGCTTTGAGGCAAGGTCGATTATCAGACAGCTTTTATTGCAGCACCGAAGCAGTTCTTCGTTAAGTATAAGATGAGGAACGGTATTGAATATGATATCGGCTTTGCGGAGCGGTTCAGAGTCTGCAAGTGAGGATATCTCTGCCGTATCGCAGCCGAAGATCTCTGCCCACGCCATATCCGAATATTTTCTTGCCGCAGCGGTTATGTGTGCGCCGAAGCCTTGAAGTATCCGTATGAGAGATTTTGCTATCCGCCCCATTCCCAGGATAAGCACATTGCTGCCCGAAATAATGACAGGCTGCTCCTCGAGAGCTATCTGCAATGCTCCCTCGGCGGTGGCAAGGGCATTGAGCACCGCAAGCTCCTCACGCTCAAAGTAATCCACCACCTCTATGCCCTTTGAGGTGAACAGTTCACTTACCCCGGAGGATATCCTGCCTCCAAGCACTATCCCGTCCTTTCTGACACAGCTTGTAAGCTCGGAAAGAGAAACGGTTCCGCTGTAAAAGGGTGCGTTCAGCGTTATCCCGTCCGATGAAACGGGCAGCGGCAGAACAAGGCAGTCGGCACGATAGGGGACTGACATAACATTTTCCGCAGAGATTATCCTGTCGCTGCTGAAAATATTCCTGTCAAATCCTACGGTGCAGACCCTATCTTTTTCCGCAAGCTGTTCAGCCAGCGCAGAAAATCGCATATCACCGCCTGCAATAATATATCTTTCACTCATAAAAGCTTTTCCTTTCATTAGTAAACAGGAGCTGCTGCCCTTACATAATTATATGATTTATCCTTATTTGAGGTTCATTAAAATAAAGTTGTTTTTTACGGGTCAATGTGGTATAATATTTTTGTCCGAAATATTTTGGATCTAAATTTTTGAGAAAGACGGTAATTATATGAAAACTCTTGAAGAAATCAGAGAAATATTCAAAAGCGACAAATTTGCCACCGAGAATTTTGCGGTCATAGAAGAAGCGAGGGAGAAATACGCAAAATGCTCCGTTAAGCTTACGGACAGACATAAGAACGCTATGGGCGGCGTTATGGGCGGAGTACACTTTATGCTGGCGGATTTTGCCTTTGCGGTGGCTTCAAACTGCGAGCATATGGGCGTGGTGTCGGTGAGCAGCAATATCACCTTTTTAAGCGGCGTTAAGGGGGATATCCTCTATGCCGAGGCAAACTGCGTTAAGGACGGCAGGACTACCTGCTACTATACCGTTGACGTTTACGACGATAAGGGAACAAAATGCGCCGCAGTTACCATTACGGGCTGCCACGTTGGCTGATATCGGGTAAACTTCGTACTTGACAATACCCTTACTGCTGTGGTATAATTTTACTATGACCTTGGCTTCATAAACTTGAAAGACGGTATCATATATGGAACTTACACAGCTGAAATATTTCTATGCCGCAGCCGAGTGCGGTCATATCACAAAGGCAGCGGAAAAACTTCACATCGCTCAGCCTGCCCTTACCCAGTCTGTCCGCAGACTGGAAAACGAGCTTGGAGTGAAGCTGTTTGTCAGGCGGGGAAGAAGCATTGCCCTCAGTCCCTGCGGAGAATATCTTTACAAACAGCTTGGGGGGATACTGAAAACTCTTGACCGTGTCCCGGGGGAGCTTTTAAAGATAGCCGAGCTTGAGGAAAAGACCATCAGGGTGAATATCATTGCCGCTTCTCTGCTGATAACAGAGCTTATTATCGAATACAAACGGCTTCACCCCGATATAAAATTTGTCCTTCATCAGAGCGCAGACGCCGAAAACTGCGACTGCACCATTTCCGCAAATCTGCCCGGCATTCTTCCGAATATGCCGAAAAACTGTTATTACAGAAGCTTTTCCGAGGAAATAAAGCTTGCCGTTCCCGCAGGCTCATATTATTCCGAACTTTCCTCAATAGAGCTTTCGGACACAAAGGATAACGGATTTATAAGTCTTTCGGGTTCAAAGCCCTTCCACAATATCTGTGAGACATTGTGCAGAATGGTGGGATTTTCTCCCGATGTGGTGTTCGAGAGCGACTCGCCCTCTACCGTAAGAGGACTTATCGGCGCAGGAATGGGAATAGGCTTCTGGCCTGCCTACACCTGGGGAAATATAAACTCGGGCAATGTGGTGCTTCTGCCCATATCATATCCGGACTGCCGCAGAGAGCTTACAGTTATCTGCAACAATACCGACTCGTCAGCCGCCTGCGGATTTTACGATTTTCTCTGTTCAAGGCTTGAGGAAATATCCGCACAGGCAGAGAATATAAAATAAACCGATAAAAGACCTTTCAGACCTTTCTGCAAGGTCTTTTCCGATAAAGGGGAAATTATTTTGAAAAATAGGTTTACATTATATGCCATTACCGACAGCTCATACACACGCCTGCCCCTTTCCGAACAGGTCGAAGCCGCAATTTCGGGGGGAGCGGATATTATCCAGCTCAGAGAGAAGAACATCTCCGATGAGGAGTATATCAAAAAAGCAAAGGAAGTCCTTTCTGTTACAAAAAAATACGACATTCCGCTTATCATAAACGATAATGTAAACGTGGCACGATTTTCGGGAGCGGACGGTGTCCACTTGGGACAGACAGACGGCGACCCGAAAGCGGCGAGGGAGATCCTCGGGGAAAATGCCATTATCGGAGTGACCGCAAAAACCGTTTCCCAGGCGATAGCTGCAGAAGCGGCGGGAGCGGATTATCTTGGAAGCGGAGCGGTATTCGTATCGCCCACCAAACCGAATGCAAAAGCGCTTTCAATTTCAGAGCTGCGTGAGATATGCTTTTCGGTAAGCATACCTGTATGCGCCATAGGCGGAATAAACGCTGATAACGTAACAGCTCTCAGGGGCAGCGGCATAAGGGGCATTGCCGTTGTATCGGCTGTATTCGGCTCGGAAACAGCGGAGGGCATTTCTGCCGCCGCAAGATATCTCAGAGCCGCTGCGGAGGGGATAGTCAATGAATGAGATAAAAAAAATACTTACCTGCGCCGGCTCCGACCCCTGCGGAGGAGCAGGAATACAGGCAGATATAAAAACCATTTCGGCTATGGGGCATTTTGCAATGTCTGCGGTCACCGCACTTACGGCTCAGAATACAACGGAGATAAGGCTTGCGCAGGCAGTATCGCCCGAAATGATGAAGGCTCAGCTTGATCTTGTTTTCACCGATATTTTTCCCGACGCCGTAAAGATAGGTATGCTGATGAACGGTGAAAACGCCGCTGTTATAGCCGAAAGACTGAGATATTACAAAGCAGAAAATATAGTCTGCGACACGGTAATAATGTCCACAAGCGGCAAACAGCTTCTTGATGATGAGGGACTTCGGGTGTTTATAAAAAAGCTTATGCCCCTTGCGGACGTGATAACCCCCAATATTCCCGAGGCGGAGCGGCTCTGCAAGATGAAGATACACACTCCCGAGGATATGGAAAAGGCGGCAAAGTTCCTTTCAAACAGTACGAACGGCGGTGTGCTGATAAAAGGCGGACATCTTGAGGGAAACGCTCTTGATATCCTGCTGTATAAGGGAAAGTTTTATTATATGGATATTCCCCGTATCGACAATCCAAACACTCACGGCACAGGCTGTACCCTTTCATCTGCCATAGCCTGCGGTCTTGCGGAGGGAAAGAGCGTTCCCGAGGCGGTGGAGTGTGCGAAAAAATACATTACAAAGGTAATTTCCGCAGGACTTGACATAGGCAAGGGGAATGGTCCTATGTGGCATTTTGTACAGTAATTTTAAAGTATATATCCGAATATTTCCTTTTTATGTAACACAACCGAATGGTAAATTGTTTTAATATCATAACATCACGAAAGGACGGTCAATATAAATGGAAAGAAAAGCAATGACAGCTATGTATTCCCTTGCCCACTTTTTTGTGGATATGTGCTGTGCCTTTATGATGATGAGATTTGTGAGAGGCGGATACGGGGAAAGCTTCCTGCTTTATAATTTCTGCGCCTTTGCCCTGCAGATGCCTATCGGAATTATCCTTGACAAATTCGGCGGAGGACATCGTGCCGCCGCAACAGGCTGCGGACTGATTTTCCTTTCATATTTCGGCGCACTCGGGGAGCTTCTTACTCCCGCCGCTATATGTGCAGGGGTGGGAAATGCGCTTTTCCACGCAGGCGGGGGAGTGTATGTCCTCGATAAATACGACAGCTCGGGTGCATTGGGAGTTTTCGTGTCCCCGGGTGCGATCGGACTATATCTTGGGGTAACATCTAAAAACCCCTGTACAAAAAAGAAAAAAAGTGGTAAAATAGAGATACGAAAATAAGACAGATAGGGTTCTTTGATGAGGAGAACCGATACAAGAAATTAACAGAATTAGGCGATCCGCTGGAGAAACTGAACAGCGTAATGAATTGGGAAATATTCAGAGACGAAC
>NZ_JBNMJV010000056.1:0-12798 GCF_050874005.1 Huintestinicola sp.
GTACTACCTCATGGACAAGGAAGCGGAAACAGTACCTATCGGTGCAAACAGGCTTCTTTATCTGCCCTATCTCATGGGCGAGCGCACACCTCACCTTGACCCCAATGCAAGAGGAATGTTTTTCGGACTTTCCGCAATGCACACAAAGAAGGAAATGCTCAGAGCTGTAATGGAGGGTGTTGCATACTCACTTCGTGACTGCGTTGAGATTTGCCGTGAGATGAACATCAATGTTTCCGACATGATGGCTTGCGGAGGCGGCGGAACTTCTCCTCTGTGGAGACAGATGCTTGCAGACCTTTACGCTTGCCCCGTTAAGACCGCAGCTTCAAAGGAAGGTCCCGCTCTTGGTGTGGCTATTCTTGCACTTGTGGGTGCGGGTGTTTACAAGAGCGTTCCCGAGGCTTGCGATGTTATCTGCGGTGTTGACAAGGTTCAGGAGCCTATTGCTGAAAATGTTCCTGTTTATGAGAAGTTTTTCAGACTGTATGACAAGGTTTATCCTGCTGTAAAGGAACAGATGAAAGAGCTTGCGGAGATGTGAGAATAATGAGCGGAAATTTTACTGTAATGCGCTTTTTCGGAGATCATATGATACTCCAAAGCGAAACTGAGAATCGTGTTCGGGGCAAAGCACCTTTTGGCGAAACAATAACACTTACAGTTTCGGGCGGCAGCGGCAACAGGGTCTTAACTTCCGTTTCAAATGAAAAAGGGGAATATGAAATTATTATTCCCCCCTATCCCCCTTCATTTGAAAGCTGCACTCTGACATTTTCCTGCGGCGGCGAGAAGATAGAATTTACCGATGTTCTTTTCGGTGAGCTTTATCACATAAGCGGTCAGTCAAATATGGAGCTGCCGATCTGTCGCACCATTGACCCCTTAGACCCCAAAATTCCCAAGGGTAGCAGGTTTATAAGGGAATTTCGTGTGCCCGTGGTGTGCTGCTTCGGAAAAGACGAGGAATATGATGATTTTCAGGGCGGCGAGTGGAAATGCGCCGAAGGAAATGACCTTATGTATATGAGTGCGGCAGGATATTATTTTGCCGAAAAGCTTTCGGAAAAGCAAGATGTTCCCATAGGACTTGTAAACACCTCTGCGGGCGGCTCTCCCGTTGAAGCGAGAATGCCTTACGGAATGCTCATGGAGCTGGGAGGATATGAGGAGTTCCTTGCCCGCTGCACAGTTTCGGGTTATGAAAAAAATAAGGCTGAGGCTGACAGGGAAAAATATGGAAAATGGTGTGCCGAGCTTGAAAAAGGGGACGTTGTTTCGAGATATATATTTATTGCTCCTCCCGAATTTACAAAATGCAGTATTCCCTTTTATTTCAGAGATGACCCTATGCTTTCGGGATTTTGCGGTCGTATATGGTTCAGAAAAAGCTTTGTTGTCACGGAGGATATGGATATTTCGGAGGCTGTGCTTGTGCTGGGTGCAATGATAGACGCCGATGAGGTGTTTGTTAACGGTGTATCGGTTGGTTCAACAGGCTATATGTATCCGCCGAGAATATATCCCGTTCCCGAAGGAGTGCTGCACAGGGGCGAAAATACCCTTCATATCCGTCTTGAAGTGAGACAGGGCAGGGGAGGCTTTGTTCGGGGCAAAAAATACTGTATCAACCTCAGAGACAGGCTCATTGACCTTTCGGGTGAATGGGAGTACGCTGTGGCTGCAAGGGGAGAATATATTTCCCCCGATGTGTTCTTTCAGGGGCTGCCCCTTTCCATGTACGGTGCACTTACCGCACCCGCCTTCGGCATAAAATTCAAGGGACTGATATGGTATCAGGGCGAATCCAATGACAGTGCTCCCGAAAGATATTATGAGCTGTTCAAAGCCTTTGTGAATATGTACAGGGAACGCTGCGGCTATGAAATTCCCGTTATTTTCACACAACTTTGCAATTTTGACGACCCTGTACGGTGCGTTGTGCCGTTATCGTGGGCACAGATCAGAGAGCAGCAGCTCAGATGTCTTGATATTACGAATACTGCTATGGCGGTGACAATAGACATAGGGGAATCAAACGATCTTCACCCCATAAACAAGCGTGATGTGGGACGCAGGCTTGCACTCTGCGCAGAGCGGCTCATATATAAGGACAGCCTTGTTCCCGAGGACATTTTCCCCCTCAGTGCAGAGCTCATTGAGGACGGCAGGATACTGCTGTCATTTACCGATACCAAGGCTGTCAGAATGGTAAACGACCCGCCGAAGCATTTTGAGCTTATTACTTTAGAGGGAGAAATTATCCGCCCCTCAGCAAGGCTTACGGAAAATGGCTTAGTGCTTCGTTATAAGAGTGAGAATGCTCCTGTTTTACTGAGATATGCCTGGGAAAACGACCCTGTCAAGCCCGATCTTTTCAGCAATACGGGGCTTCCCGTAACTCCGTTCAGGCTGCCCGTAATTCAGAAGGCATTATGGAAAGAGTACTTTATCGGAAACGGTATCTTTGTCCGTGAATATTATCCCCTGCAGCAGGATAATAAATGCGCCGTTATTCTGAGCCACGGCTATAATCAGAATCTTGAAAGCACCTCCGATATTGCCGCAGCTCTTGCCGAAAGAGGGATCAGGGCATATGCTTTTGATTTCTGCGGCGGTGGATCAGGTTCAAAAAGCATTGGAAGCGGCATTGATATGAGCGTCTCCTCGGAAATATCCGATCTGAGCGTTGTGATAGATTATGTAAAGAACAACGCATTCCCCGAAAAGCTCTTTTTGTACGGTGAAAGTCAGGGCGGTTTTGTTTCGGCTCTCACAGGGGCACAGAGGAAGGATATTTCAGGTCTGGCTCTTTTATATCCTGCGTTCTGCATTCCCGATCAGTGGCTGGGCAGGAATCCTTCAAAAATGACCGGACCCTTTGAATTTATGGGATTTACCATTTCAAAAAAATATTATGACGGTGTTCCACGATATGATGTTTTTGAAAAGCTCGGAGAATACACCGCCCCCGTTCTTATTATGCACGGCACTTCGGACAGCGTGGTAAATGTCGGCTACGCAAAGAAGGCGGTCAAAGCCTTCAAAAACGCTGAGCTTATCCTTTACGAGGGTGAAGATCACGGATTCTCAGCAAAGGCACGGAAAAAGGAAATTGACGTTATCTCGGAATTTATTTATAAGATAATTCTTCGGTAAGGAGATCATAAAATGAATAACTATGAACACCGCAAGGCAAGTAAAAAAATCATCGTAAGAGATGCTGACGGAAAGCCTGCTTCGGGTATACAGGTAACTGTCAAGCTTAAAAACCACAGTTTTTTATTCGGCTGGGGCGCATTTGATGTTCTGGCTCACACAGACGCTGATACAGACGAGAAGAAGGAGCTTTTTGCTCCCCGTGCAAAGCAGTGGGAGGAGCTTTTCAATTACGGCACACTTCCTTTTTACTGGGGACAGTACGAGCCTTCCGAGGGTAATGTGAGACAGGACAGAATGATGAAATGCGTTGACCGTATTGTTAAGGACGGCGCAAAGGTAAAGGGTCACCCCCTTTGCTGGCATACTGTCTGCGCTGACTGGCTCTTAAAGTACAGCGATGAGGAAATTATGCAGAAACAGCTTGACCGTATCACCCGTGATGTCAGTGCCTTCAAGGGTAAAGTCGGACTTTGGGACGTTATCAACGAAACGGTCATCATGCCCGATTTTGACAGGTATGACAATGCTGTTACAAGGCTTTGCAGACATTACGGAAGAATACCCCTTATCAAATCCGTATTTGCTGCGGCAAAGGCTGCCGACCCCGACGCTGTTCTTCTTATAAACGATTTTAACACCTCCGAGGCATATGCTCATGTGATCGAGGAATGTCTTGAAGCAGGAGTTTCCATTGACGCTATCGGCATTCAGTCTCATCAGCATCAAGGGTATTGGGGTGCAGAAAAGCTTGAAAATGTGCTTCACCGTTTTGAGCGTTTCGGTCTGCCTATCCATTTTACGGAAAACACACTTATTTCGGGAAAGCCTATGCCCCCCGAGATAGTTGACCTGAACGATTTTCAGCCCGAAAGCTGGGATTCTTTGCCCGAATACGAGGAGCAGCAGAAAAACCAGTTGGAGGAAATGTACCGTATTTTATTTGCTCACCCCCTTGTGGAGGCGGTCACAGGCTGGGACCTGACCGACGGCGGCTGGCTCAATGCTCCAAGCGGTATTCTGAGAAGAGACGGTTCTCCCAAGCCTGCTTATGAAATGCTCACAGGGCTTATCAAAAAGGAGTGGTCAACCGAATATTCGGCTGTTACCGATGACAACGGCTGCTTTGAGCTTTACGGCTTTAAGGGAGAGTATTCCGTTACCATTGACCGAAAGGAATATACCCTTATGAACAGCGGTACCGTTAATTCTAATGGCAATGATGTCCCGGAAGCTTTACAGTTATCTGAGAGGTAAATGCTATGGATATGCTTTATGACTGCTGGCTTGCATACGGCAAGGACAGTTCCATGAAATGGGCTGAAAAATATCTTTCAAGGATATGCGTACTCTCACGGGGCAGGGTGATAAGCTCTGCCGAAAGGGAGCTTGAAAGGGCATACAAACGGCTTTCAGGGAAAATTCCCGAGAGGATACCCGAGCCTTGTGACGGCGGGTGCTTTATCCTTCGGATAAATGAAGGCTTCGGTGAAGGGGGATACAAAATTTCCCTTTCAGATGACATCATCACCGTTGAGGGCGGCGATGAAAACGGTGTTCTATATGGAGTGTTCAGATTTCTTATCCTCGCTTCCTGCGGGTATCCGTCAGAAAGTCTGAACCTTACCGAAAAGCCTTTTTTCCCGCTTAGAATGATAGATCAGTGGGATAATGCCGACGGCACGGTGGAAAGAGGTTATTCGGGAGCTTCTTTTTTTTATGAAAATGGCAGACCCGTTTCGGATATGAAAAGGCTGACCGATTATGCACGGCTCCTTTCCTCTGTGGGGATAAATGCCATATGTATAAACAATGTTAACGTGCATAAAAACGAGACTTATTTCATCACAGAGAAATTCCTTCCCGATATTGCAAGAATAGCAGACACTTTCGAAGATTACGGTATAAAGCTGTATCTCAGCGTGAATTTTGCCGCTCCTATTGAAATTGACGGACTTTCCACTGCCGACCCGTCAGACGATAGGGTAATATGTTGGTGGAAATGCAGAGCGGAGAATATTTACAGCCGCATTCCCGATTTCGGAGGATTTCTTGTAAAAGCCGATTCGGAAAACCGTCCCGGACCTCATTCCTACGGCAGAGATCACGCAGAGGGTGCAAATATGCTTGCAGCTGCCTTAAAGCCCTATGGCGGCAAGGTGATATGGCGGTGCTTTGTGTATAACTGCCATGTTGACTGGAGAGACAGGGCTACTGACAGGGCAAAGGCGGCTTACGACTGCTTTAAGCCCCTGGACGGAAAATTCTCGGACAACGTTTATATCCAGATCAAAAACGGACCCATGGATTTTCAGATCCGTGAAGCGACCTCGCCGCTTTTCGGAGCAATGCCCCATACAAACTGTCTGTGTGAATTTCAGATAGCTCAGGAATACACAGGACAGCAGATCGACCTTTGCTATCTTGTTCCAATGTGGAAGGAATGTCTTGATTTTGATACATATCATGGGGGCGAAGGTTCTCTTGTAAGCAAAAATGTTCTGGGAGCGGCAGGCGTGTCGAATGTGGGCAGCGACCTTTGCTGGACGGGAGACCCTCTTGCAGGAGCTAATCTTTACGGCTACGGCAGACTTGTTTTTGACCCCGCACTTTCGGCTGAGCAGATCGCAAAAGAATGGGTAAGGGCAGCGGTAACTACCGAAAATGAAACGGCTGATATCATATGCAATATGCTTTTGTCCTCACGGGATATTTATGAAAGCTATACCTCACCTCTGGGAGTGGGCTGGATGGTCACACCTCATTATCATTACGGGGTGGACGTTGACGGATACGAGTATTCCCCCTGGGGAACCTATCATTACTCCGACAGATACGGCATGGGCGCAGACAGGACAAAAGCCACAGGAACAGGCTACACCGCACAGTATGCTCCCCATAATGAGGAGATGTATGAAAACCCTGACACCTGCCCCGAGGAGCTGCTTCTGTTTTTCCATCACCTTCCCTACACCTATATGCTAAAAAGCGGAAAAACTCTGATACAGCATATCTATGACAGCCATTTTGAGGGAGCGCAAAAAGCCGAGGAGCTTCTTAATAAATGGAAGTCTATAAAGGAAAAGCTGCCCCGGGATATTTACTATGAAGCGGAGAAACGCTTTGAAAAGCAGCTTTTAAACAGCAGACAGTGGCGTGATGTGATAAACACATATTTCTACCGAAAATCGGGAATAGATGACATCTTCGGCAGAAAGATCTACAGGTAAAATTTGCACAAAATATAGAAAAAACAGCACAATAATCGGCAAGAAAAAACCATATGAAAAGCGTATAATTTTATTATAGAAGAAAGCTTTACAAAGCTCGAAAAAGTATGTTTTTGAAAGGATATGATAATATGAAGCTTTTTATTGACACTGCGAACGTTGATGATATCCGCTGGGCAAATGACCTTGGCGTTATCTGCGGCGTTACCACAAATCCCTCGCTTATTGCAAAGGAAGGACGTGTTTTTGAGGAGGTCGTAAAGGAGATAACCACCATAGTTGACGGTCCCATTTCTGCTGAGGTCATCTCTCTTGAGGCTGATAAAATGGTTGAGGAGGCACTTCCTCTTGCTGCAATACATAAGAACATCGTTATTAAGCTCCCTATGTGCGAGGAAGGTCTTAAAGCCTGCAAAATGCTTACCGCAAAGGGAATAAAGACCAACGTTACCCTGATCTTTTCCGCAGCACAGGCTATGCTTGCCGCAAACGCAGGTGCAACCTATGTATCTCCCTTCCTGGGCAGACTTGATGACATTGGTATGGAGGGTCTGAAGCTCATTGAGGAGATCGTTCAGATATTCAGCGCACAGTGCATCGATACCGAGATAATCGCCGCATCAATAAGAAATCCTATCCATGTTACTGCTTGTGCAGCACTTGGCTGTGATATTGCAACAATTCCCGCTAACGTTATCCGACAGATGATAAAGCACCCTATGACCGACAATGGGATCGAACGTTTCCTCAAGGACTGGGAAGGTGCTAAAACCAAGTAAGGAGTAAATTTTTAATGCTCCTTTTCGGAAGGTGAATTTCGCACCGAAAGAATAGAACATATAAAAAGCGCGTTTTTTGGTGTGTGCGATAGCAAAAATGGTCAGTCTGCAAAACAATGCGTGATATTCAAAAAGAATATGACAAAGTCCTCTTTCGTATTGTTCGTCACAGAAAGAGAGCTTTTGCATTTAATCGAAAAAACGCAATTTATAGTATGTCCAAACACAAAAAATGATTAGCCATGAGAATGAAAATGTACTATAATGTTTTATGAAAATATATTGCTTTTGTGCTAATTGAATGAAAGTACAAAAACGAGAATATTTTTCGGGAGTGCTTATTTCATCATTTTGAAGCTCCCCGAGCAATTTTTTCTCTCGTAATTTATAAACAGAGCTTTGCATAATATTCTCGATGACTATGATCTTGCTGTCGCCTTGATTTGTTTGCGGCATTTTCGCTGTGGACACTGTAATTCTCTTGAAAGGAACAGTCAAAAAATGAAGTTTAAAAAAGTATATGCTTTTATACTTTCTGCACTAATTCTTTCAGGCTGTGCAGCGGCTCAGCCTCCTGCACAGGAAACATCAGCAGAAAGCACTGCCGAGGAGGTTATGACACTTGAATCCGCCGAAACTGCGGCAGCCGAAGAAACAGAACCTCCCGCCATAAGCGAAACGTTCTCCGACGAGAATTTCAGTGCTGAAAAAAGAGGAACTGTTATTTTAAGATATTTTGAGGACGAAGCTGCTTCCGATAAGGGTGCACTGAGAATTTTCAACAGGCACAACGCGTGGGAAGGCATCGGCTACAACGCAGATAAATTCCGTGGAAATGAGCTTGAAGCGGAAGGCTCCTTTCGAAGCGCAAATCCAAGCGTTAAAATTTCTGTTTCCTACAGCGTAAACGGGAACACCTCCTATAACACGATCGTAACGGTTGATACCAAGGAGGATTCCTATTCAAAGGGCAGCGGAAAGTTCGATATCCCTAAGAATGCCGAAAATATCCTCGTATATGTTGAGAGCGACAGGCTTGAGGAAATTTATATTGACGATTTTTCTGTAAAGGTTTGCGGAGATTACACCTATTACCCTGAGGCTGTTCCGACGGAATATGTGGATACCTCCGATTACCCGTCGCTGAAGGAAGAATACAAGGATTATTTCAGGATAGGCACCGCAACCACCACAAATCTTATGGATAAAGAACCGTACACCAAGATCATTAAAGCTCAGTATAACAGTATGACTCTGGGCAACAGCTTCAAGCCCGATTCAATACTTGATCACAACAAAACCGTGCGTGATGTTGAAAAGTATATGTATTCTCCCGCCGTTAAGTTTGATGCTGTAAAGACAGAACTTGATTTTGCAAGAGACAACGGACTGACGGTCAGAGGTCACACACTTCTCTGGCACAACCAGACACCCGAATGGCTGTTCTATAAGAATTACGATATCGGCGGCGAGCTTGCCGACCGTGAGTTAATGCTTTCGAGAATGGAAAACTACATAAAAAATGTTATGGAGTGGACCGAGGAAAATTATCCCGGGCTTGTAAGAGCGTGGGATGTTGTAAACGAAGCTGCCGATGACGGCGGCGGAATGAGAAAGAGCCTTTGGTACCAGACTGTGGGAGAGGATTACATCGAGCAGGCATTCATGTTTGCAAGAAAATATGCTCCCGAGGGTACAAAGCTCTTCTACAATGATTACAATTCCTATCAGACCCGCAAGCAGAACGATATAATCACATTCCTCCGTCCTGTTGTGGAAGCAGGCAATATTGACGGCATGGGAATGCAGTCACATATTAATGTTGATATAAGCATATCTCAGTATATGACAGCTCTGCAGAAATATTATGACGAGCTGGGGCTTGAGATAAATGTAACCGAGCTTGATGTTTGCAGGGGCAAAGGAGACGACTGGCAGGAGGAACAAGGCGCATATTATAAAGAGTTTATGTCAGAGATACTTAAGCTCCGCAAAAACGGCATCCCCATCACAAGCGTTACCCTTTGGGGAATAAGCGATACCGATTCATGGATATCATCGGATTACCCGCTTATCTTCAATGACGATCTCAGCAGAAAACCTGCCTTTGACGGAATGATCGAAGCAGTAAAAAATCAGGAATAACAATAGTCAATCAATAAAAAAATTATGGAGGTATTGTTATGAAAAAATTTAAAAGAACAGTAGCCGGAATATCCGCTCTTACATTCGCCCTCGGTCTTACAGCCTGCGGCGGAGGAAACTCCACGGGCGGAAATGACACAACTGCTGCATCTACAACCGCAGCCACAACCACAGGCGAGACCACTACCGTTACAATGGCAGACGAGGACAAAGAGACAATAAGCGGCGCTGCTGCATTGCTCCGTGATGAAACACTGGAAAGCAAAACCATCAAGTTCCTCAGCCATTGGGATATCAACCCCGTTGAGGGCGAATCCCTCCCCGTGCAGCTCAGTATGTTCCAGGAAAAGTACGGCGGAAAGATCGAGTGGATACCCACCACATGGGAAACTCGTTACTCCGATCTCAGCACACACGTTCTGGGCGGCACAGGCGTTGACTTCTTCCCCCGTGATGAAGAGTGCCTTCCCAAGGGCGTTATCAACGGTATGTTCCAGCCTGTTGATGATTATATCGATCTGAGCAGTGAGCTCTGGTCCGATGTAGCAGTAGCTATGGACAAGTACAACTTTAACGGAAAGCACTATGCTTTCGTTACAGGCGTTTCTGCAAACAATGTTGTGCTTTACAACAAGCAGACAATTGAAGAATATGGTTTTGATGATCCTTGGGAGCTTTACGAAGCAGGCGAGTGGAACTGGGATACATTCTCCGATATGCTCCAGACATTTGTTGAAGCCGATCCCGATAAAAACTGCGGTCTTGACGGCTGGTGGTCTGAGCTCGCTCTCTACCGCTCCGGCGGAGAAGCTTTCATCGAAGCTAAGGACGGCGAGATCGTTGTAAATATGCAGAGCGCAAAGATCGAAAAGGCTATGAACAATATGCTCGATCTTTACAACAAGGGTCTTGTTATGGATAAGTCTCTTTACGACTGGGCTGAGCAGCCTCAGTTTATGGCTGAAGGCAGAGAGCTGTTCTTCATCGTAGGCTCATGGCACATCATGAATCCCCCCGAGTCATGGTCCACAAAGATCCCTCCCGAGAATCTCGGTATTGCACCTGTTCCCAACGCTGCTGACGCTGAGCATCCTTGGCAGGACGCTGTTCTTGACGGCTTCTGCCTTACAAGAGGTGCACAGAATCCTCTCGGTGTTGCTCTTTACGCAGAGTGCGGACTTGCAGCTGCTCTGGATGACGGTGCTAAGGAAGTATATGACAAGCAGTGCCGTGAGGATTACCAGTGGCCCGAGGACGTTATTGCTCATCGTTATGAGATAAATGACCTTGCTCGTCAGTACCCCGTTGTTGACCTCGCAGGCGGTATGTCCAGCGATATCGAAAGCCTCACAACTTCTAATGCTAATAAGAGCGTTGGTCTTAACGCTGCTCTCCACGGCGTTGAGTGGGCTACCACAAGAGAAGAGCTTTCCGGTGCTCTTGATGTTCTTGTTCAGGAAGTTGTTGACCAGCTCGCAGCTGCTCAGTCTGAATAAGCATAATATTCCCTCGCTAAATTAGAAATATTCGCCGCAAGCCCTTATAAACAGGGGTTTGCGGCAAATTTCATAATGATCTGTATGGAAAAAATAACGATCAAAAGGAGAACTCTCATGGAAAAAATAAATCCAATTACATCGCTTGATTACCCCGACCCCGATGTTATCAGAGTGGGGGATACATATTATATGGTGTCAACAACAATGCACTTTTTCCCCTGCTGTGAGATACTCCGCTCCTACGATCTTGTAAACTGGGAACACGCCGTTTATGTCTGCGATACCCTTGATAATACTCCCGCACAGAGGCTGGAGGAGGGGAATATTTACGGTCAGGGAATGTGGGCAGCTTGCATAAGACACCATAACGGAAAATATTATGTCTGCTTCTCCTGCAATGACACTCACAAAACATATCTTTACACCACGGAGGATATTTACGGCAAATGGGAAAAAAGCACCATTGAGGGGTTTTATCATGACTGCTCACTTCTCTTTGATGATGACGGAAGGGTATATATTGTTTACGGAAACAGGGAGATATGGCTCACAGAGTTGAGTGATGACCTATCCGCTCCGAAAAAGAATGGCTTGCACAGAAGAATAGTATTTGACAAAGGCAATAAAGTGCTCGGATATGAAGGCTCTCACATTTACAAGATAAACGGTAAATATTATGTTTTCTTTATTCATTCCCGCCCTGACAGATGGCTGCGTTGTGAAGCCTGCTTCTCATCAGACAGCCTTGAAGGGGAATTTACAGGGGGAGACTGCCTTGAGGATACTATGGGTTACTGCGGTCAGGGAGTTGCCCAGGGAGGTATTGTCGATACCCCCGACGGAAAATGGTATGCTATTCTCTTTCAGGACAGAGGGGCAGTGGGCAGAATACCCGTTCTCCTACCTGTTTCATGGGATAATGACCGACCGATCTTCGGAGACAATGGAAAAATACCCGAAAGCTTTGAAATACCAACTGCAAAAGCGGGATATTGCTATGCCCCGCTGATCTTGTCCGACGATTTTAAAAGTGAAAAGCTTTCTCCATGCTGGCAGTTTAATCATCAGCCAGACAAGGAATACTATTCTCTTGACCCACAGAAGGGCTGTTACAGAATTACCTCGGGAAGGCTGTGCGGTGATATTCTCCATGCGAAAAACACATTGACCCGTCGTATGACCTACCCTTGCTGCACTGCGATTGTAACTATCAACACAAAGGGAATGAAAAACGGCGACTCGGCGGGAATTTGCGCTTTTCAGGGCTGCTATGCGTGGATAGGAGCGTCTGTGCGGGACGGTGCAAAATTCATTGAAATGCGGTCTATGGGCAAGGACGGCACTTTGAAAAGGGAAAGCATTCCCCTTAATACCGATTCTCTGACCGTGGGAATATCCGCCGATTTTGAGAATATGAAGGACGAGGCAGTGCTTTTCTATGTAGAAAACTTTGATAGAAAACAGCTTGGGGGCAAGCATAAACTATATTTTAAGCTTGACCATTTTACAGGCTGCAGAGCGGGGCTTTTTATGTATTCCACCGAATCTGCGGGAGGATATGCCGAATTTTCGGATTTTATAATGAACTGAGCCAAAAAAATGGAGCGTGATTTTTCTCACGCCCCATAAATCGTTATTTTGAAAATCAGATACGATCATTTCATAAACACAAATTCGATCATCTCGAAAAGGCTTCTGTTCTTGAAATAATCAGCAGTCCAGCCGTGATAATCCGTTGATATCTTAAAATAAACAGCGTGTCTGCCCGTAACAGCTTTGACAATAGTTTTAACGATACCGCTGCCCTGACCGATATCACATACTCCGATCTCCTCATCATCGGCAAATATGTGCATATGACAGTTACAGCCTGTTCCGTTGATCTTAGCGGCAAATTCCATTGTTTTGCTTGAAAAGTCCTCACCAAAATCAAAATACTTGTAGCCGATAACATCACCGTCGTGAATGTTCATTATTACCCGTTCA
>NZ_JBNMJV010000057.1:0-12548 GCF_050874005.1 Huintestinicola sp.
ATGACCATTATACCATAAAATCCAGTTCCTTAGTTGCTTATCACTTAATATTTCATATTTTTTACATATTTCCAGCTGACTTCCTCCGCCATTCAGATATTCTTTTACCGCTTTCAGCCTTAGTTCTGTTGAATACTTCTTGTTCTTATGACTTCTTCTTGGCATAAAATTACCCCCTTAGTGTAGTCTCGAAATTTTTGTTTTTTCGAGTGTCTACTCTAAGGGGATTATATCACTTTCCGAAGAAGCGGCATTTTCATATTATATATTTTTATCAGCTCAGCTCGAACATACCGGTGTAAAGCTGATAATACTTGCCCTTGTCGGCAATAAGCTTGTCGTGGTCTCCACGCTCAATGATGTTTCCGTGTTCAAGAACCATAATAGCGTTGGAATTTCTTACGGTGGAAAGTCTGTGGGCGATAACGAATACCGTTCGTCCTTTCATAAGGCTGTCCATACCCTTTTCGATAAGCGCTTCCGTTCTCGTATCAATGGAGGAAGTAGCCTCGTCGAGAATCAGAACGGGAGGATCTGCCACCGCCGCACGGGCAATGGCAAGAAGCTGCCTCTGACCCTGAGAAAGGTTTGCGCCGTCCGATGTAAGCATTGTGTTATAGCCCTCGGGAAGATGTCTGATAAAGGAGTCGGCGTTTGCAAGCTTTGCCGCCGCAATTACGTCTTCGTCCGAAGCGTCAAGCTTTCCGTATCGGATATTTTCCATAACCGTACCCGTAAACAGATGAGTGTCCTGTAAAACCATTGACAACGAACGTCTCAGATCGTCCTTTTTGATCTTGTTGATGTTTATGCCGTCATAGCGTATCTTTCCGTCGGGAACATCATAAAATCTGTTGATAAGATTTGTGATCGTGGTCTTGCCTGCGCCTGTAGAACCTACAAAAGCGATCTTCTGACCTGGCTTTGCATAAAGGGAAACGCCGTTTAATACGGTCTTGTTCTCCTCATAGCCGAAGGTCACATCATCAAATTCAACTCTGCCCTCCACCTTTGTGTAGGTAACTGTTCCGTCAGCCTTGTGAGGGTGCTTCCACGCCCAAACGCCTGAGCGCTTTTCGCTTTCGGTAATGGTGCCGTCAGGCTGTATTTCGGCGTTTACAAGGGTAACATATCCATCGTCCACTTCGGACTTTTCGTCAATGAGATTAAATATACGCTCTGCACCTGCAAGTGCGGAAAGCACAGCGTTGAACTGCTGAGCCACCTGGGAGATAGGCATTGAGAAATTTCTTGAAAACTGTAAGAATGCCACAACAGTACCCACCGTGATAACTCCGCTGAAAGAATGAACGCCCATAATAGCAAGTATACTTCCCGCAACAGCAAGGATAGCGTACTGAATGTGAGCAAGATTGTTGTTAACGGGTCCCATAATATTCGCAAAGGTGTTAGCTTTTGTGGAAGCCTCGCAGAGAGCATTATTCAGCTTGTCGAACTCCTCCTTGGACTTCTCCTCGTGAACAAAGACCTTTACTACCTTCTGACCGTCTATCATCTCCTCGATGTAGCCGTTAACTGCACCGATCTTCGACTGCTGTTCCTTGAAATATTTTCCGCTCTGTCCGCCTATCTTGCCTGTTATGAACAGAAGCAGAACAAGCATTGCCAGAACTATGAGAGTAAGCTGCCAGCTGTAGTAGACCATCATCACGAAAACGCCGATAACGGTCACAGCAGATGAAATAAAGCTTGCAATTGAGTTTGACAGCATTTCACGTATGGTGTCGATATCGTTTGTGTAGCGGCTCATAACGTCGCCGTGAGTATGAGTATCAAAGTATTTGATAGGCAGAGTCTCCATATGAGTGAAAAGGTCTGTTCTCAGCTTGAAAAGGGTTCTTGTGGAGACTGTGAGCATAATTCTTGCATATGCAAAGGTAGAAACAGCTCCGAGAGCGTAGATAAGTATCATCTTTGCAAGTGTAGCAATAAATCCGCTGAAAAGGACATCGTCCTTGTTGCCTATCATCGGAGTAAGGTAATCGTCTATAATTACCTGCAAAAACGATGTACCGATAATATTGGCAAGCGAACTGAAAATAATAAATACAACGACCAGAGCCAGAAGTCCCTTATATTCCGAAGCATAGCTCAGTATTCTCTTGAAAGCTGCTCCTGCGTTTCCGGGCTTCTGAACGGGTCCGTGCGGCTTGTGCGGAGGCATTATTCCTCAGCTCCTTTCTGCTGTGAGGTGTAGACCTCACGATATATCTTATTGGTTTTGAGAAGATTTTCGTGAGTGTCAAATGCGTCGATATTTCCGTCGTCAAGAACGATTATCCTGTCCGCCTCGGCAACAGAGGAAATACGCTGGGCAATGATTATAGTGGTAGTATCCGCAAGCTCGGTCTTGAAAGCGTGGCGAATCTTTGCGTCTGTTGCGGTATCAACAGCACTGGTGGAGTCGTCCATAATAACGATCTTAGGCTTTTTGAGCAAAGCTCTTGCAATACAAAGTCTCTGCTTCTGACCGCCCGAAACGTTAACACCGCCCTGACCGAGATCTGTATCATATCCGTCGGGGAAGCTCATAACAAAATCGTGTGCCTGAGCCTGCTTACAAGCCTCGATGATCTCCTCGTCGGTAGCATTTTCGTTGCCCCAGCGGAGATTATCCTTTATTGTTCCCGAGAAGAGAACATTTTTCTGAAGCACCATTGCAACCTCGTTTCGGAGATTGTCGATCTTGTAATCTCTTACATCGTAACCGCCAACCAATATCCTGCCATCAAGGACATCATAAAGTCTCGGGATAAGCTGAACAAGAGTGGATTTTGCAGAACCAGTTCCGCCTATGACACCGATAGTCTCACCCGATCTGATGCTTATGTCAATATTTTTCAGGTTGAGCTTATCCTTGTCCTTAGCATAGCTGAAAGAAACATTGTCAAATACAATGCTTCCATCCTCGGGAAGAAGTTCGGGGTCTGCATTATAATCGGCAATATCGGGGACCTCGTCGAATATCTCTACTATTCTGTGCATTGAAGCCATAGATATGGTGGTCATAACAAAGATCATCGAGAGCATCATCAGTGACATAAGTATCTGGGTGATGTATGTGATAAAGCTTGAAAGCTGACCGATAAGCATTGTTCCGCCTATTACCATATTTCCGCCGAAGTAGATGACAGCCACGATGCAGGCATACATAGTTATCTGCATAAGGGGCTGACCAAGAATTACTATCTTTTCGGCATTTACCTGAGCGGCACGAACGTCATCAGCCGAAGCTACGAATTTTTCTCCCTCAAATTTTTCACGTACAAACGCCTTAACAACTCTTATGCCGATAAGATTTTCCTGTACACGGGAATTAAGAGCGTCATACTTGGAAAGCATTTTCTCAAATCTCGGGAACGCCTTTGAAATGATAATGACCATAGCGACAACAAGTACCGGTATTGCAATAAGGAACACCATTGCAAGCTTTGCGTTTATGGAAATTGCCATAATAAGTGCAAAGAGAAACATAAACGGTGCTCGCACCGCCATTCTGATTATCATCATAAATGTGTTCTGAACGTTTGTAACGTCGGTTGTAAGTCTTGTAACAAGAGAGGCTGTGGAGAATTTGTCCACGTTGGCAAAGGAAAAATCCTGCACCTTGTCAAAAAGCTTTTTTCTTACATTCTTGGCAAAGCCCATACCTGCCTTTGCGGCAAATTTTCCGCCGAGAGCACCGCAGGCAAGAGAGAATATTGCCATAAGTGCCATAAGCAAACCCATTTTCACGGTGTACGATGTATCGCCTCCGCCTATTCCGTAGTCCACGATACACGCCATAACCAGCGGTATGAGCACCTCCATAATGACCTCGCCCAGCATTACGATAGGGGTCAGTATTGCATACTTTTTATACTCCCCCACGCAGGACAGCAGTTTTTTCAGCATTTTTCGGAAGTCTCCTTTTCTTTAAATTTTTCTCTGCCCTTTCCGCAGTGATCCCCGAGAAGTCCCGAGGACTCAATGTTTGAAACAGCAAGCTGTATGAGCCTTAAAAGCTCACTTTTCTCCTTATCCGACATATTACGGGTAATTATCTCCTCTACCATACCGATAGTAAGACCCATCTCCGTCTGTAATTTTTGGCCCTCGTCGGTAAGAAGGACTTTTTTTATACGGGCGTCGGACTTATCCACCTCACGGATAATGTAGCCCCCTTTTTCCATATTTGCAAGAATACTTGCAACCGAGGAACGCTTTATGCCGAAGCTGTTTTCGATATCCTTCTGAAAAACACAGCTTCCGCTGTCGTTGCAGTATCGGATAAATCCCAGTATCCTGCACTGCTCGCCCGTCATTGAATACCCCTTTTCCAGCAGATACCCGTTTATCGAGTAACGGATATCCTTTGAAAGGCGGTTCACATATTTTCCGATATGCTCCTCCTTTTCGGTATTTGCTCCGTCTGAGCCATTCACCTTATCGCCTCCGAACAAAAAAATGTTAGATATCTATCGGTTAGATATCTAACATTTATTATACGTTTATTATACTAATAATACAACTAACATTCTATGAATGTACTGTTAACATTATTTTTCAATGAACATATCCTCAAACCACACCTTTGGAACGGTATATTCCCTGCCGTTTAAATATTCAAGTATTCCCCCGTCGGTGGAAAAGGAAAATTTCAGCTTATATGAATAAAGCGCCTGAGTTTTTATGCCATAGCTCCTGTTCACCTTGTTGCTGCCGTACTTCCCGTCTCCCAGCAGCGGACAGCCGATATAAGCCATATGCGCCCTTATCTGATGTGTGCGCCCCGTAAGCAGTTCAACCTCTGCAAGGCTCAGCTTTCCGTCGGTTTTAAGCACTCTGTACTTTGTAATAATAGTCTTGTTGCGGTCGGTCTTTTTGTCAGAGACGGTAACAGTATTCGATTTGCTGTCCTTGAAAAGAAACGCAGTCATAGTGTCCGATTTTTTCGGCGGAACTCCCACAAGAATGCAGAGATACTTCTTCTCAAGCTCCCTGTCCTTTATCTTCTGATTAAGGATACGCAGGGACTCCGCATTTTTCGCCGCAATTACGATACCCCCCGTATTCCTGTCAAGCCTGTTGCACAAAGAGGGGGTAAAGCTGTTCTCGTCCGCAGGGGCATACTCCCCTTTTGCGTAAAGATAGTGCTGCATACGGTTAACAAGAGTGTCCACCGTACCCTCGTTGTCCTCGTGCACCACAAGACCGTTTTTCTTGTCCATAAGCAGGATATTTTCGTCCTCGTAGATCACCGAGATATTCTTCGGAGCCTTGAGAAACTCATACCTCTCCCCCGAATCGTCCTCCTCAAAGAACTCATCGGGCAGATACAGCTCCAGCACATCGCCCTCGGAAAGCCTTGTGGATATCTCACAGCGCTTGCGGTTGAGCTTGATATTTTTCGTGCGAATCCCCTTGTACATTGCACTCTGCGGCAGCTTTGGGGCGGCTTTCTGTATGAATTTGTCCACACGCTGCCCTGCGTCGTTTGAGTTTATGATGTATTTTTTCATTGGCTTATATCTTCCTTATAAATGATGTTGCTTACCCTCTTATATCCCCCGTCCACCCATGCGAAAAGGCATATTTCATCGCCCATCACAGAATATGGATACTCAAGGGATTTTTCAGCATTTATGCCGCACAGCGCATTTTCGATCTGAATGCTGCCGCCATTATAAAATTCGCACCACGTGAGATTATCAATTTCATAAGCACTCAAATTTTCTGAGCGGACTATCTTATCACCGCTTACGGATATTTCAAAAAAGTGCTCAATGCTTTTCTCTCTTCCGAAATCCACAGAGGGTTCCACGCTTCGGATAAAGCGTGATTTTTTATAGACCGTCACCGTAATGTCAAAGCCCTTAGGCAATGACTTCAGAAAAGAATTATGATCCTCTTTTCCTATCTGAGCAGAAAAAAGCTTCACCTCGTTATTGTAGCCATAAATAATATATTCTTTATGATATGAGCTTCCGCCCCTGCCCGACGAAGAAATATGTTTCCTACTATCTAACCAAATATCATTAACAACAAATTCGTCATATTCATCTGAGAAATAATCGGAAATACAGTCTGCCAAAATGGGGATATCCCCAAATCCTCTGTCATTATCGGAGAAATACTGCTGTTCGGCATACCGTGTTCGATTGATACTGCAAAATAAAACTACAGGAATTGTGATGGTAAGAAATGTTATTCCTATTATTGGCAGAAAAGAGCTTTTCATTTCCTTCCTGTTCTTAATAAGTCCTCTGAGATTACTTATTCCGATAATGAGTATGGGAACAGAAAGAAAAAGCGCAGAACCTGAGCTGATAAGAATAGCAGAAATCGTATTTCCAAGCCCTCTTTTTCCAACCATTACATCATATAACCCCAACACACCGGGAAGAAAATATATGATAACCACAGCAACTACATAAATCGCTGCAAGTATTTCGGTAATGCTTATTTTCTCCTTTTTTTGCTTCTTCACATTTCCTACCCCCATACAAGTTCACCGTACCCGTAAACCGGGTACGGTGAAAAAACATCTTACTTAGAAAGATATTCGTCAATGGCTTCGGCAGCGGATTTTCCTGCGCCCATTGCAAGGATAACGGTAGCTGCGCCTGTTACAGCGTCGCCGCCAGCGTAAACGCCCTCACGGGAGGTAAGACCGCTTTCGTCCTTAACAACGATACAGCCGTGCTTGTTTGTTTCAAGTCCCTCGGTGGTGTTTCTGATGAGTGGGTTGGGAGATGTTCCGATGGACATTACAACGCAGTCAACGTCGATAACGTGCTCGGAGCCTTCCTTTACAACAGGACGGCGTCTGCCCGACTCGTCAGGCTCGCCAAGCTCCATAGAAGCGCACTTGATGCCGCTTACGAACTTGTTTTCGTCGCCAAGTATCTCCACAGGATTTGTGAGGGTCTTGAAGATGATGCCCTCCTCCTTAGCGTGCTCGATCTCCTCCGCTCTTGCAGGCAGCTCAGCCTCGCCTCTGCGGTATACGATGTAAACCTCTTCTGCGCCAAGTCTCTTAGCACAGCGAGCAGCGTCCATAGCAACGTTTCCGCCGCCTACAACAGCCACCTTCTTGTTCTCCTTAACGGGAGTGTCGCTGTCAGGCTTGTATGCCTTCATAAGGTTAACTCTTGTGAGGAACTCGTTTGCGGAATAAACACCCTTGAGGTTCTCGCCGGGGATATTCATAAATCTGGGCAGACCTGCGCCCGAGCCGATGAACACGCTCTTGAAGCCCTGCTCGAAAAGCTCGTCAATGGTAATTGTCTTGCCAATGATAACGTTTGTCTCGATATGTACGCCGATAGCCTTGAGACCGTCTATCTCACGCTGAACAATGCTCTTGGGAAGTCTGAACTCGGGGATACCGTAAACCAGAACGCCGCCTGCAAGGTGAAGAGCCTCGAAAACTGTAACATCATAGCCCTTCTTTGCAAGGTCTCCCGCACAGGTAAGACCTGCAGGACCTGCACCGATAACTGCGACTTTTTTGCCGTTTGAAGCAGGCTTCTCAGGCTCGCCCTTGAAGTTTGCGTTGTGGTAATCCGCTGCAAATCTCTCAAGTCTGCCGATACCCACAGGCTCGCCCTTGATACCTCTTACGCACTTGCCCTCGCACTGAGTTTCCTGGGGACAAACACGTCCGCATACTGCGGGAAGGGAGCTGGACTTGGAAATAATTCCGTATGCGCCCTCGAAATTCTTGTTTGCGATCTCCTTTATAAATGCAGGAATGTCGATATTAACGGGGCAGCCCTTTACGCAGGGCATATTCTTGCAGCCCAGACATCTCTGAGCCTCGTCCACAGCCATTTCTTCGGTATATCCGAGAGCCACCTCGAGGAAATTCTTGTTTCTTACCTCAGGCTCCTGAGAGGGCATAGGGTTCTTTTTAAGCGACATATTAGGCATATCACTTTACCTCCTTGAATAAGTTGCAGGTTTCCTCGTGCTTCTTTCTTTCAAAAGGCTTGTACATAGTAGAACGTCCCATAGCCTCGTCGAAATCAACAAGATGACCGTCAAATTCGGGACCGTCAACGCAGGCAAACTTTGTCTCTCCGCCGACTGTAAGACGGCATCCGCCGCACATTCCCGTTCCGTCTATCATAATAGGATTCATAGATACAACAGTCTTTATGCCGTATTCCTTTGTTGTAGCGGCAACGAACTTCATCATTATCAGGGGACCTATTGCAATTACCTCGTCATACTGCTCGCCGCTGTCGATAAGCTCCTTAAGAGCGTTTGTAACAAGGCCCTTGGTGCCGTAGGAGCCGTCGTCGGTCATCATACAAAGCTTGTCCGAGCAGGCTTTGAACTCGTCCTCAAGGATAACAAGATCCTTGCTTCTGAAACCGACAATGGAATGTACCTCGCAGCCTACGCTGTGAAGCTTCTTGGCAACGGGATATGCAATGGCACAGCCTACGCCGCCGCCCACAACAGCGACTTTTTTAAGTCCCTCGGTGTGGGTTGCTCTGCCGAGAGGGCCTGCGAAATCCTGTAAATAATCGCCCTCGTTCATATGATTAAGCTTCTCAGTAGTAGCGCCCACTACCTGGAATATTATGGTAACAGTACCCTTTTCCCTGTCGTAATCGGCAACGGTAAGGGGTATTCTCTCGCCGTTCTCATCAGTCCTCAGAATGATGAACTGACCCGGCTCAGCCTTTTTTGCAACTGCGGGAGCTTCGATATCCATAAGGGTAACAGTAGGATTTAAAGCTTTTTTTCTTACAATTTTATACATTGCACACTGTCCTTTCGTGTTGAAATACGAGCAAACGAGCAGAAAATTTTCTCATTGAAATTCGGCAGTTTACACCGAAAATCAGCATTATCTGCATACAATTTTATGATATCACATCACAAGCTTTTTTTGAAATATAAAAAATATATGACCACATATATTTTTTAATATATTGCTTATTCGTCCTTTCCGAAGGACTTTTTATAGCTGAGAGGGCTTACACCCACATATTTTTTGAACTTGTTGTGGAAATAATTTATGTTGGAATAACCCACCATTTCCGCAACCTCATAGACTTTGTAATCCTCCTCGGCAAGAAGTCTTTTCGCCTCGGAAATACGTATCTCATCAATGTAATTGTTGAAATTTTCTCCTGTGTACTGGTGAAAGACCTTGCCCAGATATGCGCTGTTGTAGCCGAATATCCCTGCAAGCATTTCAAGGCGCAGCTCACGGTTATAATTGGCTCTGATATACTGGACCACCCTCTCCATATTGCTCTTGGTGGTCTTGCTGAAGCAGGCGTCAGACACGTTAATAAGGCATTTCCTTATCTCCTCGATAATGTCCCTGAGACTTGAAAGAGTACCGATATGTGAAACGAACTCATCGGTAATAAGTGTCTCGGGCTTTTTGTCCGAAGCGCTCCGCACTATCCTGGAGCGGATATCCATAAGCAGAGTAATACAACTTATTTTTGCCTTTTCGGGGGTGTTGTCCATAGTCTGCATAGACTCCATAAAAGCATCAAGAGTACGGCTGAGCTTTTCGGTGTCATTTATCTCCATATATGCGTAAAGCTGGGAAGCATAATCCGTATCGTCGTTATCACGGCTTTTTTTAAGAAGATCGGGTGCAGCGATACCGCAATGGCGGAAAATGAATTTATTAGCATATATGCTCTTTGCTTCACCATAGGATCTGCAAATGTCTCCCGGTGAATTAACACTGCTGCCGCAGGCAATGAACGCTCGTCCCATAAGCGACTCGTTCAGACGGATAAGAGCCTCCTTCACAGCCTCGTATTCCCAGTCTTTGAAAAGCAGTCCCAGCACGCCGCTTATGTCCAGCGAAACGATATCCACATTCTTCATATTGTCAAAGAATTTCCGTACTGCCGTGCTGCTGTCCTGCCCGTCGTCAAAGCCTATTACAGCCGCACAGTACGAGGAATATTGCCCTGCTGCGGCAGCGTCCGCAATGTGACCCTCGTCCCCTGCAAAAAGTCCCTTGACCCTCTGTTCGTAAAGATATTCGCTGCCGATCTCCTGCTGATAACTCTTCTCACGCTCGCTTTTTATCTTCTCCCCTGCCGCCTTTATAGCCTCGGTCAGCTCGTCCTCGTCAACGGGCTTCAAGATAAAATTCTCAACTCCAAGAGAAATTGCAGTCTTGGCATAGCTGAAATCCGAATATCCCGACAGAATAATGACCTTGCCCTTAAATCCAAGAGCCTTGGCAGCTTCGGTCATTTCAATGCCTGTTTTTCCCGGCATTTTGATATCTGCGATAACGATATCGGGACGGGAGATCATTATCTTTGAAAGTCCGTCGTCGCCGTCCTCCGCTTCGCCGATTATCTCACAGCCTATCTCCTCCCAGGGTATCATCATCTTAATGCCCATTCTTACATTTGGCTCATCGTCCACCAGAAGCACTTTAAACATTATGTATCATCGCCTTTCCGAATCTGTTGTAATGCTGCCTCCTGCAGCTGAACTGCGTGAAACGGGGCTGCGGGGAAGGGTTATCCTTATTGTAGTTCCCTCGCCCTCCTTGGTTTTTATTGTAAGACCGTATTGTTCACCGTGGTACATTTTTATTCGCTTGTTAACGTTTGTAAGTCCTATGCTCTTGCCCGAAGAAGTGTCGTTCCGTCTGAGCTTTGCTTCAAGCTCACGAAGCTTTTCTTTGCTCATTCCGCTGCCGTTGTCCTTGACGTCGATTATTACGTTGTCTCCGCTGTAATAAACCTTTATGTCGATATGTCCGTTGTCCTTGCAGCCCTCAATGCCGTGAACGAAAGCGTTCTCAACCACAGGCTGTATGACAAGAGGCAGTATCATATAATCCTTTGATACCTCGGAATAAATGCTGTAGGAAACCCTATCCCCAAATCTTGCAGCCTGCAGTTCAAGATATCCGTTCGTGAATTCAAGCTCTGAGCGAAGTGTGACCTCGCCGTCTTTGAATTCAAGACAGCGGCGCATAAATTTGCCCAGCTTCTTAACAAGATCGGCAGTTTCCTTGTCATTGTTGCAGAAAGCCTTCATTCGTATGGTCTCAAGTGTGTTATACAGAAAATGGGGATTTATCTGACTGGCAAGCGCTTTAAACTCAGCTTCCATCTGAACGAATTTGAATTCCTCGTTCTGGAGCTTTGCCTGATAAACGTCATTCATCATCGTCTGCATACTGTGTATCATCTGTTCAAGATCGGTGTACAGCTCGGCGATCTCATCGTGTCCCTTGTCGGTAAACTCCACATTAAAATCTCCCCCCGCCACAGCGTGCATTTTCTCGCTGAGCAGAGTGATACGCCTTGAGAAAACGCTGGTGAACAGCACGATGATAAGCAGCGAAAGAATGAAGAACAAGCAGAAATAACCGCCGTATATGATAGACAGCTTGTTTATCTCAAGATCTGCCACACCTGCAGGGATAAGAAAAATTATCTGAAAATTCTCTCCGTAATTGAAATTATCGGTTATAGTGTACCCCTTAAAACCTAAAAGTCCTTCTTTCAGAACATTTACGCCATTCATAGAAATAGACTCGTCAAACTCGATCCTGCCGCCTGCATTTGCGCCCTCGTAATTGCTGAAAAAGACTGAGCCGTTTCCCACGCACAGAATACTTTTGCTGTTCTCTGAAGAAACATTCCTGCCAATCCAACTGTCTGAAATAAGAGCGGAAGCAACGCCTATCACCTTATTATCTTTTTTTATTGCCTTGATACAGCTAAGGTGCCACTCTCCGTTTGTGCGGTCAATGACAATGTCCCAGAAAAAATTATTGCTTTCAAGCCTTGCCTTTTCATACCAGATCTGAGACTTGATCTCATCGTCTGCAAAAATGTAATCGGCGTTGCATACAAAATCGCTGCGCTCGGTGTACACCTTTACGCTTTCTATCTGCGGGAAGGAATCAAGATATCTCTGATGAGGTCCTCTGCTGTAATACTTGTAATAATCGGCATTGCTCTCATATTTGTTTTCCAGAAATGCTATAACGTTTTCATCCGTAGCGAACATATCCATTGCCGATTCCACCGAATCCACCGTATCGGCAATTCTTGTGCGGATACTTTCAGCCTTGGCATTAGCGGTGCTGATTATCTTATCGGTAACTTCCGAGCGCATATTCACAAGCAGCATTATGCTGGCTGCAAAAAGGGGCAGTATTACTATGAGAAACATTATCAGCATCTGATTTCTGATAGAGCTGTTTTTTGAACCAAAAAGCTTCATTTTCAACCGCCCTTCAAAAAGAAATAAATATAGGTAACCTCTAAAAACCCTGGTATTTAAACAAGCGGAATTATATGAGGAAAATTTTCCGTGTCAAAAGCCGAAACAGCCTCTATTTGACCACAAAATCCCCTCTATTATTGCCCTTTTTCCTCAAAAGGCCGCAGTTATCCCTTAACAGGTTGATTTTCGTTTTAAATATTCATACCTGCAAAAGTTATATATCAGATTTGTCAGACCAATATTGAACCACGCTCGTGTGATCCCGATGTTTCGAATAGTTATCCCGTGCATAGCTCCTG
>NZ_JBNMJV010000058.1:0-12486 GCF_050874005.1 Huintestinicola sp.
ATCGGCTTTGTGTTCTGCTATACGGATCTCGGTCTCTTTCTGCTCCTTCTGCTCGGTGAGCTGTCTGAGCTGTGTGTATAACGTTTCGTTGCCGCCCATTTCGGCAATGGCATTTACAACATTATCGATCTTATTTGTGATTTTCTGCAGTTCCGATTTCATTACCTTCACCTGATCGGCGGGGCGGGAGTTCTTTTCATAATTCTCGATCACTTTTCTTGTGAGCTCTTCGGGGTCAGCGTTGGCAAAGGCTCTCTGAATTGCTCCGATGATCTCATTTTCAAGTTCTTCTTTCCGCTCGGTGCGCTTATCACAGCCTGTATGCTTGCGCACTCCGTTGCAGCGGTAATATAAATGCTTGCCTTTGGTGCTGTTGCCGCTCATACCGTTCATCGGTTCGCCGCAATGACCACAAAAGAGCTTCCCCGTGAGGAAAAAGTTTTCACGTTCCGAGAGTTTCGGCGCACGCTTCTTGTTTTCTACAAGCTTTTTCTGAACTGCATCAAATAAAACAGGGTCAATCATTGCTTCATATCCTCCTTCAATGCGGACGTCTCCGTATTTATACACGCCTATGTATTTTTCGTTGCTGAGCATTGTGTAAAAGCTTCCTGTAGTAAATTTCTTGCCCGTACGGGTCCGATAGCCCTTTTCATTCAGATATCGGGCTATTTCTGCCAGTCTCTTTCCCTCTGCGTACATTCTGAAAACTGTTTCGGGAATAAATCTTGCAGATTCATCTATCACATACTTTTTACCCTCTATCTTGTAGCCGATAGGTATTTGTCCGCCTGTGCTCTGACACTTCAACGCTGATTGGTGCATTCCTCGGATAGTCTTTTCACGAAGGTCGGCACTGTAAAATTCGTTGAAGCTCTCCATAACGTGCATCATCAGATCACCTGCGGAGCTGTCCCCGAAGTCTTCTTTGATTGAGAGCAGGCGCACACCGTTACGCTTGAGCTTTCCTCGGTTGTAGGCAGCGTCCTCGGTAGAACGGGCAAAGCGGTCAAGCTTCCACACAAGCACAAGCTCAAAGGTATGCTTTGCGCTGTCACTTATCATACGCTGAAAGTCGGGGCGGTCATCATTTCTGCCTGTCATAGCTCGGTCAATGTACTCACCTATTACCGTGATATTGTTTGCTTTGGCGTAGTTATAGCAGTCGTATAGCTGTCCTTCAATGGACTGCTCCGTCTGCTTGTCCGAAGAGTATCGGGCGTATATTACGGCGGTTTTCATATATTTGTTATCACTCCTTGACATTTGGAGGAGGATATGGTATAATTCACATTGAAAGAATGGTGAATGTACCACATTCTCCTGCGCTCCGAGAGATGTTCCAGCATCTTTTGGGGCGTTTTTTTTATTCACCTCTTGATATGTAATAAAATATATGGTATAATATAAATATACACATATCTCGCTATTATAAATTTGAAAGGGTGTTTTATATGACTGAACATTATGAAATATCTTCTTTTTTGCTTGAAAACTTATCAAAAGCAATGAATTTACTTTGCAAAGCAGCTCAAAATCTTGATAACGATGAATTAAATCAAGCTGTCGATGCCCTTAAGACAGAACTTAATAATTTGCCAAAAACTTTTTCTGCCAATATTACAGTCAATAAAGAAAAGGGCTGCGTGCTATTGCAAGGTCAGATTGACCCGTGCTCTATCTCTTCCAAACACTTTTCTAATTCTAAAAGGAATAGAAATTTTACTTTTTTCAGCTTCATCTCTTAAAATATCAAGTTGTGCATTATAATAATCCCTAAGATATATGTATTTATCACGAACTCTTTTGTCAGTGCGGACACAGAGTTCGTGTTCTATTTCTCTGCAAATTGTTTCAAAAAGTGATTCTGCATCTTCTCGACTCATACGGTTTAATTCAACATCACAAGCACATCGTATCATAGCAAATCCAAAGTAGTTTGCGATAAACAGTTCCTCATCTGCTTCAAGTATCATAATATCACTTAGATATGAAAGTTCCTTTTCTCCAACACTTGCAGCATATGTATCATATACACTTCTTGGGAAGATTATACGGGGTGTAACTGCCAACAAGCACTCTAATTCGTGAGCATCTACAAAAGCTCTGCCAAATGCAATGTTACCGTCAGAATAAAATTCACCATATGCAATTCCGCCACGGCAGGGTAATCTATATTCTCTGTAAAGGTTAAAAACCACAGTATCAACAATAAGAACCAATATTTCAAGTGATCTGTAAGTCTCCTCAGGAACCGCTATCACAATCGTATCTGATATAACGTTCAAAGTAACGCTATCGAGCATTTCTTGAGTGAAATCATTATTAGGATTATCTATAACAAGAGCTGTAAACCTGGGTATATCTGTAAATATGTCTTTAACATAGCTAAAAGAGTTGCTGCGGACATATTGAGAAAAACCCAGAATATCAATTGCAGCCACATAGTAATTTTTATATGATATTTCTCCCATTTTTCCTCCTCTCTCCCCGTTCGATTTCGGACGGGGAGGTTTTATTTAAAGATTACCATTATCAGACCTCTGCTCTGCACTATCGTCCTTTTCGTACCATATTCTGAAAAATGTCAAATTTACACTTTCTTCTGGCGTGCCTTTGATAAATGATATTTGTGTATCGCCGGAATGCCATACGAGATCGTATAAGCCTCCTCCAACTTCGGCTTTACCATACTTTTCTGTTAATGTGTCAACTATTGACTTCTCCAGTTCTTTTGCTTCATCTTCCAGCACATTCGGGCTTGCATATACGGCTGATTCCAGTCCCCTTGCGTACGAAAAAGAATATATCAACTCGAATTTCTGGCCAAACATATCAATGTTCTTGTAACGTAGACTTTTATCTTCCTTTTCGCTTTCAAGCTCTGCGGTTTCTACCGATTTTACTTCATCAATAGTCATTCCCCATTTTACATTTCTGATAACACAATCACCGTTCTGTGCTTCTGATGAAACAGATGCATCGGGATTTGCTTTTGCTTCGTTATTGCTGCCGCAGGCGGTAAAAACAGATAATACGCACACAACTGCAAGTAATGTTGATATAATTTTTTTCATAAAAGCACTCTCCTCATTCTTCATTTTCAAAGCTGTGAATAATTATTCCTGCTTGATGTGCTGCTTCCGCAATTTTCTTGAAACTGTCGGAATCAGCTTTTTTCATTCTTGTATATCCCGCTTGACTTTTTGGGGCGATATCAGGCAATTTTTGACAAATCGCCTGATACTCTTCCTGGCAATAGGCTTTGTTGTTTGCTTTGGCTTCAAGTCTGCGATATCCGTCTTTCCATTTTTGTGGTCGTGAATCAGTATATGGGCGGTTACTGTATTCGATGACCTGTTTATCTGTCAATCGTTTCATAGTATAAATATTCGTCATTATGCTTACACCGTATGTAAACGGATAAAGGGTTATTTTACAGTGATCCGAATGCTCCTTAACATATTCAGGCAACTTTGGGAATCTGCTGTCCCTCCCACTTTGAGAATATACACGATTAATATATTTGGAGCATTCAGCGCAGTGATAACCTACACAAGTTGCTTCTACCAAATCATTTCCGTGTATTTTCGCCCTTGTCATTTGTAATACATTAATGTCTTTACTTGTGGGAGCAGGCTTAGCTTTAATTCGTTTAATTATCTCACAATCCTCACATAGACCGTCTTGATTAAGCTTCAAAAATAGTCCTCGTTTTTCGCAGCTTTTACATTTAGGCACTTTTATCACGTCCTTATATACTTATATAATTTAGGTACAAATATCCATTTTTATTATACATTAAAAATTGGCGCTTGTGTGGATTTAAAACAAATTGTTATATTATCTTATCAAAGTATTCCCAAAAAGCAAGTTTAATATATTTTACATCAACGTCAAAGTATTCGCACAACTGCCATACCTCAGTTTCACCGTTTTTTATAGCTTTTATCAATTCCTGTTTGGGAATAAGATAGTGTATAGCTTCTATATTTGCACGATGCTCCTGTTTCTCAATAACGTTAAAAGGCGAATATGGATTATAAAATGCGCCCTTCATACAATGCCCTATATCGTGCGCAAGATATTGTTTTTCCTCACGCTCACTGTTCATCGCTTTTGAATCAATACCTATGTAGCACTTTCCTTGTGGTGACAACATAGAGAGCGCCTTACATTTGGGGCAGATAGATTCTATAACTGTTATGTCATTATCCTTTGCAAACTGGTAAAGATCAATCAGATTCATCGGCTTCGAGTTCTGCGATTTGTCTTGCAAAGTCGTCAACCTCCTTAAACTTCTTGGGTGTAAATCCTTCTTCTCCCGTTCCTGCGGCTATATTCTGCTTATAAACAGATATATCAATTTTTCTACGTGGTGCAGATTCTACATCAAGAAGCTTATCAACAGCCACCTGCATATCAGGATTATCACGGTATGCTGTAATCACCTTATTCTCGTGTTCAGTAACTGCTATTTTAAGCATAGTATTATTTTTTGTTTTCAGATCGTATTGATTAAACTCTTCAACTGTAATGCCAAGAGCCCCACAAATTTTTATAAGATTGTCTATACTTGCCTTATTGCTGTCACGTGAAATCAGACTGTATATAGTTTGGACGGGCAAACCAGTTTGCGCTGCAATGTCTGCCGCTTTCAAACCTCTGTCCTCCAGTATTTGTTTAAGTTTTGCACCGATTGCCATAAATGACGCCTCCTATTAAATCATCATAAGTATATCACCAAATAAAACAAAAGTCAACAAATTTATGCAAATGCATATGATTTTATTCTTGCAAACAAAAAAATGTTATATTTTTGTGCATAGTGACAAAATTATTCAAATGAATAGTAAAATGCAAAAAAACTATTGACATCTATGCAAACGCATAATATAATTAAATTGTAAATTACGCATTTGCATAATAAAACTATTCAAATGAAAGGAGAATGCATATGGAATACAGCAATCTTATAGGTGAAATTGCAAAAGCACATATTAACTATGTTGACATTGCAAAGCGACTTGGTATAACACGAGATACACTAAGAGCAAAGATTACGGGAAAGAGCTCTTTCACTGTGGAAGAAGCTTTCGCTATAAAAAATGAGTTCTTTCCTAACTGCCAGTTTGAGCAGCTTTTTGCTCGTCCGGCATAATGCCATTTTTAGTATAACACGGCATCTGTGTAAAAATCGAAACAGCGGGAGGTGAGGGAAATGGAAGAAATCATAGTCGGTAGACCAATCAATGGCATAAGCCTCAACGGTCTTGAATTTCTGCTTGACGAAAACGGCGAGATTATGAAATTCAGAACTAAGGCACACGCTGAAAAATATCTCAGAGCACACGGCGCAAGCGATGAAGACATCTATTATATGAGTTTCATCTACACAAACGAGAGCCGTGAATGCAAGTGCCATCTTTGCGAAAAGAAAGGTGACTGTTACATACAGGACAAATTTCAGCGTCTTCCGAAAGAAATCACAAACGGCTTAGGGCTTGGTCTTTGCCCGAAGCTTAACGAAGAAAAGGTGATAATATGAAAAAATATCGTCTGTGGGACCATTACGAGGAGTACGGTCTTATCGGTGAATATGACACCGAGGAAGAAGCGAGAGAAGCTGCGGAGGAGCACGCTGAGGACACTGACGGAGAATGTCAGATCGTTCTTTACAGGTTTGTTTCCCCTGCAAAGGGCTTCGAGGTTGTTACACACTGAAAGGAGTGCTGAAAAATGAGCGTAACCGCAAAATTTGACCACACGGCAAGGGATGGCAGACCCGTAAACATCAAGCAGGAGCTTTCCACTGATGCTCTTGCCGATACTATCGCAAGGCTCATCAGAGCAACGGAGCAGGGAACGAAGATCCAGAAGGAGGCAGATGCAGAATGAAATGGTATGTACTCAGATACATATTTGAGGGAAAGAAGTTTGCCTGCCGCATCAGAGCTTACAGCTTTGAAAAGGCTAACGAATGCGCAAGGCAGTATGTAGGTGCAGCTCAGATACTGTCGCTTACTGAGTGCCCGGTGCAGGGGGGATAATATGCGCATAGCAATTGATGCCCCTGCGGTTCGGTCGCTGTCGGCGAATGAAAAGATGGTGTATCGGTTCCTGAAAGACGGGCTGACACCTACGGAAATCGCCCACAGAATGCACATACCTGTCGGCAAGGGTGGTTATGTTAATCAGACCTGTGAATTGCCCGGCGAGAGCATAATGGGCATAATCACAAGCATTCGTGAAAAAGGCTGGGATATTCCCACAGATAACAAGGAGGAAGCTGAAATGGCAAAGATAACGGAAGAGCAGAAGCGTGAGATAGTGCAGCTGGCTATGACCAAGGCTATGTCTCACAAGGATATCGCCGCAAAGTTCGGCATCGGGAAGAGCACGGTGTGGTGGCTTGTGGATCAGTACAAGAAGAGCGGTGATGCTGCTCTCAGCGGTGAGACCGAGATAGCAGAAAAAGAGCCTGAAACGGCGGCAACCGAATCAGGCTCAGAGCAGGAAATTGTACCTAACATTCCTGCTGATATTGTAACACCTTCGGAGGAAAATGTCGAGCCCCTGCACAGCTTTTCTCCGCTTGTGGCGGAGGCGATATGGCGTAAGGTCGAGGCACTCCGAGAAGAAGCTATCGAACTTCAAGACCGGGAGATTGCTCTTGAATCCCTAATATCCGACTATAAGAGTGAGCTTCGCAGGGTCGATGAACAGCTTATGTTCGTGGAAGCGGAGATTGATTCTCTGATTGAGGATTACGAGGCTTTGACGGGAGGTGCAGCAGTAAGTGTAAAAGAAAAATAATGCCGATAATGAAAACCGCAGAGGTTTACATTACAGCGACCAAGAAGATAAAACCATACTGCTGATGCATAGCAAAGGCTATACCCTTGATGAAATAGCTCAAAAAATCGGTCACAATCGTTCAGCATCGGGGATTTCTAGCAGGATTCAGTTATTACTTTCAGAAAAGAAAAAAGCTTCAAGCAATATTTCCGATGATGAAGCTTTGAAAATAGCTAAACTTCATCTTAGCGGAAAATCCTCATCGGAAATATGCCGTGAAACAGGCAGAAGTGATAGGTCTGTTGCCCGATATTCACGACTTGCAGATGCTGTAAAGAAATACATTACGGAGGAATAAATATATGGAAATCAAATTTTCGGAAATTATGGAGCTTGCGAGAAAAGCTGCTCTGCTTGACGGGGTTGTCAGATTCGTAAAGGCAAGCAAATATTCAGTTTCAAAAGAGGAGATTCTTGCCATTGTCGGTGAGCCAGAGGACGACAGCAAGGACGGTGACGGCGATGTATGATGATCTTGACCGTCTCAGAGACCAAGAGACCATAAGAGCCTGCGAAGAGCGTTGGCTTGACCCCGATTATAATTACTGCGACGATGACGTAGATGACGCAGATTATCCCTACGATACAACAGAGGAGGCATACGACTGATGGCTGATTTTTCATCGGGTGTCAGCGGTTACGTCACAGCAACGGCAACAGTGACCGTTAAATTCCCCATAGACAACAGGGGCAATGCTGATGTGTGCTGTCATCAGTGCCCGTATTATTCGCAGTCAAGCCGCATATGTCAGCTCAACAAGGCTGTCCCCGCATATCCGTCAAAATACATCGGACAGGAATGCCCGTTCTGGAAGAGCTTGGAGGATGGAGATAATGGATAAGTTGATTTTCGTCAAGCCCGCCCCAAAGGTCACAGCAGCCAGTTCTTCGATAATCAGGGTCAGCGGTGATGCATACAACACTATTGCTCAGATCGAGGCTGAAACCGGTCTTTCAATGTCTTACATAGCTTCGCAGATGATAAAATTTGCGGCCGAGCGTATGGAAATAAGGGAGGGTGAAGGCAATGGGTGAGCCCGTTTTGATCTATGGCAAGTCAGGCAGCGGAAAGAGCCGCAGCCTTAAAAACTTTGCCGAGGACGAGATATATTACGTGAATGTAGGCGACAAGAGCCTGCCATTCCGCAAGAAATTCAAGTACACATCTGTTTCCGACAACACACAGCTTATCAAGGCAGGCTTGCAGAAGATGCCAACAAAAACAGCTGTAATTGATGATGCGGGTTTTATCCTTGCAAATCAGTTTATGGACGAGCACAGCAAGGACAAGCGGGGTGGCGATGTTTACAAGATGTATGACAGCATTGCCGACAACTTCTGGGGACTGCTGAAATTCATCAAAAACGATCTTCCGAAAGATGTTATCGTATATATCATTATGCATGAAGATTCGGACGATATCGGGAACACCAAGCTGAGGACTATCGGAAAACTTCTGGATAACAAGGTCGATATTGTAGGCCGCTGCACCATCGCTCTCAGATGCTGCACACAGGGCACAAATCATTTCTTCAAAACCAAAACAGACGGTTTTGACATTACCAAATCTCCCGAAGATATGTTTGAAGACGTACAAATTGAGAATGATCTCAAAGCTGTTGACACCATTATCCGAGAATACTATTTCGGAGGTGGGGAATAATGCGCCCGAGCTGTTTTTCCAAAGAGCATTCAGCGCCAAAGAACACCGCCGAAAAACGCACATACAAATCCAGAGCAAAGCCCAAAAAGAGATATGCCGTTTATCTTAACAGCGGCAGATACGTTGATGAAACAATGGCCGTGTCAGAAGCACAGGCAGTTAATAACGTCCGCCACAGAAGCGCAGGCGATCGCATAGGAAACGAAGGCTATTATGCCGTTGAAATTTAAGGAGGAAGACCAATAATGAAGCCATTCAAAAATTACGAAAAAACTCAGACCTTTTCAAGCAGACCCTCTCTTCCCGAAGGCGGTTATGTATGCAGGATACTTAATGCCGAGGAAAAGGCATACAAGTCAAGCAAGGGCGAATTTCACAAGCTGGAGGTGAGCATCGACATCATCGAGGGCGGGCACACAGGCTTCTTTGCTGCTGATTACCGCAGTCAGCAGAATGAAGACAAGAAGTGGAAAGGCGTTCTGAGAATGTCCATTCCCACCGATGACGGTTCTGATCTGGACGAAAAGATAAAATCTGCTTTCAAGACAAACATCACAGCTATTGAAGAAAGCAATGACGGATATCACTGGGACTGGAACGAGGCAGGGCTTAAGGGTCTTATCATCGGCTGCCTGTTCCAGCTTCAGGAATGGGAATGGGAAGGCAGATCAGGCTGGAAAGCTCAGCCATACGGTTTCGTTGATGCCGAAAAGATACGCAGCGGAGATTTTAAGGTTCCCAAGCCCCGTCCGCTCAAAGGCAAGACATCGACACCACCCGCAAGCAGCAACAGTCTTGCAGACTTTGAGGAAGTCATAGCAGACAGTGACCTCCCGTTCTGATATGACCCCTTTTGAACTCAGGACCGCATTAAACTCTGCCGTCCTGCTTGTGGATACCCGCGAGCAGGACACGGAGGCTTTGCGGAAAAGGATAGAACTCACGGGAATGGATCACGAGCGTTTCAAGCTGTATTCGGGGGATTATTCTATCAGATGCAAAGTCGGGAGCAATGATTTTTCCCTTGCCGAAAAGGTGGCGGTCGAGCGCAAAATGAGCCTTGATGAACTTGCCGCCTGCTTCGGCAGAGAGCGGGAACGGTTCGTCAGAGAATTTGACCGTGCAAAAGCTATTGGTATGCGGCTGTATCTTTTGGTTGAGAATGCCACATATGAGAACCTTTATGCCCATAAATACCGCTCACAGCTCTCCCCTGCGGCTTATACGGCAAGCCTTTTTGCGTGGCAGGCTCGGTATGACTGCCGTGTGATATTCTGCAAGGCTGAAAGCAGCGGGAAAATTATTCGGGATATCCTTTATCGTGAACTGAAAGAACGTCTGGAAAGCGGTGAGTATATGTGAATTTAGACGATTTCAAAGAACCCGCCGACCTGCTGAAACGTGAAAATCTTCTTGAGATATGCGAGGTAAAAGGCAGTGAGCGGGCGGAACTTATCGCACAAATTGAGCTAAAAGCCGGTGAGTTTAAGGTCAAAACGGCTTTGAAGCGGCTGATAAATGAGATGCTTGCGGAGGAAAAAGCCGAAGAAATGCGGCTTGCTGCAATTGCTGAAAGCTATGATTTCGGCAATGTCAAGGTCATACGTGATAACAACGGAAAGCCTGTGACCAGCATCGAAAATTTTGTCGGAATAATGCGGCAGGACGATTTTTTCTGCGGCATTCGTTTTAATCTTCTGACATATTCTCCCGAATGGGACGGCGAAAAATGGAACGATACCCACGACAGCACAGTCAGAGGATATATCGAATCCAAGTACAAGATACATAGCCGTGACAAATGCGATGACGCTTTCCGAATGTTTCTCCGCACACGGGAATACAACCCCGTTATCGACGAGATTGAAGCCATAAAGTGGGACGGCGTTGAGCGTATTCCCACACTGCTGACCAAATGGCTGAAATGCGATGATACTCCATATGTCCGTGAAGTCAGCCGCCTTATCTTTTCGGGCGGAATAAACAGGCTGTACAATCCCGGCTGCAAATTCGATGATGTCCCGGTCCTTGTGGGTATGCATCAGGGCGAGGGCAAATCCACTTTTATCAGGTGGCTTGCCCTACGTGATGAATGGTTTACGGACAACCTTGTGGAAATCGAGGGAACCAAGGGCATTGAAGCACTGGAGGGCATCTGGATATGCGAAATTGCCGAGATGATGGCTACCACCAAGGCAAAGGAAGTCGAGAGCGTAAAGGCGTATATCACACGTCAGAATGACCGATACCGCCGTCCCTTCGACAAGCGTGTCACAGATCACCCAAGGCAGTGTATATTCATCGGAACCACCAACAAGGCACAGTTTCTGACCGATAAAACGGGAAACCGCCGCTGGTATCCTGTTGTCTGCCGACAGAACGGATATGACCTGTTCAGCAACAAAGAGGCTATTCAGGCTGATATCCGTCAATGCTGGGCGGAAGCCAAGGTTAAATATGACCGTGGCGAAATGCTGCCTTACGCCGATCAGACGATAATTGAGCTGATACGCTCTGAGCAGGACGCAGCGGTCGAAGATGATTACCGTGTGGGACTGATACAGGAGTACATTGAGGGACGGTCTGAGGTGTGTGCGCTGGAACTATGGCGTGAGGCATTAAAAAACGAATATCTCCCGATGTCGAAGCGTGACAGTATGGACATCGGACTGATCATGCAGTCTATTTCAGGTTGGGAAAAGGTAAAAACGCCAAAGCGATTTACAAATTACGGTTTGCAAAGATATTGGAAATGTGCACAAAAATCGCAGAGCAATATTGATGATTTGCTGAACATCTAAGGACTTTGTAACACTTTGTAGCACTTTGTAACAGACTTTGTAACACCCTTAATCCCTTTATTATAGCCATTTTCTTTAAAAATGTTACAAAGTTACAATAAAATAGGGAGAAAAATAAAAAATAGGAAAAATATAAAAATAATATTTTATTTTTCAGGATTTTTATATTTATAGAATCTCTCGTAACTTTGTAACGTTTGTAACAGAGAGGAGTGAAAAAAGTGGGATACAACTATGAGCTGAAAGACGGTGAGACCGAGTGGACGGTTTTCTATCCCGATGACTGGAGGGACAGAGAAAAAGAGGTTTACTCCAACCCTCAGGGCGTTGATATTTCTGCTCTTCCCGCTGTGGAATATAAATATTTTGACCGCTTTCGTGAAATATCGGTGGAACATCAGTCGGGGCAGATAAGCAAGGAAGAATTTCAGGAAAGACTTAAACATATCCGCAAGGATTACGAGGCAGATATGAATGTGTATGCCGATGCAATGACAGAACGATATGGACACCAGCAGCGTGTGAAGCGTTCGGAAATTCTGTTGTCAAGGCTGTCAAAGGGTGAATATGCTGACATCTCCGAGGCGTTTGGAATTGCCGTTAAATGCATTTCTGAGATGCGTCAGGAAGATGTGACGCAGAAAGCCATTATGGCAAAGGCAAAGGAAAAGGGAGTGATATCGTGAAAGCGAATTTCAAAAAGAAAGCCCCTATAACCGTCACTCAGGAAGCGTATGAAGAAGCTATCAAGGCTGAGGTGCGCAGGCTGTATGACCGGATAGGCTTTGATATTGCTGCACAGCTGTTTTCGGTGGTGCTGTTCAGCCTGGAAACAAATTACGGCTGGAAACGTGAACGGCTGAAAGCTTTTGTGGATAATCTTCATTCGACTGCCGAGCTTGCTTCCGGTGCTGACATTTTCGGCAAGTCTATAAGCACCGAGCAGCTTATCGAGCATATCAAGGACAGGTACGGGATTGATCTGAGAGATGAAGTCAGGAGAATGTGATAGGAGGAATGACAATGCTGAAATGCGAAAAATGCATTCATAAGAAAATCCGCATCGACGGAGCAAATTACAAGAACGCCGAGGCTTGCAGGAATTTTGCTAATGAAAAGGATTTTACGCCCGTAGAGCATGGGCACTGGGACGTAGGATACTTC
>NZ_JBNMJV010000059.1:0-12451 GCF_050874005.1 Huintestinicola sp.
TGTTGCCGACGGTATTTTTGAAATCTTAAAAACGGTTAAATCGGGTATTGGCACATTCTTTTCTTTGCCCGATTGTAGCACTCAATTGTCTCTGTTTTCTGATTCGGATGCGTCAAGGCTGAATTTTGGGGAAACTTAAAAGTAATATTTTTATTGACAAATCCCCATAAAAAGTGGTATAATAATTATAATTATTGTTACCACACACAGACAGAAAGGAAAAAGCTATGTTCGTAGATAAAGCGGTCATCAAAATAAAGGCAGGAGACGGCGGAGACGGCGCAGTTTCCTTTCACCGTGAAAAATACGTTGCAGCAGGCGGTCCCGACGGCGGAGACGGCGGCAAGGGCGGCGATATCGTCTTTGCGGTGGACGACAGCCTTTCCACTCTAATTGATTTCAGATACAAAAGAAAATTCACAGCCGAAAGGGGTCAGAACGGCTCCTCAAGGAACTGTACGGGCAGAAACGCCCCCGACCTTGTTATCAAGGTGCCCAGGGGAACCGTTGTAAGAGACGCCGCCACAGGCAGAGTTATGGCGGATATGTCCTCCGACGAGCCAAAGGTGCTTGCAAAGGGCGGCAAGGGCGGCAAGGGAAACGCACGGTTTGCCACCCCCACCCGTCAGATACCCAAATTCTCAAAGCCCGGCTTTATGGGCGAGGAATTTGAAGTGAGTCTGGAACTCAAGCTTCTTGCGGACGTGGGACTGGTGGGCTTTCCCAATGTGGGCAAATCCACGCTTATTTCGGTTGTCTCCGCAGCCAAGCCAAAGATAGCAAACTACCACTTCACCACCCTTACGCCCGTTCTCGGCGTTGTGAAGATAAGCGAGGGCCATTCCTTTGTAATGGCGGATATCCCGGGTCTTATCGAGGGAGCCTCCGAGGGCGTGGGTCTGGGGCACGAGTTTCTTCGTCACGTTGACAGGTGCAGGCTCATTATCCACGTGGTGGACGTTTCGGGCAGCGAGGGACGTGACCCCCGGGAGGATTTTGAGATAATAAACAGAGAGCTAAAAAACTTCTCCGAGGATCTGGCACAGCGTCCTCAGATCATCGCCGCAAACAAGTGCGATATGGCAACTCCCGAGCAGATCGCAGAGTTCAGGGAGTTTGCAGAGAGCAAGGGACTTGCCGTTTACGAAATATCCGCCGCAACCACACAGGGAACGGCTGAGCTTATAAATGCCGCATACAAGGAGCTTGAAAAGCTCCCTCCCATCAAGGAATACGAGGTGGAAGCACCCACTCCCGCAGAGCTGGACGAGCAGGCAGGTATGGGCGAGCGCTTCGAGATTACACGTGGAGACGACGCTGTATTCTACGTTACCGCACCCTGGCTCGAGCATATTATGCGAACGGTGGATATGGAGGATTACGCATCTCTCCAGTATTTCCAGAGAGTTCTCAGAAACACGGGCATTATCGACAAGCTTGAGGAAATGGGTATCGAAGAGGGCGACACCGTTAACATCTTCGGCTTTGAATTTGATTTTGTATTCTGATTTGGGAGAGATAACATTATGAGTATATTAGACAATCTTTTTGGAAAGAAAAAGCCTTCCCTTGAGGATGATATCCATTCCGCCTGCGAATGGGTGGTAAATGCTTTGAATGTCTCAGGCTATAATGCGGATTATTCGCTTGAAAGTATGAAAGAGATCGACCGCTTCTTTGATGAACAAAGCGGTGAAGGCGGCATAATTTCACGAAACAGAGGACAGATAATTTTTGCCCTTTCAAGCTATATCGGCGAAACCGTTATCCGCCTTTACGGCGGAAAATGGAGCGGCAGCGATGAAATAAATATGTCTGTTGAACTAAGTAACGGCACCATCATTTTCCCGACTCAAAGGGCAATGAAAAGATATCAGAACGGTCCCGAGGACAGTATTTACGCATATGTATATGTACTCGGAGCTCCTGCGGAGTCTCACACATAATGTGAAACGAAAGGACGGTCCTACTTATAGAAAAACGTGAGGTCAATCAGTACAGCCCTCTCACCCTTGCCTTTTTAGGGGACGCTGTTTACAGCCAGCTTGTCAGGGAGAAGCTGGTGCTGGGGGCAAATATGCCCGTGAAAAAGCTCCACCCCGCCTCGGTGGAAAGGGTGAGAGCAGGCTATCAGGCGAGGGCGGCGGCGCTTATCGAGCCGCTGCTCACCGAGGACGAGGCGGCGGTGATGAAACGGGGCAGAAACGCTTCCTGCAGTGCGGCAAGCGTTCCGAAAAGCTCCGACCCTGCGGAATATCACAGGGCAACGTCCCTTGAGTGCCTTTTCGGATATCTTCATCTGCTGGGCAGCCGGGACAGGATAAGAGAGCTTTTTGAATACATCTGGGAGAATACGGAGGTGAGGTAAAGTGCTGATGCTTGAAAACATAAATATGATAGACTGCGGTATGACAAACTGCTATGTCATAAGAGGCAGAAAGGGCGATATCCTTGTGGATGCGGGCAGGGAGGAATATCGTGACCATATCGAGACGTGGCTTTTAAACTACAACATCACCCTCATAATCCTCACTCACGGTCACGCAGATCACGTTCAGAATGCGGCGTATTTTTCAAAGCTGTATAATGCCCCCATAATGATAAGCCCCTATGATATGCGCCTTGCAAGGGACAACAACTGCCGACCCTATTACATAACAAATCCCATTGGCAGGCTGCTGAAAAATCAGACGGAAATGAATATGCATATCCGAATGAACCGCTTCGACCCTGCCATCTACGCCGAGGAGGGTATGGACCTTGAGCCATACGGAATTGACGGGGTGATAATAAATCTTGAGGGGCATACAAAAGGCTCCATAGGCATACTCTGCAAAAGCTCTGTAGGGTATGACCTATATGCGGGAGACGCAATAATGAACGCTCCAGTGCCGATGTTCCCGATGATATGCGAAAGCCCTCTGAAGGCAAGAGGCTCAATTGAGAGGATAATCACCCTTGCACCCGACCGTATACTCTGCGGTCACGGTGCCCCCATTCTCTGCGGTCATAAATCATACAAGCTTTTTATTGACAGATTTTAGAAAGCCACATTGGCAAGACGGAACACAAAATAAATTTTATTTTTAAGGAGAATTTACTATGTCAGGTCATTCAAAATGGAACAACATCAAGAGAAAAAAGGAAGCCACCGACGGCGCAAAGGCTAAGATCTTCACCAAGATCGGCAGAGAGATCGCCGTATGCGTTAAGGAGGGCGGCGGAGACCCCAACAATAACTCCAAGCTCAGAGACCTTATCGCCAAGGCAAAGTCCAACAACGTTCCCAACGATAATATCGACAGAATTATCAAGAAGGCAATGGGCGACGGCGACAAGACCAACTACGAGTCCAACGTTTACGAGGGCTACGGTCCCTGCGGCGTTGCGGTAATAGTTGAGACTCTCACAGACAACAAGAACCGTACGGCAGGCGATATCCGCCACTATTTCGACAAGTTCGGCGGAAATCTGGGCACCACAGGCTGCGTTTCCTTTATGTTCAGTTTAAAGGGCATTGTTATCGTTGAGAACACAGGTCTTGACGAGGACAAGGTAATGGAGGATATCTTCGACTGCGGCGCTTCCGACTTCACAATGGACGAGGACGAGATTGAGATCGAGACCGAGCCTAACGAGGTGGGTGCTGTAAGAGAGGCACTTACCGCTAAGGGATACAATGTTCTTTCCGCTGAGGCTATGCAGATACCTTCTACCTACACCACCCTCACCGACGAGGACGCTATCAGAAAGATGAACCTTCTCCTTGAGCACCTTGAGGACAACGACGATGTTCAGAACGTTTACCACAACTGGGATATGCCCGAGGTTGAGGAAGAGGAATAATTATCGTTACACACAATATCGCCCTTTGCTTTATGTTTGCCGCATAAAGCAGGGGGTGATTTTTTTATTATCCAAATATTGGATTTGTGCAGTCATACGAAAATCAGGAAAATAACATTTTTGTTCTGATTGGGTGTTGACAAAATGATACAAATGTGCTATAATATAAATGCGGAAAAAGGAGTCTCCCGAGGGACGGCTCCTTTTAAGGATCTACATATTTTCTACAGTCTCAATGCCCAGAATGTCAAGGTGCTTGATTATCATTTTTCTGGTGAGAGCCGCAAGGGCAAGCCAGCTGGATTTTTTCTTCTCGTCAGGCTCGTTTATGATGTGGTTCTCGTGGTAGAAGCCCGAGAAGGAGACTGCAAGCTGATATGCGTTCTCACAGATGTAGTTGGGGGCTTTTTCGCTCATTGCTCTCTCGAATACATCGCCTGTCATAAGCATTTTCAGGATAAGCTCACGCTCGCTGTCGGTGTAAATTCCCGTAAGCTCCGCCTTTGCATCTCCTGCTTTTTTCATAATGGAGTTTATGCGGGAAACGGTGTAGAGCAGGTAAATTCCCGTTTTTCCCTCGGCGGACATAAATTTGTCAAGGTCGAAAATGTAGTCCTTGGAGCGGTGGTTTATAAGGTCGCCGAACTTGATGGCTGCCATTCCAAGCTTGCGGGCATAGTCCTCTCTGTCCTGCTCGGAAACAAGCTGGGAGTCTTTGAGACGGTCGAGAGAAGCTTCTGTTACGGTGTTTATAAGGTCGGAAAGGCGCATAACTCCGCCGTCACGTGTTTTGTATGGCTTTCCGTCGCTGCCGTTCATTGTGCCGAAGCCTAAAAACTCAAGCTCGGTGGTCTCGGGGACAAGCTCTGCACGTCTTGCGCAGCGGAATACCTGTGTGAAATGAAGCTCCTGACGGTTATCCACCACGTACCATATTTTATCGGGGGAGAAGTCCTTGTTTCTCTGAATGATGGTGGCAAGGTCGGTGGTGGCGTAGATGCTGGAATTATCCGACTTGCGGACAATAACGGGGGGCATGGGTGCTTTGTCGTCCTCCTTGGCAACGTCCACCACAAGGGCGCCGTCGCTTTCATAAGAAAGGTGCTTGTCTTCAAGTATCTTCATAAGCTCGGGGATATATTTGTCGGCGTCGCTCTCGCCGTACCAGTAGTCAAAATCCACTCCAAGTTTGCTGTAGTTATCCTTCAGGTCGGCAACAGATACACGGAGAATTTCTTTCCAGAGGGCAATGTAGCCGGGTCTGCCGCTCTGAAGCTCAAAGGTGGCGGTGTGTGCCTTATCCTTGAATACTTCGTCCTCCTTGCTCTTTTTGCTGGCGGTGGGGTATACCTCGCAGAGCATTTCGGCGTTAAGCTGGGGAACGCTGTCCTTATCGGGGTCGAAGTCCTCCGCAAAGCACCTTTCATTGGGGTATCTCTCTGCAAGCTCGGTGATAACAAGACCAATTTGTAAGCCCCAGTCGCCAAGGTGAACATCTCCGCAGACCTTATTTCCGCAGGTACGGGCAAGCCTTTTGAGTGCTTCTCCGATGATGGCTGAGCGGAGATGACCGATATGGAGGGGCTTTGCCACGTTGGGTCCGCCGTAGTCGATAACTATGGTCTCGGGCTTTTCAGCCTGGGGAACGCCGCAGAAGGGGTCGCTGTCGATAGAAGCGGCGATATCAAGCATATATTCGTCTGTGAGGGTGAGATTTAAAAAGCCGGGTTTTACCACCTCAGCTTTGCTGAAAATGCTCTCCTCTCTGAGGACTGCCGCCACGTCCTCGGCTATCATAAAGGGAGCCTTATGGTATATTTTTGCTCCCGCAAAAGCGCCGTTGCACTGGAACTGACAGAGGTCAAGTCTGTCCGAGGCGGTAACAACGCCCATTTTGGGGTCATAGCCGCATTTTTCAAAGGCTGCCGATACTATTTCCGTCAGCTTTTTTGTAATTGACTGCATTTTTATCAATCCTTCCGAAAATGATACTGCTTTCATTTTAACATATTTTTTCCCATAAGTCAATTATTACATTAAATTTGTATTTTTTGGGGGCTGTTCACAGCTTTGTATCAGGCTTTGCCTGAATTATTAAAAAAATTTGCCAAATTGTATTGAAATAATTCGCCAAACGTGATATAATTATAGTAAATTTGACTATTCGCTTTTATATGAAACGAATTAGTTTGGTTTATATTAACAGCACGAAAGGATTTTATCTGATGAAAAAGCTTATGCTTGGAAACGAGGCGTTTGCCAGAGGTCTTTACGAGGCAGGGGTTACGATTGTATCAAGCTACCCCGGAACTCCCTCCACCGAGATCACCGAATACGCCGCAAAATACGATGATATCTATGCCGAGTGGGCGCCTAACGAAAAGGTTGCCGCTGAGACTGCTATCGGCGCTTCTATTGCAGGCGCACGCTCATTTTGCGGAATGAAGCACGTGGGCTTAAATGTTGCCGCAGACCCACTTTTTACCTTCTCCTACTCGGGAGTTAACGGGGGAATGGTGCTTGCGGTGGCTGATGACCCCGGTATGCATTCCTCTCAGAACGAGCAGGATTCACGTCACTATGCAATTGCCGCTAAGGTGCCTATGCTGGAGCCTTCCGATTCTGCCGAGGTAAGGGATTTTGTTAAGGCTGCATATGACATTTCCGAGAAATTTGACACTCCCGTTATCGTTAGAATGTGCACAAGAGTGGCTCATTCGCAGTCTGCCGTTGAGCTTTTTGACAGGGAGGAACACCCCTTAAAGGACTATGTTAAATGTCCTCAGAAATATGTTATGATGCCTGCCTACGCTCGTCCGAGGCACGTTGTTGTGGAGGAGAGAACGGCAAAACTTATTACATATGCGGAAACCTCTCCTCTTAACAGGGTCATTGAAAACAACACCGATATCGGTATCATTACAAGCGGAATTTGTTTCCAGTACGCAAGGGAGGCTATGGGAGACAAGGCTTCTTATTTAAAGCTTGGTATGGTAAATCCCTTCCCCGTAGAGCTTATCAAGGATTTTTGTGCAAAGCACAAGACCGTTTACGTTATCGAGGAGCTTGATGATATTATTGAGACACATTGCAAAAAGCTGGGTCTTAATGTTATTGGCAAGGAGCTTTTCGGTTTCATTGGCGAATTTTCTCAGGCGGTGGTTGCGGAGAAGCTTCTGGGTGTTAAGAACGAAGTCATGACATTCCCCGAGAATGTTCCCGTTCGTCCTCCCGTTATGTGTGCGGGCTGTCCTCACAGAGGTCTTTTCTACTGCCTTTCAAAGAACAAGATAACGGTTTCGGGCGATATCGGCTGCTACACGCTTGGTGCTTCTGCGCCTCTTAATGCGATGGACACTACTATTTGTATGGGCGCTTCCGTTTCCGCTCTTCACGGCTTTAACAAGGCGAGGGGTGAGAGTGCGGAGAAGTCTACGGTTGCGGTTATCGGTGATTCCACATTTATGCACAGCGGTATTACGGGACTTGTTAATATTGCTTACAATGCCACTAATTCCACCGTTATCATTCTCGACAACTCCATTACGGGTATGACGGGTCATCAGCAGAATCCCACTACGGGCAAAAATCTCAAGGGAGACCCTGCGGCGGCTGTTAACCTTGAGGAGCTTTGTCATGCGGTGGGAATCAAGAGAGTGGTTGTGGTTGACCCCTATGATCTGGCTCAGACTGAGGCTGCCATCAAGGAGGAGCTTGCGGCTCCCGAGCCTTCGGTAATTATTTCACGCCGTCCCTGTGCACTTCTCAAATATGTTAAGCACGAGGCTCCTCTCAAAGTGGACGAGGACAAGTGTGTTGGCTGCAAGATGTGCCTGAAGCTTGGCTGCCCTGCTATTTCCGTAAGAAACGGCAAGTGCGTTATTGACCATACTCAATGCGTGGGCTGCGGTATTTGTACCGAGGTCTGCAAGCCTAAGGCTATTATAAAGTAAAGAAAAATAAGGGGTAAGGATATGGGTATAGTGGAAAATGAAACAATGGAAGCTGAAAACAGCCTGCAAGCCGAAGAATCGACCTTGCTGATACTTGGCAAGGCACTTCTCGGGGCAATGCTGGGTGCGATACCTGCTATGCTTCTTTGGGTGGTTCTGGGCAAGGTGGGATACCTTGCGGCGATAAGCGGATTTTTTATGTTCCTGGGGGAGATGATAGCCTGCGACTTCTTTACCGGAAAAAGCAGGCAGATGAATATCTGGGTCGCTCTCATTATTTGCGCCGTTGTTATGATATTCGATGTTTATCTTTGCGAAAGATTTGTATGGTCATGGGAACTCTGCGATGTTCTGAATGAATACGGCGAGGGGGAATATTCTGTCGGCATCTTTGACTGCTTTAAGAATTTTAATGAACTTACGGCGGCTTTTGAAGTGCAGGAGGATTTCACCGCTTCCCTTGTGAAAAGCTATTTATTTGCCGCATTGGGCTGATTTGCAGGCGTTATGAAACTTGCTAAAAAATAAATTTAGGAGACTTATTTTATGGAAACAAGATCTATTATGATCGTCGGAGTCGGAGGACAGGGCTCGCTTCTCGCTTCAAGGCTGCTGGGAAACGTGCTGCTTGCCAAGGGCTTTGATGTTAAGGTGTCCGAGGTCCACGGAATGTCCCAGAGGGGCGGCTCGGTGGTCACATATGTTAAATACGGGGACGAGGTATGCTCTCCCGTTATTGAAAAGGGCGAGGCGGACGTTATCATCTCATTTGAGCTGCTTGAGTCTGCAAGGTGGCTGCCTTATCTTAAAAAGGGCGGCAAGCTCATTACCTCCACGCAGCAGCTTGACCCTATGCCCGTTATTACGGGTGCGGCTAAATATCCCGAGGATATTGCTGCTAAGATAAAGGAAATGGGAGTTGAGGTCACTGCTGTTGACGCTCTCGGTCTTGCGGAGCAGGCAGGAAATGCAAAGGCTTCAAATGTTGTGCTGATGGGCGTGGTTTCTGCTCAGACGGAGTTTGAGGAGCAGCTTTGGCAGAATGCTATTGAGCAGTGCGTTCCGCCTAAGTTTTTGGAGCTTAATAAGAAGGCTTTTGAGCTGGGGAGAAATGCAGGATAATTTTTATTATTAGGTATTTTATCTGCATATTGGTTACAAGTATTTATGCAGTAAATAAATAAACGGAGGTTTTTAAATTGGAAAACTATTGGAACAAGGAAATCGAATGTATGCCCCGTGAGGAAATGAAAAAGCTGCAGGACGAACGTCTTGTGGCTCAGGTAAAGCACGTTTATGAGAATGTGCCTTACTACAAGAAGCTGATGGACGAGAAGGGCGTTACTCCCGACGATATCAAGTCCACAGATGATCTTCACAAGCTGCCATTCCTCACAAAGTCCGACCTGAGAGACGCATATCCTTACGGACTTTTGGCAAAGCCCCTTTCCGAATGTGTAAGGATACACTCCACAAGCGGAACTACGGGCAAGCGTGTGGTTGCGTTCTACACTCAGCACGATATTGACCTCTGGGACGACTGCTGTGCAAGAGCTATCACAGCGGCAGGCGGCACTAAGGACGATGTTTGCCAGGTCGCATACGGCTTCGGTCTGTTTACGGGCGGTGCGGGACTTAACGGCGGTTCCCACAAGGTGGGCTGTCTTACTCTTCCTATGTCCTCGGGCAATACAGAGAGACAGATACAGTTTATGAGAGACCTTGGTTCCACTATACTTTGCTGTACTCCTTCCTATGCCGCTTATATCGGTGAGACACTTCACGAGATGGGTCTTACTCCCGATGATATCAAGCTTAAGGCAGGTATTTTCGGCGCTGAGCCCTGGACTGAGGAAATGAGACGTGAGATCGAGAAATCTCTCGGAATCAAGGCGTATGACATTTATGGTCTTACCGAGACAAGCGGTCCGGGCGTTGCTTTTGAGTGCTCGGCACAGTCGGGTATGCACATCAACGAGGATAACTTCATCGCCGAGATAATCGACCCCGATACGGGCGAGGTGCTGCCCGAGGGTTCGAAGGGTGAGCTGGTATTTACAAGCATTACCAAGGAGGCATTCCCTCTTCTCAGATACAGAACTCGTGATATCTGTGTTCTCAGCCGCGAAAAATGCTCCTGCGGAAGAACTCTTATCAAGATGACTAAGCCTATGGGCAGAAGCGATGATATGCTCATTATCAGAGGCGTTAACGTATTCCCCTCACAGATAGAGACTGTTCTTCTTGAGCAGGGCTATGCTCCCAACTATCAGATAGAGGTCGACAGAGTTAACAACAGCGATACTCTTGATGTTTACGTTGAGATGAACGAGGAGCAGTTCACAGACACCGTTAAGGGAATCCAGGAAAAGGAAAAATCCCTTACTGCGGCTATAAAGCAGATCCTGGGCATCAGCCCCAAGGTTCACCTTGTATCTCCCAAGACCATTGCTCGTAGTGAAGGCAAGGCTGTAAGAGTTATTGACAAGAGAAAGCTTCACGACTGATTTTTGACGTACATTTTTATGTGCAGAAAGGAAGGTTATTATGTTAGTTAAGCAGTTATCGGTATTCGTAGAAAACAAGCCCGGCAAGCTCAGTGCTGTTACCCGTCTTTTAGCGGACAATGATATTGATATCCGTGCGTTTTCCGTTGCGGATTCACGTGATTTCGGCATTCTCCGCCTTATTGTGAATGACCCCGACAAGGCTTCTCAGGTTCTTAAAAACGCTGAGGTAACTATTTCGGTGACAAATGTTATTGCGGTCTGCATAGGCGACCGTCCCGGCGGACTGGCTGAGGCTGTGGACTGCCTTTACAAGGCAAACATCTCCGTTGAGTATATGTACGCTTTCGTTGAAAAGTCCGGTGATGACGCTTTTGCTATCCTGAGAGTTGAGAACAATGACAAGGCTTTGGAGGCTCTTACTGAGGGCGGATTTACCATTCTGAGCGCTGAAAAGGTTTATTCTATCTGATAATTTTTTTCTGATAAAAATGCTTCGCTCTCCGTTTGTTTGACGGGGAGCGGAGCTTAGCATTATATAAGCATTATATAGGATAATATGAGGTGAAAACAGATGTGGGCTGTCTCTATGATAATGCAGTCGCTGACCATATATTTTCAGTATCTGTGTATGCTCATAATGAGAAAATTCATTTTTCTTGAAAAAGAAACTGAGGAACAGAAAAAGATATTCCGCAGAGTGAGCATACTGCTTGGGATCAATGATGTTATTCTGGCACCTGCCGTTACGGTCATTCTCGCGCTTATTCCTCCCGAAGATGGGGCTTACCCTGTTATTGGTATGTGCTTCTTCTTATATGATATTCTCTTTAACTTCGGAGTGCTGCTGGGAAAGGTCATTATTCCTCTGAGGTCTGTGGTATGCAGAAGGAAAAACAGGTGGCTGGGGCTTTTTATTTTCTTTCCGCTTATGGGATTTACTTATCAGCTTCAAAGCATTACATTGCTGCCTTCTTATCTGTTTCCGTCAACAGAAGAAACGGATATGATCTTCTCTGTAATTGCTCAGATCGTTTTCTACTTATTTATTGCAGCATTGCCGATCATTATGAAAATAAGTCCCGCTTGGTACAAAACTCTGTGCAGTGATATCGAGAGCAGAAGCCTTTCACTTTTTGAGGAGATCTCTGTCATTGCTGTGGGAATCTGGCAGTATTTTTTGGGCTATTACATCAACAATAGCGAAGTGCTGCAGAATAATGAGAATACTGCCTTGCTTGCTGTTGTAAAATTATCCTGCTTTGTTATTTCTGTTATTGTTATTTCTCTGGTTATCGTTACTAACAGGCGGAAATATTACTACGAGCAGACTATGTCACTGCAGAAAAATCTTATCACCGTTATGGCGGATATGGTGGAGAGCCGTGATATGAACACGGGCGGTCACATTCACAGGACCGCTTTATACACCGATGTTATCGCAAGACAGCTTCAAAAGGACGGGGTATATCCCGATCTGCTGACGGACAAGTATATTGATGATATGCTGATCGCTGCGCCGCTCCACGATATCGGAAAGGTGAGCATACCCGATGCTGTGCTTAACAAGCCCGGAAGGCTTGATGAAGATGAATTCAGGATGATGAAGGATCACTCCATGAACGGTGCTGTCATTATCGACAGGGTCGAGAATGCGGTGGGGGACATTGCTTATCTGGTCATTGCCAAGGAAATGGCGGAGTATCATCACGAGTGGTGGAACGGCAAGGGCTATCCTAACGGCATCTCGGGGGAGGATATCCCCATCTGCGCAAGAATTCTTGCTGTTGCCGATGTTTTTGACGCTCTGGTGTCAAAACGTGTTTATAAGGAGCCTATGCCTCTTGATAAAGCTTATGCCATTATCCGTGAGGAGAGCGGAACCCATTTTGACCCTGTGGTGGTCATTGCTTTTTTTGAGTCAAAAAAGCAGATCGAAGAAATTCTTTACTCTTCCGATGAGAAAGAAAGCGTATAAACATAAATGCGCCGTGTCCCGACAAAATGGAGTGCCCCCTGTCAAGTAGACAGCTGAAAAAACAAAAGAATATTTAGAGTTTGTTCAAATCCACCCTGCTGCGCAGCAGGGTGGATTTTTTACGCCGCCGCTGCCGAGTGATATTCCATAGGTGTCATACATTTCAA
>NZ_JBNMJV010000060.1:0-11366 GCF_050874005.1 Huintestinicola sp.
CTCTCCGCCGGTCTCACCGCCGGTCTCACCGCCGGTCTCACCGCCGGTCTCTCCACCGGTCTCACCACCGGTCTCACCGCCGGTCTCGCCGCCAGTCTCTACGCCAGTTTCACCGCCGGTCTCGCCGCCAGTTTCACCGCCAGTCTCGCCGCCGGTCTCGCCGCCGGTCTCTCCGCCAGTTTCACCGCCGGTCTCGCCGCCAGTTTCACCGCCGGTCTCGCCGCCAGTCTCTTCGCCGGTCTCCTCACCAGCTTCGCCGCCGGAAATTTCGGATATTTCTATCTCATAACCATCGCTGGTTACCTGATGTATCTCGCCGCCCTGGTTTAATGTATCAACGATAACAGAACCCTCGATGTTATTATCGTTATAAAGAGTAGCGTTAGGAGCTACAATAATGCCGCCCCAGTTCTTAACGTCAATATTGCCGTTGTAGCTGCCAAAGTTGAAAATAACATTGGCATTGCTGCTGCTCCAGGCCTGAGGATTTATATTGCCGAAGCTTATATTGCTCATTCCGTCAGTCTGAACGTTGACAATAATATTTGCACCGTTGTTATTTGCAAGAATGTTCTGAAGCCAGCCGTTATTAACGTTTTCGTTGGAGTTTATCTGATCTACAGTTGCGTTTACAACAACAACGTTGTTGCCGGAAATGGAATTGCTGTTAATGTCGTTTAGAGCCTCGGAAACAGTCCGGAAGGGATTTACCGTACTTTCGGGATTATAAGCGACCTCGCTGTGCAAAGCATCGCCTTGATCAGCGATATTCTGAAGGTTCTGGCTGATATCAACTATTTCGCCGTCTTCGAGACCACGGATAGAAACAGCATTTATATCGCCGTTTACGGTCAGAGTTGTAGTTTTGGTTTCGCCGTTTTCCTCATATGTGATTATGTAGTTGTTTCCTTCAATAGAGCAGGTAGCTTCGAAGCCCAGCACTATATCGTATGTGGTGCCGTCGTAAACGCCCAGCTTTGTATCTCCCGTAAGGGCTTCAAAGCTGTCAACATAGCATATGTAGCTGTTGGTGCCGTTCTGATTGGTCATATGCTGAGCCACATTTGTGTTGAAAAGGTCAAAATTGTTTACGGTATTTGTGCAGACATTGCCCTCGATATGGTTGCCTGTATTGATGTTATTGCTGTATATTGCATAATCTTTTAAGGCGTTCAGGCTGTCAAGGAAGCTGCTAACGGTCTGGCTTCCGTCTGTAAGCATAAATACATTGTCGCCAAGCTGATAATAATTTGAAGAATTGCTCGTGGAAATACCGTTCTCAGACACTCCTTCATCGGAACTTGCTTTGGCAGCAGCCCTGCCGTTGGCACTGCTGCTTTCATTGGCGTAAGTGGTAGATATGCTGTCAGCGTCGTCACCGTTAGCCTGCTCGTCGCCTGCGTCAGCTTCTTCGCTGCCGTCATCATCCTGATGAGTATCTGATACAGAGGCTTTTGCCATACCGCCTGAGATGTCAATTGTCTCGGCGGAAACACCGCCGCCCTGGCTGTTAGCTGCAAAAACTGTCAGCGCAAAGGCGAATGCGCTGAGGGACTGAAAAACCTTGCGTTTTTTATCGTTATTATTCATAAGATTTATCTCCTTTCAAAATATGGAAATAATCAGAATTGATAAATTACTTTACATTATCAATTATAGCACAATAGCAGTAATTTGTCCAGTATTTTTAGCTATTTTTATCAAAAATAAACCAAGTTTGTAGACATTAACATAATGAAACGTTTTCGTCTTGTGAATTATTTCAATTTGTAATAAAAAAGTGCAAAAATCAGAGGTATTATATTGGACTGCCGTGAAATATCAGAGGCTGCCTTCTTCAAAAAGTTCTATCTTTTTGCTCATCATTTCGGGATTTGAAGCATAAAGAGCAGCCGTTTCCTTAGTGATAACACCGTCTGAGAACAGCTTGAAAATAGCTGTGTCCATAGTCTGCATACCCTTGGAGGTCTGCATTATTGTCTCTATCTGATGAGTTTTCCGCTCACGTATCATAGTGCGTATAGCGCTGTTTACCGTCATGACCTCGAAAACGGGGTGGAGAGTGCCGCTTTTATCGGGGAGAAGCTGCTGTGAGACCACCGCACGAAGCACCATAGAAAGCTGCATTCTTATCTGGTGCTGCTGATTTGTGGGGAATGAGTCGATTATACGGTCAATGGTGTTCACCGCACCGAGAGTGTGGAGGGTGGAAAGCACCAGCTGACCCGTTTCGGCGGCAGTCATAGCAATGCTCATAGTCTCGTTGTCTCTCATCTCGCCAAGGAGTATGACGTTTGGAGACTGCCTTAATGCGGCTCTCAGAGCGTCTGCATAGCTGTCGGTGTCAATGCCTATCTCACGCTGGCTGATAATGCTCTTCTTGTGCTTGTGAAGAAATTCGATGGGGTCCTCAATGGTTACGATATGCCCTCTGCGTTCGGAATTTATTTTATCTATCATACAGGTGAGGGTGGTGGATTTTCCGCTGCCCGCCGCACCTGTGATAAGGATAATGCCGTTATTCGAGTCCGCAAGGGACATAATGCTTTCGGGAATGTTAAGAGCGCTGCTGTCGGGCAGGTCGAAAAGCACATTTCTCAGCACCGCCGCAAGCGTGCTTCTCTGCCTGTACACGTTGACTCTGAAACGTCCTACGCCTGCAAAGGAGAATGAAAAATCCATCTCCCTGCTTATTTCGTCCGTACTTTTCTTAATATCCGCCAGCCCGAATATCTCGCTTATCATTCGCTCTGCGTCGGCAGGCATTACTATCTCCTCGTCTCTTGCCATAACGTTTCCGAAGACCTTGTAGCTTACCGCCGTGCCCGAAACTATGAAAATATCAGAAGCGCTGAGACTTACCGCTTCCTTTAAAATTTCGCTTATTCCCGTCATAGGTATCCTCCTTTTAGATCAAAATCCCTGCCATACGTTCAGCCGTTCTTCCTCGTCCTCTTCCTCCGCAGCGTAGACAACCGCTTCACGTATTATTTCATAGCTTCCCCGTCTGTCGGTGGGAAATGCGTCTACGCTGAGTTCAAGATAAACCGAGGATTTTTCGTCAATGGGCGTGGAGCAGGACACTATGTAATGCTCCCCCTCTTTGGTGCAGGAAGCAAATGTCAGCTCCTCAATAAGAGCCTCGAAATTCATATCAAAAAGTCCCGAGTCTGCCGCCGCCGCAATGCACCCGTCTATTTCGCTGAGCCTCTGCGCCGACAGATTTTTTGCCGCCTGGTATTTTTCCAGCCGCTCTGCACTTTTTTCCGTAAGCCTGTCGCCCCGTCCCGTGGCAGATAAAGCCGCAGCACCCACCGAAGCAAGGGTGATGATAAGAAAAACGGTTATGAGAGTGAGAAATCCCGGGGCTGAGACCGTTTTGAATTTTCCGTTCATTCTTCATTCTCCTGTTCATCGGGGATAGACAGGGGATAGGGCGTATAACATACCGCCCTTTCTTCCACCGTTCCGTCCTCCCATACAATACGGATATCCGAGGTCAGGAGCTGACCGTAGATAAGACCGTCACGTTTACATTCCTCAATGCTTTCGGTTATATATACCGCTCCGCCGCCGCTTTCGGGTGAGTATCTGAAAAGCTTGTCGCAGGGTATCATAAAGCTCATACCGTCTATGCAGTTATCCGCCGCTTTTTTTCCGAATATCTCCTCGGCGGCAAGCTCGGCGTTTCCCGTGGTACTGTACAGCTCGCACCAGGACTCGGCGCAGGCTACCGCCACCGCATATGTCTGCTCCCTGTCCGCACGCTTTGCCGCTGCGCCGAGTGTCCGCAGCGTGCTGCAGCAGCAAAGGGCGAAAACGGGGATAATAAGAGCTATCTCAATAAAAAATGGGTCAAGCTTTATTGCACCGCCCCGGCGAGGCTCGCCGAAAATAGATCTTTTCAAGCGTCATAGCCCCCTTCCGAGGAGAAAAATTTCGTCTCTGCCGAGGGCTTTGCAAAGATGATAACACTCTGTCCCGTTCCGGAGCAGGCGGTTATTTTGACCGTGTCCCCCGACGCTTCACATATGTAAACCTTGTCGGCGGAAAAAATGCTTTCACCGAGAGATACGTCCGAACCGCCGGGGACAACAGCCTCCCACAGGAAACCGTCCTTTAAAGTGATAACATCGTCATAGCCGTCCTGCCTGCCGATGACTATTTTGTCAAGGAGGCCGTTTTCGCCCGTAAAAATGCTTATGCTTTCCTCTGCGCTTCTCAGATGATTTGCGGTAAATCTTGCGGCACCAAGACATTCCGAGGAGTTTTCATATGCGTATCTTATGCGGTGGAAACAGCTTACCGCCGTCCACATAAGAGCAAAGGAGGTGACAGCGAATATGGTCATAAGAATGAGACTGTCATACCGCACCCGTACAGCTTTCGGCTTTGTACCAATATCCATTTGTCACACCTCCCAAAATGAAGCAGAAAAATCCAAAAGATAAAAGTTTTGCCGGGGGCTTTTTCTAAAGACCGGCGAGGGTAGAAGGGGCATTGCCCGGCGCCGCAGTAAAAAATTACATCGTCTCAGTAAAATTTCCCAGGAACTTAAAATAACCCATACCCGTTTTCAGGTCGTCAAGGAAAGCAGCCACCTTGCGGTTCTCATATGAGCCTTCAAAATCAAGGAAGATGACCGCCTCGAAATCCTTGCCCGCAACGGTCTTGTTGACTATCTTTTTAAGGTTCAAGCCGTACACCGCAAACTTGGTAAGAATTCTGTAAAGTCCTCCGGGAGTATGGGGAACGGAGAAGGATACGGAAATGGTGTTTGCGTTCTCGGGAACGGCAAAGTGCTTTGAAAAGCAGATAAATCTCGTGTAGTTGGGATAAGCGTCAGCCGCCTTTTCCTCAACTATTTTGAGCCCGTTCATCTCGGCGCAGGACTTGGAGCAGATGCAGCCGATTGTGTTGTCGGGGCTGTTTTTCACCATTTCTGCGGCAAGAGCGGTGTTAGCATAGTCCATAGGCTCAAGACCGTTGTTTTTGATGAAGTTTGAGCACTGCGCCAGCGCCTCACGCTTTGAGAAAACCTTCCGCACGTCCGCAGGGTCGGTCTCGGGCTTTACCGCAAAGCAGTGGGTTATCTCCACTCTGACAATGTTGTTTATGTAAAAATCGTGGCTTGCCATAAGGGCATAGGTTTCCGCAACAGAGCCGACGGTGGAGTTTTCCAGGGGGAGTATGCCGTAGTCTGCCCTGCCCCTTTCCACCAGGTCAACAACGTCCTTGAAATTGGTCATAAAGCGGATAGGCTTGTTTTCGCCGAAAAGCTTCACGCAGGCAGTCTCGGCATAGGCTCCCGTGCTTCCCTGGCAGGCAATGACCTGCGCCTGCTCGGGACGGAATATCTCAGGCTTTTCGTATATCTTTCCCCAGGTATACACCTCAGCCTGTATGCATTTGCTTATGTCCATGACCTCGGTGAACATAACCGCCGCTGCGTCAGCCATATGCTCGGGAGAAGCGGCTCTTATCCTGTCGATTACCTGCTGTTCTCTGCCCTCCTGCATAATGGGCAGGTCGTTTTCCTTTTTGTAAAGGGCAACACTCTTGCATATCTCCATTCTTTTGAGGAAAAGCTGGAGCATCTGCCCGTCTATATCGTTGATTTCTTTTCTCAGATCGTCAAGCTTCATTTTTTATAAAATTCCTTTCCTTTTATCAGCTTATATCCGCAAGCTCCAGATATGCGCCGCCGTTTTCGGCAATGTAGTCCTTTCTGCCCTCAAGGTCGTTTCCGAGGAGCAGGTCGAACATTTTTGAGGTAGCCTCTGCATCTGCGGGGGTTATCTTTATAAGCCGCCTTGTATCGGGGTTCATAGTGGTAAGGGACATCATTTCGGGGTCGTTCTCGCCAAGACCTTTGGAGCGGTCAAGCTTGTATTTTTCATCGCCGATTTTAGCGAGTATCTCGGTCTTTTCCTTTTCGTCATAGGCAAAGTAGGTCATCTTCTTGGTGGTTATTTCAAACAGGGGAGACTCGGCAATGTAAACGCAGCCCTGCTCAATAAGGGTAGGGGTGAGACGGTAGAGCATTGTGAGCACCAGCGTTCTTATCTGAAAGCCGTCCACGTCCGCATCGGTACATATAATGACCTTGTTCCAGCGGAAATTGTCCATAGAGAAGCTTGAAAGCTCCTTGTTAGCCTTGGATTTTACCTCAACGCCGCAGCCAAGTACCTTGATAAGGTCGGTTATGATATCATTTTTGAATATCTTGTCATAATCCGCCTTCAGGCAGTTGAGAATTTTTCCTCTGATGGGGATTATCGCCTGAAATTCGGCGTTTCTTGCGGTCTTGCAGGAGCCGAGAGCCGAGTCTCCCTCCACAATGTAGACCTCTCTGCGGGACTTGTCTCTTGTGCGGCAGTCAACGAATTTTTCCACCATATTGGCAAGGTCTATCTGCTTTGTAAGGTTGTTTTTGGTGTTCTGCCTTATCCTGTCGGCAGACTCTCTTGCACGCTTGTTGATAAGTATCTGGTCGGCAATTTTGCCCGCATCATCGGGATTTTCTATAAAATAGACCTCAAGCTGGTGCTTTAAGAAGTCCACCATATTTTCATAGATGGATTTGTTGTTGATAGCCTTCTTGGTCTGATTTTCGTATGATGTGTAGGTGGAAAATGTGGACGAGATAAGCACAAGGCTGTCTGCAATATCATCGTCTTTAACGGACTTTTCGTTCTTCTGATATTTGCCTGCGGATTTGATGTAATTGTCGATAGAGGAGCGGAATGCCTGCCTTACCGCCTTCTGGGGAGTGCCGTCATACTCAAGGAAGCTTGAGTTGTGGTAATATTCCTGAAAGCTTACCTTTGAGGAGAATGTGAAAGCGCAGGACAGCTTCATTTTGTATTCGGGTCTGTCCTCGGCATCTCTGCCCTTTCTCTCGCAGGAACAGAACTGCAGAGAGGTGAGATTTTCCTCTCCCACGATCTCCTTGAGATAATCGGTAATGCCGTTTTCGTAGTAATATTCGGTCTCCTCAAAGCCCCCCGTTTCCTTTTCAATACGAAGGATAAAGGTGACCTTGGGGTTTACCACCGCCTGCTTTTTAAGCACCGACTGAAAATAATCGGGGGGGATAACAATGTCCGTAAATACTTCGGAATCGGGCTTCCAGCGTGTTTTTGTGCCTGTACGCTTTGACTTTGTAGGCTCCTTTGACAGACCGCCGATGTTTTCTCCCTTTTCGAAATGGAGGTTATATTTAAAACCGTCACGAAGGACTTCAACGTCCATATATTCCGAGGCATACTGTGTGGCGCAGGCGCCCAGACCGTTTAAGCCCAGGGAAAACTCATAATCGCTGTTGTCATACTTTCCGCCTGCATACAGCTCGCAGTAAACCAGCTCCCAGTTCCACCGCTGTTCGGTGTTGTTGAAATCAACGGGGCAGCCACGTCCGAAGTCCTCCACCTCAATTGAATGGTCAAGGTAGCTTGTGACGATTATTTTGTCGCCGTGACCGTCTCTCGCCTCGTCAATGGAGTTTGAGACTATCTCGAATACCGAGTGCTTGCAGCCCTCAAGATCGTCCGAGCCGAATATTACCGCAGGACGCTTTCTTACTCTGTCCGCACCCTTTAAAATGCTTATGCTTTCGTTATCGTAATTTTTCTTTTTTGCGCTCATTTTGCTGTGATTTTTCCTTTCTTTTTTTATTTGTATATATCTGTGTTATGATCAATTTAAATAATAAATAATAAATAAAAAATAATAAAGAACTATTTTACATTTGCGATGTGCTTTTCCCTGTATTCAAGAATATACTTGCACCCCGCAAACACCGCCCCGAAGAATAAAACGGGCTTCCAGTCAACCTTTGAGCGGCGTGAGCTTACATAAACCGCCGTAGGCTTGTCCTTTTCGCCGATGGTGTAAAGCGCCGCAGGGATACCGTTTTCCACAACTATCTTGGTGGGACGGGCATTCACCACCGCCTTTAATACCACCTCGCTTAAGAACGAGGAAATGCAGGCAGCGGCGGCAGTCTTGCCCACCAGTTCAATTACCTCTCTGAGAGTCTGCTCGTCAACATAATAACTCATTTATTATCATTCCTTTCTTGAGAGTTTTGCGGTTTCCGTAAGGAAATCTTTGGCGGCAGCCAAAGAAGCAAAACTCGGGTTGAAAATCTTTGATTTTCAACAATTTCTTAAACCTCAAGCTCCATATAATAATCGTCCATAACAAAGCCGTTTCCGATATCGGCAACACCTTCGCCAATGGTTTTGTAGCCCATAGCTTTATAAGCGGCAATGGTGCTGTCGTTGTGCTTGTTAACAGTCAGCCATATTGCCCGAAGTCCTCTTTCCCGTGCAATATCTTTGAGCATATCGGTAACTGCCCGGGCATATTTCTTTCCCCGCTCTTCCTTTTTCAGATACAGCTTTGAAAGAAAAAGCCTGTCACCGTCGGGCTTTATAGCGGTGTAGCCGATGTCCTCGCCGCTTCGCTTTATGAAATAATACTCATAGCCCTCTTTGATGTTTTCCTTTTCCGCTTCAAAGGAGCAGAATTTTTCCACCATATAGTCAACCTGTTCTATGGTGATTATCCCGGGAAAATACTCGTGCCAGATGCTGTCCGCAAGAGCCGATACCCTGCGGAGCTGATCGTCTGTCTCAGCCTTTACAAGCTTTATTTTATCCATCTTTTTATCCCTCATTTTACGGAAAAATATTTTAAGAGTTCCTGCACATTCGTCCTCCATAGATCCGCCGCTAATAAGAGGACGGTGATTGTATGGAAGAGCGGAAAGGTCGGTCACAGAACCGAATGAACCTGCCTTTTTGTCATATGCGCCGAATATCACCCTGTCGATACGGGAGTTTATTATCCCACCCGCACACATAGGACAAGGCTCCAGCGTAACATACATCACACAGCCCGACAGCCGCCAGCCGCCCAGAAAACGGGAAGCGCTTTCAATAGCCTCAAGTTCGGCGTGAGCCAGGGGACTGCGGCTTTTTTCACGTCTGTTGCGCCCCTCGCCCACTATCCTGCCGTCGGAGAGCCGCACTATCACCGCACCCACAGGGACTTCTCCCTCAGCCGCCGCTTCATCTGCAAGTTCCAGGGCACGTTTCATATATTCATTATCCGTCATAGCCATTTTATATCAATTATCATCAGCATTACCGTCAGGGTCAGCCACATAATGACTGAGGCGTTAGTAAGGCAGCACATTATCCGTTCCTTGGTGCTAAGGTACATCTGATAAAGGGGCAGGCTTATCTTGTTGCTGTATCTCATAATGAAAACGGAAACAGCGGTAAATCCAATTGTGATATACACAAAAAGCAGAGCCGCAGTTATGGACATATAAAGTCCCTCGGGCAGCTGTACGCTTTTTAAGAGCGTAAGAAAATAAACGCTTCCGCTTATGACGATACGCATAACAAATCCCGTAACGATAGAGCCGGAGCGGACCACAAAGAAGCCCACCACAAGCATTATCGTAAATGTAAACAGGAATGTGTGATAATTTCCTGCGGTAAGGGCGGCTATAAGGCTTGTTACGATAAGAGCGTAGCCATCGCCGAACTGTTTTAATATCTGCAGGATAATTCCGTGATGAACGATCTCGCTGATGAGCGGAACAATGACCGCCGTAAGGACAGCGGACAGTACCAGGCAGACCTTGTTTTGGGGTATCCATATGCTGTAATTGGGGTCAACGCCTAAAAGCGCCGCTGATGTGTGCTGTATATTTGAAAGCACGGTAGCGATGCCGAAGGTCAGCATCGCCATAGGAACGGCAATGTTAAACAGGGGCTTGTTGTATATCTTCACGGGCATTAAAAGCTTTTTTGGCATATTTATCTTTCTGAGCAGATAGATAAGGGGCAGCAGACGGACGGATATCTTTACGATATAATCCGTTGCCACAGCCACATATTCGCTGCTTGAAACAAACCGCAGAAGGTTGTACAAAAGGGGAATATCCCCGAAGGGGGCCACGTCCTTTATGAGCCATATCATAAGATTGAGAACGGTATAAATGCTGAGAAACTTGGCAAGCAGGGAATGTATCTCCACAATGACCGTCCGCTCCGCCGCCTGGGGAGACTCGGTTATGAAGCCTTCTCCGTCACGATAGGTAAGCTCGTCGGAGTTGTCAAGAAAATAGAAGCCGTAGTCCTTTTTGTGTTCAATGCGCCATTTGCGGTATAATTCGTTGTATTCTTTGTCCTGAAGCTTTAAGGAGGCAATGCGGCTGTCGCTGTTGTCCCTTTTTCTTGTGATAGCCATAAGGCGCCTGCTCCTTTCCTATGCTGATTTTGCGTATGATTAAATTTATTATACCACATTTTTCTTTGATGTTTGTGAATTTTTTGTGTATGAATATGCCTGTTAATTTTAGCAGGCTGAGCCTGCCGCCGCTTGTTCTAAAGTTTATTTGGGCAACGAGCTGACGGCTCGGGAGAGCCGTACCCTACAAGCTTTTTACATAACATTCCGTATCGTTACCGAGCCGACTGTCTGTCGTCAGAATAAATTATAGAACGTCTCGCTGCGAGTCGTCACCCGCAAATCAACCCAAGGTCAAATTCTTGTAATAATCCTGTTTACCTCTTGCATTTTCGGCGCAGTTCTGCTATACTGTTTATAAAGAATACTATATCCGGAAAGGGGCATATTTCTAATGAGCACAGTTCAGAGACGGGACAAAATAAACTACTATCTGGATATCGCCGAGACAGTTCTCGAGCGTGGCACCTGCCTGCGGAGAAATTTCGGAGCGATAATCGTTAAAAATGATGAAATAGTTTCAACGGGATATGTTGGCGCACCCAGAGGCAGAACAAACTGCTGCGACCTTGGCTACTGTACCAGAGAAAAGCTGGGCATACCTAAGGGACAGCGATATGAGCTGTGCCGCAGCGTTCACGCCGAGGCAAACGCCATAATCTCCGCCGAGAGAAGCGACACTATCGGCTCCACCCTTTACCTTGCCTGCCACGACGCAAAAACAGGGGAGCTTTACGGCGATGTGGAGCCCTGCTCAATGTGCAAGCGGCTCATAATAAACGCAGGAATATCAACGGTAATAATCCGCAACACCCACGATAAATACACCACCATCAACGTCCAGAGCTGGATAGAGAATGACGACTCTATCGGGGGCACGGACGGATACTGATTTAAATTTTTTATCAAAATAAAAAAACCGCCTTTCGGAAATACCCAAAAGGCGGTTTCAGTTAGTCGATAAAGTGTTTAGTCGAAAAAATTTGCACAAATAAGGTCATAGTAAAAGTTTCGTCCACCTTTTCAAAGGTGGCAGGGGTCAAGGGGGCGGCGCCCCTTGTCGCCCTTCCGCAATGATAAACAAAGTTTATCTGCGA
>NZ_JBNMJV010000061.1:0-11354 GCF_050874005.1 Huintestinicola sp.
AAAAATCCGATACATAGGTGTGCAGGCTTGCTGCGGCACACGAAACGTACCGCTTAATGCTGCTCGGTTCCCCGCCTGACATGGTTCACGGTGTTTTGTTGCACAGGGCCCGCACACCTATATATCGGATTGCGACCATCTGAATTACATTATAGCATATTACTTTTTAAATTGCAAGAGTTTTTTTGAAAAAATTTGAAAGACGTGAAAACATATTTTCCGCCGCCGATTTTCTCAGCGGCGGTATTGAACTCAGCTTCCGAGAAGACTTGATATTTCTTCATCTGTCATGCCTCCCGACTTGAGCCTTGCGATAATTCTCTTACGTTCTTCGGTAATACCCTCAGCTCTTCCCTCTGCTTTCCCCTCAGCTCTTCCCTGCCTTCTTGCATTTATAAGCCCCGACTCGTAATCTCTTTCCGCCTTGTTTCTCTGACGAATATATTCACGCATTTTTTCGTCTTTGCTCATTTCAAGAATAGCGTTGACGCTCTCGCTTTTTCTTTCTTCGGAAATAATGTCAAAGGTCACAGAAAGCGCCTCCCCCTGTTGTTTTCTCTGTAATAATTATACCACTATACGGCCGAAAAATCAAGTATATTTATATAAAGTCCGCCATACTGTAACCCAATTGTAATTGCAAATCAAAGCCGTATCTGCTATAATAAAATTCAGAAAGGATGTTTATCATGACAAAGCGCACCAAAAAAGCATTTTTAATGTTAATGACCGCCGCCCTGCTCCTCTGCGGCTGTACCGAAAAAAATAAAGGACAGGAGACTGCCGGGACGTCTCTCACCTCAAACGGCGCATCTCTCCCTTCGGAAGAAACAGCTTCGGAAACACCTCCCGAGCCTTTTTCGGGCTATTCCTTTGAGCTGCGTGGAGCCGCCGAAAACTATCTCATTACCCTAAAGCCGGGGGAATATGCCGATGAGATAGCCGTTGTGGTGGAAAATAACCGCTATGAGACGAGAGATTTCGTTATAACCGCTCCCACAGGCTATGCACCCTCTTTTCCCTATGACCAAAGCTATGCTTCGTCGGCGGTGAAGATAATAAAGAACGATATCGACGATACATATATCCCGGATATTATGCAGTTTACTTTTGACATCACCCAGGAGGAGCTGGACAAGTCGGGGGATAATGCCGTATATTCCGTAAGCCGTATGTACACCGTTGACAGGGACGGCGAGCTGCGTGAGATAAACGTGGTAAGCTTCGAGGACGCTGACGGGGACGGCGAGGCGGAGGAGGTCGTTCACGACTACATTGACCGCACTCAGCTTTACCACAGCGAGCCGGATAAATTCATCTACGAGATAACGGTAGATGACAGCGACCTTTACGATGAAAACGGCGACCCCCGTCCTATTGAGAGCAGAGTTAAGATAAAAACGCTGAAATTCGAGTACAATGTTCCCCGAATGGTGGCAGGCTATGAGGAGATAACCGAGGACAATACCCTTTATTTCGGTTATGCCTGCTGGGCAGCCGCAAATTCCGCCGCTCAGTATTTCACAATGACCACCTTTAACATTTCCGACTGGGAAAATTATGTGGAAATGCCCCGCCCCGAGGACAGCGAGCTTTCGGATTATTATTTCAGGATAGATGACAGCCGCTTCAGCTTGGTAAAGGATCTGAAAAAATATTTAAGGAGCATTTTCACTCCTAAGACCGCCGAAAGGATATTTGCCGCCGCTCCCCAGCGGTATACTGACATAAACGGCGAGCTGTACGGCATTGCGGGAGACGGGGGATACGACTTTACTCTCGGCACTCTCACATTTTCCGATGTAAGCGTTACGAAGGACAGAATGGTTTTCCGCTCAAGGCAGGAGAAATTTGACGAGACGGGCAATTTCACAGGCTACACTGACGGCGGCAATTTCGTTATCGAGCGCTGCGAGGACGGCTTGTGGAGGGTGAGCGAGTACAGGTATCCTTATTCGCTGAACTGATTTTGGTCAATAAAAACTGCCGCACAGCTAAGTGTGCGGCAGCGGTATCAGCATATCACGAACTGCTGCATTTCACGTATGGTCATATCAATAGGCTCGATATTGTTTTCTTTGCAATATGCAATTATTGCACGGTAATCATAATGAACAGAGTTTTCGCAATTGTCCGAGTAATACACAAATCCGCCTGCCTGTTCGGCAATATCGTCAAGACTGCAGATCTTGTCAAATTCATCTTTTGCAAGCAAGGTCTTATCGCCTCCTCAAAGCAGTTGTCACAATATAATACAATGAATGGCGTGTTTTTGCTGAACTAATTATACCGCATATCTCAGAAAAAATCAACCGATAAAGTATTTTCTCGACTTTTTGGATACCCAAATAAACAAAATATACAGAAAGGACACCCAAAACCTATGAAGCTTCTTATTATCCGTCACGGAGACCCCGACTACGAGCACGACTCCCTTACCGAAAAAGGCCGCAGGGAGGCGAGTTTGCTTGCAGACAGACTTGTAAATGAAAAAATAGACTACTACTACCTCTCCCCTCTGGGCAGAGCGCAGGCGACTGCCGAATACACTCTTAAAGCGAAAAATGCCACGGGGGAGACCTGTCCCTGGCTGAGAGAGTTCCACGCTCCCATAATCGACGAAATAACGGGAGAGGATCGTATCCCCTGGGACCAGCTCCCTGCCTGCTGGACGGCAAAGGAGGAGTATTACAGCAAGGACCTGTGGCACACCGTTCCCGCAATGGACAAGGCGAATGTTATCGCCGAGGCGGAGAGAGTTTACAGCGGCATTGACGGCATACTTGAATGCCACGGCTACAAGCGGGAGGGGAATATTTACCGTGCGGTAACTCCCAACAGGGACACAATTGCCCTGTTCTGCCATTTCGGCGTTGAATGTGTGATGCTGGGGCACCTGCTGGGCATATCTCCAGTAGTGCTGTGGCACGGCTTCTGCGCCGCACCCACTTCTGTGACCGTTCTCACCACCGAGGAGCGCAGGGAGGGCATTGCATATTTCCGAATGAACACCTTCGGTGATACGGGTCATCTGTATGCAGGGGGAGAGCCGCCTGCCTTTGCCGCACGCTTCTGCGAGACCTTTGACTCCGATGAACGCCACGACTGATAAATATCTTTACAAAATGCAACCGCCGGTTGCATTTTTTGTAAGCTTTGCTTGGTTGAAAAGGATCTCGGAATACCGTATAATAAATATAACGAAAGCGGACAGCACCTATATCCGCAGAATGGAGAGGTTCAGATGATAGAATCGAATTTAAAGCGGCTTCGCAAGATGAGCGGTCTGTCTCAGGAGCAGGTGGCGGAGAAGCTGAATGTTTCCCGTCAGGCGGTGGCAAAGTGGGAAAGCGGCGACAGCCTGCCCGATATCTACAACTGCCGAGCCCTTGCCGACCTTTACGATGTGACCCTTGACAGTCTTTTTGAAGCTGTTACGGACGGTGAGAAAAAGGACATAACTCCCCGTGGCAAGCATATTTTCGGTGCTGTCAGAGTGGGAAAGGACGGCTCCTTCAAAATACCCAAAAAGGCTTTGAAAATATTCGGCATAAAGGAAGGGGAAATGCTCCTTGTGCTTGGTGACGAGGCTCAGGGAGGAATTGCCCTCTGCAAGACGTCCTTCTTTATTGACGTGCTTAAATCAATGAAAGCCGCAGGCTGCAAGGATATCACCCTTGCAGATGTTATCCCCTCGGAAAATAATGAGGAGTGAAAGGAACGGACTATGGAGAATTCATCTGTAGTGATAAAAAATCTCAGAAAGACCTTCGGCAGTCTTACCGCTGTAAACGACCTCACTCTTGACATCGCTTCGGGAGAGCTTTTCGGACTCCTTGGGGTCAACGGCGCAGGAAAGACCACCACCATAAAAATGTTATCCTGCCTTACCAAGCCCGACAGCGGCGAAGCCTTTCTGGGCGGAAAGAGCATTGTCACCGAAAGCAATGAGGTAAAGCGGATAATAAACCTCTCCACTCAGGAAACCGCCGTTGCCCCAAAGCTTACGGTAAAGGAAAATCTTCGGTTTATGGCGGATATTTACGGCATAGATGACCCCCAGGGAGCGGTGGACAGAGTGATAAACGAGCTTTCTCTCGGTTCTGTACTTGACCGAAAGGCAAAGACCCTTTCGGGGGGCTGGCAGAGAAAGGTGAGCATTGCAATGGCTCTTGTGACCTCCCCGAGGATATTATTCCTTGACGAGCCGACTTTAGGGCTTGACGTGCTGGCAAGGCGTGAGCTTTGGAACGTTATAAAGGGACTTAAATCCAAAATGACCATTATCCTCACCACCCACTATCTTGACGAGGCGGAGGCACTCTGCGACCGCATTGCAATTATGACAGGAGGCTGTCTCAGAGCAGTGGGAACGGCCGACGAGCTGAAAAAGCTTGCAGGCAAGGACAGCTTTGAGGACGCATTTATCGAGATAGCCGAAAGAAGCAACGGAAAGGAAGAAGCTGTATGAGAACCATAGTATTTTCGGGGAGAAATCTCAAAGAGCTGCTCAGAGACCCATTAAGCTACATATTCTGTCTCGGGTTCCCCATTGTAATGCTGCTCATTATGACTGTGGTAAACAGCAGCATACCTCCCGAGGCGGGTATGACTGTTTTCAGAATTGACAATCTTTCGGGCGGAATTGCGGTGTTCGGACTTTCCTTTGTAATGCTCTTTGCGGCACTTTTACTGTCTCAGGACAGAACCGGCGCATTTCTTACCCGTCTTTATGCCTCACCGATGAAAGCGTGGGAGTTTATCGGAGGATATCATCTGCCTATTATCCTGCTTTCGGTGATACAGTCGGTGATAGCCTTCGCCGCTTCATTTGTAATTGCGGCGGCGGAAGATGTTCAGATGAACGTGGGAAGAGTGCTTTTCGCTCTTCTGTCACTTGTCCCCACAGCGGTGATGTTCATAGGCTTCGGACTTTTTTTCGGAAGTGTGATGGGCAGCAATGCCGCTCCGGGACTTTGCTCCATAATCATCTCCGCCGCAGGAATGCTGGGTGGAATATGGATGGACGTTGAAAGTATAGGCGGCGGACTTCGCAGCGTCTGCCTTGCCCTGCCCTTCTATCACTCGGTGAGAGCGGTGCGCAGCATTATGGCAGGCAGTACGGCAAATCTTGGAACGGATATGCTTATCATTGCGGCATACACCATCGGGGCAGTTTTGATCTCTATTATTGCCTTCAGGAAAAATATGGTAAAGGACAACAGATAAAAGGAGTGTCATTATGAAAATAGCGTGGTTCTGTATTCCCGCACACGGACACACAAATCCTACTCTGGGCATAGTTAAGGAGATGACCTCTGCAGGACACGAGGTATACTATTTCTCCTTTGAGCAGTTTAAGGAAAAGATAGAAAATGCAGGGGCAAGCTTCATAAGCTGTGACGGCTGTGATTTTGAGATGGAGGACAAGGAAAACGCCGACAAAGTGGGAAAGGATATGGCTTTTGCCGCCGAGCTTCTGGTAAATTCCACTCTTGCGCTGGACGATAAGGTTTCGGAAAAAGTCAAAGAGATAAAGCCCGACCTCATTGTTTCCGACTCTGTGGCATACTGGGGCAAGCTTACGGCAATGAAGTACAATATCCCCTATGTTTCCTCAACCACCACCTTTGCATTCAACAGCCAATCATCAAGATATATGAAGCAGGGCATTGGCGATTTGTTTAAAATGATATTCACAATGCCCAAGGCGAACAAGCATATAAAAAGATTACAGGACAAGGGCTACCCCGTTAAAAGCATAATGGAGATAGTCACAAATGACAACGACACAAACACCATTGTTTACACTTCCAAGTATTTCCAACCCTGTGCCGAGAGCTTTTCGGACAAGTATCATTTCATTGGTCCTTCCATAAGACCCGTTGAAAAGGCGATGGAAAAGACTGCGGATAAGACCGTTTACATTTCAATGGGTACGGTGGTTAAGAACGAGGAGATATACCGAAGCTGCATTGAGGCTCTGAAAGGAACGGATTATCAGGTAATTGTTTCCTGCGGCACAAACAGCCATAATTTCGGCGTTCTTCCCGATAATATACAGGTTTACGAGCACGTTGACCAGATGGCGGTGCTGTCAATTTCCGATGTGTTCATCACCCACTGCGGAATGAATTCCGCCTCAGAGGGCTTGTATTTTGAAGTGCCTCTGATACTCTGCCCCCAGACCCCCGAGCAGGGAGCGGTTGCGGCAAGGACAGAGGAGCTTGGTGCAGGCATTATGCTGAGGTCATACGGCAAGGACGATATTTTAAAGACAATTGAAACTGCCCTTAATGATACGAAGTACAAAAATGCCGCAAAGAAGATATCCGAAAGCTTCAAGTCCTGCGGCGGCGCAGCAGAAGCGAGAGCTTTCCTTGAGTCGGCGGGTGACGACCCGCAGCGATCTCGTTAGGACATTTTGCAAAACCATTTTCATTTGCTGCACTGTAACCTTTATTAAAGCGAATTTTAGCACACATAACAAAAACTCCCCGTTCGATGTTAATGCACGAACGGGGAGTAACTTGCAGTATATCAGTTAACATTGAGACGTTCTTTTAAAGCTTCCTGCAAAACTGCCGAGAAGTTGATGTGTTGAGATTCAGCCATCTCGTTGAGCCAGGAGGGAATGGTCAGAGTTTTCTTAACAGCCTTTTTCTCGTAAAACTTTCGGTATTCTATTGTATCACAGCTGATGAGAGTAACAAACTCATCAGAATTTACCGGTATAGAACGTGCGTCCGATGCCTTTGGAATATTTTCGCCTGCCTTTTCCATATCATAAAGGCGAAGGCACAGAACATCATTTGCGGCATCCATTCCGTCGATCATATCCTCGCCCTGTGTATAGCAGCTTGGTATATCGGGAAAAGAAATGCTGAAGCCTCCGTCTTTTTCTTCTGTAAATATCGCAGGATAAACATATTTTGCCATAATGTATTCCTCCTGTTCTGTTTTATATATTTTAGCACGTATTATACGTGCCGTCAAGTGCTTTCGAAAAAGTTATAAAATTATAAAAAATCTGCTTCCGACCTATGTGCCGAAAGCAGATTTTTTTATCTGTGAATTAAATTACTTAGTAAGCTTCCAGATGTTCTTAGCGTACTCGTCAACAGCACGGTCGGCGGAGAATATGCCTGCGCCTGCGATGTTGTGGAGAGACATCTTGTTCCACTTAGCCTTGTCCTTGTAGCACTCGGAAACGTACTGCTGAGCGGACTGGTAAGCGTCGAAATCTGCAAGTACCATATAGGGATCCTTGAACTTGAGGGTGTCTGCAACTTCCTCGAATGTGCAGCCGTTGATGCCGCTGTACATCTTTGCGAGAGCCTTGCGGATGACCTCGTTGTTGTTTACATATTCCTCGGGACGGTAGCCCTGAGCCTTCTTTGCAAGAACTTCCTCGGTGGTCATACCGAAGATGAATATGTTGTCCTTGCCGACCTGCTCCTTGATCTCAACGTTTGCGCCGTCAAGTGTACCAAGAGTAAGAGCACCATTGAGCATAAGCTTCATATTGCCTGTACCCGAAGCCTCTGTGCCTGCCAGAGATATCTGCTCGGAAACTTCTGCAGCGGGCATAAGCAGCTCGGACATTGTTACACGGTAATCCTCAAGGAAGAATACCTGTAATTTCTTGCTGATAACGGGGTTCTTTCTTATTTCCTCGCCCAGAGCCCAGATCATTTTGATTATCTGCTTTGCAAGATAGTAGCCGGGAGCAGCCTTAGCCGCAAAGATATAGGTCTTGGGAGTAAATTCCATATCGGGGTTTTCAAGCAGAGCGTTGTACTCGGCAATGATGTTCAGAGCATTGAGGTTCTGTCTCTTGTACTCGTGGAGACGCTTTACCTGGACGTCGAAGATAGCGTTTGTGTTGAGGTCTACGCCGAAATTGCGGTGAACATAATCAGCAAAGCGCTTCTTGTTCTCAAGCTTGATCTTTGCAAGCTGGTCGAGTACCTTTTTGTCGTTTTCATACTTGACAAAGCTTGAAAGCTCCATTGCGTTCTTCTTGAAGCCGTCGCCGATGGTCTCGGAGAGGAGGTCTGTAAGTCCGGGATTGGACTGGAGGAGCCATCTCCTGTATGCGATACCGTTGGTAACGTTCTGGAACTTGTGGGGAGTGTAGTTGTATTCGTTGTTAAATACATCGGTCTTGATGATCTCGGAGTGGAGCTTGGAAACGCCGTTTACGCTGTGAGAAGCGCATACGCAGAGGAGAGCCATATGGATCTGGTTGTTCTGAACGATGGACATTCTGGAAACCTTGTTTCCGTCGCCGAGCCTTTCCATAAGCTCTGCGCAGTAGCGGCGGTTGATCTCGCAGATGATGTCGTAGATACGGGGAGTGATCTGGCGGACGAGGTTAACGTCCCACTTTTCGAGAGCTTCAGCCATAACGGTGTGGTTGGTGTAAGCAAAGGTGTTTGTAACGATATACCAGCTCTTGTCCCAGCTGTAGCCGCAGTCGTCGAGAAGGATACGCATAAGCTCGGGGATAGCAAGAGTGGGGTGAGTGTCGTTGATGTGGATAGCAACCTTTTCGTGGAGGTTGTCGAGAGTGCCGTAAACGGACATATGACGGTTAACGATATCGCCTACGGAAGCAGCGCACATAAAATACTGCTGACGGTATCTGAGGCTCTTGCCCTCAAGGTGGTTATCGTTGGGGTAAAGCACCTTGGAGATAGCCTGAGCAACGGTGTTCTGACCCAAAGCTCTTGCATAGTCGCCCTGGTTGAACATCTTCATATCGAAGGAGGGCGCCTTTGCCTGCCACAGTCTCAGAACGGAAACGCCCTCGCTGTCGTAGCCGGGAACGTACATATCGTAAGGAACTGCAACAACGGTGTTGTAGTTAACGTAGGAAACGTGGTGATACTGCTGATCCCAGTATTCCTTCAGCTCGCCGTCGAAGTGAACTTCGATGGACTTGTCTGTCTTGGGAACAAGCCAGCAGTCGCCGCCGGGAAGCCAGTTATCGGGAAGCTCTGTCTGCCAGCCGTCCTCTATCTTCTGCTTGAAGATGCCGTACTCGTAGCAGATGGAGTAGCCCATTGCGGGATAGCCGTCTGTAGCGAGGCCGTCAAGGTAGCAGGCAGCAAGTCTGCCGAGACCGCCGTTTCCGAGACCTGCATCAGGCTCGTAATCGTAAATTCTCTCAATGTTAACGTCCCACTTCTTGAGGATATCCTCCACCATATCGTTTATTTCAAGGTTGTAAAGGCTGGTCTTGAGGGAACGACCCATAAGGAATTCCATTGAAAGGTAGTAAACTTCCTTTTTGCCTGCGGAATGGGTCTGGTTTCTGAACTTTCTTCTCTTTGCTCTGAGCAGCTCGACTACAACAGCTGACAGAGCCTTGTAGATCTGGTTATCAGAAGCGTCGATGGGAGTTACGTTGAACTCCACCTGAAGCTCCTGTCTGAGTTTTTCTTCAAAATCTTCCTTGTTGATAACAGGTATCATATTTTCCTTTCTCTCCTTCTCGAAATTATTTGTGGGACCTGAATTATCTAAGTGTAAAAATCTGCTTAAAAATATTATAAAATATCTGTGCAGTTTTTTCAATAGGAATATTAGACAAATATTTATTCGACAAATTAAATTAACTGTTGTAAACGTTTAAGGGGTAATGGAAGCGGTCTTGGGCGGATTTTAAAAAATATGGACCTTTTTGGTTGACAATGATGTCGGAATATGTTATAATAAATTGAAATTTATCCTTCATAATAAACCGTAAAGGCTGTGAATAATATGACGGAAAAAACTGCTAAGAATAATTCGTTAACTGTCTCCGACAAGGTCATTAAAACGCATATGCTCTTTATTGCAGGCGTGTGCCTTATTTTCGGAATAGTGAACCTTGTTTCGGGAGCCGCAGCGGCAGGCGTTGTCACCATTGCAATAGGCGTTATCATTCCTGCGATCGTGATGATACTGAACAAGAAGCTCAGCAATCAGGTCAAGGGAACGATCCTCTCCCAGGGTCAGCTGCTGGCGATCATCATCATATCCGCCGCTGGCGATCATCATCATATCCGCCGCAAAGCACGAGATGCACGGAATGTTCCCCCTTATGCTGGCATCAATGGCTATCGCTTCCGTTTACTATAACCTCCTTAACATCAAGATACATTGGGTGATAATGGATATTGCCGTTATCGGCGCACTGTTTTTCAAGGACTTTTTCTATCAGGGCGCAGGAATGGAGTTCCTTATCAAGGGCATTATCGGAATGAACATCTGTGCAACGCTCATATGGTATTTTATCGGGCAGAGCATAAAGTATATAGATCAGTCAAGAACTGCCGAGCAGAAGACCTCGGGGCTTCTCGAGCAGATGAACGAGCAGGTAAGCGGCAACAAGGCTCTTATGGCAAAGCAGGGGGACGTGGTCGCACGTATCGCTGAGATATCCTCAAGCCTTGACAGCACCGCAGCTCTTATGGAGCAGATATCCTCCTCTCTCAGCGCAGACGCCGAGGAGCAGGAGGCTACTATCGGAAATATCGTTGCCGATATCGGAAATATCACCGAGCAGGCGCATCTCAGTCTCAGAGAGTCCGAAAGCGCTTCCGAATCCGCAAGAAAGAGCAATGAGACTCTCTGCGCCAGCAACGAAGAAGTCCGCAATATGGTAAATGCAATGGATGACATTGCAAAGGCTTCACGGGAGATCGAGAGCATTATCAAAACCATTGAGGACATTGCATTCCAGACAAATATCCTTGCTCTTAACGCCGCAGTTGAGGCTGCCCGTGCAGGAGACGCAGGCAAGGGCTTTGCGGTAGTTGCGGACGAGGTAAGAAATCTCGCAAACAAATCCGCCGAGGCAGCAAAGAACACATCTTCCCTCATTGCCGCAAGTATTGAGGCTGTAAAGGGCGGAACCGTTCTTGCCGAGGGCATTGCCGATAAGATGGGCGACGTTATCCGCATTTCCGAGGACAGCGCAAGACAGTCCGAGGAGATAAAGCGGCTTGCCGAGAGCCAGACTGCTTCCGCCGAGGCTGTCAAGGTCAAGATGGATCAGATAGCGGAAGTCGTAGCGCAGATATCCCGCACCTCCGAAAGAAGCGCCGACACCGCCCGTTCCGTTACCGACGAGGTAAAGAGAATGAACGATATCGTAAAAGAGTTCAACTGATAAAGTACATAAAAATCAGCCGCCTTTGACTATGCCAAAGGCGGCTCAGCTTGTCGATAAAGTGTTTAGTCGAAAAAATTTGCACAAATAAGGTCATAGTAAAAGTTTCGTCCACCTTTTCAAAGGTGGCAGGGGTCAAGGGGGCGGCGCCCCTTGTCGCCCTTCCGCAATGATAAACAAAGTTTATCTGCGA
>NZ_JBNMJV010000062.1:0-10526 GCF_050874005.1 Huintestinicola sp.
AGTTTCTCCAGCGGATCGCCTAATTCTGTTAATTTCTTGTATCGGTTCTCCTCATCAAAGAACCCTATCTGTCTTATTTTCATATCTCTATTTTACCACTTTTTTTCTTTTTTGTACAGGGGTTTTTAGATGTTACCTTTTACAGATATATGCAGGGAACGAAAAAATTATGCGTCAAATATCCTGCCGGAGAAGGGCGCAAGGGTAATGGTGAAGCTGTCTGTCTCATTGTCGGGAGTAATGATAACATCAGGTTCAACAGGCGTGCTGCCGCTGTAAATGGTGCTGTCCGAGTTTAATAGCTCTTTCAGCCGCTTAATGTCCTCGGCTGGTATGACAGCGTTCTGCTCCTTGTCCGAAAGGTTGAGAAGGATAACTGTGGTCTCGTTTTCGGCGCAGCGCTTGTATGCAAATACGGAGGTCTCGCTTTCATCGGCAAGTATCCATTTGAAGCAGTCGGGATTGTATTCGCCGCTGTACAGGGAGGGACGGTTATCATATATCCTTGAAAGGTCGGTCATATACCGTCTGAACGAGTCGTGAAGAGGGTATTTCAGAAGCTCCCAGTCCTGCTCTCTGGTTTCGTCCCATTCACGGAACTGCGCAAACTCGCCCCCCATAAAGTTGAGCTTTTTTCCCGGGTGTGAGTACATATACATATAAAACGCCCTTGCCTGGGGGAATTTCACGTCGTAATCGCCCCACATTTTCTGAATGACAGTTGCTTTGCCGTGAACGTTCTCGTCGTGGGATACGGGAAGGAGGTACAGCTCGTTATAGTAATACATCATCGAGAAGGTTATCTTTCCGTGATGATATTTTCTCTCCTCGGGAGGCGTGCGGAAATAATCGAAGGTGTCATTCATCCATCCCAGATCCCACTTATAGTCGAAGCCCAGACCGCCGTACTGTACGGGAGCAGTTATCTTCGGGAATGATGTGGAGTCCTCAGCAATGAGCATTGCCGTGGGGTGGAGCCTGTGAAGCCCCTCGTTCATCTTCTTTATAAATTCAACAGTACAGCCGTTTACTCCCCTTGCAGGGTCGCCCTGCCAGTAAATCGCACGGCTGATGGCGTCCATTCGTAATCCGTCAAAGTGATAGACGGACAGCCAGTAATTGGCGGCGGACTGCAGAAAGCAGCAGACCTCACGCCTTGAATGGATAAAATTGTAAGTTCCCCATTCGCTTTGTCCCACCGAGCCGTTGGGGTATTCGTAAAGACAGGTTCCGTCATATTTAGCCAGAGCGTAATCGTCAATGGCAAAATGAACGGGAACAAAGTCCATAATAACGCCGATGCCGCTGTTGTGGCACTTGTCGATAAGCTCCATAAGCTGTGCGGGAGTGCCGTATCTTGATGTGGGAGCGAAAAATCCCGTGTTCTGATAGCCCCAGGAGCAGTCCGCAGGGTGCTCGCTCAGGGGCATAAACTCGATATGAGTGTAGCCGTGCTCCTTAACGTAGGAAATAAGCCTGTCCGCTATTTCCGAATATGTAAACCAGCCGTTTTCGTTATCGGGATCTCTTGCCCACGAACCCAGATGCACCTCGTAAATGTTCATCGGCTTATCGTAATTTTTAGACCGCTTCTGCATCCATTTTATATCGGTGAATTTATAGTCCATAAGGTCGGTTATGATGGACGAAAAGGCAGGACGAAGCTCCATTGCAAAGCCGTAAGGGTCACAGTGCTCCTTTCTGCCGCTCTGTGAATAGATGACGTATTTATACATCATACCCTTACGTGCATCGGGAGAGTGGTAGGAATAGACCTGCCCGTTTTTCTGCATAGCTTCTTCCTTCCAGCCGTTCCACTCTCCGATAATGGAAACTCTCACAGCCGAGGGTGCAAAGGTGCGGAAAACTGTTCCCGTATCGTCGGGGTGAGCGCCGAAGAAATCATATGCGTCAAAAATATTTCCCATAAAAAACTCGTGCATATCCATAACGGAAGATCTCCTTTTTATTCATCGGGACGAATGTCGCCGTCGTTTTCAAATATTCTTTCGGACACTTTTACAAAAAGGTCCAGCGAGTCGATAAGCTTTATTGTGTTGTCCCTGCCCATAGCCGTCACAAGCATATCAAGCTTTGTTTCAAGCGCCTCCGAGCGGCTCACTATATACCTGCTGCCGCTTTCGGTAATGCTGACAAGCACACGCCGCCTGTCAAGCTCGTCCGTCCTGCGGGTAATGTACCTTTTTTTCTCAAGGGAGCGAAGTATCCCCGCAATTCGCCCTCCCGTCATTTCCAACGACGAGGACAGCTGCCCCGGGAGAAGCTCTCTGTCCTCACGGTTTATAAACGACAGCACCTTCATCTCGCCTTGTAAAAACTCTTCAAGTCCTACGGGAGATCTGCTGAAATACAGCTCTTTAAGCTGTTCAAACAGCTTTACGGCAAGTCCGTTGTTTTTATCGTCCACCTTGACACCTCCCGAAAGTTAACAGACTAAATATTTAATACTGTTAAATATTCTAAGCAAATTATACCATATTATTTTTTAGATGTCAATAAATTTTGTTGATTTTTCTGCAAATAAAAAAATTTTTTATATGTTAAAAATACGGAAATGAAATGCTTCAAAAATTCCTTGCATTTTTTTGCGGAATATAGTATAATAATGTTAAGTTTTGAATTTCGGAAGGTTTTGCCTTTCAAGGAAAGGATTGAAGCAAATTTATGGAAATGCAGATGGATTGGAGCTATGTGGGTGCTGTTGTTATTTCGGGCCTTGTCATAGTTTTCGTAGCCCTTATTCTGCTCATCGTCGCTGTGTGGATAATGGGAAAGATCTTCACCGCTTTAAAGTCAGGAAAATCGGATAAGGGCGGCAAGAAGATCGAAGCTGCTCCCGCACCTCAGCCTCAAAAGGAGCCTGCTCCCGTTTCACAGGACGCCGAGGACGAAAGCGAGATAATCGCAGTCATCGCCGCAGCCGTTGCTGCAATGAGCGAGGAAATGGGTCAGCCTCTCAGAATACGCAGCATCAAGCGTGCAGGCGGTATGGGCGCCGGCAACTCCTGGGCAAGAGCCGCACGCAGCGAAAACACCCGTGCATTTTAAAAGGAAAGGATAGTTCCTATGTTACAGATTTTTTTAGACACGATCAAGGATCTGATCGCAAGCTCGGGTCTCGCCGCTCTTCAGTGGCAGAACGTGGTAATGATCCTGATTTCTTTCGCATTTATGTATCTTGCGATAAAGCACAAGTTTGAGCCGCTGCTCCTGCTCCCTATCGCATTCGGTATGCTCCTCACAAACCTGCCCTGCACCGGAATGTATCACCCCGAACTTTGGGTGCTTGACGAAGCGGGTCACGTTGATTTCGGCAATATTATCACAAACGGCGGACTTCTGGATTACCTGTATATCGGAGTCAAGCTCCAGATATATCCTGCGCTCATCTTCCTGGGTATCGGCTGTATGACGGACTTTGCTCCCCTTATCGCAAATCCCAAAAGCTTCCTTCTCGGAGCTGCCGCACAGGCAGGTATTTTCCTTACATTCATCGGTGCTGCCGCTCTCGGTTTCAATGCTGTGGAGGCAGGTTCTATCGCTATCATCGGCGGTGCGGACGGACCTACGGCAATTTACGTTTCAAGTCAGCTGTTAAATGACAAGTGCAGCGTAAGCACAGGAACAATTGCCCTTGCAGCATATACCTATATGGCTCTCGTCCCCCTTATCCAGCCCCCCATTATGCGTCTCCTCACCACCGAAAAGGAGCGCAAGATAAAGATGGCTCAGCTCAGAACCGTTTCCAAGACAGAGAAGATAATCTTCCCTATCGCAGTTACAATTATCATTGCTCTTCTCGTTCCCTCAGCAGCTCCTCTGGTTGGTATGCTTATGCTCGGAAACCTCTTCAAGGAAAGCGGAGTTGTTGACCGTCTCTGCAAGACCGCTCAGAACGAGCTTATGAACATAATCACTATTTTCCTCGGAATTTCCGTTGGTGCCACTACAGTTGCTCAGAATGTTATTTCCTGGGATTTCCTCAAGGTCATCGTTCTCGGCGTTATCGCATTCAGCATTGGAACAGCTTCGGGCGTTCTCTTCGGAAAGCTTATGTGCCTCGTAACAGGCGGCAAGGTAAATCCCCTTATCGGTTCCGCAGGCGTTTCCGCCGTTCCTATGGCTGCAAGACAGTCTCAGAAGGTCGGTTCGGAGGCAGACCCCACAAACTTCCTTCTTATGCACGCTATGGGTCCCAACGTTGCGGGAGTTATCGGTTCCGCAGTTGCAGCAGGCGTTCTGCTGAGCATTATCCCTCACTAAGCTTTAATACAATTTAACAGGATAAAAATAACTGCTTTCGGAGCTTATTAACCGAAAGCAGTTATTTTATTTCTGTGGCTCGCCGCACTTTGTATCGCAAAGATCTCTCTGCGCTGCTATGACCTCAAGGGTGTCCCCAAGCTGAACAAAAGCGGCTGCTGCAAGCGAAAGCTGGGCATTGTCGGGAATATCGGCGGCAATGGCGGCAGCGGCGGCGGTTATGGACACTATAAGCTCGGTGGAAGTCATTTTATATTACCCCCTCCGAGATATTATATGTCATACAGCAAACAAGCGTGAAAAAGGACTGCCGCACCAAAGCACAGCAGTCCCGAAATATATTATGGATAAAATCAGTTGTTGATAAGCTTGTCCTCGCCGTTCCAGCTGTAGAGCTTGCGGATCTCTTCGCCAACGACCTCGGAGGGGTGCTCAGCGTGAAGCTTGCGCATAGCCTTGAAATGAACCTGTCTGCCGGAAGGAGACATATCAAGGAGGAATTCCTTAGCAAATGTACCGTCCTGAATATCAGCGAGAACCTTCTTCATAGCCTTCTTGGTCTCCTCTGTAACGATCTTAGGACCTGTTACATAGTCGCCGTACTCAGCTGTGTTGGAGATGGAGTATCTCATACCTGCGAAACCGGACTGATAGATAAGGTCAACAATGAGCTTCATCTCGTGGATGCACTCAAAGTAAGCGTTTCTGGGATCGTAGCCTGCCTCAACGAGAGTCTCAAAGCCTGCCTGCATAAGAGCGCAAACGCCGCCGCAGAGAACTGCCTGCTCACCGAAGAGGTCTGTCTCGGTCTCAGTTCTGAATGTAGTCTCGAGAACGCCTGCTCTTGCGCCGCCGATACCGAGAGCGTATGCAAGACCGATATCCTGAGCGTCGCCTGTAGCGTCCTGCTCAACAGCGATAAGACAAGGAACACCCTTGCCAGCCTGGTATTCGCTTCTTACGGTATGACCGGGGCCCTTGGGAGCGATCATAATAACGTTAACGTCCTTGGGGGGAACGATGCAGCCGTAGTGAATGTTGAAGCCGTGTGCGAAAGCAAGAGTCTTGCCTGCGGTCATATAAGGAGCGATATCGGTCTTATAAACGTCAGCCTGCTTCTCATCGGGAATAAGGATCATAATAACATCAGCCATCTTAGCAGCTTCGCTTACGGAAACTACCTTGAGACCCTGAGACTCAGCCTTAGCCTTGCTCTTGGAACCCTCGTAAAGACCTACAACAACGTTTACGCCGCTGTCCTTGAGGTTAAGAGCGTGAGCGTGACCCTGAGAACCGTAACCGATGATAGCAACGGTCTTGCCGTCGAGTCTGCCGAGATCACAGTCGGACTGATAGAAAATTTTAGCCATTTTAAATTCCTCCTATAGAATATTATGGATAAATTAAGTATATTTCAAGGCAAAACGCCTTAAAAGCAAATTATTTAATGGTAACGCTGCCCTTCTGGATAGCGATAACGCCTGTGCGGACAATTTCCTTGATGCCGTAGCCCTCAAGAAGATCGTGCATTCTCTTGAGATGAACGGTGGAATCGGATATCTCAATGGTGAGGGTGTTAGCGGTCATATCAATGATCTTTGCGCCCATTATCTCGCAGATAGTGAGTATCTCGCTTCTCTGAGCGGGGGTGGCGTTTACCTTGATAAGCTGCAGCTCCCTTGCAAGAAGCTCGTCGGGAGCAAGAGTGCGGACTTTCATTGTGTCCACAAGCTTGTTGAGCTGCTTTTCGATCTGCTGAGCGGTGTGCTCGTCGCCGTCGGCAACTATGGTAATTCTGGAGATCGCAGGGTCATCGGTCTCTCCCACAGCAAGGCTGTCGATGTTGAAGCCTCTGCGTGAGAACAGTCCCGAAACACGGGAGAGAACGCCTGCGTGATTTTCAACGAGAACGGAAATAGTGTGTTTCATATATGTATCTATCCTTTCAGAAATATCAAAGAGTGGACTCAAGGCTGTAAACGTCACATTCAAGGAGATAGGGCTTGTCCGAAGAAGCAAGCTTTTCTATCTTCTCCTCTGCCTCAGCCATTGTGGAAACTCTGTCGGACTCAATGCCGTATGCACGTGCAAGAGCAACAAAATCGGGGCTTCCGTCAAGACCTACTGCGATCTGTCTGTCGCCATAGCTTTTTGTCTGAAGCTCTCTTACCATACCGAGATAATTATTGCGCATAACGATCATCTTAACGGCAATTTTTTCCTGCATAATGGTGGCAAGCTCCATCATCTGCATCTGGAAGGAGCCGTCTCCGCATACTGCAATAACTTCTCTTTCGGGAGCAGCCATTTTTGCGCCTATAGCGCAGGGAACAGAGTAGCCCATTGTACCCATACCGCCGGAGGTCATAAATCTGCCGCCCTCTTTAATGCCGTAGTTGTTGCAGCACCATATCTGGTTCTGTCCCACGTCGGCAACGCATACAGTGTCCGCAGGCATTCTGTCGGAAAGCTTTCTGAGGAACACCTTAGGATTGATAAAGCCCTCTGTTTCCTCATTTTCGGGGATATCGTTCTTTATTTCGGCAAGCTCGGAGAGCCATTCATCGTGGCTTACCACGCCTATCTTTTCGGTAAGCTCGGAAAGGATAGTCCTGCAGTCGCCTACAAGAGGGATATCAACGGGAATATTCTTGCCTATTTCCGCAGGGTCGATATCAATGTGGATTATCTGCTTATTTTCCGCAAGGAATGTGGGGGATTTTACTGCTCTGTCGCCCACTCTTGCGCCTATGAGTATCATAGTGTCGCACTCGTTCACCGCACGGTTTGCGGACTTCACGCCGTGCATACCCAGCATTCCCAGATACAGGGGGTGGTCTGTGGGGAAAAGGCTTAGTCCCATCATAGTGGAAACAGCGGGCACCTTTGCTTTTTCCGCAAATTCGATAAGCTCCTTTTCCGCACCTGCAAGGAAAATTCCTCCGCCTGCACAGATAAGGGGTCTTTTTGCATTTTCAACAGCTTCGCAGATCTTCTTTATCTGCATAGGATTGCCCTTGACGGTGGGCTTATATGTACGCATTGTAACGGTCTCGGGATATTCGAAATCAATGAGCGTGTTCTGGATATCAATAGGAACGTCAATAAGAACGGGTCCCTTTCTGCCCGTACCTGCAAGATAAAAAGCTTCCTTGAATATACGGGGAAGCATTGAAGCGTCCTTTACAAGATAGCTGTGCTTTACAAAGGGCTGAGCTGCACCTGTGATGTCCACTTCCTGGAAAACGTCGCAGCCTATCTGGTCTGTGGAGACCTGTCCCGTAATGCAGATAAGGGGAACGCTGTCGGCATAGGCAGTAGCTATTGCTGTAAGGAGATTTGTGGCGCCCGGTCCCGATGTGGCTATGCACACCGCAGGCTTGTTGGTTATCCTTGCATATCCGCTTGCCTCGTGGCCTGCGTTTGCCTCGTGCCTTACGAGCACGTGATGTATATCTGAACGGTAGAGTTCGTCATAAAAAGGACAAATTGCCGCACCCGGATAGCCGAAGACGACCTTGACGCCCTCCGATCTAAGACATCTAACCATTGCTTCAGCAGCACGTATCATTCCTCTTCACGACCTTTCGGTAAATTTACGAATTTTTATCCGCATACAAATATATTATATTACAATCCCTTTTTTTCGTCAAGCATTATTGGAAATAAAATTTGCCAAATAAATGATTTAACTTTTTGTTCACATAATTTCGGGGATATATGATATAATTAGATGTGTATTTATTATAATTAAAGCTGTGAGATGAACTTATGATAAAAAAACTGATACTTATTCTTTCGGCGGCGGCAGTACTTCTTTGCGGCTGCACTCAGATAAATGAAGAAGAGGAAGAGGCAGTAATGGCTGACGTTACCGTTTCCGAAGCCGCTCCCTATCCCGTTACCGCAGGAGGACTTACCTTTAACAGCTCACCCGAAACTGTAGGCTCCCTGTCTCCTGCAGTAACGGAAATGCTGTTCGAGCTGGGATACGGCGACAGACTTGTATGCCGAAGCGATTACTGCGATTATCCGGAGGAAGCGGAGGCTGTCCCTGCTGTGGGTTCCGCCGTAAACCCCGATATTGACGGGATAATTAAGCTATCCCCTGCCCTGCTCATTACACAAAGTCCTATCGCAAACAAGGACATTACTCGTCTTTCACAGGCAGGGATATCGGTTCTCAGCATTCCTGCGCCCCGTTCCGCAGAGGAGCTGATGGAGAATTACCGCTCCCTCTCCCTGATATTTTCGGGCAGCCTTGAGGGCGAGGAAAAGGCTGACAGGGCAACGGAAGACCTGAGAGCGGCTCTGAACGAGGCGAAAGGCTCCTGCGAAAGCCTTGTGTTTATTATGAACATCACCGACGACGGATTTTCCGCTGCAACAGGTGACTCCTTTGCGGGAGATTACGCTGCTCATTTCGGAAAAAATATTGCTGCAGGAAACACATCTCTGACCCTTACTCCCGAGGAGCTGCTTGCCGCAGACCCCCAGGTCATACTCCTTGCGCACCCCCTTGAGTCCTCGGATATCGACAGCGAGCTGTCCTCTCAGCTCTCAGCATTTTCCGAGGGACACGTTTTTGTGATAGACGCTTCTCTCACCGAGCGCCCTACCGCACGTCTTGCAAGGATAACAAGGAAAATTTCCGAAGCTGTGCGTGAAGATACGGGCGGTGCAGATTTTGCGGAAATTCCCCAAACAGCGGCGGAAACAGGATTTGAGACTGCGGAGGTCTCAGAAAATATTCCGGAAGATGTTAATGAATGATTAAATCCACATATCGGCATATTGCACATTTTATACATATTCCTCTTGCGAAAAATTATCAAATTTTCTTGCAAGAGGATTTTTTTGTGATTTTATGGGGAATTTATTTGTTTGTAACGTCAAAAATATTGTTATCCTCTCCATTATAAATAGTACAGTCTGCACATTCCGAGGTATTTGTTACCAAAAATCTTCGGAATTGATTTTTTAATCCTATAGGAGTAATATGATATTTGGAAAAATTATCAGGGAGGCTGTTTATTATGTCAGAAAAATCCATTCAGCGCACTTCGGGGAACCGAAAGCTTTATTCCCTTGTTATCGTGGGACTTATGGCGGCGCTTGTTTATGCGGGAAATTATTTACAGATAAAGATCCCAAACGGCGCACTCGTTACAAGAATACACCTGGGAAATTCTATGTGCCTGCTGGCAGGTCTGCTTTTCGGAAGGCTTAAAGGCGGTCTTGCTTCGGGTATCGGTGCGGCGCTTTACGATCTTTTTGACCCCGTGTATATCGTTTCGGCACCTTACACCTTTTTCTCCAAATTCGCAATGGGCTTTACCGCAGGTCATCTGAGAAAGCACGGAACTACAAATGAAAAGACTGCCGTTATCCTCGGCGCTGTGGCAGGTCAGCTTGTGTACATCGTTCTGTATCTCCTCAAGACCTTTATCAGTCAGATACTTTTAGGCGAGCCTGTTTCGGTGGCACTAAAGCTCACAGGCGTCAATGCGATAACATCGACCATTAACGGCGTACTTGCCTGCGTTATAGCAATCCCCCTTTACTTTGCTCTTTCAAAAGCACTTGCCCACACAGGCATTGCTCCCTTTATCACAGAAAAGGAAGAAAGCAAGGGCTGGCTCAATCCCCTTACCGCAGGGCTTACCGCTTTTGCTGTTATCGTGACCGCTCTTTACACCATCAACCTTGCAAACACCAACAAGCTTGAAAAGAAGCAGGCTGAAAAGGAAGCGGCTTATGCGGCGCAGATCGACGATCTTCAATATCAGATAGATTACCTTAAATCTTATCTCAAGGTCGAGATACCCGAGAGAGAAGAACCTGCCGAAACAGAATAACTCATATACATCAAAACGGCTGAACCTGGAAAGTTCAGCCGTTTCAGTCTGTCGAAAAAGAAACGACAATTATATAATATGCACAAACCCATACAGAAATTGCTTTGTCAAAAACGTTCCACCGGAACGTTTTTGAGGGTAAGTTATCCCAACCGCTCTACAAGGGGAGGCGGTCGTGTTCGCCTCCCCTCGAAATGCTGTCGCATTTCTCACCCCTTGCTCAGTTTTGAAGGATAAAAGGAGATTTCGCCCTCTGCGGAGGGCGACCAAAGGGCGCCGCCCTTTGGAAACCTGCAAGCCTTTGGAAAAGGCTTGAGCGAAACTTTTAGTGTTATGTTTATTTGTGCAACTTTTTTCATTTCTCCACTTTATCGACAAGCTGAA
>NZ_JBNMJV010000063.1:0-9889 GCF_050874005.1 Huintestinicola sp.
ATATCCGCATTTCCCGAAACGTGTACGGTTGTTGTGCCGATGTTCTGAAACCAGTAGAAACGGCTTGCACCGCTGCCGAAATCCACCTCGTTCACTCCCTCGGTGCTTGTTATTGTTTTGATGTCCATTTTCATTCCTCCTTAGTTTTCCTTTGTTGCCAATGCCCTGACTCTGCAAGCTGCATACAGCCCGTAAACAGCATTTTTAAAATCATCAGCATTTCCGTTCACGATGTAATAACCGCCAGATTGTGACCCGTTAAAATCGCTCTTTGAAGCACCGAACGATACTGTTGAGCTTGTGGTTTCTCCTTCAATTCTGTCGGCATCATTAGTCCAGCTGTAAGCAGTGTAGGTGTTGATGTATGTTCCTTTAAGGCTTATACTCAAAAAATCTCCACCGCTTTTGAATGTGGGTGATGCCGATGTTATCAGAAAATCTGTGTTTCGTGAAATATAATACAGCCTGTTTGGCACATCAGCATTCTGATAATTTTCCTGATACTTCATATAAAACGGATTCTGACAGGTGGCATATTTAAATTCATCGTTCAGATAAACGCAGTAATACAGCGTCCACATCGTTATGTAATTAACAAGCCCGCCGTGAGTGTTTCCAAGCTGAAAACACTGCATATTATCAATATCAGAAGCGATTTTCACCCGAATGTTCCAACCGTCCGCTATGCCGACTACACATAACGGTGTAAGTTCATCAAGCTGTTTTATTCGTGGGTCGATTTCAACCGTCTTGCCGCCCGACATCATAATCCCAGCCGCTTCCTCAGCCGTCATAACCATTCCCCCTCTTCGATAGTTTCCGAAAAATTATGCCGTTCATTCCCACTCCCGTCAGCCGTCCAGGTCTGCTTGAAGCTTCCGTAAACGGCATAGACCTCATTGTCCGAAACCTTGACGATCTTGTCGGGAGGGTCGCCCCTGATATGTACATCAGTTTCAGCAAACCCGTTTTTACAGTTTCGGATAAGTTCGCCGCCCATTGATATCACTCCTTGCTTGTTTTGTCCGATTTTTTATCGGTCTCATCTTCAAGAACAATAAGTCCCTGATATTTTGTGTGCATAATGTTCCCACTCTTTTTGCCAAGCTCGACTTTGTTCCTCGTCAGCCTGTGCCGTGAACCTATCTCACCATCACTGGGAGCATTTCCCGATAGCGATGCGATAATCCCGCAGGCGGTAATTTTGCAGGAAACACTGTGAGCAATAAAATCATACCCCTGTGCAAAATTTATCAACTCTGCGGGATATGGCACAGAGGAAACCACGGCCTTGTCGCACTTAAACTGCGTGACCGTTTTGCCGCTTGCCCTACCCCATATCTCTTCGCAGCCTGCCTGCGTTATGAGGTCGGAATTTATTTGCAGGGTATCATAGGAATACCCAACATTACCCATCGAATACTGTGCGCCGTTCCCATTTGTGCAAAGAATGCCGTTCGCTTCATATTCAATGCCGATGTCAAGTGCCGTGTGTTCCTTCACTGCCATAGATGCGGAATAACTTCCATACGGCACGAATGTGCACACATTATCATCTGTCATATAAAAGAATCCGCAGCAGCTTTCGGCGATAAAGCTCAGTATTTCAGAGCAGGTGCATTGAAGCTTTGCCCTTGGAATTTCCGTGAGCCACGAGGGAATACCCGTAATATCCGAAAAGCCCACAAGACTGATGATTATTTCCAGCACCTCCGAAATCGGAAGCGTAGGAGTGTAATTTGCCTCCTTGGTCTCTTCATATTTCGAGCCGTTCCACTTGTAATACTTCTTTTCCGAAGTGTCAAGATATATTTTTGTCTTAACACCCGTTTTCGGGAATTTGGACTGGCTCGGATATTTTATAAGCCCCAGTTCCAGGCATTTATCAATGGGAAAATCAATGTCCGCAAATGCCAGCCTGTCAAGACAGGTAACAGAAACAACGCCCTTGCTTTTCGTCCTGTTGTCGATGTAATATGTAGGCAGACCGCTCACACCCTTGACAACGGTTCTCGCCGCCCTTGCCGCATACAGCTCCCCAGGAACATCAAAGCTCAGCTGAGATATGCACAGCCCGCTTGTCCCGATGCCGTCAGTATTCCGCCGCACATTCACATTTCCGAATTTGCTCAGCGGACTGTTAAGAATTTCAATGCTCAGGCTAAAGAGAGCCGCCCGAGCTTTCAAGGCTTACGGCGGCTACAGAGAATGAGCAGGAGCAGTAAATTCCTGCCTTGTTTGCGGATTTGTATGTTTTCGGAACCTTTGTGACGCTCACCATTCCCGTGTATTCGGGGGAAGTGAATTTGAACGTCCTGCCGATGAGCACATTCAGAAGCTGAGTGATCTCCTCATTGTCCATAAGTCCCGTTGTGATATCTGCGGAAAATCGCCGTCCTTTGGACTGTTCCACCGTGGAGAAGTCCCAGTTTTCAAAGCTCGTGTCAATTTCGTGGGACCAGTTCGGAGAATATGCCGAAATGGAACGTAGTGTGTAGTCACCGATACCCAGCGTGATACCGCCGTTGTAAATTTTACGCATTTAAAGGATTGCCCCCTCTCCGATATTCCTGTGAAAGATTGCTCACGACCTTTGTTGTGATAACTTCACCATCAACAACAAAATTTATGACCATATCGCCGCCCGAACCCGCAGTGCCTGTCGATGCAGAGGCACTCAGGTCCTGCCCGTTTATGGCATTGAAGAACGAACCGCTTATAATGGAATCATAATCCGACATACTGTCAATAATGCCCTGCAAATAGCTGTCGGCAGTCTCCTTGCCCTTCTGATAAGCCTCATCAGGCATATTGGCGTAGATGTCGCTCACGCCCTGCGCCGCAAGCTGATTTGCTTCATCAAGCTTGTCCTGAACGTCATATGCACCCGTCTTTTCGACTTCCTCCATATATGCGGCATAATCCTTGTAATACTGTTCACGCTGTTTCTCAGACATTCCGAGGAGCTCGTCAATAAACTGCTGACGGGAGCCGTCCTTGTAATCAAACTGCATAACTCCCGCAAGCAGGTCATCTGAAATGCCCGTAGCTTTGAGCTCGTCCATAGACTTGCGGTATTTTTCAAGAGCCTTGCTTTCTTCGGTAAGGTCATTTAAAACAAATCTGTCCTTGCCGCCCTTTTCGGTCACGCTCTTGCCGAGAGCCGTTCCCGATTTAAGGTAGTCCTTTTCAGCCTGTTCCTGAGCCTTGTTTACGTCCTCATAAGCTTTTTTGATGCTCTCGGCGGTCTTTTTGGAAGAGTCCTCCCATTCCTTGATATCATCGTCCTGAATATCATTTCGGAGTTTGAGCCATTTGTCATAATATTCAAGATAAAGGTCAGAGCCTTTGTCAAGGGTATCAAGTATCTTCTGATACTCGTTCAAGAGCCATTCATCGTCATAGCCCTTTTCCTGCTGTTCTCTCTCAGCCGCTTCCCAGGCTTTTTTTGTCTCCTCTTTCTTTTTGTTCTCGGCTTCCTTCAAAGCCTTTGCAGCTTCATCAGCTTCCTTGTCGGCAGCGGCTTTTTCTTCCTTGGCAAGTTTGTCATAATAATCATTGACATCATCATAATAAGCCCACCATTCCTCGCTCTCCTCGTCCCGATGGGCTTCGAGATAAGCCTTGCGTTTTGCAAAATACTCGCTTTCTCCGATTTTATGGGTGGCAAGCTCTTTGTCATACTTATCCATTTCGGCTTTTGTAGTCTCACGAATTTTCTCCCAAGCCTCGGAAACAGCATCTTCATTTGTCTTGCCTGCATTTGCCTGCGCCTGTGCCTGAGCTTCTGCGGAACGCTGTAAATTGGCTATCGTCTGGTCATCATACTTGCTAAGCTCATTGTTAAGCAGTGTATGAAAATTTTGCAGCATAGAATATTCAGCATCAAGAGAATCTTTCTGGTTCTGAAGCTCTTTCATTCTTGCCGTTTCATCGGCAGTCTTGAATTTTTTCTCCTGCAAAACGTTCAGCTCGTCAATAGTCTTTTTATAACGGCTGTTCCACTCTTCCTCATCAGCTATGACATCATCAAGCATTGCCTGAGCTTCCTTGTATTTTTCAAGCCCCGTCATATCTGAAAGTGCGTTCCAGCGGTCATTCATAGCCTTGACGTTTTCATCAGACTTTTTCGTTTCCGCTGTAAGATGTGTCATAGCGTCGCCTATGGTGTTAAGCTCATCGGCAACAGCAATTGCGGACGCTATAGCGGCTGCGGCGGCTATAGCAGCGGCTGCTATAGCTCCAAGTGAGGCAACAACGGGTGCTTCTGCTCCCGTTACGGCGGAGGTTACAGAACTCATAGCCGCTTGTGCTGTAGAGGCGAAGCCTGATACAGCATCTTTAAGCTCCTTGATGCCTTTGACAGCATTGGATATTCTGTCGGCACCAAGAGCAACTTCCAAAGCTGCAAAAAAGGTGAGCAAAATATCCTTGTGATTTATAATGAACGAGACAGCATCAACAAACCCATCGGCAAGCTTCTGCACACCGCCGCCGTCGATCCACTCCTGAAGCTTTACAAGCGCATCATCAAGCAATGGCTTTATCTGCTCCATCATATCCACAAGCGCATCTTTTGTAACGTCGATATTGTCATTAAGGATAGTAAGACCGCCCTGTGCAAAATCGTCAAGAGGCTTTGCTATATCAACAAGAGCATTTTCCCAGGAGGCTTTCAGCTTGTTCATAGAGCCTTCAAGGGTGGTCTCAGCTTCAAGAGCCGTAGTGCCTGTTATTCCGAGATTTTCCTGTATAACGTGGATAGCCTCTATCACCTTGTCAAAGGGGATTTCCTTGACATTTTTTGCAGTTGCGACCATTTCGCCGTTCAGAACGCCCGAATCGTTTATAAGCCTTGCCATTTCAGCCTGCGAGCCGCCATAGCCGAGCTTTAAGTTGTCGAGCATCGTGTAATTCTGCTTAGCAAAGCCCTGATAAGCATACTGCACGGAGCTCATAGCCGTGCCCATTTTGTTCGCATTATCAGCCATATCAATAAGCGCCTGATCTGCAATTTCAGCCGCCTTTTTAGTGTCGCCATCAAGACCCTGCAAAAGGGTCGCAGAAAAGCCCGTAACAGTTTCCATATAGTTGTTTGCGGAAATTCCTGCGGTCTTGAATGCATTTTCGGCGTTTTCGAGTACAATGTCCTCAGCACCTGCAAAAAGCGTCTCAACGCCGCCTACAAGCTGTTCATACTGAGAATATGCACCGAGAGCATCGCCGGAAAGCTTTCCGAGAGCCGCCGCAACTGCTCCCGTGGTGGCAAGAGCGACCTTTTCTACATTCTGCAATGCAGATATCACCTTGTCGTAATCCTTGCCCGCATTCTCACCAATGCTTCTCTGCTGCTCCCGAAGATTTTCAAGAGCATTCTCGGTCTGCTCAATTTCACGCCTGTATGCACGATATTCACTTTCATTTATATTACCGTTAGCTCTTGCCGTGTTGATGTCTTCCTCAACGGATTTCAACGCTTCAAGCCGCCTGCTGAGCTGTGATATCTGTTCAGCATAAAGCTGATTTCTCTGAGCCGCCATTTCTGCGGAATTGCCGCCCTCACGGATAACGTTGTTTACTTCCCGCATTTCTCTTGAAGAAGTGCGCATTGCCGCATCAGCCTCGGCAAGTCCCTGCTGTACTCCCGTGGTATCAATGCCGATTTTCGCCATATATCCATATTTGTTAGATGCCAATTAAAGATCACTCCCTTTCAAGAAATTCCGAAAGCCGCCTTTCAAGCTCCCGTATGCCCCAGTTCTGAGCTTCTTCCACAAAGCCCGTGCCCTGCACCTCTCCTCTGAATTTTCCGTGGGTAATAAGATTATGGTTAAAATTGAGAAGATGTGTTACAGTCGGCATAGCCTTGTTGCGAACGCCGTATATCTCACGTCCGTTTTTCAGCTTGATATTTCCGTAAGCCCACCCCTGCTTAAAATATCCCGGCTGATATTTTTCTTCTTTGACCTGTTTTACTGCCTTGGGAACACCGGGACTGCGGTGAACGATTATTCTGCTTACTGTCTGCGTATGTGTTGAATAATGCCGCACAGGTGATTTATTTTCCACCATAGGCTTCATCTGATTTCTCACAGCTTTAGCTGCTTCTCTGGACTTTTTGACAACCTCATCGGAATACTGCGACATATCTCTTATGACACGCTCGGCAAGCTCGTCAATGCTCACATATTCATCAGCCACCATTCCACCGCCTTTCGGGTATAAAAAATGCGCCTTTGCAGTCAACTGCAAAAACGCATAAAAGATATAAGAAAAACCGCCTTGATATCAAAGCAGTTTATATGTCAGCGACCGAAAACATTGTTAATTAAGCAGTGTTACGGATTTGATATGAGAAGCTAAAACAAAAGGACCGCCCTCACCGTCAATATCCAAACATATTCCGTCCTCAGCTTCATTTGGCTCAAAATCGTCATTATCCTCAGCGGCACAGAAAGCATCAACATAGCCGGTAATATGCTTGTCATCATTTGTGATGATTTCAATTTTTTCGCCGACAAGTTTTTTTAAATCGATCATTTGCTTTTCTCCTTTCCGTGTGCAGGAACCATATGAGTTTTTCCTCTGAATCAGGCATTTCCTTAATCCAACACCTCAATTGAAGAAATGTCACTCTGCTGCACAATACCGGGCTCAACGTTATCATCAAGCCAAATGCAGGCTTCATTGCAGCCGCTGTCCCATTCCGACTGAAAAAGGATAACGTTTGCAGTCCTTTCCCTGCCGCCTTTTTCAACGAGCCTTACTTTATGACCGTTGCTGTTGAACATTGCTTCACTATCTATCATTACTCCTCCTCATCAACAATTTCTACAGATTCATTTTTAAATACTTCTGTTATTACAGCATCAAAGTCTTTGGCTTCATTGGCAATTTTGATTATATCATCGATGCAATTTCTTTCGGAAGCAAATAACATAATCATAATTATTCCATTTTCCTTTTCCTTATCTTCCAAATCATAAGGCAGTGATTTCAGTTTTTTTTATAAGTGTTATCTCTTTTTCGCTAATCATATTATTCAACTATTTCCAAAGGTTCAAGGAACTCGCCCAAACGGCTGTTTATATCAGAAATTGTAGTATGGTGACGGTCGTCGGGAATGCTGAGTATCTTGTGACATAAATCCTCGTTATTAATACAGCAGAGCATTATAGAAAAAGTAAGCTTCTTATCTTCTTTTGTCTCTATAAGACTGTTAAGGAGTTCAAAAACTTCTGTTTCCGCTTTTGAAAGTGGATTGTTTTCCATTTGATCACTCCTTCTCATCGTCAGCCATTTCAACAGGTGGAAAAATAGAGATGATTTCTTTAACAATGCCGTCAAAACTAAGCCCATCGAAATTTTCAAGAACGTCAATGACCTTATCTTCTACATTATATTCCGCAGAACCAAGTATAATACAGATGATCATATTTTCGGCGTTCGGGTCATCTATAGTTGAAATGGCATATGGCTTTATCAGCGATAATATTTTTTTCTGTTTTGCACTTAATCCTTCCATTGCTTTATACTCCTTCTGACAGAATTAATTGCTTCTTCATTGCCTTCAATTAAAACTTTGAGGCTGAATGAATAATCTCCAAATCCGTAAACTTTTATAAGGTAAAAGTGGTTTCTGTTCTCATAGCAGTATATCTTACCTTTTTTCGGCACTTGGAAAGTCAGTAGCAAACTGGCTTGAAACTCTTTTTCGTTCTGCCTGTGACATTTTTACCCTTGTATTCGGCAGACTTCCGTTCATTTTGCCGTTAGGAAGCTGAATATATTTGCCTCTAACATCAATTATATCATCATTTCCCGATTTGTCAACAGGCTGAGAAACATTCGCACCCTCGCCCGTGCCGATATTCACCATAGCATTCGTATTCGGCGTGTATATCTGATTTGTTTTCGGGTCAAGAAGAACATCATTGAGCCCCAGCTTGATGAAATTGACACCGAGAGGCGGAAGGTCCTCACGTTCCCTCACCTCGTCGAGCTGCATAAAATTGTTCTGCAAAGCCACAGCATAAGCACTGTACCTCTGCTGAATGTCGCCCCTCGTCAGCTCCCTTGTGTCAAAGGCAAAATAAACGCTCCCACGCTCGTTTTCAAGAAGCAGGTCATTGTCATAAGCCGCCTCAAATGCGTCTATAACAGGCATTACAGCGTTCTTTACAGTGGCATCGGAAAGAATGCCGTCCGCCGTCCCGAAGAGCTTCATTATCTCAGCGTTTGCGGTCTGCATATTCTGATTTATCTGCATTTCCACGGAAGAATTTGAAACCTCCTTGAAGTCAATGCCATTGTTCAGAAATACAATGTTTTCGGTGTTCTCATTTGAATAAAGCTTAGACCACGCCGCCTTGACCTCGTCCACCGCAGGCTTCGCAAGAGTTTTTTCCGATTTTAAAAAGCCTTTTTTATTTCCGCCCTTCACAAGCTGATTTTTCTGAAATTTCATCATCTGATATGCGGTGTCGATAATGAGCGGGTTTTCCTGCACAATGCCCCGACCCTTGCCAAAGCCGTCAGTGTTTTTCAGAACTTTCAGCATCTGATAGGGATAATATATCTTGCCAAGTATGGAATACTGAAAACGCTTGTGTATGATGTCTGTCAGATTTTTCTGCACAGCTACATATTTTTCGGAAACATAGTAAAGCTTGTCGGGGGTGTCGTAGCTCCTGCCGATGTAAGCAAACGCAGAGCCAGTCAGAAGATAGTCCCGCACCATAGAAAAACGCATCTCATCAGCCGAAATAGTGTCACCCGTCACGGAATTGAGCATCGTTATACGTGGGTCGTCGGTGATCTCCTTTACAGACGTTCCCTCTCTGCGGTACATCTTCACAGGAAGCATAGCCACCGCCGAAGCTATCATATTGACACATCGGGCAACGCTTGGTATCTGCATAGCAGTGTCGCAGTCAACAGAACTGCCGTACAGCTTTGAATACATAATATCAGCCGCAAGCCCGCTGTTTTCTATTGTCATATCCCGCTTTTCAACGGTTTCTTTTTTTGAGAAAAATCCCATTTTTATATATCCGCTCCCTTCATCTGGGTATAAAAATACCGCCCATTTCTGAGCGGTAAAAATTATTTGTAATGCATAAACCACCGAGGCATTTGATAGATGTTCAAATTATGTCCACCCATTCTTTTTCGCCCAGTTTAATGCCCCTTTTTCAGTTTTCCATTTGTTAGGAGCGTGAAGAACATTGCCCTCTCTGTCTTTTAATCCAAAATGCTGTGATGATGTTCCCGCATTTATAACATATGTTGAAACTTTAAGGCTGCTTTGGGCTGATGATTTTTTGGAAGATGAACCTTTTTTTATCACTTTCTCGGATATAGTATTATGTTTTTTCCCAAAAATTCTTCGATTACCGCTATCATCGATAAGAATAGTTCCGGACACCTTACTTATCCTCTCAATCGTATCAGCTTTTAATGGGTCTATCATTTTTCCGCCTTTTTCTCTTGTATATATTTCAGTTTTTTCATATTCAAAGTCAATGTTGCCGCTGTTTAAAATAGTGTATTCGGGCATTTTTGAAACCGTCTTATCTTTTGAAAGAACTTCGTTCATTCTGTCTATTGCCTTTTGCTGATGCGGATTTATCTTTTGCGTAAATTCTTTGCTGTCAAGCACATAAAAGCTTTTTCCACCCTTTGAATAAAGAAAACCGCCGCCGCTTCCACCACCATTGGCAGTGGTAAATCTCCCGTTCCTCGGGTCGTGATACGGGTTGAACCTCAGCTCCGTATCAGTTGTATAATGCCTCGCAGGCATATCCCACATACCCATAAAAAAGCCTCCTCATTCTTAAATGACCTGACAAACAAAACCGCTGTCAAGCAGTACATTTTCATTAAGCAG
>NZ_JBNMJV010000064.1:0-9346 GCF_050874005.1 Huintestinicola sp.
ATGCGGCTTCTGGAAAGATGATGCACTTGTGGCTTCGGAAATAATCGAGAAATTCTGGGCGGATATTCCCGGAATATGGATATGCATTGAGGAACTCTGAAATGGACATTTCAAGAGTAAAATACAATCTTGGCAAAGATGTGCGGCTCAGGCTTCCGAGGCACTACATTGACGGACAGTATCGGTTAACAGGCTGCATACTCCGTCGAAAGAAAACAGGCGAATTTTACTATCAAGCGGAGCTTATTGATAAGGCAAGCGGTTCAATTGCGATAACTTCGCTTGATGATATTTCTGAGGAAGGAGAAAACAAATAATACTGAAGTGTGAAAAATGCATTCATAAGAAAATCTGCATCGACGGGGCAAATTACAAGAACGCCGAGGCTTGCAGGAATTTTGTTAATGAAAAGGATTTTACGCCCGTAGAGCATGGGCACTGGGACGTAGGATACTTCCACGACAGGGTTTGCAGCAACTGCTTGCACCCAAGTAATGACCTTGGCAATTATCCATATAAATTCTGTCCTCACTGCGGGGCTAAAATGGACGGAGGTGATGATAATGCGAGTAAAACAACTTATTGAACAACTTCAGAGATACGACCCCGAAGCGGAAGTGCTGGGATTATGCTGTGACGATAACCCACTTGCAGGGGACGGCTTTGAAATACGTCGATCAATTGAAATTAATTACTCGGACAAGTCGGAAGCTATCGTATATATTGACGGTACAGCAGACTGAACAAGGAGATCAAAAGCTTATGATGCGTGAAATATTATTCAGAGGAAAAACAAAAGCAATAACAGGCTGTCCATATAACAACGGTAAACCTGACGGTGAATGGGTGTTCGGGTATGTGTTCTCCGACCTTGGAGCGATGAAAATACGGCAGCACGAAACTGACAGACCTGAATGCAATGATTATGAGGTTGACCCTGAAACAGTGGGACAATATACGGGCGTAAATGACAAGAACGGCACAAAGATTTTCGAGGAGGATATCGTCCAAGCGTTTACACGATACGGAACGAAGCATATATATCCTATCAAATATAGAAACGGAACATTTTGGTTCGGCAATTGGAATTGGATTGAGTTTCTTGACCGTTTTCAGTTTCGTGAAGTCATCGGCAATATTTTCGATAATCCCGAATTGCTTGGAGGTGAAAACAATGGCATCAACAGGTAACGGCGACAGAAAAATCAGACTTCTTGCGGTGTACAAGCTTTTGTTGGAAACATCGGCGGAAAAGCCCATAACTATCGCTGAGATTATACGCAGGACGAACCGTGAGTACAATCTGAACATTCAGCATATCACGATATACAGCGACCTGGATTGCATTGCTATAGTTGACCCGAGACTTCAAAGGCAGGTCAGACACGGCACTGGCGGTACTTTATGCTGGATTGAAAAGGAGTGATGCATATTGACGGAAAAACAGCTTAATCAGATTTTTTATCTTTCCAAAGAAAAGAAAATGTGGGAGGACAAGCTTAAAAGTCTTACCGAAGTAAAAGCTATGGGATACGAAAACAGCGGAGCGGGAAGAGGAACGGGCATCTCTTCTCCTGTTGTACAGCTTGCGGAACAGCGTGAGAAAATACGAGATATCATTTCAGCCAAGCTTGCAGAAATATCATTTGTAGAACGGGAAATTTTGGAATATATAAATTCTATAGATGATTCTGTTATTCGTCAGATAATGATATACAGACATATAGAACTTAAAAGTTGGGTTCAGGTCGCAAATGCAATAGGCGGTAAAAACACTGCTGATAGTGTCCGCAAAATACACGAAAGATTTTTACATAAATCTTAAACTTGTCCGGTTTGTCCGCTTTGCCTATAGTATAATATAAAATAGCAAAGAAAATGAACAATAAGCGGCTCACACTGTCAGTAAATGCTGTCAGATGTGGCCGCTTCATTCTTTGCTGCAGAGGTGTTTTTATGAAAAAGACTTGTGTATATTGTGGCAGAATACATAAAAAAGGATATATCTGTCCTGACAAACCTAAGAAATTTAAAAACCGAACTACAAAAGACAAGTTCCGTTCAACTATAGCCTGGCAGAAAAAGAGAAACGCCGTGGCAGAGCGTGACCTGTGGCTTTGCCGTGTATGTCTTGAACAGGGACGTCTGAACGGCGACAGCTTGCAGGTGCATCACATAACGCCGTTGTCCGAGGATTATTCCCTGCGGCTTGAAGATGACAACCTTATCACCCTTTGTCCTGTTCATCACGAGCAGGCAGAGTGCGGGCAGATACCTGCCGACCACCTGCGTGAGCTGGCGGTATCCCCCCCGGTGCCTGAGCGGAAAAATTTTTAAGTGTTTTAGACCAACGCCTGCCCTCTATTAACGAGAATGTGGGAAAATGAAAAATTGAGGTGATAAAATGGCAAGGCCTGCAAAGCCGATAGATATGAGAGCTGACAGCGACCGTCACAAGGAACGATACGCCAAGCGCAAGAGTGCCGAGGAAGCTTTAAAAGGCAGCGATATAAATATACCTCGAGATATTACCGAGAGCCAGGAAAAAATATGTGAGCATATTATCGGAGAACTTGAAAAAAGCGGAATATTGTGCTCGCTCGACGAATATGTTCTTGAACAATGTGCTGTTGCAGCTGACTGCTTGCACAAAATAAACAAGCTTATAAATTCGGGCGATGACGAAGCAATGTTTTCAAAAGATATGCTTATTGTAAAGGAAAAATACGAAAAGACATTTTTCAAGTGCTGCGATGAGCTTTGTTTGTCTCCACAGTCACGGGCGAAAATTGCAAACATCAATTCCCAGGCGGCTGATGACGGAACGGAATTGCTCAAGCAGATACTTGCGGGGGAAAATGTCGGAGACAATAGTTGATATGAACATATATTCAACGGCATACTGGCGGCTGCCTTCTGGAAAAATCTTCGGTGAGCCGAGGGTTGTGGAAGTAAGATTTAAAGGTCAAAACCGTGCGAAAAACGGTCGGTTTGATTTTGATGATAGTATCAGAAAGAATAAAAAGTGCAAAAAATCATTGACAAAAAATCATAATGGTGTTAAGCTTGATAAGAAGGGACATTCTTTCAAGTATCAGCAATGTGCTGTTTCCAACATTGAGTATGCTTGCTTTATTCGCAATGTGAATACTTTCTATAAAGAAAGATATTCAAAAAAGAAATGGTGCAAATATTATTCAGGTGAGCTTGATATAATGTTCTATTTTGAAAACCACGGCTTTGATGACTATTGTATTTATAGAAAAGGATAATGATTATGAGCTATAAAACAGAACGTGCTCTTGCTTCAAATTCTGAACTGAAATCACTTCTTGAAAAAGTGCCTGATACATATTTCGATTTTGTCCTTGGCGTAATGCTTACTTTTGTTGATGATAAAGCAGGTCAAAACAAAATGATATCTTTTCTGAAAACAAATCCAAATGCAAATACAGATGATGTTTCCGAATACGAAAATAAGCTGCTTTTCGGTTATTAAATCAAAATATTTTTACCGTTCAGAGATGAGCGGTATTTTTATACCCTGACAAGGCTTTGAGGGATACAAAGGAGGAATAAAAATGGACATAGAGATAAGGGCGGACGGCACACTGCATATCGAGGGCTATGTGAACGCTGTGGAGAGAGACAGCAGGACGGTCATTTGCCCCGAATGCGGCAAGTGTGTTGAACAGATACGGGCAGGGGCATTCGGCGAGGCTCTTAGAGCGGCTAAGAATGTTGATATCCTGCTCAATCACGATAAGGAGAGAAAGCTGGGGAGCACTTCCGAGGGCACGTTATCGCTGTATGAGGACAGCATCGGGCTGCGGGCTTCTGCTGATATCCGTGACGCTGATGTTATTTCCGAGGCGAGGGCGGGCAGGCTCAGAGGTTGGAGCTTCGGCTTCAAAAAGCTTTCAAGCGAGATTGAGAGCAGGGCAAACACGATACCGAGGAGAATCGTTACGTCAATGGCGCTGAATGAGGTCTCGCTCATTGATGACAGGTACACTCCCTGTTATGCGGGAACTTCAATCGAGCTGAGGGCTGACGGCGAAACGGACGAGCACGAGCTCAGGAGCAATGAGGACGAAGTGCATTTCTCGGAAGTTCCCGAGGATAAGCCAGAGGTGCATAATGAGTGGTGTGAGCCTTATCTGAGAATGCTGGAGGCTGAGGGTGGCTGAACTTCCGATGAGTGCCGATTTAATCCTAATCACGATGATAAGGGGAGATTTTGCTCGGGCAGAGGGCTTGACAATGGTAGCAGAAGTGGTATAATGAATACAGGTGCAATAAGCGGAGCATTGAACCCTTACAGCAAGGAAGCTGAAAAGCACGCTGTTAAATATTATGAATCTGTTCGCCATATGAAAACGGATACGCAGAAGATATCTGCGGCAACAGGAATAAGCCGTGATAAAATTGACAAAATAAAAAATCACGTTTTTATTACCGAACACGACCTCTTGACAGGGCATAAGCGATTTGCCCCCTCTTATGATATGGCTCAGTCTTGGCAGCGGCTTATAAACGGCGATTTCAAGGAACAGGATATTGTTTTACTGAAACACGAATATGCCGAACTCCGCTATATGGAAAAAGGGTATTCTCAAAATGAAGCCCACATCTTGGCTTCAAAAAAATATAATTACGCAAAATATTGCGAATAAGGAGGTGCTTATATGGTAAGCCTTTTGAATATTATTTTTGATGGGAACAGCATTTCCTGCGACTATATTCCCGAAAACAGCAGTGATGCTGGAAAAGTGACTGTTGATGCCAAAACACGAGAGGTCACAAACGTTGAGTTTTCCAAATATGAGCACGGCAAGAAAATGTATGTGGCTCACGTGCGTTCAAAGCTTTCAGAGCTTTTGGATTTAGGTCAACCTATTCCCAAGGAAGCAACAGCAATATGGTTTTAATCACCTTACGCAAGTAGGGTGATTTTTTATACCCACACAAGCGTGTATGTTCACGACATTTTTGTCGGTAACATATGCGCATTTTTTATACCCGAAAGGCGGTGAGAATATGAAAGATAAAACAGCGGAATATGCGGCGATATTCGATGAGAACATCAAAGCCCACGGCACAGACTTTGAGGCGGGAATCGCTATGGAGGAATGTGCGGAGCTTATTCAGGCAATATCGAAAGTAAGGCGTTACGGCTTTGTCGGCAAGTACAAGGATAATCTCCTTGAAGAGATTGCCGATGTGGATATCGTGCTTACCGAGCTTACGATGATGTTTGATATTGACCCTGATGAATTTTTCAGCATTCGTGACAGGAAAGTCCAGAGGATAAAGGAGAGACTGGAAGAAAACAAAGCCAAACGGCTATAAACACCATTTTGTTGAGGTCAACAAAATGATAATACAGTAAATCAGCAGCTTTCGGGCTGCTATTTTTATGCCCAAAACGGAGGGCGTGACCTCCGAGGGGTACGTACAAACAGAACATAAAAAACGGAGGTAATCAGATGAAAGAACTTATTGAAAGAAGGGGCGCTGTTAAGCGCAGAATGGCGGAGCTTATCGGAGCTATCAAGGACGAGAAGAGAGCGTTCAGCACTGAGGAGCAGGCAGAATTTGAAAAGCTGGAGAGTGAGCTTGGTTCTCTTAATGCGACTATCGAAGCTGAGAAGAGAGCGCAGGCGGCAGGACTTTCCGCCAATGATGACGAGGGCGGCGATGACGGCGCAGAGGGTGACGTTGAAACAAGAGCCGCAAAGGATATCGTTTCCGATTTTATCAGAGGAAATGAGCTGAGAGCGGGCGAAATGACCGTTGCGGGCACAGGAAACATCGTTCCCACGGAATTTTCACAGGACATTATTCACGACACTGTAGCTCTTTCGGGCGTGCTGAATATGGTTTCTGTTGTAAATTCCAAGGGTACATACAAGCAGATAGTTTCCGACAGCGCAAACAAGATATCCGCAGGCTGGACAGACGAAATCGCAGAGATCACCGCTTCCGATGCAAAGTTTACAACTATTGAGATCGGACATCACAAGCTGACGGCGCTTTCCAAGCTCTCTATCGAGCTTATCAATCAGAATGATTTTGATATTGCAAGTGAGGTTATGTATCAGACTGAGCGTGATTTTGCTCTTAAGGCTGAGACAGCTATCATCAAGGGCGACGGTTCGGGCAAGCCTTACGGACTTACCACAGGCGGCACGGCATTCACACTTGCGTCAAAGACTGCTGTCACTGCGGACGAGATCGTGAAGATATACCACAAGCTCAAGGCGGCATATCAGCAGGAGGCTGTATGGATTATGTCAAATGACACTCTCTGTGCTATCAGACTTCTTACAGACGGCAGCGGCAGATATATTTTCCACCAGAACGAAAATCTCACAAGCGGATATGCGGGCTTTATTCTCGGCAAGCCTGTTCTTGTTTCCGACGCTATGGACAACATCGGCTCGGAAAAGAAGCCTATTCTCTTCGGTGATCTCGGCAGGGCTTACAAGGTAAACCTTAACCCCGATGTGTCTATGCAGGTGCTCAACGAGAAGTACGCCGACTTCGGTATGAAGGGTATTCTTTCCATTATGTGGATCGACGGCAGACCTGTAAACAACGAGGCATACGTTACCGTAAGCTGCCCCACATAAGGAGTGATGATATATGCTTATCAAGGCTAATGTGAGCTTTGCGGGCGATATTGTTATGAGGAAGGGCGAGGAGAGGGAGCTTGAAACTTCTGTGGCTCTCTCTGACCTCCTCCGCTGCGGTTATGTGAGTGAAGTAAAAAAGGCGGTGGAAGTAAATGACGGTAAGCACAGTAACGCTCGAAAGCGTAAAACAGAGCCTGAGAATTGACTATGATTACGATGACGAGATGCTTCTTTCAATAATGGACGCTGCAAAGGGCTATATGATGTCCCAGATGTCGCTTACTGCCGAGGAGCTCGACAAATACCCCGAAATGGTATATGCATTCTGCTGCATATGCGGCAGTATGTACAACGATCGGACGATGAACGCTGAAAACGTCAAGCCCAATCAGACCGCCGAGAACATTATGGCGATGCATAAAAGAGGGTATGTACAATGAATACAGACCGAATGAACGCCCGCATTACGTTTCAGAAAAGCTCTGACGGCATAGAATGGAAAGATGTGCTTTCCTGCTATGCCTACATAAACGGCGTGAACGGTAATGAGTTCTTTATCGCAAATGCGGGATATGAGGCGGCACTCACTGTAACGGTGTCCTGCCGCTATCAGCCTGCACTGATGAAGATAACACCGATGCAGTACAGAATTATTTGCGGCGGCGTGAAGTATGAGCTGCTTTCCCCTGCCGATGATGTTCGCTTTGAACACAGAGAAGTAATATTCAGGGCGAAGAGGATATACACAGAGGAGGACGGAGAATGAACACGGCTGATATACTTGCTGTTGTGAAAGAGCTTGGTTTGGGGCTTGAATGGCACAGCTACAGAGCGGTTCCCAATGCTCACAGCTTTGCGACCTATGATATCCCGAACAAGACCTTTGACGGGGCGGACGAAATGGCATTTATGCGGCATTATCCGCTGAATGTCACATTCTTTTACCGTGACACAAAAACGGCAAAGGATTTTGAGAATGAAAAGGCCTTTGAAAGCGCTGTCAGACCTATGGGAAATTTCACAAGTGTCAGTGATTATGACAGCTCAAACGGGCTTTTTTTCACGCAGTACACTTTCAATATGAATGAGAATATGGAGGAATGAAAATGGATAACAAGTGCTATTACGGCTCAGGAAGATTTTACAGTGATGACTATGACAAGTCCACTTTTCCTATGCCCAAGGACCCTAAGGGCATCACAAAGGACGAGAAGGACAAGCTTGTCAAGTTTGTTGCTCAGCATCTGAACGAGGAGTATCAGATAGGCTACCTTAAGGACGGCTATCAGTTTACCGTTTCCACAAACAAGCTTCAGGACCAGAGCGACCTCGGAGAGATAAAGACAAACGTTATCAACGAGGAGAACGCTACTGTCAAGATATCTCTTTACAACGCCAATGCTGAAACCATTTCAAAGCAGTATCCCACTGCAAAGAACTGCAAGATCGATAATTTCAGTATCACCACTGTTGGCGGCGTGGGCGACATTGACGAGACCCCTCACGTACTTATCTTCAAGCACGATGATAATGCATACGGCGACACTGTTGTTGTCTGCATCGGCAAGAACACAAGCGGTTTTGACGCTGTATGGAAGCAGAATGCCGTTACCCCCTTCCCCTGCACATATGATCTTGAATCTCTCGACAGCGACGGCAGACTGGCAATGTTCATTGACTGCCCCAAGGGTACGGACTGGGACACTCTGGCGGCGGGTGAATAATGATATCCGTATCGCCATTTAAAAAGCCTGTGTTTATGCTCCCCTGCCCCCCTGTGGGGGCGGTAAGGGGGCGTATATGCAGCAAGAGGACGTATGACAGGATAACGCTTGCGGCGGGCGGCGGGCTTGACAGGAAGGCTCTCAGTGCCATTCTCGCTGAAATTGCTCCCGATGCCGATATCAAGGTCATAGGCATTACGGGAACGATGAAGCTTATGGCGGCATACCGTGAGGCGGTGGAAAAATACTGCGAGGACAATATTGACATTTTCGGTCTGCCGAAAGCTTTCGGAATGGACGGCGGCGAGGAGTGCAGGCTACCTGTTATAACCTACGGGGAGCGGCTTGTGTATGAGCATTCGGGCTTATCCTTTGACAAAATAGCCGAGCTTGATATACTTGATTTCCGTATGCTTCTGGCTGATGCTGTGAAGTACAGGGTGCTTAACCGCAGTGACGGCAAGGGCAGAGAATTTCTGAATGAGTGCTATGATTTTATGCACAGGCGGTCTACGTTGTTTGAGTAAGGAGTGTGAAGTTTATGGGTATGTGGGATATGCCTGCGAGGCATTATACAACTGATACGGAATTGCGTTTCAACCCGTATCACGACCCGCAGAACGGTAGGTTTACTACTGCGGGAGGCGGGAGCGGCGGCGGGTTTCTTTATTCAAAGGGTGGGAAAAGCTTTTATGTTTTTGATGCGGCGAATAAAGAAAAATCCGCAGCTAATCTAACTTCGGAAGAAAAAGTCAAGGATCTTGACAAGAAAATCAACGGCATAAAAGAACAGCTGGCTGAGATCGTGAAAGAGAATGGCAGTGCCCAGGGTCTTCCTGATAAATATTATGATTTACAAACGCAAAGAAATTCTTTAGAAAGTGAACGTGACAAAGAATTTGCGAAAATTATAGCAAACAGAAAGCCGACAGAAAAGAAGGAACATCACACGTTCATAAATGGTTGGGGTGAGGCAACAAAAAG
>NZ_JBNMJV010000065.1:0-9048 GCF_050874005.1 Huintestinicola sp.
TCAGTTTCTCCAGCGGATCGCCTAATTCTGTTAATTTCTTGTATCGGTTCTCCTCATCAAAGAACCCTATCTGTCTTATTTTCATATCTCTATTTTACCACTTTTTTTCTTTTTTGTACAGGGGTTTTTAGATGTTACCACAAAATATTTCACTTTGTCTTTACTATGATGGATTAAAAAAAACAAGCCCTGATACAGTCATTTCTACGGCTCCCCTCCTGTTAGCTATGATCGCATTATACAAAAAGCGCTCGTAAATAAAGAAAGGACCGATCATTTCAGGCTGTCTGCAAAAATGATATTTCGGTCATCTCTTTATTTCAGAGCGCCCTTGCTTCCAATATTATATTTACATTATAGCGCCGGAAAATACTGCTTTAAACAATTATTTTTCCTTATTTTGTAAATAAATATCGGAACGCAGCCAAAAGCAATTATTTTTTTAAATTGCTTCTCTATAAATTTCGGCAACCTCGTCTCTGCTGAATGTCACAGGTGCGTTTTTCAGATTGCCTATGGATATTTTCATACAGTTTTCGGTCATCCATTCCACATCGTCGGCAGTAATTCCCAGATCGCCAAGCTTTACCTCAAGGTCGATAGACTTCAGGAATTTCCGTATTCCCTCCGCACAGTCCCTTTCGTCTCTGCCGCCAAGTATTTTTGATATCTCGGCAAATTTACCCGGCATAGCAGGAGCAAGTCTTTCGACTATTGCGGAGTAAGAGCGGCAAGACCTCTGCCGTGAACGATATTTTTAAGTCCCGATGCAGGGTGTTCCATTCCGTGAGCGGCGGATACCCCTGCGGCACCGATGACCATTCCTCCCAGCGCTGCCGCCAGACTGACTGCTTCCCAGGCGTCATTATCGCTGTAGTCCCGCATCAGCTTCGGAAGATTTTCCGTTATGAGCTTTATGGCAAGCAATGCCTGTGCGTCGGTCAGGGGATTTGCTTTTTTAGAGGTGTATGCTTCAAGTGCGTGGGTGAATGCGTCAAATCCCACAGAGGAAAGCACGTGTTTCGGCATTGTCATCATCACATCGGGGTCGACAATAGAGACCGACGGCATTATCTGCATTGTATAAAGTGCCTTTTTATCCTTGGTTTCGGGATTTGTCAGCACAGCTATCTGGTTTCCCTCGCTTCCCGTGCCGCAGGTCGTGGGGATAAGTATGATAGGCAGAGAGCCTTTGCCCTGCTTTCTGCCAAAAATATAATCGGATATATCTCCGTCATTCACGCAGCAGAATGAGATCGCCTTTGCAGCGTCCATAATTGAGCCTCCGCCTACGCCAAGTATCATATCGCAGCCTGCTGCCTTTGCAAGCGCAACTCCCTCATAAACGGTAGTTGTAAGAGGATTTTGCGTTACCTTGTCAAATACGGCAGTCTCTGTGCCGGAAGCTTTCAGAAAATTTACAACCCTGTCCAGCAGTCCCGATCTTTTAGTGCTGCCCGTTCCTGTGACAACAAGTGCCTTCTTTCCGCAAGACGCAGCTATTTCGCCTGCTTTATCGGCTTTTCCTCTGCCGAAAAAAAGATTTACGGGAAGGTTATATTGAAAATCCATCAGTCGATCAGTCCTTTTATTTTCAGATAATCCTTTATCAGCGCAACACAATTGTCAATGCCGACTTTTTCGCTGTTAAGGGTCATATCGTAATTTATGGGGTTCGTCCAGTAATTGCCGTGGGTATAGTATTCATAATAATCGGCACGGAATTTATCCGTCTGCCTAATAGTCGCCTGAGCAACGTCCTCGGTAATTCCCATATTTTCCATTGTTCGCTTGATACAGAAATCACGGGGAGCCTCGATATATACGCTTACAACATTATCCCTGCCCTGAAGGATATAATCGGCGCATTTTCCGACTATTACGCAGGATTCGGTCTCCGCAAGATCAAGTATTATCTGTTTCTGATATTCAAACAGCGTATCGTCGGAAACGAGTTTTTCATTGCGAGCGATGTACTTCCTTGCCCGTGGAAGCCCTTTCATCAAGCTTGCAAAACCTCCTCCCGATGATCTGAGCTTTTCGTCAACTTCCTTAAAAACATTCTCGTCAAGTCCGCTGAGCTGGGAAGCAAGGGTCAGTATCCTGTTCTCATAGCAATGTATCCCCAGCTCTGCGGCAAGCTTTGAAGCGATGACCTTTCCGCCCGTACCAAAGCCTCTGGCAAATGTCACAACATAATTACGCATTATGATCTCCTTTCTCCGTCCGAAATATATCTGCTTAAAAATTCCTTTGTTCTTGCGTTGTCGGGAGCGGTAAAGAATTTCTCGGGAGGAGCGTCCTCCACGATATATCCCTTATCCATAAAAAGCACTCTTGATGAAACGTCACGTGCAAAACCCATTTCGTGGGTCACGATAAGCATTGTCAGACCTGTTTTGGCAAGGGATTTCATAACGTTCAGAACTTCTCCCACCATTTCGGGGTCAAGGGCGCTTGTGGGTTCATCGAAAAGCAGCACCTCGGGATTCATACAAAGTCCTCTGGCGATCGCAACACGCTGTTTCTGTCCGCCCGAAAGCTGAGAGGGGTATGCGTTGATGAAAGGCGCCATACCTACCGATCTAAGGTGCGTGATGGCACGTTCGTGAGCTTCCTCCTTTGAAAGATGAAGTACCTTTCTGGTTCCCTCCATACAGTTTTTCAGTACCGTCATATTGTTGGAAAGATTGAAGGACTGGAACACCATACCGACCCTGGAGCGATATTCGTTTATTTCCCTCTGAGTTTTTCCAAGCTCTTTGCCGTTAAAATAAATTCTGCCGTAGGTCTGCTTTTCCAGCTGGTTGATGCAGCGCAGAAGCGTGGATTTTCCTGAACCGGAAGAACCCAGGATACAGATAACATCGCCCTTGTTTACCGAAAAATCTATCTTTCGCAGCACCTGATGCTCACCGAAGTTCTTGCTCAGTTCCTCGACACGAATAATTTCTTTTCCTTCCGTATTTTCTTTCACAGCTTCCGCCTCCTTACTCGTTATTGTCCATATATTCCACAGCAAGAGCATAATCCTTCTTGCCTGCCATCTTCTTTTCGATAAGCAGGAAGATCCTGTTGAATACAAAGCAAAGCACAAAATAGATCACGGCGATGACCAGATAGGATTCAAGGTATTTGTAATATGTTCCGCCTGCGGTCTTTGCCTGGAGGAACAGCTCCTTTACGCCGATAACATTAAGGACAGATGTCATTTTCAGGTTTGAAAGGAATGTGTTAGCCATTTCGGGAACGATGTTTTTATAAGCCTGGGGCAGTATGATATTCATCATTGCCGAAATAGGCGACATTCCCAGTGCCAGAGCACCCTCACGCTGACCGATATCAATGGACTTGATACCTGCACGTACTGTTTCAGCCATATATGCGCCTGTGTTCAGCACGGTAACAAGAATACCTGCGGAAATGGGGTCGATCTGAAAACCGCCCTGACGGAGGCCGAAATAGATTATCATTGCCTGAACTATCATAGGAGTTCCACGGAAAACCTCAATATAGACCTTGCATATACCCTTGAAAAATCCCAGAATTATTTTCTTCGGGAGAGGGTCGTCCTTGCTGAGCTTTGAATCCTCCACAATGCCCACAATAAAGCCCAGAATAAATCCGATAATGGTACCTGCCACGGATACGGCAAGGGTAATGATCGTTCCTGTTATGAAAAGCTCCGAATACTGGGTAGCGATAAACCATATCCATTCCAGTACGCCGTTTGGTGTATCTGTCATAGCCTATCCTCCTTTTTAATAGTGCGCCGCTTCCCGATTTATCTGAAAGCGGCGCAGATGATCTTATATTATTTTAATTTGCAGCCGGCTGAACGGAAATTGCTTCTTCCATCATTGAGTTCATCTTATCTCTGTCAAGTCCCACAGCGTCCATTGCAGCCTGGAGCTTGTCTCTCAGCTCTGTATCGTCCTTGCGTGTAGCAATGCAGACATTGGTCATTTCCTCGTCACCCACAAAGGTATCTCCATCTGCAAGAGTGATGAGCTTCAGATCGGTATTTGTAAGCAAAGCCGACTGTGCAGTAGGAATATCTATGACTGCAACATTTGCAGTCTCATTGGAAAGAGCCATAAAAACTTCTGCTGTGGTCTCATAGTTTGCACCGAGAGTTACATCGGGTATCTGATCGAGCAGAGGCACCCAGCCTGTTCCAAGCTGTGTGGTGGCAATTACGTTTTTGCCTGCCAGATCGGACAAGCCCGTAATATTTTCAATATCCGAGCCCTTCTTCACAACAACGCAGTTGCTTCTGTAATAATAAGGCTCGGTAAAGGAATAGGAAAGCATACGCTCCGAGGTTCTTCCCATACCTGCGATGATGCAGTCATACTCGCCCGAATCCATTGAAATGCCGATGGAATCCCATTCGACCTTGTGGACCTCGAGATCCATCCCAAGCTCTTCAGCAAGCATCTTTGCCACCATAACGTCATAGCCGTATGCATATCCGCCTCCGCCGTAGATAGGAACTGCGGTATCACCGTTGGAAACCTCTTCGCTTACCTGAGTCCAGTTGAAAGGAGCATATGCACATTCCATACCGACTCTCAAAACGCCCTTTTCAGAGCCTGTAGCTGCTGCCGAAGAGGCTGCCGCTGTTGTTTCGGATGTGCCTGAGGAAGAACCTGAACAAGCTGTAAATGATGAGACTGCCATAACACCTGCTGCCAACACACTTATTGTTCTGAGGATAGATTTAACTTTCATTGTTATTTCTCCTTTCATACATCCCGTATTTCCGGGTAAGAGTTTTTAATTTACGCCGTCAGGCGGAAATTTCTGATTTATTCTCCTGCGACTTCCAGAACAGCTTCTTTAATGATCTCATAAGCCTTGTCGCAATCGCTTTCGGTAATGATAAGAGGCGGAACCATTCTGATAACTCTTGAGCCTATGGCAGTAATGAGCAGTTTTCTGTCAAAGCAGGCGTGCTTTACTGCCACGCTGTCAAGATCTTCAAATTCCACGCCGACCAGAAGTCCCTGTCCTCTTACTTCCTTTACGTGAGGAAGCATAGACAGCTTCTTCATAAAGTACTCGCCCATTTTCTTAGCATTGCCTGCAAGATCCTTTTCAAGCATCTCGCTGACTGCCGCATAGGACGCTGCACAGCATACAGGGTGACCGCCGAAGGTAGTTCCGTGAGAACCCATTGTAAATGCCTTTGATACTTCCTCGGTGGCACATATCGCACCAATGGGCATTCCGCCGCCCATTGCCTTTGCCATTGAAACGATATCGGGCTTTATTCCGTAGTTCATATATGACATAACTGCGCCCGTTCTGCACCAGCCCGTCTGGACTTCGTCCAGAAGAAGAAGCATATTGTTTTCATCACAGAATTTTCTGAGTCCTGTCATAAACTCGGGAGTTGCGGGATTAACTCCGCCCTCGCCCTGTACAGGCTCGATCATTATGGCAATTGTATTTTCCGTGCAGGCGTCCTTGAATGCCTGAAGGTCGTTATAGGGAGCATATGTAAAACCCGGGACCATATCACCGAAGCCTATCTGGCAGGCGTTGTCGGGCTGACCTGTAGCGCTCATTGCACCGAAAGTACGTCCGTGAAAGGATTTGGCTGCGGTCACGATATTGTAGCGCTTGGGTCCGTATTTTTCAACGCCGTATTTACGTGCCATTTTTATCATAGCCTCGTTTGCTTCCGTACCGGTGTTCTGGTAAAAGATCTTGTCCATTCCAAGGGTCGTGCAGACCTTTTCGGCAAGGAGCGCCTGAGGAACGGTATAAGGATAGTTGAAGGTCTGCATAATAGTTCCTGCCTGCTCACGTACTGCATCAACAACTCGTTCATTGCAGTTTCCTACGGAGTTAACAGCAATTCCTGCATAAAAATCAAGATACGGCGTTCCTGTTTCGTCATACATATAAACGCCCTTTGCGCTGTCAGCCACGAAATCGAAGCGCTCATAAGTCTCGATCATATACTTCTTCGCCTTGGCTTTAATTTCGTCTGCGGTAAAACCTGTCTCTGCAAGTTTCATTACAACCATCTCCTTAAAGATACACAGAATTTACGAAAGTATCAACCATTATTCTCTTGTTGTCATCGCTTGCCAGATCGAGCGACTTCATCTTTTTAAGCCAGTCAATGACCTGTCCCCTGCTGAGCTTGCGGCTGTTGATCTCCTCATTGATGATGTCTGCTTCCAGCTGCTCCTTTCTTGCTTCAAGTTCATCAAGGCGCTGCTTTGTAGATTTCGTAAGCATACCCATCTGCATTGCGTCGATAAGATTATCAATATACTTCTCTGTTTCCGCAAGCTCCTTTTTAAGCAGCGGAATAGCCGTATCTTCCTTATCCTGCAAAACCATTACCTTGTCGGCAATTTTGTCTATCATATCCTCGGTGAACATCTTGTCCGCCACTTCCAAAAGCACCGCTTCTTCAATGAAATCCTTGCGAACAGCCTTTTTGTGACAACCCTTGCGATTTTTCGCATTTGAGCACTTGTAATAGTTATATGTAACATTTCCTCTGCCCGTTCCGCTCTCCCCTACCATGCAGGAGCCGCAATCACCGCAAAACAGCTTGGAAGAGAGGAAATATTCTTCCTTTGCCTTAAAGTGAGAACGAGTACGCTTGTTCTTCTTCAAACGTTCCTGCACACGATTGAACAGTTCATCGGAAACAATTCTCGGAACGCCGTCTGCTATCTCAACGTCCCTATACTTGTAAACGCCTTTGTACTTGCAATTTGAAAGCATTGTGGTCACAGAAGTTTTTGTCATAGGCTTTTTGTATGCGCTGACCACGCCCTTATCGTTCAGATATTTCACAATATCCTTTATGAGATAACCGTCCGCATACATTCTGAACGCTTCTTTTACAAACGGAGCAACTAACGGATCAATTACATAATGCTTGTTTTCATCAATGATGTAACCGATAGTTCCGGGACCTCCGTTGTACTGACATTTCAAAGCATTTTCGGTCATTCCTCGGATAACCTTTTCCGAAAGCTCCGCCGAATAGTATTCCGCATATCCCTCAAGCACCGATTCAAGAATAATTCCCTCAGCACCCTCGGAAATGACTTCCGTTGCGGAAATAACCTTAGCTCCGTGCTTGCGAAGTACTGCCTTGTAATGAGCCGAATCATAACGGTTGCGAGCAAAACGGTCAAGCTTCCAAACAATAACAGTATCAAAAAGTCCCTTCTCACTGTCTTTTATCATTTTCTGAAACTGCGGACGATTATCGGTCTTGGCTGACATTGCCCTGTCGATATATGTGCCGACCAGCTTGATACCCTTACGCTCAGCAAATTCCTTGCACTCACGAAGCTGTCCCTCTATGCTTTCTTCTCTCTGATTGTCGCAAGAATATCTTGCGTATATTACTGCATTCATTAGCACTCCTCCATTTCGTATTTTGTTTTTGTTCTTCAACAATAGTATATCATATTTCAAGAAATTTGCCAATGCTTTAAAGTGGTAAATTGAATATTTTTCTCAAAGCTATTGACTTTTCCGAAAAAATCGAATATAATAATAGTAACAGAACCCGACACGCCTCTTAACAATGCGTACCACGTCGGGTCGTTTAATTTATCAGGGGTATTGCTATGGAAATCAAAGAACATCAGCCATCAATGGATATTAACGAACAAATCGAAAATTTAAAGGCTGTCGAGTTAGTCATAGAAAACGAAGATTATGCTCGTCAGATCCTCAATGATATATCATATTTCCGTCTGATCAAGGCTTATGGACTTGGTTTGAAAAAGAAAAACACAAATTTTGACGGAAGCGTATCATTTGAGCAGATAGTGGAACTGTATCTCTTCAATGCGAATTTCCGCCAGCTCTTATTCACTATGGTCGAACGCATTGAAATAAATCTTCGGTGCAGGGTCGCTAATCACTTTTCTCATACATACGGTGTCCTCGGATATGAAGATGCCGCAAATTTCAATGATCCCGATTATCACAAGGAATTTCTCGCTGACATTGATGATGAGATTGACCGAAACAGCAAAGCTCCGTTTGTCAAGAATTTCCGCAACAATTATGCCGATGGCAAGATCCCATTTTACGCTCTGGTTGAATTATTCAGCTTTGGAACGCTTTCCAAATTCTACAAGAATATGAAGCCGAAGGATAAGAAAGCCGTTGCTCAGTTGTACGGCATCGGCTATACTTACCTTGAAAGCTGGGTCGAGCATATTGCCTTTGTCAGAAATATCTGCGCACATTACGGTCGCTTATACAATGTTAATCTTGCCAAAACGCCTAAGCTGTACAAGCAATATACCGAGCAGGGCATCAGCAGTATCCGAGTTTTTGCTACCCTTCTTTGCATCAAGCATCTTATACCCAATGACAGGCACTGGACGGAATTTGTCGATACGATCGATTTACTGTTTGAGAAATACCCTCACGCTGATAAAAAGCTTATGGGCTTTCCCGATAATTGGGCTGATGTTCTAAGATCATAATTTTTCATCGCACTTGCAGAACGCAGGTGCGATTTTTTAAGCCACCTTGTTATCACTCTCCTTTTCCTCTGAAACATTCTTATAGTATTCGATCATCTGAGCAAGCAGTGAAGCTGCAAGTGCTTCAAGCTGCTCATCGGTGATTTCTTTATCGTTGTATTCTGTAATGATTGTCATTAGGGTTCTCCTATTCTTTCATCTATTTTTTATCGGCTGAAATCATTATGCCGATAGTCTCTTTCAAGTTCTTCCTCATATTCTTCAAGGTATCTTTCTTCCTGCTCAATCGCCTCCTGTTCCTCCATTGCTTTTTCAAGGAGAGTATCAATACTAAATCTGAGTTAGTACCACTTTTCCGCCGTTTTAGTGCTATGTTGTTGGTATTATTTCTGTACGTTTCTGATACCAAACGCATCAGTCATACTATAACGGCGGTATTTTGGTACTGATTTTTTCTGTCACACCGTATTGTTGAAGTGGGGCTGCTCTGAATGGGGCGGAATTCTGTGAAAAGCTCTCTTTTCCACAATTTCAAGAGTAACGCCTTCGGGCATTTTCTTCA
>NZ_JBNMJV010000066.1:0-8756 GCF_050874005.1 Huintestinicola sp.
TACGATTGCTATCGGGTATATCTCTGAAATATCGGGCAAATCAGAAAACATAAAACTACGTGCGGAAATTATTCAAGTTTCTAAGCGTTTATTTGGTGTACCCGATTTTTTATATTATGCTGTTGCCGACGGTATTTTTGTAATCTTAAAAACGGTTAAATCGGGTATTGGCACATTCTTTTCTTTGCCCGATTGTAGCACTCAATTGTCTCTGTTTTCTGATTCGGATGCGTCAAGGCTGAATTTTGGGGAAACTTAAAATAAACAATACAACTTGACATATGCAGCATTTTAGGGTATAATAAAATAAACCGAATAACCGCCTTCGGGCGGTTATTGTTTTATCAGAAAGGACGGTATATTAAATAATGGAAGGCAGAACTGCAGAGGAAAAACAGGGCATAACACTGCTCGGAAATCAGAAAACAAAATACCCCGACGATTATGCACCCGAGGTTTTGGAAACTTTTGTAAACAAGCATCAGGATAATGATTATTTCGTTAAATTCAATTGTCCCGAATTTACAAGCCTTTGCCCTATCACAGGACAGCCCGATTTTGCAACAATTTATATCTCATACATTCCCGATATAAAAATGGTAGAATCAAAATCCCTTAAACTGTATCTTTTCAGCTTCAGAAATCACGGCGATTTTCACGAGGACTGCGTTAATATAATTATGAAGGATCTCATTAAGCTTATGGATCCCAAATATATTGAAGTATGGGGAAAATTCACGCCACGAGGCGGAATTTCCATTGACCCCTACTGCAATTACGGAAGAAAAGGAACAAAGTTCGAAGAGATGGCTTTTCGCAGGCTGAGCGAGCACGATATGTACCCGGAAAAGGTGGATAATCGCTGAAACCTATTGACATCAGCTTCCTTTTGAGTTATAATAATAGTAATCTGCTATGATTAGTATAAAAGAAGGGACTTGATGCAATGAAAATATCAACAAAGGGCCGCTATGCTCTTAGAATGATGTGCGATCTTGCTATGAATGACACAGGCGCTGCAATCCCGCTCAAAGACATTGCTAAAAACCAGGATATAAGTGTTAAATATCTTGAACAAATAGTTATCCTTCTTAGCCGTGCGGGATTTGTAAAAAGCGTTCGTGGCGCACAGGGAGGCTACAAGCTGACAAATCCGCCTAAATACTACACCATCGGTATGATACTTAGGCTTACTGAGGGCAATCTTGCTCCAGTTTCCTGTCTTGAGGATAACGTCAACCAGTGTGAAAGAGCAGGTGAGTGTGCTACTCTTTTTGTATGGCAGAAGCTTTATGATGCAATTACCTATGTGGTGGATAACATCACTATCGAGGATATTGTAAATCATTCAAAGAGCATTACTTCAAATGATTATGTGATATGAAAAAACTCGGGAGAATAACTGCTTCTCCCGAGTTTTTATTTTAATCTATTGATTTAGGTGCTCTGTCGGGTCTCATAGTAAGAGAAATTCTCTTGCGCTTCATATCGACCTCAAGTACCCATACCTTGACAACATCGCCGACCTTAACAGCTTCAAGAGGGTGCTTTATAAATCTGTTGCATATCTGGGAAATATGCACAAGTCCGTCCTCGTGAACGCCGCAGTCCACAAAGCAGCCGAAATCGGTTATATTTCTGATTGTTCCCATTAGCTCCATACCCGGTTTAAGGTCTTTAAGCTCCATAACATCGCCGCTTCTGAGCAGGGGAGGGGGCAGTTCGTCTCGAGGGTCACGTCCCGGCTTGGCAAGCTCTTTGAGGATATCACGTATGGTAGGAACGCCCACGCCGATCTTTTCCGAAATGGACTGCACGCCTATCTTATCCGCTGCTGCGGAGATATCGTTCATCTTCTCGCTGCCGATGTCTGCAAGGGTAAAGCCGCAGATGTCCATAAGCTCTGCAGCCGCCTTGTAGCTTTCGGGGTGAACAGAGGTATTGTCAAGGGGATTTTTCCCCATAGGAACTCTTAAAAAGCCTGCACATTGCTCAAATGCCTTTGCTCCAAGCTTTGGCACCTTCATAAGCTGCTTTCTGTCGGTAAATGCACCGTTTTCCTCACGATATGCAACGATATTTTTCGCAACTCCCGAATTTATGCCCGAAATGTAGGTGAGCAGCGACTGTGAAGCCGTATTCAGATCAACGCCCACCGAGTTTACGCAGTCCTCAACAACGCCGCCTAAAGCTTCGTCAAGACGTGCTTTGGGCATATCGTGTTGATACTGTCCAACTCCGATGGATTTTGGGTCTATCTTAACAAGCTCCGCAAGAGGGTCCTGTAATCTTCGTGCAATTGAAACTGCGCTTCTAAGTGATACGTCATAATCGGGAAACTCCTCTGCGGCAAGCTTTGAAGCCGAATAAACAGATGCGCCTGCCTCGGAGATCACCATATATGATACTTTTCTGTCAATACCCTTGATTATTTCCGAAACTATCTGCTCGGACTCACGTGAAGCCGTTCCATTTCCTATGGCAATGGTGGTCACATTGTATTTTTCAATAAGCTGTATTATTTTCTGCTTGCCCTGTTCAATTTTGAATTTCTCATTTGTGGTAATGTATGCCACGCCTGTGTCAAGCACCTTGCCCGTTCCGTCAACCACCGCAAGCTTGCAGCCTGTCCTGAAACCGGGGTCAACTCCAAGAGTAATGCTGTCTTTAACGGGAGGCTGCATAAGAAGCTGACGAAGATTTGAGGAGAATACTTTAATTGCCGACTCGCTTGCCTTGTCGGTAAGCTCCGCACGTATCTCACGCTCCACAGATGGAGCAATGAGACGTTTCCAGCTGTCAAGGCAGGCAGCTTCCACAAGCTCCGCACATTTGCAGGGGCTTTTTTTATATGCTCCGAGAATGACCCTTTCAGCGTCTCCCTCGGGAAGTGTTACCGATACTTTGAGCTTTTCTTCACGCTCTCCTCTGTCAAGAGCAAGTATCCTGTGTCCTGCTATTTTGCTCACAGGCTCAGAAAATTCGTAGTAATTTCTGTAAGTTCCCTCGGGGTCCTTTTCCTCGTCTCCTGCGGAATTTACAAAGCCACGGGCGTTATACTGCTTTCTGAGCCGCTTTCTGAGTTCAGCGTCATCTGAGACATTTTCGGCAATAATATCGCATGCGCCGGTAATGGCATCCTCGGCAGTCTCAACGCCTTTTTCGGCGTCAATATATTTCTCAGCTTCTTTTTCGGGGTCAGCTTTCGGAGACTGTTCAAGAATGAACACCGCTAAAGGCTCAAGTCCCTTTTCCTTTGCCACCGACGCTCTTGTGCGGCGTTTCTGCTTGAAAGGACGGTAAATATCCTCAAGCTCGACCAGAACCGAAGCGCCTGCAATGGCAGCTTCAAGCTCGGGTGTCATTTTTCCCTGTTCGGTTATGGAATTGATAATTTCGCTGCGGCGCTTGTCCAGATTTCTAAGATATGTCAGCCTTTCGGAGATAAGTCTTATGGTCTGATCGTCAAGAGTGCCGTGATATTCCTTTCGGTAACGGGCGATAAAGGGCACGGTGCAGCCGCTGTCGAGGAAGTTGATTATATTGTCAATGTAGTCCTGTCTGACATTAAATTCGTTGTGAAGCTGTACGTTTATTTCCATTTTATGTTTCCTTTCATTTATCTATCCCGATAAGGTCAAAATCGGGAGTATATTCCTCTTTGGCGGAGGAGCGCTCCTGCATATATCCCTTGAAGCCAAGCTCGGCTGCAAGCTCTGCCACCTTGTTGTATTCATAGGTGGATATCCTGCGGTTTATTTCTTTATGCTCGGAGCTTTTGTAAAAAGGTGTATACTGGCTCATAAGGCTGAGAAGAAAGCTTTCCTTGTCAAAAAGCCTGTCAATTTCCCTGAGGACCGCTTCGGAATCATTCCGGTGGGAAGGCAGCACCATATGCCTGATGATAACGCCCTTTTTCATTATGCCGTTTTTATCAATTACGGGCTTTCCCGCAAGCTCTATCATTTTCGAGACCGCTTTTGAAGCATATTCAAAATAATCGGGAGCAGAGGAATATTTTTCCGAAAGCTCAGGGCTGAAATATTTTAGGTCGGGCATAAAAATATCCACATACCCACTAAGCAGTTCAAGAGTCTCCGTCTTTTCATATCCGCCGCTGTTGTAGGCAACGGGGATATGGAGACTGTGACCGCATTGGTCAAGTGCGGAAATTATCTGCGGCACATAATGAGTGGGGCTTACAAGATTGATGTTATGAGCGCCCTTTTCCTGAAGCTCAAGGAAAATTTCCGCAAGCCTGTGAGTGGTAATCTCTTTGCCGAAATTCTCGGCAGAAATTTTATAATTCTGACAGAAGCAGCATTTTAAGCTGCACCCCGAAAAGAAAACCGTTCCCGATCCTCTTGTGCCCGAAATGCAGGGCTCCTCCCACATATGAAGATAAGCCTTTGCGGCACGGGGAAGCAGTCCTCCGCAGCAAATTCCTGCCGATATTTCCCTGTCCGCTTTGCATTCTCTCGGGCAGAGAGTGCAGCATTTAAGAATGTTATTCATATTTGTGTGCAATAACATCGGTAAGCAGGATATCACGGGTCAGATAATTATCCTTTACAGCGTGTTCTTCGGAATAATCGGTGGAGAGATATTTTTTATTATCGTCCGCAAAAACTGTGACAACGGTACTGTCAGCCCCCAGCTGTTCACGTGCAAGGATACAGCCCAGCATATTTGCGCCCGAGGATATGCCAACACCTATGCCAAAACGTCTTGAAAGGGTCTGAGCCATAATTATTGAGTCGATATCGTCAACGGAAATAACCTTATCCGTCTCCTCAAGCTTCAGGATAGGTGGGATAAACTCGTCGGAAATGCCTTGTATGCGATGTTTGCCAACCTTATAGCCTGTTGAAAGGGTGGGGGAGTTAAGCGGTTCAAGGGGGTAGATCTTGCATTCGGGGTTATCCTCTTTAAGCCGCTTGCCGATACCCATTACAGTGCCGCCCGTTCCAACGCCCGCAACAACGCCGTCTGCTTTAAGTCCGAGAGCAGCAAGCTGACGGGATATTTCCTCGCCGGTGTAAATCATATGTGCTTCGGTATTGTCCTCGTTCGAAAACTGGCAGGGGAGAAACACGTTACCCTGCTTTGCAAGTTCTTCCGTAAGGGCGATAGAGCCTAAAAATCCGCCCTGCTCTCTTGAAACGAGACGAACCTCTGCTCCGAAGCTTTTCATAAGATTTATTCGCTCGGCACTCATCCAGTCGGGCATATAGATAATGACCTTGTGACCAAGGTAACTTCCGATAGCCGAGAATGCTATGCCCGTATTGCCGCTTGTAGCTTCGCATATCACATCGGTGGGGGATATAGCGTCATTCTCATAAGCTCTTTTCAGAATATGAAAGGCAACTCTGTCCTTGATGCTGCCTGTCATATTCAGATATTCCGCCTTGGCAAATATCCTGCCGGGACGGTCTTTGTAAGTGTAGCGTATCTCAAGCAGGGGAGTTTTTCCGATAAGCCCCTCGATACCGCTGAATTTATCTGTATTCATTTGAGTAGGTGTACCTCTTATTACATTTTATCGAAAGCCTGTTTCAGATCGGCAAGTATATCGTCAATGTTCTCAAGTCCCACAGAAAGACGGATAAGTCCGCCGTCAATTCCTGCCGCAACAAGCTGCTCGTCGGAAAGCTGACGGTGAGTTGCGGAAGCAGGGTGAAGAACACAGGTGCGGATATCCGCAACGTGAACTTCGTTGGAAGCAAGCTCAAGAGAGTCCATAAATCTTACAGCTGCGTCACGTCCGCCCTTTATTGAGAAAGAAATAACGCCGCTTGTGCCGAGAGGAAGATACTTTTCGGCAAGGCTATGGTATTTATCTGTTTTAAGACCGGGATAGTATACAGCTTCTACCTTATCCGATGAAGCAATAAATTCTGCCGCTTTGAGGGCATTGCTGCAATAAACGGGCATACGTACAGCAAGTGTCTCAAGACCGAGATTTAATAGGAACGAGGAGTGAGCGGCAGGATAGCAGCCGAAATCTCTCATAAGCTGCATTCTTGCCTTGGTAATGTATGGAGCGGCAGGGTACTGCTTGGTGTAGACTGTTCCGTGGTAGCTCTCGTCAGGTTCGGAAAGGCAGGGGAATTTGCCATTATCCCAGTTGAATTTGCCGCTGTCAACAATAACTCCGCCCACCTGAACAGCGTGACCGTCCATATACTTTGAGGTGGAGTGAACAACAATATCAGCGCCCCATTCGATAGGTCTGCATAAATAAGGCGTAGCAAAAGTATTGTCAACAATAAGTGGAACATTGTGCTTATGAGCGGCATTTGCCCACATTTCTATATCAAATACAGTAAGTGCGGGATTGGCGATAGTCTCACCGAAAACAGCCTTAGTGTTAGGCTTGAAAGCAGAGTCAAGCTCCTCGGGAGTTGCGTTTACATCAACCCAGATGCACTCAATGCCCATTTTTTTAAGAGTGAAGCCGAAAAGATTGACGGTTCCTCCATAGATAGAGGAAGAAGCGATAAAGCTGTCTCCTGCCTCGCAGATGTTAAGGATAGACAGAAGGGAAGCCGCCTGACCGCTTGATGTGCACATTGCCGCAGCACCGCCCTCAAGAGCAGCTATCTTCTTCTCAACGCAGTCTGTGGTGGGGTTTTCAAAACGTGAGTATATAAGGCTCAGGGTCGGGTCGTCAAACACGTCTGCAACGGAATTTGTGGAGTCGTAAACATATGTAGTGCTCTGAACAATTGGCATTACACGTGGTTCGCCGTTTTTTGGAGTATAGCCCGAGTGCAGGCATTTGGTTTCGATTTTGGCAGTATTTTTGATTTCTTTCACGTTATTGACCTCCGATTATTTTTTGTGCTGAAATACTCAGTATATTTCCTTATATTATACCATAGTTTTGTTATTAAGTCAATTTTTTCTAAAAAATTCTTACGATAATCAATGTAGATCTAATAAACGGTGAAAAGCAGCAACATTTCTGCCGCTGCTTTTCGCCGTTTATTAGATCCAATCATATTTTTGAAAAATGATTTTGCAGTTTTATCTTGTATATGCTGAATATGTCGTCAGTAATATTCAAAAAACTGCAGATCTCTTCCTTTGAATAACCCTTAAACAGATAACAGCATATTTGCTTTGAAATTAAATCAAGATCTGAAATACAAAGTTTTATTTCAAGGCTCTGAAACTGTTCGGTCGGGTCAGCAAAGAATACATTTCCAAACTTTTCGTTTGAATTATATGTGATAGATCTGTTAAGTGAAAAATCATACATTTCAGCTTGCTTTTGAAGCTGCAATTGTTTTTTGATTTTTTTTATATAGGTTTTCATACAATATTCGGAATATTCCTTAAATTTTCCATATTTGGGAGAATATGTCCGAATAGCATATAAATATCCTTCAAAACAAGCATCCATTTTATCGTCTGTTTCTAATTTTGTTTTGTCTTTTATGCAGAACTCTTTGATTGCTTCATAATTCATTTTTATCAGTTTATTTTCGTCTTTGCAGGGCTTGCCATTCTCTTTTTTTAGCACGAGGCATTTCTCTGTTTGCAGGCTTTCGAAGAATATAATCGCCCGAATAAGTGCAAAGCCACAGACAACTATCCTTATCCCATTCAGCTGTATATTTTGCCGGAAGTTTTATTTTTTTAGATTTCAGGAATTCACTTATATTTTTTGTATCAATTTTACCATTAGATTTAATTTTCAATCTTCCATTTTCAGAAGGAATAACAGCAATTTGATTTCCGGTTTCAGAACACATTATCTGAATGCTTTTTTGAGCTGTATTTCTTTTCATACTGTCTGATAAAGTGATCACATTATTAGAATCTACTCTCATATTAAAGTTGTTTGTGGCTTGAGGCGGGTCAATATCAATAAAAAGCCAGATAAATTAATCATTTTATTATACCTCCTACCAAAATGTTTGATTTCTTTAAGTTAATTACGTCAAGTTAAGGTAAAACTTCCACGTTTTTTCATAAACATTATAAGCTAAATATTCATATTTGTCAAGAGTTATAATAATTGTTAATTTCGTATTAGCACAAAGCAGGTGGTATTTAATATATCAGCAAGCCGATTCCCCATAATTAAAGTTAAACAGTCCTTAAAAACAAGCTAATTTCGCATAATCAAAGTTATGTGAAATTAGACTCTTTCTTTCTTGTAATATTCGAAAAATTCTCTTCACTTTCAATATTAGCTGGATTGTCCAATCCAAGTATATGCCGAATGTCGGATGTTACTTCAATAAACATTTTGAGCCGTTCTTCGGCAATAATAAGTTCTAAACAATCAATTTGAGATATTGTTCGGTAGCGCAAATTTTCTTGCAGCTGTTTAATATCCTGCTCAAGGTATTCACGCCGATTATACACGTAATTTGCGAGTATTTCGTATTTTTTCATATGATCACCTCTTGATATTATTTTAAATCAGAAATAATGATACCCTGTTACACCAAGAGAATATCACAGCTAAAGCTATTTGTCAAGAATAACTTTGAAAGACAAATTTATCGTTTTGAATATATGCATATGTTTAATGATTGTTAATAATTAACAAAGGATATTATATGTTCATCAAAAAAAATTGTCATCAGCAATTAAATATACTTTAAGTTTCCCCAAAAAGCAAGTATCAAATCCAAAGGAACAACGTAGGTAAGGGAAAAACGAGCAGAATTTTTTTGAAAAATGGAAAAAAATAGTACAATAAAAGCTCCAATATGGTATAATGTTAATAACCACAA
>NZ_JBNMJV010000067.1:0-8384 GCF_050874005.1 Huintestinicola sp.
TATGCACAAACCAATGCAGAAATTGCTTCGTCAAAAACGTTCCACCGGAACGTTTTTGAGGGTAAGTTATCTCAACCGCTCTACAAGGGGAGGCGGTCGTGTTCGCCTCCCCTCGAAATGCTGTCGCATTTCTCACCCCTTGCTCCGTTCTTGAAGGATAAAGGAGATTTCGCCGTCTGCGGACGGCGACAAGGGGGCGCCGCCCCCTTGACCCCTGCCACCTTTGAAAAGGTGGACGAAACTTTTACTATGACCTTGTTTGTGCAATATTTTTTTAATAGCACTTTATCAACAAGCTGAGAGGACAGGGTCTCCCCTGTCCACGGAAATAATGCTCCTACTTTTTCAGCATTTTTCTGAAAAGCTCTGCCAGCTCCTCGTTCCTGCCGTCGGGATAATCGTCATACAGACCGAAGGCAGGCTCGTTATATACGTGATAGTTAAATCCGATATCATATTTTCCGCACAGACTTATCATATCCCTCACCCAGCCGATACCGTTGCGCCCGTTCTCGAAACCCTCCGAAATAACGCCGAATTCTCCGAGGTAAAGAGGAACGTTATGCTTTTTTGAAAATTCTGCATAAGGCAGAATGGACGCTTCCAGATAATCCTTGTCAAAGCTTTGAATATTTTTGCTGAGAGACATATCCATTCTTATCTCCGGGGAACCCTTGTCATATTTTATATACCCCGATATCATATACTTATATCCCTTTTTCATCTCAAAGCGCTTGAAGTTATGCACATAAAATGATTTCGTTCCCGAGATTTTAAGGCAACCTGCCGCCTTGCGTCCGTCGTCGGAGCAGTATTCGGAAACGCCGCTGCCGTCCTCGCTCCAGGGACTGCCGCATATTGCTTCATCGGAAAAATCTGCCGAAAAGAGCGTTCTTCGCTTACCTCGGGGCGAAATTTCCGTCAGGGTGATATCGTCAAAATATACGGAGCCGTCCCGACCAAGATTTGAAGCGGTAACAACAGGCGTTACAACATTGACCGTATCCGAAAGGGAAACGATCTTGCTTTCAAAGTAAGTCCAGCCCTTCGGGTCTGTTGATCTTTCTGATGCAGCCTCGCATTTTACCCAGCCGTTTATTGCCTTCTCCCCCACTATCTCCTCCGAGGGATAGGTCATTGTGATACCTTCCGTGCCTGCCCAGCCCGTGTTCTGATGGGTGAAGAAAAAGGGGTCGTATTTATGGAACTCATAAACGATATTATCATCGTCAATATCCGCAAAGGAATGTTCGGGGGTGAAATATTCATATTCCCTCTCACCGTCAGGCTTGACAGCGGAGCATATCAGCTCTATGAATATTGCCTGATAAGGAGAAACACTTCTTATTTCGGAGGTGAGTCTCTGCATCAGTTTATTGTACTGCTCATATGTCTCCTCCATCGTGTCCTTCATCGGCACCACAGGCTCATTTATCAGCCCATATCCCCATACCGTCGGCTCATTTGCATAACGCTCTGCAATTTTTTTCCAGAGAGCAGTAAGCCTGTCCCGATTTTGCTTGTCCTTCCAAAGTGCTGTGCCCTCGCCGTTAGACTGATATCCGCCCTGGGGACAATGCATATTTATTATTATGCCCATACCATACTTTTTTGCCCAGGCGATATTTTTATCAAGCCACTTAAAGCCCGATCTCTTATAATGATACGGAGCATTATCGCTTTCAAACAGCCCATAATTGATATAGAACCTAACACAGTTAAATCCCATCTCCGAAAGCTCTTTGTAAGTATTTTCATCGTGGTGGGTCATATCGGGAGATGACGGATTTCCCCACACGCTGTTGCCCAGAGCCATACCCTTGATATGAAGCTCCCTGCCGTCAGTTCCTATTATCTTCCTGCCATCGGCGTGGACGAAATCATCTGCCGAATATTCTTTTGCCGAAACGGGAAAGCCTGCGGAAACGGTCAGCATAAGTGCGGCAAAAAGCAGTGCGGCAGGTCTTAACAGATATCCGAAAAATCTTTTGACTTTCATTTTTTATCATTCCTTTCCCCGAAAGACATATTATCCTTATATTTATACTGTCATATTTTTAAAGCTGTGTCAAGCATATATTTGTTAATTTTTAACAAATTAAGCAAGGCAAAAAATACAGCACAAAGCTTTTTTGAGCCTTGTGCTGTATGGTTACACTATTTACTTAGCTGTCTTAACAATAGCCTCGACTATCTCGGGATAATTGAATTCCTTTCTCTCTCTGCTGTAAACGCCGAAGCATTCGCCGCCGCTCTTTCTGCCCGAGTTGTTGTCCCACAGTACGCAGGGGATATTATACTTTCCTGCGCCGCTGACGTAGTATTTCGCCCAGGCAACACGGTCTTCAAGGTTGTTCTTGTTGGTTGCGCCGAACTCGCCGATAACAACGGGAGTGCCCTTGCTTACAAAGATGCTGTTCAAGTCTTTGAAGAACTTGTCAAGCTCCTTCTTGTCATTGTCGGAAAATGTTCCCGAACCGTTTGCGTCCATTGCGAAGAAATAGGGATTATATGCGTGAACGGAAACGATTATCCTGTCATCGTCGGGAAGCTTCATCTGTCTGAGAATGCTTGTGGAGGAGGTCGCAGCATAGGAAGGCACCATAATGTGACGGTATGCGTTATTGCCGCCTGTTTTGCGGATAGCGCTTACTATCTTCTCGTTGAGAGTATAAACGACCTCTCTCTCCTCGGCAGTTCCGCCCGACCATTCCTTTGCGCTGCCCTCGGTGCGGGGTTCATTCAGGGTCTCGAAGATGAGATGCTCGTCGTAATCCTTGAAGGTATTTGCGATCTGAGTCCAGAGGGTTGTCATCTTCTTGACGGACTTGTTAAGAGTTTCCTCGCTCTTTACGCAGCCGCCGATATCATAGTAGCTGTTGTCGTGATGAGAATTGAGGATAACGTAAACGCCGTTGCCGTATGCGTAGTCCACAACTTCCTTTACACGCTTCATCCAGTCCTTGTCCACATTTCCCTTGGCGTCGCAGTGCTTGCCCCAGGAAACGGGTATTCTTATGGTCTTGAAGCCTGCCTCGCAGATATCGTCTATCATTTCCTTGGTGGTCTTGGGATTGCCCCAGGCAGTTTCGGAGCCGAGACCTGTTCCCAGAGCGTCAAGGGAGTTGCCCAGGTTCCAGCCTGCGCCCATATCCTTCACAATATCCATAGAAGACATCTTGGTATCAAAATCCTTTGTAGCCTTGGCGGGAGGCGTCTTAGCCGAAGTGCTGCTGTCTGTTTTGCTGTCTGCGGTATCAGACTTGCCTGTTGATGTGACCTTGACGGTGACAACAGCCTTTTTGCCGCTTCCGTCGGTGGACTTTACGGTTATCTTTGCAGTACCGGTCTTTACGGCTGTAACAACACCCTTGGAGCTTACTGTTGCAACGCTCTTGTCGGAAGTGGAAAAGCTCAGCTTCTTATTTGAAGCGCCGGAGGGGGAAACGGTGGGCTTGATGGTATATGTGCCGCCCTTCTTTACGGTAACGCTGCTCTCGGGAACGGTCACGGAGGACACCTTTGTGCCTACGGTGACCTTCACGGAAGCTTCTGCCTTTGTTCCCTTTACCTTGACGGTAACGGTTGCGCTGCCGTTCTTAACGCCTGTGACCTTTCCCTGAGAAGTCACAGAAACTACATTCTTGTCCGAAGTTGACCATTCAAGAGTGTAATTCTTCTTTCCGGAGACCTCGGGAGTCATTGTGACAGATTTGCCTTTAATAATTGTAATCGTTTTCCACAGCAGAGATACTGATACCTCAGCTGCACTTGCCGAAAAGCCAAGTCCGCAGCAAAGGCTAAGCACCATAGCCATAGAAATCAGCAATGACAAAAATCTCTTCATCTGCTTCATTCCTTTCATATTACGTTTCTGCCCCATACCCGCTATGGGGCAGAAACATTTTTATACACATTATATTTTACCATTATCGCCCGGTAATTTCAATTAACATATCATATGAACTTGCGCCCTGTTATTTATTGTTTTTGCCCAAGCCCGAAGATATCCGCAAGCTTGAAAATGAGGAACAAAAATACCGCTCCGAACGCTGCACCGCAGGTATCTATAAGCACGTCAGACGCCATACAGGCCCGCCCGGGAACAAAATACTGATGCAGCTCGTCGGAAACAGCGTAAAGTCCGCCCAAAGCAGCGGATAAAAGCAGCCGTTTTGCCTGTCTTTCGTCCTTTCCCACGCCTCTCATTCCGAAATACATCGCCGCTCCCAAAGCGGCATATTCAAGAAAATGTGCGCTCTTTCTTACTATCACCGTAAGAAGCTCGCTGCCTACATTTTCCTCTCCCGCAGCCGCAGAAACTACTCCGTCGCTCAGTACCGTTGATTCGTCCCCCGTCTGGGCTGAAAAGAAAAATATGACAGCCATTATCACAAATGCGGGGATAAAGCGGAGGATTTTTTTCTTTTTCATATCAGTCTGAACTCCGCCGAATTTTCCGTTGTGCTGTCGGGCCCGATATAAAGTATAAAGCTGCCCTTTTCGGCGGTGCGCTCCATATTGATATCGTAAAATCTCAGCATATCCTCGGTTATCTCAAATGAAACGGTCTGTTCCTCTCCCGGGGCAAGGGATATTTTCTTAAAATCTTTAAGCTCTCTCAGCGGACGGACAACGCTGCCCTTAACATCACGGATATAAAGCTGAACGACCTCCTTTCCCGCTCTGTCGCCCGTGTTTTTCACCCTGACATCTGCGGTTATCCCACCGCCTGCCGTAAGGACATTGCTGTCAAGGGTCACGGGTGAGTATTCAAAGCTTGTGTAGGAAAGTCCATATCCGAAGGGATATAACGGGATATTGGGGGCGTCCATATAATTGGAGATGAATGGTATAAATCCTTTGGAATTATCGTCCTTTGGTCTGCCCGTGTTAAATGCGCTGTAGCTTATGGGGAGCTGTCCCGTACAATATGGGAAACTCATCGAAAGCCTGCCCGAGGGAGAGATCTTTCCCGAAAGGATATCCGCCGCTCCGAGACAGCCTGCGGTGCCCGGGAGCCACAGCTCTATGATCGCCGCCGCTTTTTCGGCAATTTCCGGAATGGCAAGGGGTCTGCCGCCGAAAAGCAGAACGACTGTATTGGGATTTACCTCGGAAATTTTTTCAAACAGCCGCTTCTGCTCCTCGGGGAGAGATATGTCCGTGCGGCTTCTTGACTCTCCCGTTCCAAGCTGATCTTCGCCCAGGGCAAGGATCACAGCTTCCGCTTTTTCTGCGGCAGCAAGGGCTTTTTCATCGGGGATATCCTGTGGGAGAAATTCAAATTCAATATCGGGGCAAAGCTCCTCGAGAGCGGCTCTCAGAGTTACGGTTTTTGAGTTGTCCGCAAAAATTGCCCAGGAGCCTACGATATCCCTGCTCTCGCAGAGGGAGCCTATGACCGCAATTTTCTTTGCCTTGAGAGGGAGTATGCCGTTGTTTTTGAGCAGCACGATACATTCCGCAGCCGCTTTTCGGGACAGCTCCATATGCTCTTTGCAGCAGCAAAGCCGTTTTTCATCCTCCTCGGAAGCGTCCTTGCAGGGATCTTCAAAAAGCCCCAGCTTGTTTTTGAGTCTCAGAACACGCATTACAGCCTCGTCAACCGTTTTTTCGGACACCTCGCCGCTCTTTACAAGCTTCTCAAGATCATTCAGATAGCAGTCGGACATCATATCAATATCCACGCCCGCATTTATTGCTTTTTCGGCGGCGTCACGGCTGTCCTCCGCCGCACCGTGAATGACCGTCTCTCCAATGGCGTTGTAATCGCTGATAAGAACGCCCTCAAACCCCATTTTATCCCTGAGAACGTCACGCAGAAGCTTTTGGGATATGGTGCAGGGAACACGGTCAAGAGTGTTGAATGCGGTCATAGCCATCTCCGCTCCCGAATTAACCGCCGCCTCGTAGGCAGGAAGATAGTCCTCGAAAAGGGTTCTTTCCGAAAGCTCCGCAACGTTATAATCCCTGCCCGACTGCACCGCTCCATAGGCGGCAAAATGCTTGAAGCAGGATGCGACTTTTCCCTTGTCTCCGCAGTTTTCCCCCTGAAAGCCCCTTACCATAGCGGCAGTCATACGGGAATTAAGACAGGGGTCCTCACCAAAGCTTTCCATACACCGTCCCCAGCGGCTGTCACGGGCAAGATCCGCCATTGGCGAAAAGGTAACGTGTATGCCTGCCGCAGAAGCTTCCTTTGCTGCAATTACGGCAGTCTCCTCTGCAAGCTCAGGGTCAAAGCTTGCTCCAAGGGCAATGGGAACGGGAAATGCAGTCTTATAGCCGTGGATAACGTCCGCCATAAACATTGCAGGGATATGGTGGGGCTGCTCGGCAATAAATTTGTCCTGCAGCGCCTTTAAATGCGCCGCTCCGTGCTCGCTCAGCACACTTCCGACACGATATGGCTCATTTTCTGTGAGGTGAAAGGCGGCGGCAGGTCCTGTGAGCAGATCTGCTCCGCCGTAAAAATCGCCGTTGAGCTGAACAAGCTGCATTACTTTTTCCGAAAGTGTCATATCCTGCAAAAGCTCCGACAGCTGCTTTTCGGTCATATTGGTCATTCCTTTCTATATTTTTTCCCATAGCGTTAATCAAAGTTTATCATAATTTTATCCCAACGTCAACCGATTTTCGGCACGTTTTAATGTCAACCGATTTGCAATTTCTGTAAAATAAATCAAAGGGAAACACCAAATTTATTAAATCAAAGTAAAAAGCGGAAATATTGTAAACTGGCGTCAAATTATATGTTGACAAATATTTCCCGATATGCTATTATAAACAGGCAATGAAAAAAGGAGGCATTTTTTATGAGTGATGCGAAAAAGAAGCTGAGTGCAAAGGATATGGCGTTTACCGGAATGTTTGCGGCTGTGATAGCCGTGCTTGCACAGGTGGCGATACCTCTCCCCTCGGGCGTGCCTATAACGCTCCAGACCTTTGCGGTGGCGCTGGCAGGCTACACCCTGGGAATGAAGCTCGGAACTATTTCTGCGGCTGTATATGTGCTTATCGGTGCGGTGGGCGTGCCCGTATTTGCCAATTTCAAGGGCGGTCTCGGGTCTATTACGGGTCCTGCGGGCGGATTTATCTGGGGCTTTATTTTTATGGCATTTTTCTGCGGTCTGGGTATGGACAAGACGAAAAAGATCCCTGCCATACTTCTTGGCGTTGCAGGACTTCTTATCTGCCATCTCTGCGGTGCGGTGCAGTTTACGCTCATCAAGCAGGGCGGCTTCTGGCAGAGCGTGCTGCTGGTATGCGTTCCCTATCTGCTCAAAGACGTTATTTCCGTTGTGCTGGCTTTCGGTCTTGCGGCTGTGATACGCAGCAGGGTCAATATGGGCAAAAAGGCGGAAGCGTAAAGGAAACGTTAATTTTCACTTTCTCCCCTTGTAATTTCTGCTGCGATATGTTATAATAGAAAAAACATTGCAGGGGAGGGGAAATGTATGGGAATATCGCCTATTGGAACAGGCACCGCCGCTCTCGGGGGATTTACCTCGGGCGGAGACACGGGCACAAATATACAGCGAAAGCTTACAGAGCTTAAAAAGCAGCGTGAAGAATTTGCCGGCGCAAAAAACAAGGTTACGGACAAAAACGCTTTAGCAAACAAAATAGCCGCTCTCGACAGGCGGATAAGCACCCTCGAAAGCAGGCTTGAGAAGCTCCGGGAAGAAAACGGCGAATGTCAGACCTGCAAGAACCGCAAATATCAGGACGGCTCCGACGATCCCGGAGTTTCCTTCAAGACAGCATCGAAAATAGCTCCCGAAGCGGCTGCGGCAGCTGTCCGTGGTCACGAGATGGAGCACGTTTACCGCAATCAGGCAAAAGCTGCCAGAGAAGGCAGGGAAGTGGTCTCCCAGACCGTTGTGCTTAAAACGGGCATATGCCCCGAGTGCGGAAAGCCCTACATCGCCGGAGGCGAGACACGGACAGTCACAAAGGCGAAAAATGAGCCTGATTTTTCCGTCGGAACGGAGACAGACTCCAAGGGAAGTCTGTTTGATACGGTAGCATAATAAACTTATACAAACACAGCCGCCTTTGGCATAGTCAAAGGCGGCTCAGTCTGTTGAAAAAGAAATGACAATTGTATAATCTGCACAAACTTATAAAGAATTTGCTCTGTCAAAAACGTTCCACCGGAACGTTTTTGAGGGTTAGTTTGCATAAATTCGTAAGAAGGGGAGGCGGTCGTATTCGCCTCCCCTCGAAATGCTGTCGCATTTCTCACCCCTTGCTCCGTTTTTGAAGGATAAAGGAGATTTCGCAGATAAACTTTGTTTATCATTGCGGAAGGGCGACAAGGGGCGCCGCCCCCTTGACCCCTGCCACCTTTGAAAAGGTGGACGAAACTTTTACTATGA
>NZ_JBNMJV010000068.1:0-8043 GCF_050874005.1 Huintestinicola sp.
CCTAAAGGATCGGCTTGACAGAGCAATTTCAACTCACACACCCCACACGGGGTGCGACGTTCACCGCCGTACAAATCCAGCAGGTACGCCGCATTTCAACTCACACACCCCACACGGGGTGCGACGGTTTCATCAGTACGTCATACAACAATTTTGCAAATTTCAACTCACACACCCCACACGGGGTGCGACGCATTCCCCGATGATGTTAATACCGCTCTCAGGATTTCAACTCACACACCCCACACGGGGTGCGACTGTCCCCAAAGGCAAAGGCAGAGGTGCTTGGATTATTTCAACTCACACACCCCACACGGGGTGCGACGCAGAAATTCCTCTGCCGTTAAATACGCCATATCCATTTCAACTCACACACCCCACACGGGGTGCGACCATTTGACACTTTCGATGAAGCCAGAGCCGCCGCAATTTCAACTCACACACCCCACACGGGGTGCGACTTGGAGAAACTGTATGCGGATTTCAACTGTTCAATTTCAACTCACACACCCCACACGGGGTGCGACTCTATATGTAGTGCTAAAATAGAGCCGCCACCCATAAGTGGAGCGGACAAGACAATATAAATGTATATATTATTGTATATTCTACAATAATATACACAAAATGATATAACTCACCTGCACTTATCCGACATCAACCGGACTTCGCAGACCTACAGAATAATAACCCCCTCGGGATCATAGGTCTCCTTGACCCCGAAATGCTCTATCTTATTCTGCCATTTGTTACCCAGATAATATATACGCAGGCTGTCACGGGAATTGTCAATAATTTTCAGCAAACGGTCCTTGACTTTCAGAAATGTGCCGTAATCCACATCTATCTCGAAAACCGAATTCTGTACACGCTGACCGTAATTCACACATTCCTTGGCGATTTTTCTGAGTCTCGTCCTGCCTGCCTTATCCGTTGTGGAAACATCATAACTCACTAAAACCATCAAACCGAAAACACCCCCGTCACTTCAGCAAAAACGACGGATACTCATCAATTTCACCCCTGATAAATTTAGCAAGCAAACTGCTCTGAACAAAGGGCAGAAGGCCCAAAGGTATCTTCTGTTTAAGATACGGATGAACTATTACGGACCGCTTTTTCTCCTGCCATAAGGTCAAGACTTTTTTCTTGCCTTCCTTAGTGAGCATAACAGCCCCGCTTACCTGAGTCTCGAAATCCTCCGCCTTGATCTGCCTGAGATTTATGATAGTTAAAACAAGTCTCTCGATAATGAACCTTGCCTCCTCTACAAGATCGCAGGCAAGAGAGCTCCGCCCGGGCCGCAGCTCGTGATAATACCCAACATAACTGTCAAGCCCCACACTTTCAAGAGCCGCCGCAAAATCGCAGGTGTAAATGGTATACAAGTAAGATAACAGAGCATTTATCCTGTCAAGAGGCGGACGCTTCGTGCGGTATGCCATTCTGAAATCCTCCCTCTGCTTCACAAGCATACGGTCAAACACATCAAAATAAGCCTTAGCCGCACTGCCCTCCGCTCCGAGGATCTCAAGCTTGTCGTTATATCCGAAAACAGCCTCCGCAGACTCACCGAGACGGCGGATACAAGCACTCACCGAACCGTCATTATCAATCTCGGGATAATCCCTGAGCGACCTTTTAAGGACAGCGCAGGAATTTGCAAGCTTTGCCGCCACAGTATTTCTGATAAGCCCGAGAGTTTTTTGGTTGATAGCGTCCTCCTCCCCGGAAAACAGCTTTATCTGAGCAGTCCTAAGCAGAACATTTCCTCTTGTCGTTCCCTGAAGTCTTCCCAAAAATCTGCCCTGAGGAGAGATAAAATTCAGCGCAATCCCACATTCACACAGCTTTCCCATCAAAGCAGGAGAACAGCCAAGGTATGAAAAGCAGAACACAGACTCCAGATTTGCAAAAGGCATACGGAACACCTGCTCATCGGACATCTTAATAACGATATTTTCCCCGTCCAGAGACAGATAAGCGTCCTCCTCGGTAATATAAAGAGTATTCAGCAGTTTTTTTATCTCTATCACCCCTCACTCCGCCAGCATCTGACGGATATTATCCTTCACGCTGTAGCTTTCGCATTTTGGCATACATACATTTTCCAGAGAACAGCCGCTGCAGCGCTGACCCTTTTTACGAAGAGGTATCTCTCCGCTTTCGAGAATATCCCTCATCTGAGAAATAAGCCCCGTTACACGCTCATAGTATTTATCATACTCGCTGTCAAAGGGCAGAACAGTACGTTTCCTGACGTCTGCATAATAAACCGCCCCTTTGCAGTTACAGCCAAAAACCTTGTCAGCGCAAAGCTTCTGAGCAAAAACCTGCACCGCATCGGGCAGAGATATCTCGCCATTTTTAGGACGAGTAGGCTTATACTCAACTAACGTCACCGTATAATTTTTCCCGTCTTTGCCTATGTAGTCACCGTTTTTGTCGGGAGCGAACTCAATGCAGTCGGAGACGCCGTAAATATCCAGCTCGTCATTGTACAAGGTCACAGCCGTCATTGAATACCCGTTCCTGCACATTCCCCGTTCACCGCTGTGTACACGTTCGTGGATAATATTTCCCATTACCACCGAAGCATTTTCCGCCCAGTCCCCGTTTATTTCCAAAAGCCCGAACCGCCTCGGGCAATACAGAAAATGCTGTATCGCCCTGATATTGACGGAACGTTTATCACAGCTTTTCAATCAGCTCAACACCTTCGGGCATATTTCTGTCAACGGTGATAACATAGTCCGAAAAGCTTCTGGGAACACGCTTTTCCTCGGTGGGAGTAAATGTGCAGCTTATCTTGTCGGTCAGGATATGTGCAGGACAGTTTCCAAGAGCATTTGAATGCTTGAAAACATACAGCTTTCTCATACACATCTTTCCCCTTGCAGCGCTTCTGTCGTGCTCAAACATATTGATTATTGCAGTCCATAAAAGCTCCAGATCGTCCTCGGAAAAGCCTGTGACCTTCTGAGCAAGCATTGCCGAAATATAGCCCTCTGCACGGTAAAGTCCGTAAGGAACATAATGCTTTTTGCCCATTTCCGTGCGCTTGCCCTTGTCATTGAAATCGCCGTCTGTAGTAATAGCCTGTCTTGTAACGGTAATATCCTGCTCAAAAACAGGGTCAAGGCTCTTTGCGAAATTTATCTGAACAGGACCTCTTACAATTCCGCAGGGGTCGTCACCCGTACTCATTACAGCGCCAAATGTACGTACATCAAAGTAATTTTCGCACATATACTTTCTTGCCCGCTCCACATCATCGGCATTTTTGCCCTTCTGCTTCTTTTCAAGACCGCACTCCTCATAAGCTGCAGTAAACTTGGAATTAAGAGAACGGTCTGCCTTGATAAGAATGTTATAGCCCGGCTCACCCTCCTTGAATATCTCCACAAAATTGCGTATCTTTCTCTTGAGGCAAACGTCTGTCACAATGCCGTGAGCAGTTTCCGAGTCAATTCTCGGGAGATTACCCGCATCGGGGTCACCGTTGGGGTTGCCGTTCTCAACATCAAAGAGCATTACAAATTCGTATCTGTTTTCAATAGCTGACATAATAAAAACTTCCTTTCAAATCACAATATCATTATTTATCCGAACCCTCAGCAGCTTTCTTTTTGAGGAAAAACTGCTGATAATAACCGATTATAAACGCACCCTGCTCCTCAATGGAAAGAGCGGACGGGAAATTCCCCTCCATAAGATTTATTATCTCTCCCATAAGATAGTTGTAATAATCGCTGTCCAGCTTTTTGAGATGGTTCTGAGCCAGCATCATAAGTCTTGGAAAAACAACCGAAGGCTTTGAGCAGGCAGCCGCAAAATAAGAGTCCTTAATGGTTGAATTCAGGTCTCCCTGAGCGTCCCTCTGAATTTTCTCAAGAACAGCGAAAAGCCGTCCGCAGAGATACGCCTTATCCTTTCTGTTTTCGTCAAGTGCCACTGTAAATTCCTCCTTATAATTTCTGTTAAGGCACGCCTTTATAATTCCGACACGCCTTGAATTTATTTTTCTGTAGGGCTTGTCCTCGGTATCGCTGTCTGTCTTTACTCTGTTTATCACTGCCGCCAGCAGACTGTCGGGATATCTTCGCCCTAAAAAGATACTGTCCATCAGAGCCGATATAAGAGGCGGCGGAGCCTGCTCCTTCGAAACGGGCGATACAAGCTCAGCCGTAAGCTGAGATACGGTAACAGGCTTGTCTCCCGAACCCATAGAAATATCCCTCTGATGTCTCAGCACATTTTCAAGTATCTTTCCGAATGAATCTCTGTAACAGAATTTCATACAAACTCTCGAGGAGTTAGGAACAAGTCCCGCCACATAATAATCCGCCGAACCGTCCGTTACTATCTCGTTTATGTCCAGAGCGTCGCCCTTTTGTATATGTGCCATAACCGACTGTATCTGAGGCTCAAGCTTATCTGCATTTATGCTGTCGTCAAAGGCAAAGAACCGCAGGAAAGCGTCCTCCTTTTCCGAATTTTTGTCTGCGGCGAAGAATATGACCGTCATCGAGTCAATATAAGCCTTGTTTGTAAATTTCTGAGTGTTGGGGTCGGTGTGAGACGTAAGATAGTTGAAAGCCTCCGTATATTTGGACATCGACTCCTCGGAAATATTGCTTGTGTAAGCCTTTGTTTTCCCGTAGGACTCCCCTGCCGTGCTGTTAACGCATACGAAGGTGCCTGCTTTCTGACCGAGAATACCCTTGACGTTATTATGAAGCTGAGCAATCTTTCCTCTTTTGCCCGATACCGCACAAATCTCGTCATCATCGGAGCTTTCCTCTGCTGCATTTTCTGAGCGTATTTTCTGTACAATACAGTCCGCTTCCTGAAGAGGCTTACCTGCAAATCCATCCTGTATAAAATAAAATCCTGCGTCTTTAAGATTTTTTCCGAGACTCAGAATTAACGGATTTTCCGTTTCATCTTCGGGAACAAAGTCTGTCAGAAAATTTCTGAAAGCATTTACCAAAGGTTCGTCCATACCCTCGATAAACTCAAGATTTTTCTCCTTGAATTTGTCATTGGCAAGCTTGTCTGTCACCGAAAGAGTGTTGGTGTCGGGGTCATAGGAAAGCCCGAAAATATACTTCCCTCTGTGGTCAATTCTGTAAGCCTTAATTGACGTGGATTTTTCCCTGAAAGGGAACCTGCACATAACAGGCTCGTACTCCGTTTTGACCTTTCCCTTCTTGTCGGTAACAGTCCTTTCCCGCCGTATGTCCGTAATGCCCGTTATCCTTCCCTCGGGTGAAAGCGAAACAGCATACTGTATAGGAACAGCGGAAAAACCCTTTTCGATGACCTTCCCCTCCGCCGCCAGCACATCATAAAAATCGCACAGCGCCTTTATAAGCATAGCGTATCCCTCCTGTACCTTGCCACATCAATGACCCCGTCTATCAGATGAGGGTGATAATAAACAGCGTCCGCATCGTCGGAAAATTTGCCGTTAACGGGAATGCCCCCGTCCTTGAATTTCATACCGTAAAGCATAATTCCCAGGTCTCTGTCCCCCGCCAGCGCAGGCGATATCTCATCAAGAGGAAACTCGTCAACAAGCCTTATGCTTTTAACGGAAAACTCCCTGCACCCGAAAACAGGCTGCTTGAAGCATTGACCGTTTCTGAGACGTCTCAGCAGGATATTGTAATGCTTCTCCTCGCCCTCGTCCTCATTGTCGCTTTTTATCCCCGTCAGCTCAAAGTGAAATTCAATGCCGTACCGAACATTTTTCAGTACCATTCCCGCCCTCTGACTGATGTTTTCCTTGGTGTATATCTCGGGGCTTTCGCCGCCGTTCATAGCACTTTTCACCTTATTAAAGGATATCTTTTCCTTGACCTCATTGCGCCTGATATTCTCAAATTCAATAGGATTAAAAACCACCAGACGGTCTATTACATACCTGATCGCCGGCTTCCAGTAAATGCATTTTATCATACCCTCAAGCGCCCCCGGAGTGGGAACATCATAGCTCACTCTTTCTATTTTTTGCTCCGGTCTTGTAAAGCAAGCATAATCCCCATCAGCAATTATCTTAAATCCATAGCCCAATTTTATCATTCCTTTCAAATTACATTTATCGTATTGCCGCTTGTGTCAAGTCCCCTGTCTCTGCTGTAAAGCCCGGGAACCGTAAGCCTGTAAACACCCGTACCCATATCCCCGATAACGCCCCTATCCAGCATATCACGAAACTCGTAAAAATAAACTGTCGCCGTATATCTCTGCAGCTTTCTGAGAACCCCTCTGTCCCCGAAGGTCAGCTTTTCAAGCAGCTCTTTGTTTTCCTTGCAGGGAATGACAATTCCCACCGTGTCCCCGTCTATCATATTGTCAAATCTCTCGCTGTAATCCTTGAACGGTATCTGATCAATAGCTTTCACGCCGTTTGATATGGTATTTTCGACAATAACATCTTCCCTGAAACGGTAAAGCCTGCTATAATACTCGGTGATGACCTCCGGCTCAGCAATATCCTTACCGCTCTCAAGAAGCCCCTTTGATATCTGAGCTTTCATTTCAAGATCACCCTTCGGCATACCATCTTCACCAATAAAAATATAGGTAAAGCAGTTATCTTTTTTACCCTCACGATTGCACCGACCTGCAGACTGCAAAATGCTGTCAATACCTGCAATTTCTCTGTACACCGCCCGGAAATCCAGGTCAACGCCCGCCTCGATAAGTGAGGTGGAAATAACGGTTATCTTATCGCCGCTGTGAAGTGACTCACGTATCTCAGCAATAAGCCTTGTTCGGTCATTAGGAGTAAGATATGTAGACAAACAGTATACCTTCCTGTCCATACCCCTGCACATATCATAAAGCCTGCCTGCGGACTTTCTGCTGTTAACGATAATAAGAGAGCTGTCATTTTCCTCGGACATATGAGCAAGCCTTTCCCAGGCTGTCTGCCCCAGAAACTTAAATCCGCAGTTCCTGAAAGACCCGAACTCCGACTTGTCGGAAATAAGCTCGTCATATTCGCAGCCCTTAGCATATTTTCCGAAAAGCTCCCCGAAATCGGGCATAGTAGCCGACAGAAAGAACGCCTCGCTGCCAAGATATTTTACCGCATACCCCACCGCCCTGAGACAAGGCTGTAAAAAAGGTATAGGCATCATATGCACCTCATCAAAAACAATAACGCTGTCGGCAATATTGTGAAGCTTTCTCAGCCTGCTGCTTTTGCGGTGATAAAAGCTCTGAAAAAACTGCACATTTGTGGTGACAATGAGAGGAGCGTCCCAGTTTTCGCAAACCCGTTTCAGTTTGTCAGCGGTAAGCCCATTCTCATCGTCCTCATCGGGACAGTAGTTTGAATGGTGCTGAACCACGGGAAGCACATCTCCGAATAGCTCATTAAAAATATTCGCCGTCTGCTCAATAATGCTCGTGTATGGGATAACATAGATTATCCTCTTTTTCCCCTCGGAAACAGCCTTTTCCAAAGCCAGCTTAATGCTGCAAAGTGTCTTGCCTTATAACAACTTTAGAATATGTCTAATATTGTAGTGACTTCAGCTACTTGTTTATACTTTGTTAATAATTCCAATAAGATAAAAAAATGACGCATTCCAAAGGTTTTTACTCTTTGGAACGCGTCTCTTAGTTTCTATTTGTAGTGTTAGTAATAATGGATATTGATTTTCTGGAAGATGAGTTTATTGACTTGATTATTTCTTCTTTTTCCTTAAGCAATTTCTTTAATTCTGTAACCTCTCTCTTAAGTTCCATAAGCTCAACATCTCTTTGATGTAATGCTGTTATTTCATCTTTCAGACGTTTTATTTCATCATCTTTTGCAGCATCTTTTTTTGAAGCGTCTATATTATCAAATATAGATGCGCGATAGGTAATAATATACTGATTATCAGTATCCGCCAACCAATCCCCCAGACAAATAAAAAGGGAGACGGACAAAATGATCCGACTCCAAACAACTACAGGTTACTATGAACAACTCTAAGAAACTCCAAGTTACTACAATTAACTCTATCAAAGCACTTCGGAGTA
>NZ_JBNMJV010000069.1:0-8011 GCF_050874005.1 Huintestinicola sp.
GCCTGACCGGGCGACGCCCGAAATGGAACAAATATCCATTCCGCTACGCTCCATGGATATTTGTTCCATTTCGGAGAGCTGATTCCATACTTATTTTGCATTTTGGGTGGAAAATGTGTCAAGGGATATTGACAATATCATATACCATTGATTTGCTGGCATACAAGCTGACAAAATATATTGATAAAACAATGATATAGTCATAATCTGCTGAAGAATAATAATTGTTTAACTGATTTAAAAATTGTATGCACAATAGAACTAAACCCTGTACTTTTTCTGCACTTGTGATAATCAAGCAACCCCCTCCTGTAAACCTATTTCAAGCAATGCGTTTACTTCTTGCTCCAAATGGCAGATGCAACCTTCTTCACTATGCCGATATTAGCGTTATCCTCAAATACCGCAAACAGCATATTCAGCCTTTCTGCAAAATTTTCAAATGCAGCAGCCTTGTCCGTAAGCTCGGCTATGCGATTGTCCTTCTCGGCAATGCTCTTGTCGATTACCTGTCCCTGAGGTCAGAGCTTTTTCCGCTCAGCTTATTGAGTGGGAGCAGGATTTGAGGGACTTGGCGGAGCAGCTGCACGAGGATATGGATAACAAATGAAAAAAGCCGTACAAAACGCTGTACGGCTTTTTGAAATATATGCGGTTGTGTTATGAAAGTGCTGCTTTTATCTGTTCATCTGTCATTCCATAGGCTTTGAGTTTGGAAATAATTGCTTCTTCGGTCTTTTTAGCGCCTATGGCTTCGCCCTCAGCCTTAGCATTTTTGAGTGCAGAAGCTTCATCGTGCAAAGCCTTTTCACGCATACGGGCATACTCTCGGATTTTCGTGTCCTCTGACATATCGTATGTTGTTTTTATTGCTTTCTGAATGACAGGAAAGCTTGTCTGAAAGTTTACAACATTCTCATTATCTGCATTTCTTGATAATTTATAAATAGTATTCAGATATTTGTCAATTCCATATATTCTATAGTCATGAATAGTCATCATATCACGATGGGAGTTGTCTTTTTTATCAATTACTGAAGCAATTTTTGCACAACTGCTCTCATTTTTTGATTCATTGATTGCATTGATATTTACAACTATGATACACTGAGCCGAATTATCACGCTCAGCTTCAGAAAAACATTGTTTTGCCCATTCAAGCGAAGATATGTGTCGATAATCTGTTTCACTATCAAATCGAATTTCCACATTTAAAGGATTTTTGTTTACTTCAAGGCTGAGGTCAAGTCTGCTGTATTTATCTGATAATGTTTCAGGCGGCAGCTCGGGATTAGTAATGATTATATCGGAAATACTCTCCTGCGGAACGTCAAGCATATCTGCAACAAAGGAATGGAGCATATCCTTATTATCGGTGAAAATTTTCTTGAAAATGATATCCAGCTTTGCGGATACAACATCTCTTGACATCGGTCTTTCTCCTCTCATTTATCATTATCATTATACCACATTTTATTTATTTTTTCAAGAGGTCACAGACAAAAATCCGGGCTGCCATAATAAGCAGCCCGGATTTTGCGTGTTATACAGTTATATAAGGATTAGTCCTCAACAATAAGTGTGTAATTTCTTCCGTCGGGAACCTCAAATACAAATTTACCCTTTTCATCGAGTACGCCTTCGGTGACTTTGACATTGGTACTCTTTCTGCCGCTGTAGATTGTGAATGATTTGCCTGCATATTCCTCACCAAGATTTATGATGATAACGCCACGCTTCTTGGTGGAATTTACCTTGATCTTATTCATATCAGCGTCATAGGAGTAAACATAAGATTGATTCCAAGCGGTTGCCATAAGAGCAAATGTCTCGTTCTGAACGGCTGTTACATATACCTTTGAAGCAGGCATTGTAAAGCTGCCCTTGTCGGTTATTTTTGCTATCTGACGTCCGTTTGCGTCTGTTACGATGATGTCATAGCCAAAGCCCGCGGTAACATTAACTGTCTGTCCCGCAGCAGCATAAGACTTATCTGCAACAACATTTCCGCTTGTGATAACGGGATAGTAAACAGTCTTTTCAGGTTCGGGAGCAGGCTCTTCCTCTTCAATGTCCCTGTATGCAATTGCATAGGTCGAGAACTTGTCAGTAACAAAGCTGCCCTTTGCTGTTGTATTATCATATGCGCAGTCAAGGATCGCCACATTTCCGCTGTGTACACGAATGATAAAATACTCTCTTGTCACATTTTCATCGGTGTTAATGAGCTTTTCGGGCATCTCAAAGGTTATCTTCAGATCGCCGTTTGTCTCGGTCACAGCTCTGGGGTCATTGTCTCCCACCTTAACGAACAGGGTTACGTCAATGTACATTCCTATCTGCATATCTCCCGTAAGAACAGATTCGGCAAGAGCCTTATCCGCAGAGGGAACCTTTTCCGAATAGTCTATGACTACCATATAAACTTCCAGATCTGCGCCGTTTTCGATAGCTTCAAGCTCCTCGGGTGTAAGAGGTATCTTGCTTATGATATCCTCATCGGTAAGCTCAAGGTCTGCATGACAAGCATTAGTGTCGGGGTCTGTTCCATTTTCCATATCTCCCGTTGTCTCGTCTCCGCCATAAATTACCGTGCCCTCCTGCACATATCCGCATTCTGTGCAGCTGCGTTCCTTTTTGCCGTTTGCATTGGAAGTTGCGGGAGTTGTGATAGTCCATTTGCTGTAGGTATGCTCTGCCTTGTCAAGCTCTGCGCCGCAGTAGTTACAGATATGCCAATGCCCTGTGCTGTCCTTTTCCCATTCTGTTGTTTTATCGGTATGCTGACAGTCGGTGACGGTCACTGTGGCTGTGCCTGTTCCTGCCAGATAGTTGTCATTTTCGGCGGTTGCGGCTGTAATGGTAATGATTGTGCCGTTAGGTGTGCCTTCGGGAATAACAAAGGAGCCTGTGAATGCTGTTCCCGTGCCGCTTTCGCCTACCTTATATGTAAGGGTGGGTGTGGGAACATCTGTAAGTGCGGTGTTATGGGGATTTTCCGCCTTGGCTGTTACCGTAATGGTCTTTCCTGCAATATCCGATGCGGGGCTTGCGGTTACGGTAATGGTGGGGATTGCCTTGTCTATCACAAAATCGTAGGACAGATCATCGGTCGTTCCGTCGCTCCATATCGTATTTTCCTTGTCAGCAAGTGCAACAGTTACATCATAACTGCCTGCATTTGTCTGCTTATTGCCCGTAACGGTGTAATCATCGCTTTCGGAAACCGCATATTCCTGCTCATTGCCGTTGTAGGTAAATTCGGTGTCATCTTCATCGGGAACAGTAATAAATTTTCTCCAATTTGAAGCGTTCTCATCATAGAGCCACTTGGTTGTGACTTCACCTACCGTTACCTCGTTTGGAGCTGTCATGGACTTTGCAGGGAGATATGCGTATATCTTCTTTTCCGTAACATTCTGTGAACTTGCAGTGTCATAATAGGTGTGTTCATCAGGGTAGTCATTGTTGTTGATCATAATATCTGCGCCGTCGGGGTTTGCTATGGTGATCGGGTATACATTGTCTGTGCCGTTTGTGGGGGTAACTGCGTCGTTGCCGCCGCCGATAGCGTTTCCGCCTGTTCCTGCAATAGCCTTTACAGAACCGCCGGTTATGGTGATATTTGAACCGGAGCCTCGATCGCCGCCGCCTATGCCTGCGCCAGAGTTGCCGCCGGTTGCGGTAACAGTGCCGCCGCTTATGGTGATATTTGAACCGGAATATTGGAAGCTGCCGCCTATGCCTGCGCCATATTTGCCGCCGTTTGCGGTAAGCTTGCCTGTGCCCTTTGTGCCGCCCTTAATGGTCAGCTTGCCTATGCCCTCTCCATCTCCGTTCTTCTGCAAGCCTGCGCAACAAAAGCCGCTTATCAGCGTGTTTTCGGAGCCGTCCGCAAGGGTTATGGTGACACTTCCCGTGCTGTCGTCCGCAATTTTGAATGCGGCAGTGTAATTTGAAGATGAAACGTCAATATTCACCCCTGCAAGGGTGATATTTGCAGAAACACCGTCTGCCACTTCAATTCGGTCTGTCGTTGTTGTACCTGAAATTGTCAGCGGTGTTTCTGTGAGAATAGTCAGCACATTGTCTGCATACTCGTAATCCGAGCCTTCCGTTCCGCCCATTACAGTAAATATCCTGCATTTTTTCAGTTCAAGATGAAGTGTGCTTTCTTTTTGAATATTGTAATCCGAAAGGGTCTTGCCCTCATCCAACTGTTTGCCGGCAAACAAAAGCCTTTGCATATCCGGAGGAATTCCTTCCTTCTCTTGTACCTTACCCTTAATAGCTTCTATACTGTCCGTCGGCTCGACCTCTATAGTAATAGTCTTGCCATTAACTGTCTTTACAAATATCTGCATTGCCGACACTGTTATGCCCATTGCAAATATAAGCATTATTGACATTACCGTTACAACTATACTTTTGATTACTCTTTTCATAGCCGTCTCCTCTCAACATTCCTTTCTCCAAAATCAAAAAACGCCTTTAAAGCCCTTATCCAAAGAGCCTGAAAGATGTTATACTTTTATATATAGCGGTGTTTCTGTGAGAATAGTCAGCACATTGCTTTCGTAGCTGTAGTCCGTGCCATATGTACCGCCCGTAACCGTAAAATCGCCGGTTGATTCCTCCGCACTCGCCACAATAGCATTGCCGAAGCCGTCAAAAAATCCGTCCCCGACCTCCGCCGGGAATGTGAATGTCGCTGACATAGCCACAGCCGCCGCAAATGCGGTTATCCGTCTGGCTATGCGTTTTAGCTTTTCTTTCTTCAAATTTATCCTTCCTTTCAGTATTACATACAAAATTTCTTTTATGCCTGTGTCCGATAGTTCTGATTTGTATTGCTTGTTTTATAAATGTTATACAAGCTGTAACGTATCTACACATAATAAATTATAATATGTCACTTTTATTTTGTCAACAAAAATTTTCCTGTTCTCGAAAAAATATGGAATGAACGCGATTTGAAAGCTCAACAAAACCGCCCTACTTGGAACGAATGAAGTTCGATTCAAGCAGGGCAGAAAATTTCGTATCATTTCACAAATGCAATGGATTTATCAGTGAATTTTATTGTGCATATTATATCAAAATTACAGGTTAATCATCTTCTGTAAGTACATTAAAATGGCATTTTCGCCTGCCGTTTTATCCCCCGAAAGCTTTGTTCTTGATATATCAAAAAGCATACAGCCGCAATGCCCCTTAAAAGTGGGAAAACAGATTATCCGAAGGGACTTGTCTATCTCGGGGCTGTAGTCGATTATCTCAAGGGTCTCGCCGTAAAGTGCCGAATGTTCATAGCTTCTGAGCCACTTTTTATCCATATTGGAAAAAATACTGCTGAAAGTATTGCCTATCAGCTGTTCAAGCGGACAGTTTTCAAGGTCTGCAAGAGCTTCATTTCCGTAACGGAATATCCAATCCACCGCCTGACTTTCCTCATTGAACACCATTTCAATGTCCGCAAAGGCAATGGGGATATTGTCAAAGCACTTGTAATGCTCGTAATATGCTTCATTGTCCGAGGGATTGTCATTATCCGCAAGCCTTTCGATTATCATCTGCTGCTTGCTTCGGAATTTCGACAGTATCTCCTTTTTGTGGTAGGAAGAATACGAAAGCACCTCGCCGTTGCTGAGCATTATTGTCTTATCTACGCTGTATATCGCCATTGCCGAAACAAGGCAGCCACGATTCAGCCTTATAAAATCTTCTCCGTATTTCTCCGAAAACTCATTCAGGGTCATTCGTGTTTTCAGCACCCGACCGTCGGCAACGTGGATAAATGCGTCCTGCTTTTTCATTGTCAAATACAGTATTTTGCTTATCGGGATAGTATAGGTATTTCTCTTTGATATAAATGTTATGGTCTTTTCTTCCATAATTGCACCTCGTTTCGGATTTGTTGGGGTTACTTATATTATATAGTATTGTGGGGGGATAGTCAAGGAAAATGAGCGGTGAAACAATACCGCCGTATATCTTCCCGGGGTGGGAGGATATGCGGCGGTATTGAAAAATAGCGTAAAATCGGCGTTTGTTATTTGGTTTTGTGCGTATTTGTTCAATATATTACGGCTTGTTTGATTGTGTTTTTCGGTGTTCCTTTTGGGTTGTTCAACATCAGACGGACGTAACGGACAGTCTAAATGATGTAAAGCAATCATTTTCGCCTGCGCATTCATACCCGCACCGCATTTCTGCGTTGAGCCGAGCAGTATTCTGACCTCTCCGGCATTCATTTTATCAAAGAGCTTCTGCTTCTGTTCAGCAGTTTCATAATCGTGTATGAAAGCGATCTCTTCTTCGGGTACTCCCCTGTTCATAAGTTTTCCCTTAATGTCATCATACACGTTAAATTCCTTTGGAGGAATATCCTCAACATCGGACATAAGCAGCTTTTCAAGCAGTTCAACGGAATTTACATCATTCAGCTTTCCGTCCTCAAATATTGCCGCCTGAGAATACATCTTACCATCGTCCATGTTCGGCTTGCGAATTACTACAATATCACCCTCACTCAGCTTGTCGGACTGCTCGGGAGAATGCTTGTCAATGTAACTTTTTGCATCGGCAAATGTTTTTATGTTCTTCGGATTATCCTCATCACCATTGCCAAGCCCTATTTTCTTGCGGAGAAGCTCATAGCCAAGCTCCTTGCTGCTGTTCGGTCTGTAAACCTCAAATCTGTCCTGTCGGGAGTCAGACTTTGGTGTGGACATATCGCAGAAAATGCACTGTGTGCTGCGCTTGTCTGTTGTTCTGCTGTAAATATCATATACATTATTTACACAGAGATTTACCTTTGAGCCTTCTTCATCTTCTAGAATCGGGTTAATAAGTCGCTGGTCAAGTCCTATCTTTCTGCCGTCATTGGTTATAACAAGCATATTGTCCTCACGAGGGTCAACCTTTCCGTCACGGATTGCTGTTGCTCTCTTTGAAAGGGACTTTATCAGTTTTTTCTGTGTCCTTGAAGGCTCTGCCACTATCTCATGAAAATGTGCGTCAGGCTTTTCAAGGTCAAGGGTATCGGCTGTGCGAATATCTGCACATTCCTTGAACATTCCCATAAGCTCGGGAAGGTTTGTAAATTTCGCAAAACGTGTCTTGAGCTGATACTTGCCATCAGATTCCGGTTTTAATTCGTAATCGGTTTTTACCTCGCCAAAATCGGCAGCCCATTCGTCAAAATGATTGATGCCGCAGTCTTTCAGCATATCTGCCTGCAAATACCTCATCATGGTGTAAAGCTCGCACATCGAATTCGAGATGGGCGTTCCCGAGGCATATGTCTGTCCCTTTCCACCTGTGATCTCGTCCATATACTTTGACTTCATAAGCAAATTGAAGGAACGTGCCGCACCGCCGCTGCCGAGTCCCGAAACATTGTGCATTTTTGTTGCTGTGGCGAGATTCTTATACATATGGCACTCGTCAATGAACAGCTTGTCAAAGCCCAGCTTTTCAAAATCTATGAAATCATCCTTGACCTGAGCATCGTTGAGCTTATTGAGCCTGTCCTGATAGCTTGCAATAGCGTTTTCAATCTTCTTGACGGAAAAGCTCTTTTCACCATATTCGGCTGCATACTCCAGCTCCTCACGAAGCTTTTCAAGCTCTGCCTTTATGTATTCCTGCTCACGCTCGGGAGAAAGTCCCATGCGGTCGAACTGCGTGTGACCGACAATAACAGCATCCCAGTCATTTGCAGCGATCTTAGCAAACAGTTTCAAACGGTTTGCCTTTTCAAAATCTTTCTTTGTAGCCACAAGAATATTGGCATTGGGGTACAGCCTTCTGAAATCATTGCCCATCTGCTCCGTAAGGCTGTTGGGTACGGCAAACAGCGATTGTGTATGCAGTCCCAGGCGCTTGCCCTCCATTGCTATGGCTATCATTTCAAAGGTCTTGCCCGCACCAACGGCGTGAGCAAGCAGCGTATTACCGCCGTATAAAGCTCTTGCAATAGCATTTTTCTGGTGTTCCTTGAGAGTAA
>NZ_JBNMJV010000070.1:0-7485 GCF_050874005.1 Huintestinicola sp.
GTTGCCGACGGTATTTTTGAAATCTTAAAAACGGTTAAATCGGGTATTGGCACATTCTTTTCTTTGCCCGATTGTAGCACTCAATTGTCTCTGTTTTCTGATTCGGATGCGTCAAGGCTGAATTTTGGGGAAACTTAAATTAACTCTCCTCTTGACAAAATTACTCGGGGAGCGGTATAATATAATTGGTTATTAACATATCCGCCCCCAGAGAGGTGTGTTGTTTTCGCCCTCTTGCTTGTTGCAGCTTGCAAGAGGTTTTTTATTGGATTTGTGGGAATATCTGCGGATATCATTCGCTGCTGATAGTGCTGTCGTATGCTCCGCTTTCGTCTCTGTCGGTCTTGACTTTATATGTCACGCCGCCTCTTGTGATTTTGCACTTGAGAGAGACGGGGGAAATATTTCCCTCGTTATCCGCTGGAAATACTGCCTCAATCATATCAATGCTGAGCCTGCTTAAATCAAGGTATGTCATTGCTTTTCACTCCCTTCTTAATGGATCAGCTCATCCGAGCTTTAACTTTGTCCTCCTTTCTGCTCTTGTTTTCTGAGCTTGGTTATATTATAGCATAACGATAGCGTTATATCAATAGACATATTATACAAATTTATAACGATATCGTTAGTTGAAATGTATATAGATATCGTTATAGTGATATGCTATAATAGTATTTGGAGGTGATACAATGTCAGAGAAAAAGCCTGTAAGTGCTGCACAAAAAGCAGCTACTAAACGTTTTGAAGATAAAAAGTACGACAAAATACTTTTAAGACTTCAAAAAGACAGTATTACATCAAAAGAGAGCATACAGACACACGCAGAGAAAGCAGGAGAAAGCCTTAACGGGTATATTACAAAAGCTATTGAAGCCCGTATAAAAGTACAAGACAATAAGGAAGTCGATCCCGTATCGGAGAAAATGGAAACAGAAAAGGAGGCAGACGAATGAATATAATAAAATACCCCAATGAGCAGAACTTTGACAATGCCGTAAAGGCAGACGAGCCGCTTCTTGTGCTTATCTCCTTTGACGGCGAAAATATTATAGCAAGTCAGATTGATGAAGCTATGGAGCATCATATCCTGTTAAGGCTTGTAAAAGACTCCGATGCAGACATAGACAAGTATTTCCGTCTTGTGGTAGATCACTCCGGAGCTGATTGGACTTTCGTGTGTCCGCCGAATTATAGCAGTATCACACGCAAGGACAAGCGCATAGAAGAATTCTTTAAAGACGGTATGAGAGTTATCCCCAAAGCGTTAAAAGCTATGGGCTATGATGTTCCTGTTTCTATTCCCGATAGATACCGCAGGCACTTTGATATTATGAACGGCGAATTCTTTTCAACGTGATAAAATAAGCAATGCCCCTCAGAGCTACTACAATGCATTCTGAGGGGCATTATTTTTTATAGGGTAATTTTACCTGTTTGCATATAAAGCGCCGTACACACCGTTCTCGTGCGTTCTGAGAGGTATAATCACATATTTAACGGATTGAGACCCCTTCTTGCCATTTGTGCAAGTTCGTTTATAGTTTTATCTACAACTGTCGCACTATCAAGGGCGATTTTGATTACTGTATCACCGCTGTAGAATGTTCCACCGGAAGCGGAGCTTGCAGAGGTCTGACTATTCAGAGATTTATTAAAAGACCCGGTAATAATTGAGTCATATCCAGCCATACTGTCGATAATGCCTTGAATGTAGCTGTCGGCTGTAGCTTTACCCTGTTCATAAGCACTCTGAGGCATATCCGAAAAGATATCATTTATGAGGACACTCCCAAGACGGAGCAGTCCGACAGATACATCACTCTGCCTGCGGAAACAATGCAGCTTTTGAGACAATACCGGGAATATTGGATAAACTATCGAAGAATGTGCGGCTCGGAGTGGAACAGCTTCGTACAGATCTCAGACAAGAGCGGAAAGCCCATAAGCGTAAAAGCCGATTACCTCTTTGTGCAGGAGCAGGGGAATAAAATAGGCTATCCTATTCGCCCCGACAGCATAACAAAATGGTGCAGCGATTTCTCAAAGCGCAACGGACTGCCGCATATCAATCCCCACGCCTTCAGGCATACTATGGCAAGTATCTTATACTTTAACGGCATTGACAGCATAAGCATTTCGGGCAGACTCGGACATTCAAAAGCAAGCACCACAAGCGACTTGTATTCCCATATCATCAAAGAAGCCGACAAGCGCTCCGCCGAATGTATAGCCGATGTGGTTTTGAGGAGCAAAGAGGCATAAAAAAATTGTAAATGGCGCACAAATAGCGCACAAAACCCGATTTTGAGCATAATAAAAAGCCGCCTGCAATACCTGCAAGCGGCTTCATTACGTGGTCTGCCCGACGGGAATTGAACCCACAGCCTTCAGAGTCGGAGTCTGACGCTCTATCCAATTGAGCTACGGACAGTTAACTGAATTATATTATACAATATTGATTTCACACTTGTCAATAGATTTTGCAAAAAATTTGGGATAAAACTACTGAATATTTATTACGCTGCCTCTTGACAAAACTAACGAATGGTAGTATAATAACTACTACAAGTTAAAAGGGAGGCGCTGTGATGGACAGAAAAGAAGAGATAATTCTTGCTGCATTGGAGCTTGCGGCTGAAAAGGGGCTAAGCGGCGTTACAATGTCACAGATAGCAGACAGGCTTGGGATAAAAAAGCCCTCGCTGTACAATCATTTCGGATCAAAGGACGAGATCGTCGGCGCAATGTATGGGTATTTGAGGGAAAAGTCCAAGGAAAATCTTGCTTCTTCCGATATTGATTACGGGGAACTTGTCAAAGGAAAAACTGCGGAGGATGTTCTGTTATGTTCCGTTTCAAATTATATGAAAATGTGCAGCGATGAAAAAATGCTCACCTTCTACAAGGTGATTTATTCGGAACGTGCAGTAAACCCCGCCGCCGCAAAAATTATGACTGAGGAAACAAAGCGTATGATCAAGACGACTAAAAATCTGTTCTATGCTTTGCAGGTGCATAAAAAAATACGGGCGGAGAGCATTGATACGGCGGCTGTGTCATTTGCTATGACTGTCCACGCAATGATGGAGCACCGTTTTGACTGCCTGTGCGCAGGGGAGCCTGAGCCGCAGGGAATGATAGAAAATTATATCAGATGGTTTTGCAGAGAACTTGGAGGTGAAAGCTATGAAAAAGACGCTGATTAACTTTCTGGGCCTTCTGGGAGTGGTGTCTCTGCTTTCATATACTGCGGCGGTGGTATTTTCTCCTCTTGCCTATCCGGGATATGACTGGAAAGCTCAGGCTGTAAGCGACCTCAGCGCAGTAAACGCTCCTTCAAAAATGCTGTGGGAGCAGCTGTCTTCGCTGTACGGCTCCTGCGGTATCGTTTCGGTAATGGCGGTATGCGTGTATATCGGGGAGCGGCTTACCAAAACCATTCGCACGGGGATATATCTTTTTGCGGCGATGAACTGGGTATCAAGCGTGGGATATTCTATGTTTCCGCTTTCCGACAGCGGATATGCAGGCACCTTTCAGGACATTATGCACGTTTATGCTGTGACCGTGCTTGTGGTGGCGCTTTCCATTGTGTCGCTGCTGTTTATAATTGTGGGAGGTTTTAAAAGCAGAGCTTACCGCAGTCTTGCGGTATGGGCGGCTGCGGCGCTCATATGTATGTTTATAGGTGCCATTGGAACGAACATTGTTCCGAAAGAATTTTTCGGCATTGCAGAGCGTTTCAGCGTTTTTGCGGCGGCGGGATTTAATGCGGTGCTGGGTGTTTATTTGTTTCTGGGATTTGAGGGGAAGAAAACCGCAGAAATATCCGCTTGATATCATAAAAATTAACCGCTGCACAAAACCAAACAGTTCTGTGCGGCGGTTATGCTCTATAATATCATCAGAGAGTTTCCACAAATCTGTCAAAGGCTGCCATACCTTCGGGGGTACGCTTGTAAACGCCTGCGTGCTCGAGGACCTTGGCAAAGACCTTGCCTATCTCGTCTCTTACAACGTCGGAAACATTTTCGGGAGTTATTTCTCGGCGTGAAGCAAATTCTGCTGCCCAGTCGGCGTGCTTTTCAAGAACGGGGTCGTCTCTCAGGCTCTCTGCTCCCTTTTGGGCGAGGACTTTCTCAAGCTGCTCCATTTCGGACTTTAAACGTGCTGGAAGAACGGCGAGACCCATTACCTCGATAAGACCGATATTTTCCTTCTTGATGTGGTGAAGCTCGGCGTGGGGGTGATATACGCCGAGAGGGTGCTCCTCGGTGGTGATGTTGTTTCGGAGAACAAGGTCAAGCTCGTACATATCGCCCTTTTTGCGTGCAATGGGGGTGATGGTGCTGTGAGGCTCGCCATTGGTTTCTGCAAATATGAATGCTGACTCGTCGGTGTAGCCTCTCCAGCTTATGAGAATGTGGTCGGCAAGCTCCGAGAGCCTTGCGGTGTCCTTTCCGCTGAGCCTTATGACCGACATAGGCCATTTTACTCTGCCTGCCCCTATATCCTCAAAGCCCTTTATCACATATTCCTTTTCGACGGGTGCCTTTGCCATTGCAAAGGTGTAGTTTCCGCCCTGGAAATGCTCGTGGCTGAGTATTGAGCCGCCTACGATGGGGAGGTCGGCGTTGGAGCCGATGAAATAGTGGGGGAACTGCCTTACAAAATCAAACAGCTTCTCAAATGCCTTTTTGTCGATGACCATAGGTGTGTGCTTCTGATTAAAAAGAATGCAATGCTCGTTGTAGTAAACATAGGGGGAATACTGAAAACCCCATTCCTCGCCGCATATCTCTACGGGGATAATGCGGTGGTTTTGTCTTGCGGGGTGGTTTACCCTGCCTGCGTAGCCAACATTTTCGGGGCAGAGAAGGCATTTGGGATAGCCGCTCTGCTTTGCGTTCTTTGCGGCGGCTATTGCCTTGGGGTCCTTTTCGGGCTTGGAGAGGTTTATGGTGATGTCAAGCTCGCCGTATTCGGTCTCGGCTTTCCATTTGATGTCCTTTGCAATGCGGTAGCGGCGGATATAATCCGTGTCCTGACTGAATTTATAGAAATTATCGGTGGCGGTCACGGGAGAACTCTTGTAATCGCTTCTGAATTTTCCGATGACTTCGGAGGGGCGGGGAGTAAGGCACGCCATAAGCTTTGTATCGAAAAGGTCTCTGTAGACAATGCTGTTTTCTATGATGCCCTTTTCACAGGCGAAGTCCAGGAGAGCCTTTAAGATATTTTCAAGGCTTTCTTCGGGAATGGTCTCGGGTTCCTCATATTCATCGAGGTCAAGGGCGGCAAGAATAGAGTTGATGGCGAATGTCCTGTCCTCGGGAGCTATGAGTCCCGTTTTAAGTCCGTACTGCGCAAGAGCGGCTATGTAGTTATAAATCATTTTAAGACCTGCCTTTCTGAGATGTTTCGTGAGTTCATCTGATTTTATTATACATCATACGGGAATTTTTTTCAATATAAAATCGGTTCAGATATATGTATCTATGTTGCATTTTTTATTTATGGTGATAATTACCGTTTATTTGCCCGTGCTTTGTGCAGTTATACAAAATTGCAGATTTTACAAACTTATGTTCTGAAATGTATTGACAAGTAGATACAAATGTGCTATAATAATGAATGAGAAAAGCCGCTTCCGAAAAAAACGAAAGCGGCTGATATTCATATTGAGGTTACAATGATGTTATCATTCCTGTGTCTTATCCTCGGTAACAAGCTCCTTGACAGAGGTCGCAAGACCTGCAAGGCTCTGTATCTCGGAGGGAATGATTATCTTGGTTGCCTTGCCGTCGGCTGCCTTTGCAAAGGCTTCAAGGCTCTTGATAGCGATAACGTTCTGAGAAGGATTTGCTTCATTCAGCTGTCTGATGGTGTCGGCGAGAGCCTGCTGAACGTTTCTGATGGACTCGGCTTCACCCTCTGCCTCGAGTATCTTCTGCTGTCTTACAGCGTCTGCACGAAGTATCATTGCCTGCTTCTGAGCCTCTGCCTGGAGGATAGCAGCCTGCTTGTCAGCCTCGGCACGGAGTATCTTGGACTCCTTTTCACCCTCTGCCACAAGCACCTGAGACTTCTTTTCACCCTCTGCCTGAAGGATCTTTTCACGTCTTTCACGCTCTGCCTTCATCTGCTTTTCCATTGCGTCCTGGATCTCTCTGGGGGGGAGAATGTTTTTAAGCTCCACTCTGTTTACTTTGATGCCCCAGCGGTCTGTTGCCTGGTCCAGGATAGCGGTTATCTTGGTGTTGATAACGTCTCTTGAGGTAAGAGTTGCATCAAGCTCCATCTCACCGATGATGTTACGGAGAGTGGTGGCGGAAAGGTTCTCAATTGCGGAGAGGGGTCTCTCAACGCCGTAGGTGTAAAGCTTTGCGTCGGTAACGGTGAAGAATACTACCGTATCTATCTGCATTGTAACGTTATCCTTGGTGATAACGGGCTGGGGCTTGAAGTCCACTACCTGCTCCTTGATGGAGACCTTCTTTACCACCTTGTCGAAAATGGGGATAACGTAATGGGGACCTGTGTGAAGCGCACCTTTGAATGTTCCGAGACGCTCAACAACGTAGACCTGAGCCTGGGGAACGATCTTGATACCCGAGATAAAGATGATCGCAAGAACGATGATAAGGATAATGATTGCTGTAGTCATAATAATTTTTCTCCTTTTATGATATATGTTACAATGTTTTCTGTACTGACTGTACAGGCTGAACCGTAAGATATGCTGCGCCCTTGGCGATGACCGTTACGGAAACTCCCGTTTCTATGACTGAGCCGTCGGCGGATACCGCACCCCAGTCCACGCCCTCGAGACGGACTCTGCCTGTGCCTGCCATACCGTCTATCTTCTCGATGACAACGGCTGTTTTGCCAAGATCAAGCTCTCCGTTGGTGGGGATATACTTTTTCGGCATAAGCTTCTTGAGCAGCGGTCGGGTCGCCGCAAGCAGTATCACCGAAACTGCCAGGAATACTCCGATCTGGACTCCTGTTCCTGCTCCGAGTATTGCTGCCACAAGGGCGGCAAGCGCTCCCACAGCAAACCAGATGGACAGCAGCGCAAATGAAGCTGCCTCCACAAGAACGGCTGCTATCATTACAATGATCCACAGGATGTACATCATAAACTGTCACTCCTTCCGGCAGCACATTGTCTGCCTTTCATATCCTATCATATCATAACAAAGGGAAAAAATCAATATTTCCTACAAAGAATTTTTTAAAATTCAGATGAAAATTTGATTAAAATCCGGATATGCAGAATTATTTTTCCAATGTACGGGGAAAACTGTTGAAAAATCCGGAAAAATATGGTATAAGGTAACATCTAAAAACCCCTGTACAAAAAAGAAAAAAAGTGGTAAAATAGAGATATGAAAATGCTACAGATAGGATTCTTTGATGAAGAGAACCGATACAAGAAATTAACAGAATTAGGCGATCCGCTGGAGAAACTGAACAGCGTAA
>NZ_JBNMJV010000071.1:0-7128 GCF_050874005.1 Huintestinicola sp.
TAACTGCGCCCTTTTGAGGAAAAAGGGCAATAATAGAGGGGATTTTGTGGTCAAATAGAGGCTGTTTCGGCTTTTGACACGGAAAATTTTCCTCATATAATTCCGCTTGTTTAAATACCAGGGTTTTTAGAGGTTACCTTCAGAGGATATATAGCAGATCTTGCGGATAAGCTTCTTGAAATGGGTGCGTCGGAAACGGGAATAATCGCAGCCGATACCTTTGACTATGAAATTATCAGCAAAATTTATGACAGGTTTGACGATCTCACATTATGTGTGGGATTAAAGCCCGACGGAAATAACCGTATGAACGTAATTGCCTCCGTCAGTGAAGCAATTGCGGCAGATACAAGCGACGAAAAACAATTCGGCAGACTGAAAGAAATTGCCGCAGCCCCCACGCTTCAGATGATAAGCTTTACAATAACCGAAAAGGGCTACGCAATATCCGATATGAACGGTGAATATTTCCCCATTGTAAAAAGCGACATTGAAACAGGACCCAAAGCACCCAAGCACGCTATGTCCATAGCTGCCTCACTTGTATATGAAAGATTTATGACCTGCAAAAAGCCTGTTGCCCTTGTAAGCATGGATAACTGCAGTCATAACGGAGAAAAGCTTAAAAATTCGGTGCTTGCCATTGCAAAGGAATGGCATAAAAAGGGCTTTGTGGGAGAGGATTTTCTTGAATTTCTTAACAATGAGAAAATGGTTTCATTCCCATGGAGCATGATCGACAAAATAACTCCCCGCCCCGATAAAAGCATAATGGAACAGCTGCAAAAGCTTGGTGCAATTGATATGGAGCCGATAATCACAGGCAAAAATACATACATCGCTCCCTTTGTAAATGCAGAGATACCGCAGTATCTTGTCATTGAGGATTCCTTCCCCAACGGCAGACCCGCACTCCAAAAGGTCGGGGTATATTTTACAGACAGAGAAACTGTAAACAATTCCGATAGAATGAAGGTCACGACCTGTTTAAATCCGCTGCATACTGCCCTTGCCATATTCGGCTGTCTCCTTGGTTTTACAAAGATCTCCGATGAAATGCAGGACGATGATCTCAGAATGCTTGTAGAGGCTCTGGACTACAAAGAGGGCATTCCCGTTGTTGTTGACCCGAAGATAATCGACCCCATGGATTTTATAAAGGAGGTTTTGTGCGAAAGACTTCCAAATCCCTATCTTCCCGATACCCCGAAGAGAATTGCAACCGACACAAGCCAGAAGCTTGCCATAAGATTCGGCGAGACGATCAAGGCATATGAAGCACAGGAAAAGCAAAGTCAGCTGAAATACATACCCCTTGTAATTGCAGCATGGCTCAGATATCTTATGGGTATAGATGATGCGGGAAATGAAATGGTGCTTAGTCCCGACCCCATGTCAGAAAAGCTCCGTGAAGCGTTGTCGGGTATTAAAATGGGCGAAAAAATCAACGACAGAACAAAAATTGAAGATATCCTTCGCAACAAGATCCTGTTCGGTACAGACCTTTGCAGCAACGGTATGAGCGCAAATATTATTGAACTCTTTGAAAAAATGCTCAGTGAAAACGGCATGGTAAGAAAAACACTACCTTCCTATGTAAGTGAGTGATTCTGTTCATGCTAAAAAACGCCCCCTCCGCCAACAAAGACGGAGGGGATAATTTTACCTTATTCAAGTGTAAACGATCTGAGCATTGAATTGCCGCTGCCCTTGAAGGTGAGGTAAACCGAATTAACACCATCGGGGAGACTTATATCCGAGGTGTATGTTTCCCAGACATTGCTGAATTCCACTTTTATCTCACCGAGGATATCGCCGTCCCATTTGGTTCTCACCTGGTATATGCCCTGAGCATATCCTCTTGCAGTAACGGATATCCTGTTGACATTATGACAGTGGAAATATTTGAATCCCGCAGTAGTGCCGTCGGTGATATTGCCGATATAGCCTGTTTCCTCGTCACCGTCCCTGCCGTCCTGCATGATCTTTGGAGCACCCTCTTCACCGAGATATAATGAGTGCTTAGGAGTGAAAAGATTGCAGGCAAGGTATGCGGGATATTCGCCCTTTCCCTCAAGAGGACCGCCGTTAAGTCCGCAGGAGGTCATTTCCGCCTGAGTAAATGAGCCGTCAGCATTAAGCTCCAGCCTTTCCGCACAGCCCTGTCTGCTGTACCATGTGCCGTTAGTGTGACGGTGATAGAAAATATACCAATCATCATTTATCATGACAATGCTTCCGTGATTGTTTGCACCCATTGCCATAGGCAGCTTGGCAGGCTTATAGCTGTCGATATGCAGATCGGTGTTGCTAATAAGCACGCCGCCGTACTTGAAGCCCTCAAGAGGATAGTCGCTTACGGCATAGCAAAGCTCGTGCATTACCTCGGAGGAGTAGATAAGATAATATTTTTCTCCCACCATTCGGATAGAAGAAGCCTCAAAAAAGGCGTGTCCCTCAAACCCCGTGCCGCTGCTGTATTCGCACCCGGGGATAACAGTAACAGGCTCGGATATAACGGTGAGCATATCCTTGTCAAGTACCACAGCCCGTGAGCCTGTCCTGCTCTTATCACCCTTGCCGCAGAAGCCGCTGTAAAGATAGGTGTTGTCCCCCTCGGTAATAACACCGGGGTCAAACTGCGGTTCGTCTCCCTCACGTTCCCCAAGCCTTGTTCCGTCGGGATAATGAACATATCCGTAAAACTCATATTTTCCCGCAGGAGTGTCGCAGACAGCAACAGACATGACCTGCACCTTGTCAAGAACATAGTAAAGATAGTACCGTCCGTCAGGTCCCACGGTCACATCGGGGGCATAAAGACACATCTTCCCCTCCTTGTTCATAGGGTCGTCACATCTGCCGTAAATAACGCCCTCGCAGCGCCAGTCACCCAAATCGTCAACGGGCGCAGACCAGCACATATAGTCACCCATGCAAAAAACATATCCGTTAAAAAAATCGTGAGAGCCGTAAACATAAACTCTGTCCCCGAATACATAAGGCTCGCCGTCGGGAATGTATTCCCAGCTCGGCAGATAGGGGTTAAATGCAGGTGTTTTACTCATTTTGTTTTTCCTCCCATCTCTCTCATAACAGCTTCGTTTGTCAGGAATGAAACAAACTCGCTTTCGGCTTCGGCGGACTTTGCACCCTCAGATGTAAACAGCATTTCAGCCCTTTTATCCTCGGTGTATTTATCCCATTTTGGCAGTGCCTCACCGTTGCTGTCCTTACCGTTGGGGTCGCCCGTTTTAATAAAGTTTATCCAATAGCTGCTCATTTGCCTTGCAAGGTCGTAATGTCTGCCCGTATATGGTCTGGTGCATTTTGCAATAGTGTCAAAGAAAAACCACAGATCAACCGAATGGAATGTGCCCGGGTCATCGTCTCCGGGAATATCGGGCATGAAACGATAATAATAGCAGTCACGGGGGTCATTCAGTCTGTTTTCACAGATAAAAGCGGATTTTACACCGATCTCGGGGTGACTGACAGCCCCATAACCGCACCACGATCTTTTCACCGCTTCTTCAAAGCCCAGGAACTTATCCGCATCATCACCGAAATATGTTGTTGCTTTATTTCTCAGTTCATTGATATCCTCCGCCTTGATACCCTCAATAAATTCGTCCCCCGTATTTCCTGCCATAACGGGAACACGCACACGTTCTCCCGAATAAAAGGCTTTCATAGCGTCACCCTTGCAGAATTTATCGTCCTGAACAATACAGAACATAACATTCCTCACACCTCTGAATTCGGAATATTTACTTCTTACAAAAGCGGCATCAAGCTTTCTTGCCTCTTCAAGTGTGGAAACGCCCATAAAGCTGAAAAGCTCCTCCCCAAGCTTCTCTGCCTTTTCAAGCGGGAGAGGAACAAAAAAGGGATTTGTCTCATAAGGACTGCGGAACATTCCGCTGAGTACAACGGCTTTGTTGAAATTCCCCTCATTATCTCTGCAAGCCATCTGAGCAAGAACACTGCCGCCCCCCGCAGACTGCCCCGCAATGGTGATATTCTCGGGGTCGCCGCCGAAGGAAGCGATGTTTCTTTTTACCCAGCGCAAACCTACCTGCTGGTCAAGGCTGCCGAAATTGCAGGGAGCATCGGGCTGAGCTGCAGTAATTTCAGGGTGAGCAAGAAAACCGAACGCACCCAGACGATAGTTGACGGTAACGACAACAACACCCTGTCTTGCAAGACGTTCACCGTCAAACTCCATTTCCGAGGTATATCCCCACTGATAACCGCCGCCGAAAAACCACACAAGAACAGGCAGCCTTTCATCGGTGCTCTTTGCATTTGTCCATACATTAAGATAAAGGCAGTCCTCGCTCATGGGAATTTCGGGGTCAACGTGCCATTCACGGCAGTAAATATCCGTACCGAGTCCCGGAACGTCCTGCATAGAAATCGGCGCAAAGGCATAAGCGTCAAGGATACCTTCCCAGCTTTTGCATGGCTGAGGAGCACGCCAACGATTTTCTCCTGTGGGCGGCGCAGCAAAAGGTATACCCTTAAATGCTGTAACTCTGGGGTCGGCAGCGGGAAGCCCCCTCAGCTTGCCATTTTCTGTTTCTGCAATTCTTATAATAAGTATCATCTCCGAACCAAAATGAATTATTGCAAATATATTACCATATTGAACTCAGTTTTTCAAGAAAAAATGTGCGGAATATTTAGTATTATTGTTCATTTTTTGCGATATGAGAATAACAATAAGTGATACATCACAATTATTGATAGTTAAAAAAGCAATAATCGAATTGCGGCACTTGTTTTTTTATGCTATAATTTTTTCAAAGGATATGATGATCGTATGCTAAAGCGAATGGAAAACTACATAAAGAGCGTTATGGAGTGGACAAGCGAAAATTACCCCGGACTTATCAGCGCATGGGACGTAGTTAACGAAGCCGCAGCAGACAACGGCGGCATGAGAAAGAGCCTTTGGTACGAAACTATCGGCGATGATTATATCGCAAAGGCATTTGAATTTGCCCGCAAGTATGCTCCCGAGGGCACAAAGCTCTTCTATAACGACTACAACAGCTACATGACAGGCAAACAGAAGGATATCCTTGCATTTTTAAAACCCATTGCAGAAGCAGGAAACATTGACGGAATGGGTATGCAGACTCATATCAATACGAACACAGGTCCAACCCTGTACATGATCGCTCTGAAAAAATATCATGAGGAGCTGGGTGTTGAGATACACATAACCGAGCTTGATGTGGGAACACAGAAAAACGGCGACTGGGAAAAGGTTCAGGGAGATTATTACAGAGATTTTATGCAGAGACTTGTTGAGCTTAAAAAAGAGGGCGTTCCCATATGATACGGAGATGGATGAAAGAGCAGAAATTACGATTTTGACAGCGGACAGCCGCAACGCACAAAACAGCTTTGAATCACCGACAGCGGTTGTACCGAACAAGACAGAGATCGTAGCTTCAAAGGATTGCACCATTTTGGTAAAGCAGCATTCTATAAATGTTTTAAGACATAAAATGATTAAAAAATGATGTGGTGCTATTTCCCATAAAGCACCTGCTTTGCCTGACTATGTGAGTGATTTCATAAGCGAACAATATTCATATCATATTTATCTTCTCATGCAGCTTATCTGCCAACCCTCTAAGTTCCGTTTCCCAATCAAGAAGCTGTACAGAATAAGCCATTATCTCAGAAGTGGGGCTGTCATCGGACAGCCCTCTTTTCATTATAAGAGCCTTTTCCTTTAGTTCATTGAAACGCACGTTGTACTGCTCAAGCAGCTCAGGACATTTTTTTAGCTTGCGTTTTTGGTTGTTGGTATTGTTGTAGAACTGAGTGTAAAGGCATTGCACATCGCTTTCGGCGTTCTTTATGCGATTTTCCTTTGTCCATTCTCTCTTGTGAACGTTACGGCACTCCTGACTGCAAAAATCGGAATTGTTGGTCTTGTCCTTGATAATGAGCTTTCCGCAGATCGTGCAGTTTGAAACAATGCGGTTAGCCTGTTTAAGCATATCAACGTAAATGCGGAGAACGGCAAGAAACGAGTCATCAGCTACATAGGCGGTCTGCCAAGTGCCGTTGAGGTGCGTGTAATAGATATGTACCGTCAGATCGGTGGGCGAAGCGTTTATCTGTTCGGGAATGTTCCAATACCGCACATTTGATTCGGGAACAGTAGGCAGATTACGGAACGGCAGGAGCATATCCGATACGCAGGTGTTGAACTGTTCAGCAAATCGAGCTGCCGATTTTTTCATCGAGGACATAAAAACGTGCCATTCGGAGCTGAGCGTCTTGTGGTTGTACTGATAATTCGTCAGTATAAAGAAAATCATAAAATTCAGAAGCATATTGCCCTTGCTTGAACTGTCATACAGTTTGGCGAGGGCATTTATATATTCCTCCGCAGATTTGTTGCCCTGTCCTTCACTGATAATACCGCATAAGCCGTTGGCACAGTCAGCGAGAGTCTTCATTTTGCCATCTTCCTCAGATTGAGCAAGATCGTTCATCTCATCAACAAGGCTGCCGAGCTTGCGGGTACGAACTTCAATTTCAGGACTTTCTATGCCGAGCGTAAAAAATGCTTTCAGCCTAACAGGACTTCCGATAGCGATAATCTCCTTTTCATTCGGAACATCGAAGCTTATCCCGATAGATGCCGTCTTATCCTCTGCAATTATGTTCTTTATGTTCAATATGTATCCTCCATTTTGTTGATTGTGTGTTTATTCTTTCTGTTAGTCACATTATACAATAATAAGCCCGATTTGTCAAGCAAGTCAGACAAAATCAATCAGTATCAAAGTGATTGACAGGGCATTTGCAATCGATTGACTGCCCATCACCCTACAAATTTGTCACAAAGGCGAAAATCGGTGATATAATGTCGGTAACGAAATCGCAGAGGAGGTGAAAACAATGGAGGACAGAAAGAACGGCACACCCGAAATTCTCTCCGCAAAGGACTTGCAGGATATGGGATTTTCACGTTCTATGTCATATGCCCTGTTCAATCGTGAGGACATTCCCGTAATACATATCGGTAAGCGTAAGTTTATCAGACGGGAGAAATTCTTTGAGTGGCTTGCGGAGCAGGAGAGAACGGACAGGGATTGA
>NZ_JBNMJV010000072.1:0-6791 GCF_050874005.1 Huintestinicola sp.
TGTTGCCGACGGTATTTTTGAAATCTTAAAAACGGTTAAATCGGGTATTGGCACATTCTTTTCTTTGCCCGATTGTAGCACTCAATTGTCTCTGTTTTCTGATTCGGATGCGTCAAGGCTGAATTTTGGGGAAACTTAAAGAAAACTCCTTCTTGCTTTAATCGCAATAATATGATATAATAATTATAATTATACCACACCGAAGGAATGATCCAAAAATGAATATCCTCGTCAAAAATATAAAAATGCTTATGGGCGGAGAGATCGCAGAGGGTGACATCTGCATTTCGGGCGATACCATCGCCGCCGCAGGCACGCTGCCAAAGGAATTTACCGCCGAAAAGATAATCGACGGCTCGGGAAAGCTTGCAATACCCGGACTTATAAACTGCCACGCCCATTCATATATGTCACTTTTCCGCAACTTAGCGGACGACCTTACCTTTGAGGACTGGCTTTTCGGCAGCATTATGCCCCGTGAGGACTCTCTCAGCCCCGAGGACGCTTACTGGGGAGCAATGCTTTCCTGCACCGAGATGATAAAAAGCGGAACCGTATGCTTTATGGATATGCATATGTTCCCGAACAAGTGCGCCGAGGCGGCAAGCACTCTCGGTATGAGGGCTGTTATGACAAGAGGACTTACGGGTCCCGACAGGACTGAAAAGGACGCATTGCGCCGATTTAACGAGCATATGCAGGAGAGAGAGCAATGGGCAGATGACCCTCTCATAAGCTTTAAGCTGGGTCCTCACGCAATTTACACCTGCGGCAGGGATTACCTTGAATTTCTCATTGAAAAGGCAAAGGAAACAAATCAGGAATTTCATATTCACCTTTCGGAAACGCTGAACGAGGTGAAAAACTGCTACAAGGAGCAGGGAAAATCGCCTGTGGAATATCTGAATGATATGGGATTTTTCAATGTAAAGACCGCCGCCGCACACTGCGTTCATCTGTCCGACCACGATATGGACATTCTTGCGGAGAAAAACGTCAGCGTTATCCACAATCCAAAGAGCAATTTAAAGCTTGCAAACGGCATTTCCCCCATTCCGAGGCTGCTTGAAAAGGGCGTTAATGTATGTATGGGAACGGACAGTCAGGCTTCAAACAACACTCTGAATATGTTTTCCGAAATGAATTTTGCCGCACTTCTTCACAAGGGCACAACGGGCATACCCACCGTATGCGCCGCACGTGAGGTGCTTGATTTTGCAACGGTAAATGCTGCAAAGGCTCTTGGATTTGAGAAAACCGGTGCAATTGCCGCAGGAAACAAGGCGGACATTTGCATACTCGACCTTGACAGACCCGAGTTTTATCCCCGCAATGACCTTGCCGCCGCTCTCGTTTATTCCGCTAACGGCAGCGAGGTGGATACTGTTATCATTAACGGAGAAATTGTTCTTGAAAAGGGCAGGCTTACTAAATTTGACGAGGAGGAAATTTACGCTAAGGCAAGGCAGGTTGCGGAGAGGTTTTAAGCAGGCTGAGGCAGGCTGAGCCTGCAGCCACTCGTTCTATAATTTTTTGAGGACAAGAAGCAAGCGGCTCGGTAACGATAGAAATAATCTGCACCGCAAATAGGAATATATCGGTCGGTATATTTGTACCGTTACCGAGCCGATAGTCTGACACCCAAATAAATTACAGAACATCTCGCTGCGGGTCGTCACCCGCAAATTCTGATTTGTCAAACACCCAAAATACAAAAATATAAGCCGAAAGGAAAGATAAAAAATGTCAAACACAAGCGAGATCAGAAACCCCGAGCTCTGGGAAAGCGGAGCAAGAAAAATTGAGTGGGTAAAGCAGAATATGCCCCTGCTCAGAGGTATAGAGGAGGAATTTTCCAAGGAGAAGCCTTTTGCGGGGCTGAAGGTTGCACTGTCCGTTCATCTTGAGGCAAAGACCGCATATCTGTGCAAGGTGCTTGCGGCAGGCGGTGCGGATATGTATGTCACAGGCTCAAATCCCCTGTCTACTCAGGACGATGTGGCGGCGGCTCTCGTTCACGACGGCTTAAAGGTTTTTGCCTGGTACAATGCCACAGATGAGGAATATCACCGCCACATTGCACGTGTTATCGAAGCAGGTCCCAACATTATCATTGACGACGGCGGAGACCTTGTTCACCTTATCCACACCGAACACCCAGAGCTTATCCCGAACGTTATCGGCGGCTGCGAGGAGACCACTACGGGCATTATCCGCCTTATTGCAATGAACAAGGCAGGAGAACTGAAATTCCCTATGGTGCTTGTTAACAACGCCGACTGCAAGCACCTTTTCGACAACCGCTACGGTACGGGTCAGTCCGTATGGGACGGCATAAACCGCACAACTAACCTTATCGTTGCAGGCAAAAACGTTGTTGTGGCAGGCTATGGCTGGTGCGGCAAGGGCGTTGCTATGAGAGCAAAGGGTCTTGGCGCTTCGGTAATTGTCACCGAGGTCGACCCTATCAAGGCAATGGAAGCTGTAATGGACGGCTTCAAGGTAATGAAAATGGAGGAAGCCGCTAAGATCGGCGATTTCTTTGTTACCGTTACGGGCTGCGACGGCGTTATCACCGAAAAGAGCTTTGTTAATATGAAGGACGGTGCGGTATGCTGCAATGCGGGTCATTTTGACTGCGAGGTTGATGTGGCTTGGCTCAGGGAAAACTGCGTTAAATCGTGGATAGCACGCAACAATATTATGGGCTATGAGCTGAAAAACGGCAGAAGCATTTACATTATCGCCGAGGGCAGGCTTGTAAATCTTGCGGCGGGAGACGGACACCCTGCGGAAATTATGGATATGTCCTTTGCGGTTCAGGCTATGAGTGCGCTTCATCTTGTTAAGAACAAGGGCAGACTTGACAGTATGATAATTGACGTTCCCCGTGAGGTTGATATGGAAATTGCAAGAAGAAAGCTTGCGGCTTGGGATATTGAAATTGACAAGCTCACCCCCGAGCAGGAGGCATATCTTAACAAGGGACTTTGATATTATTACATTCGGAGGTACCGGTTATGAAAAAGCATATTACTTTTATCACACTCGCCGCTGTTATGGCATTGCTTACTGCCTGCGGCGGCGAAGCATCGACCAATACCGATACTATCGAGCAGACAAAGGAAGAAACTGTTTTTTCCGAAGAAACAAAAGCTACAGAATCATCTGCTTCGGAGATCTCCATTACTTCCGAGGTGACTTCCGAAAGGTCGGAAACGACCCTTTCGGAAGAACAGTCTGCGACTGACAACACGGAAAGCGAGTTTAATAACAATAACGGTGAATCGGCGGAGAATGAGCCTCAGATACGTGTAGAGTGGGCAGACGAAGCAGATTTGACATCGGACTATGACAAATACGATATTTTCGAGCCGTCCGAGGAACAGGCACAGGTAGCATTCACATCGGACACTCCCATAAATGAATTTGTCATACTGGAGCTTACGCTTACGGACTGCAGCGATGAAGGGGTCATGACCTTTATCGCATATCCTGCTGCATCGCCGGATATCACCCCCGGAAAGCCCCTTGTTATAGGTTTTACCTTTGTGGGAGATATTCCCGGGTACGGATTTCAATATGAGGACGCAGAGGGAAACATTCGCCGCTTTGCCCTGGAAATAAGCGGTGAGGACGGCTCCCTCGTGGTACGGGAGGCAAGCGGGGAATACTATGACTTTGTTCTTGAATGAAGCTGAGTGCCTGTAAACATAGATATTTCTGACATTCGGAGGTGCGGTTATGAAAAAGCTTACGGCATTTATTGCCCTTGCCGCTGTTATGACATTGCTTACTGCCTGCGGCGGCGGAGAAACTTCTGTTGACAGAGCGGAGAGCGCACTTGAAAGCGCACAGAACGCTATCGGCGAGGCTGCCGACTCAAAGGCTTCACAGCTTGCTGAGGCGGCTGTGGGGGATATGGAGATACCCGATGAAAACGGGGAAACAGAGCTGCCCGATGTTGATGAACTGATAGATAAATGAAAAAACTTGTGAAAGCTGCCGTCATTCCGCTTATCGCCCTGCTTATTTTCATTCTTGCAATGCGAAACGGCTACATCACAGGCACAGCAGATAACAATACAGGCAGATTTGCGGTAAGCGCCGAGAATTACGAGAGCTTTACGCCAAAGGGCAGCAACCATTATCTTTACTTTTTTGATGAAACGGGAAAGCTTGTCAAGCGGCTTGATTTCCATAACCGTGGCAGCATTGAGATAACAGGAAATTCGGAAACCGTTTCGTTAAACAAAGGAACAGGCGTACAGTATTTCGACTATCTCGGTAATGAAAAGCCGCAAAATACGGGTAAGCCTGTTACAAGGGTATATACCCCTGTTTCCGAACCTTTTTCCATAAAAAAGCAGATGACGCTTTGGGGCTATGAATACCTTGTCACAAAGCACAATGGCGAAATACGTGAAATTCACCTTGACAAATGTCTTTACACAGGTAAGCTCATAAGCTCAATATTTTGTACGGCGGTATTTTTATTTGTGGCATATGGTTTTAAAAAGGCAGTTCTAAAGTCGAAAGGAAAATCAGATGAACGATAATATACGCAAACTGCTTGTCTCCTGCGGGTGGCAGATAACATACGATGAATTTAACATTGATTTTTCCGTTCCGTTTATGGAGCAGACGGACAGGCTGAATGAAGATCTGCTTCAGGCATCATCAAGGGGATTTATCATTGATATGGGCTGGTATCCCGAGGGTGATCCCGCCGGAAAGATAAGATCACTGCTGATAAAAAATCATAACTGGCTCGAACCTGTTTCAGAATTTGAAGATAAAAATGCTGCTATGCTTGAAGAACATATACGAAAGCTGATAAGCTATGCAGAGAGAGGAAGATCACAATGACCGAACAAGCAAAAAAAGACGGGCAGACAAATTCCTGCCCCGTTTACAAAAAATGCAGCGGCTGTCAGCTTCGCAATATGACCTATGAAGAGCAGCTTAAATTCAAGCAGATAAAGGTTGACAGGCTTATGGGCAAACTCTGCCGCCCCGACAGGATAATTGCCGCCGATAATCCCGAGGGCTACCGCTGCAAGGTGCAGGGTGCCTTTGACTTCAAAAACGGCAAATGCGTCTCGGGAGTTTATCAGTCCTCAACGGGAGGAGTGGTCGCTGTTGACCGCTGCGAAGTTAATGACGAAAGAGCAGACAAAATAATCAAGGCTGTGAGAAAAACGGCTCTCGGGCTGAAAATTCCCGTATGGTGCAGCTTTAACGGCAAGGGCTTTCTACGTCACGTGCTTGTGAGGATTGCAAGGAACACGGGAGAGATCATGGCGATAATCGTGGGAACTTCGGAGAATTTCCCCTCAAAAGCCGCATTTGTAAAATGCCTTACAGAGAAATGTCCCGAGATAACCACCCTTATTTTCTCCGTCAACCGCTCGGACAAAATGAATGTGGGAGACAGGTGCGAAGTGCTTTACGGCAAGGGCTATATCGAGGATATCATCTGCGGCAAGCGTATCAGGATATCCCCCAAGTCCTTTGCACAGGTAAATCCTGCACAGGCTAAGAAGCTTTACGAGCTTGCTGTACGCTCTGCAAAGCTTACGGGAAAGGAAACAGTCATTGACGCATACTGCGGCATAGGTGCAATGAGCCTTATGGCGGCAGACAAGGCGAAAAAGGTCTATGGCTGCGAAATAAACAAGTCCGCCGTAAATGACGCTGTGATAAACGCTAAACTGAACGGCACGGAAAATGCGGAATTTATCTGCTCGGACAGCGGAAAATTTTTTGCGGAATTTAACGAGGAAAATCTCAAAGCAGACGTTGTTATCCTCGACCCTGCAAGGGCAGGCTGTGACAGAAAATTCCTTTCGGAGCTTGTAAAAGTCTCTCCCGACCGTATCGTTTACGTTTCCTGCGAGCCGGAAACTCAGGCGAGAGATGTTTTCTTCCTGATAAAAAACGGGTACAAGCTTAAAAAGCTTATGCCGGTGGATATGTTTCCTTATACAAATCACGTTGAAACGGTATGCTTATTGTCCAAACTCAAAAGTGACCAACATATCGAGGTTGAGCTGAAAACGGACGAGCTTGATCTGACCTCTGCGGAAAGCAAGGCTACTTATGATGAAATCAAGGCTTATGTTAAGGAACACACGGGCTTGACGGTATCGTCCTTGAATATTGCACAGGTGAAGCAGAAGTGCGGTATTATTGAGAGGGAGAATTATAACAAGGCGAAGTCTAAGGATTCCCGACAGCCGAAGTGTACTAAGGAAAAGGAAGAGGCTATTGTTGGGGCTTTGAAGTATTTTAAGATGATTGGGTAAAGGTTCACCCGGCTGCGAGATGTCTTGCAGTCGGGTGATTTTATTTGGAAGAAATACAATTGAAAGTTATTTATTACTGAAACATAGGAAAAGCATATATGATTTATGTCCTTTTAGCTCTTGCTTATAAAATTTTAAGAAATCCTGTATGTTTGTAATTTGTTGATTTTAGGAGAATGCCATAAAATAGTATGTCTTCCAAATGGCTATAATACATTGTTTGTTGGCTGTCAAACATCGCAAGCGATGAAAAATCATTTTAGAAAAAATCAAATTTGTTTTATGGCATTTTTGTATTGATTTTGTAGGGATTTCATTTTTTTAAAAGCAAAAAGCGTATTGAAAAATGATGTAGTATAATAAAACTTGACACAATCCCGCCACCAAAATATAATAGAAGAAAAAGGAGAGTGTCAATATGGGACAATCAAAGCAATATGACCGAGAGTACAAAGAGGAAGCATTAAAACTCGTAGAGGAAAA
>NZ_JBNMJV010000073.1:0-6683 GCF_050874005.1 Huintestinicola sp.
CCCCTACGGTTTTCCCCTTGCGACCTCTTTCCCTACCCTCTTCCCCTTTCCCGCATTTTTACATATTTGTTATTTCTCGTTTTTACGAGTCCTTTTCTTGATTTCGTTCTGACTTTTTTACCACGACATCCCTTCTTTGCGGTTCCCCGCATATCGGGGTGGAGCATACGCCTATGCGGTTTAGATCTGTGGTTTGGATCCGATAAAAAAATTCCAACTTCAAGCCTAAACTGAGTTGACGTATGCCCCATAACAGGCAATGGGGAACCGCAAAAAAGGAATGACGAGGTGAAATGCCTCGAACAAAACCAAATATAAGGCTCAAAACTTTAAGGCTCAAGCATAACTGTAAAAATGCGGGAAAGGGGAGGGGGTAGGGAAAGAGATCTGAAACCAAGGGTTTCTGAGGGAAAACCGTAGGGGAGGGGAAAGTCCGCATTTTTGTTGGGTTTATTTCTTTCCCCTCCCCTTAGGTTGTCCCTTTGCATACTATCTAACAGGTTTAAGCAAAATTATATATAAGCCAAATAATCAGACCGACATATTACGATTTATCAAGCTGTTTATACTACTTAAATATAAAATCACTTTATCACGCTAAAAAATTCTCAAAAAATGCAATTCCGTTCATTCCGCTTATTGACAACCGCTGTAAAATTTGCTATAATAACTGATGTATGTAAATAAAATCGGGAGAAATATGCCCCGATATACAGATTGGAGTCTTAATGTAATGAAATGGACAGGTCTTAACGAGCTCCGTGAGAAGTATTTATCTTTTTTTGAGAGCAAAAATCATACAAGAATGGCAAGCGCAAACCTTATCCCTCAGGGAGATAACAGCCTGCTGCTCATAAACAGCGGAATGGCGCCCCTGAAGAAATTCTTCCTGGGCACCGAGACACCTCCCAACGTAAGAGTGACCACCTGCCAGAAGTGTATCCGTACACCCGATATCGAGCGTGTGGGCAAAACTGCCCGTCACGGCACATATTTTGAAATGCTGGGCAACTTCTCTTTCGGCGATTATTTCAAGAAAGAAGCCATTGCCTGGGCTTGGGAATTCTTAACGGGCGTTCTTGAGATACCTGCCGACAGACTCTGGATAACCATTTTCGAGAGCGATGACGAGGCAGAGCAGATATGGATGAACGATATCGGCATTCCCAAGGAGAGAATTATCCGTCTCGGAAAAGCCGACAACTTCTGGGAGCACGGCAGCGGTCCCTGCGGTCCCTGCTCGGAAATTCACTTCGACAGAGGCGAAAGCTACGGTCCCTTCGAGAGCTTTGAGCAGGCAAGCGAGTGCGACAGAGTTATCGAGATATGGAACCTTGTATTCTCCCAGTATGACAGCGACGGAAACGGTCATTATGCTGAAATGGCTCACAAGAACATTGATACGGGTATGGGTCTTGAGCGTCTTGCCTGCGCAATGCAGGGCGTGGACAACCTTTTCGAGGTTGACACCGTTCAGAACATTATGAAGCACATCAGCCGCATTGCAGGCGTAAATTACAAAAACAACGAGAAGTCGGACATCTCCCTCAGAGTTATCACCGACCATATCAGAAGCACTACATTTATGGTGGGAGACGGCGTTACAGCTTCCAACACAGGCAGAGGCTATGTTCTCCGCAGACTTCTGAGACGTGCCGCACGTCACGGCAGACTTTTAGGCATTAACGAGCCTTTCCTTTACAAGGTAGTTGATACCGTTATTGACGAAAACAAGTGTGCATACCCCGAGCTTGATGAAAAGCGTGAATATATCAAGAAGCTTATTCTCAACGAGGAAGAGAGCTTTGCAAAGACCGTTGACGCAGGTATGGAAATTCTTAACAAGATGCTTTCCTCCATTGAAAAGGGCGGTATGCTCTCGGGCGAGGACGCATTCAAGCTTTCAGATACCTACGGTTTCCCCATTGACCTTACTATGGAAATTGCCGCAGAAAAGGGCGTTTCCGTGGACGAGGAGGGCTTCAAGAAGTGTGTTGCCGATGCAAGGGCAATTGCACGTGCCGATCACGACGCTAAGAGCGGTTCTTCCTGGGACGAGGATAAAATGAGCAATCTTGACCTGCCCAAGACCGAGTTTACAGGCTATGATTATTCTCAGCTTGAGATCGGCGCAAAGGTGCTTGCAATTTTCAAAGACGGCGAAGAGATAACCGAGCTTTCCGAGGGTGACGACGCTGTTGTTATTCTTGACAAGACTCCTTTCTATGCCGAGAGCGGCGGACAGGTAGGTGACAGAGGCGTTATCACTATCGGTGAGAGCCGCTTTGCCGTTACCGACACTAAAAAGACCTCCAAGGGACAGTATCTCCATTTCGGTACAATGGAAATGGGCGGTCTCGGAAAGGGCGACAGTGTAACTGCCTCCGTTGATACGGAAAGACGTTATGCTATTATGAGAAACCACACCGCTGCACATCTTCTCCAGGCGGCGCTCAGAAAGGTGCTTGGCGACCACGTTCATCAGGCAGGCTCTTATGTTGACGATGAACGCTGCCGTTTCGACTTCTCCCACTTTGAAGCCGTTACCCACGAGCAGCTTGCTGAGATCGAAGCTATCGTTAACAAGGATATTTTTGAAGCTATCCCCGTTACAATGACCGAAATGCCCATTGAGGAGGCTAAGAAGCTTGGCGCAATGGCACTCTTCGGCGAGAAGTACGGAAATATCGTCCGTGTAGTTGAAGCAAAGGGCGTTTCCGTTGAATTCTGCGGCGGTACACATATCGACAACACCGCTCGTCTCGGACTGTTCAAGATAATCGGCGAGAACTCCGTTGCTTCGGGCGTAAGACGTATCGAAGCCGTTACGGGCAGCGGCGTGCTGAAAATTCTTACCGAAGCTGAGAACAGAGTGAGAGAGACTGCACGTATACTCAAGGTAGGCGATATGTCCCAGCTTGAAGAAAAGCTTACTGCTGTTCTTGAGTCCAACAAGGAGCTTGAGAAGCTGAACGAAGCCTTCAAGAAGCGCATTGCAGACGGCATTTTTGAGGAGATAATCAAGAACTGCCGTGAGGTAAACGGCGTTAAGGTAATGGCAAATATGCTTTCAAATGTTGGCTCGGATATGTACGAGAAGTTTGCCGACGGCGTTAAGAACATTGATGAACCCTTTATTCTCCTTATGGCAGGAACCGCCGACGAGAAGCCCAAATTCCTCTGTGCCTGCTCCAAGGCTGCTATTGCAAAGGGCGCAAACGCAGGCAAGATCGTCAAGGCTGCTGCAGAGATAACAGGCGGCAAGGGCGGCGGCCGTCCCGATATGGCTATGGCGGGTATCGGCGACAAGAACAAGATAGACGAAGCTATCAACGCATTTGACAGCATTCTTGCCGAATTTATCAAGTAATGGAGGACAGAGCTATGGACGATTGTCTTTTCTGTAAAATAATCAAGGGTGAGATACCCTCAACAAAGGTTTACGAGGACGAGCTTTGCTATGCCTTCAACGACATTGCTCCCACCGCTCCAGTACATTTCCTTGTTATCCCCAAGGAGCATATCACCTCTGCGGCTGAGATAACTCCCGAAAATTCGGCTGTTGTGGCTCACATTTTTGAGGTGATCGCAAAGCTTTCGGGGGATATGGGAATGACCGAAGGCTTCCGTGTAGTCTCCAACTGCGGCGACTGCGCAGGACAGACCGTAAAGCACCTGCATTTCCACGTTCTCTCGGGCAGAGAATTTACCTGGCCCGCAGGCTGATAAACTTTCACGGATCTTTAACGGCTTCACATCGTTTTGGTGTGGAGCCGTTTTTATTTTTTTGAAAATGAAACATTCTGCCGATTTAAAACGTATTATTTATGACGGGTGTTTTTTTTTATGAAAGATAGAACGGTATTTTAACCGAATAGTAAACTTTTGTAATTCATTACCGTAGGGGGAAATACTTGACAAATGCCTGTTGGAATGATAAACTTTAATATATTGCCGATACAGTTTATCCATATAATAAAAAAAGAAAGGTCACATAAAAATGAACAAAAAAATTCTTCTCTGTCTTACCGCCGCAGCAATGCTCACAGCCTGCGCCAAAAGCTCCGAACTGCCCGAGGAGAGCGGCGGAGAAATACTTCCCTTATACCGCAGCGAGCAGACATTGTCCCAAAGTGAAGTAAGCGGCGAGCTTCAGGGTTATTCCTACAGTCCCGTTTCGGACAGGCTTTACTATCTTTCCTGCAATATGGAATATACCGATGAAAGCGGAAAAGCGGACTATTATCTGGGCAGCATATCTTCCGACGGCACAGAACAGTCTCCCGTACTTCTTGCCTCGGGCAATATAAGCCTTACCTGTCCCGATTTTACCGCTGAGGGACAGGGGTATTATATCCTTTCCGAATATTCGGGAGACGAGGAGAAGCATTTTCTCAAAGAAATTGATATGAACGGAAATGAGCAGTCCTCCGTAAGCCTTGAAAATATCCCGTCGGAACTGAAAGAGAGCGGCTTTTATCCCCGTGAGATCATCGCCGCTCCCGACGGGATATATGTAAGCTGTTATGATATGATAGCCGTTTTCGGATATGACGGCAGTTTTATCAAAAACGTTACCGATAATGGTATGAACGTCTGGACAATGGTAAGGGGAGCTTCGGGTTCAATTTATGCCTGGGGCTGGGGCGGTGATGGTTTTGAGCCTAAAAAAATAGATATAACTTCCTCCGAGCCTGTCAGCGCCGTTGCCCTGCCTTTTGACAGTCTGTACGATCAGAACGCTTTTCCCATAAACGGCTTCGGTGAAACGGAACTGTTTATGAGCGACGGTGTATCGCTTTTCGCTCTCGACCTTTCCGCAGGTACAAAGGAGACCGTTCTCGACTGGATAGACAGCGGAGTAAGCGTAATGGAGATATCAAAGGTATTTCCCGGAGAGAAGGGTTTTCTCTGCGGCGGCAAAGCATATCCCTCGGAAAAGCCCTGCGTTTACAATGTTTACCTCACCGATGAAAAGCCTGCGGAAAAGACGGAGCTTGTGCTTACAGGCGACGAATACAGCCTTGACCCGTATATTAAAAATCAGGCGGTAACCTTTAACCGCCATAGCGGGGAATACAAGGTCACTCTCAGGACATATGCCTACGATGACACTCAGGCGCTGAATATGGATATGCTTTCGGGCAAGGTCCCCGATATACTTATGATAGGCAGCGGCACGCCCTCGGACGTTTACGCTTCAAAGGGGCTTTTTGCGGATATGTATGAGCTTATTGACAGCGACCCCGAGCTTTCACGGGAGGATTTTCTTCCAAATCTCCTTAAAGCCTGCGAAAATGACGGAAAGCTGTACACATTCACCGACCGCTTCAAGCTTTTCACCGTTCTGGGCAAGACTTCCATATTCGGAGACAAAAGCGGCATAACCGTTCAGGAACTTAAAAATATTGCGGCAGGCAGACCTGAGGGTACGGAAATATTTCCCGGCTCCTGCAAGAACGATATCCTTGATTATGCTCTTTGTATGTCGGGCGACCGCTTTATTGATACGGAAAAGGGCACCTGCGATTTCACTTCGGAATATTTTATAAATATTCTGGAATATGCAAATGAATATATGTCCTCTGTTGACCTTGACACTTACTTTGACGACAGCTTCTGGAGCCGTTATCAGACAATGTATTCCGATGAAAGCTCTCTGCTGCTCATATCCTATCTTACGGATTACGGCGATATCTATGCCCTTGAACACGAGAATTTCGGTGAGCCTGTCACCGCTGTGGGATTTCCCTGCGACTCCGGCTCAGGCTCTTCATTTTCCATTGAAACAGGCTTTGCTGTGACCTCTTCGGATAAAAAAGAGGGAGCTTGGCAGTTTGTGCGTACCCTTCTTCTTCCCGAATATCAGGACTATACGGACAGCTTTTCTGTGAGAACAGATTCACAGGAGAAAAAAGCAAAGCAGGCAATGGCTCACAAGTCCGACAGAGTTTATGACCCCATAGTTATGATGGGACAGATGATGCTCTCAAGCGGCGCATATGACATAGGCGAGCCGTCGGAAAAGGATATAGAGAAGATAAACGATATAATAGCCTCCGCCGAGGGTGTCAATAAATACAATTCCACCGTAAGAGACATCATAACCGAGGAAGCCGATAGATATTTTTCCGGCGTTATCACCTCAGAGAAAGCCGCACAGGCAATCCGGAGCAGAGTGCAGATATATCTTTCGGAAAGCTGCTGATTTTATACAGAACGGTCACAATATTCGCCGCAGTCGGGTAGGAAATTTATTTTTGACGGTATCGCCGTTTATTGACTTGTGAACATTTTGCTGTTATAATAAATATATCAGGATAAAAGGAGCGATACAATGATCGAACCGTTAAATATACCGAGAGAAAAGTTTCCGAGAAGCACAGCTTCATCTGACGGAATGATACTGCTCGAAAACATTGCCGACAATAACGAAATGCATATGATACAGGATATAGAATATATTTCCCGAGGCGATATTTCCCTGACCATACAGCTTATACTGCCCGACAGGACGGATAAAAAGCCGCCTCTTATCGTGTATGATATAATCCCCTTAGAGTAGACACTCGAAAAAACAAAAATTTCGAGACTACACTAAGGGGGTAATTTTATGCCAAGAAGAAGTCATAAGAACAAGAAGTATTCAACAGAACTAAAGCTGAAAGCGGTAAAAGAATATC
>NZ_JBNMJV010000074.1:0-6262 GCF_050874005.1 Huintestinicola sp.
AAGGGTGTTTGAGCGCTCTACAAGGGGAGGCGGTCGTGTACGCCTCCCCTCGAAATGCTGTCGCATTTCTCACCCCTTGCTCCGTTTTTGAAGGATAAAGGAGATTTCGCCCTCTGCGGAGGGCGACCAAAGGGCGCCGCCCTTTGGAAACCTGCAAGCCTTTAAAAAAGGCTTGAGCGAAATTTTTAGTGTTGTGCTCACTTGTGCAAATTTTTTTCAAAAATCACTTTATCGACAAGCTGAGGTCAGCCCGATTAGGACTGACCTTTTGCTGTATTCGGATTATGCTTCGATAGATTTTTCGGGAGCAGCCTTAGGCTTGCCGCTCTTGCCCGACTTTTTATCCTCAAGCCATACCCACAGGGGACCTGCGATGCAGGTGGAGGAGTATGCACCCGAGATAAGACCCATTGTCATAGGGAATGCAAAGGAAATAATGGAGTTAACTCCGTAAACCATTGCAACAATGGAAATGATTATCATCGCCGAAACTGTTGTTACGGTGGTGTTGATGGAACGGGTCATAGACTGGTTTATGCTGAGGCTTGTAAGCTCGCCGAGAGTGTACTTGTTCTTGTAAAGCTTCTTGTTTTCACGGATACGGTCGTAAATAACGATGGTGCTGTTGATGGAGTAACCGAAGATGGTGAGCACAACCGCCATAAAGTTTGCGTCGATCTCCATACCGAATACGATGAATGTGCCGTAAACCACGATGATATCGTGAAGCAGGGCTGCAACGGCGCAGACGCCTGCGAGCCAGCCGCCGATGTTCTTAAATCTGATCGCAATGTAGATTATAAGAACGATGGCTGCAAATACTGCCGCAACGATACATTTGCTGAAGAACTCCTTACCTGCGGAGGGTGAAACGTCTGTGGACTCAACAAGCTCAAGGTTATTTGCCGCATATTTTTCCTCAAGGGTGTTGGTGAGGACTATCTGCTTGTCTGCGGTAAGACCCGAGTTTGAAAGCATTGAGAGCTGAATGTTGTTCTTGCCTGTGTTGAAGTCTGTTCCTGTGGTCGCCTTTACGCCTATGCCCTCAAGAGCGGCGGAAGCGTCGTTCTGGAATGCGTTCAGGTCGATATCTCCCTCATAGAGATAGGTGATAAGAGTACCGCCCTTGAACTGGATATCAAGCTTTGCTCCGAAAATGAATGTGGATAAAATACAGAACGCAATTAAAATAATGGAAATGGTGAAATAGATCTTTCTGTTTTTAATAAAATCTATATGGAATTTGCAGTCGCTCATTTCTTTGCACCTCCGTAAAGCTTGGGATTTCTGAATGCCTTAAAGCCCGAGAGTGACATAAGCATAAGTCTGGAGCAGAGAACACCGAAGAAGAGGTTCAGTATAGTACCTGTCAGCAGGGTGAAGCCGAAGGAATAAATTGTTCCTGCGGTGGACGGACCGAACATAAAGAACACGAAGTGGAGAGCCTTTGCAAAGATGCTGTCGGGAGTGCCGAATGCGCCCATAAGGATTATAGCAACGAGTATCATTGTGATGTTTCCGTCCATAATAGCCGAAAGCGCACGCTGATAGCCGCTTATAAGGGCACCGTCAAGGGTCTTGCCGTTGTTAAGCTCTTCCTTTATTCTCTCTGCGGTGATAACGTTGGCATCAACACCCATTCCGACAGCGAGGATAATACCTGCGATACCGGGAATGGTAAGTATTCCGCTGGCGTTAAATCCGAAGTATCCCGAAACGAACGCCAGAGTTCCTGCGACCTGTCCGATAAGTGCGATAACTGCGATAAAGCCGGGGAGCCTGTACACGATTATCATAAACAGGGCGATGCAGGCAAATGCGATAATTCCCGCAACAACCATTGCTTCAAGAGCGCCCATACCGAGGCTGGGGGAGATGGTGGAGAAGCTTGCTGTCACAAGCTTGAAGGGAAGCGCACCGGAATTTATCTGGTCGGCAAGCTTCTTGGAGCTGTCAGCGTCGAAGTTTCCGCTGATGGTAGCCTTGCCGTCGGTGATAACGGCGCTTACTTTAGGGTAGGAAATGCAGGTGTCGTCCATCCAGATGGAGATGACTCCGCCTTCGCTATAAAGCTTTTCGGTTGCAGCTGCGAATTTCTGAGCACCCTCGTCTGTAAGGTTAAGAGCAACTACCCACTGGCTGCCTGCGTTTGCGCTCTGGTCGTATGCGGCATAAGCCTCGGCAACGTCCTTGCCCTCAAGGATAATGTTTTCGGCGGTAACGCCTGTGGGCTTGTTCATACTGTCAAGCTCGATACCCTCACGGAAGGTAAGCTGTGCAGTTTCGCCCAGCTCCTTAACGGCAGCCTCGGGGTCGAACTCAGCTTCGCCCTCTTTCCAGGGGAAACGTACTATGATACGGTCGTTGTTGTAATCAATGTATGCCTCGTAATCGGTAATGTTCAGGTTTATCATACGCTGAACGATGACTTCCTTGGCGGAGTCAAGCTGCTCGTCGGTTGCGTCGAATCCCTCGGGAGGAGTAAACGTAACATCAACGCCGCCCTTGATATCAATACCAAATCGGATATCGTCAACGCCTTTTACGTAAACTGTTTCAATATCGCCGTAATAGCTGCTGAAACCGAATAGCACCGAAGCCGCAAACGCCATTATCAGCAGGAAAACGACAAAGAATACAGGTTTTTTGACCCTTTTCACTTTTATGACCATTCCTTTCCCGATGTCTGTGTGAACATCTGTGTTGGACCGTTTCTACATACGGCCGCAATTATCGTTTAATTATAACATTTATTTGCACGCTTGTCAATAGGTGAAAATTTAACTTTTACGAAATTTACTGCCTTTTTTCGCCCTGCGATAAAAACAGGGCGCTGTCCGTTCGGTCAGCGTCCTGTCTGAATTTATCATACCCCTGCCGCAAGAGCGGTCTCATTCTTAGCTGCGTCATTTTGTGCCGCCTCCATTGCTGCCGTTATGCTTGCGGCGGCTTCGTCTCTGTAAAAGCCTATCGAAGCAGTTCCGTACACGGTCTCACCGTATTCCCGGCGGAAATTTTCCGCTCTGCGTCTGAAGCTTTCCCCGTCGCCGCCGAATGAGACTGCCGCAAACTCGTTTTCGCCTGTTCTGTAGCATTTTTCCCTGCCGAAAGTCTCCATAAGCATAATGGCGAAAATGCGCAGGCGTTCTCTTTTCAGACTGCTGTCATCACATTCGGGTGCACCTATGGGAGACAGCCTTGCATACAGCACTCCCAGAGGTCCTTTCCTACCGTTTACTTCGTATTCCCTGCAAAGCTCGTCATAGCAATGTCTGTTCCTGATACCCGTCATAATGTCGCAGGAAGCATAATATTTTTCCGCAGCTGTCCGCTCCGTCAGGTATTTTCCTTCTTTGTCCTCCTCGGCAATATAGATGAATGCCAAGGGGTCTTCGGGGGAATGATCGGCGCTGCGGACTATTTTCATACACACGGGCTTGTACCCGCCGTTTATTTTTCGGCGGTAGTAAAGCCTTGCTTCTCCTTCCTCTGCGAGACGGCGGCGCAGGTAATCGTTATCAATAAATTTCAGGAATTTTTCCCTGTCTTCTTCATAAACATTGCCTGCCTGAGCAAAGCTTGCAAACCAGTTAACTATCCCCGGGGCAAGGCTTTCCTCTGCGCTTATCTCGCTGTCGGTCATATAAACAGGCTCGTAATATCCGTCGGAGAGCCTTACGTGTACTATCTTGCAGTATGACCTGCCAAGCTCCGCACCGATACGTGAGCGGCATTTATCCGTGCAGGATATGCACATTATCGCCCAGGGATTTTCCCGTGAAAAATTTTTGGAAGCGATTATCTCCATTGTCACGTTTTCATATTCTCTTAAAATACGGCATCTGAGGCCGTGAAGTATTATATGCTTGCCGCCCGTGCCGCCAAGCAGTCTGCCTGCAAGATAATCCGAGTCAAGATATCTCAGAAACATTTCGCTGTCGTCTTTATGTATTATTCCCTCTGTGACACCACCTTTGGCATATTCAAAAAAGGAGCCGCAGGCTTCGGCGTCTTTGTCCCGATAGTCCTGATATGTTTTTATTAAATGAAATTCGCCTGTGAAAACATTGAGCTTGACCACCTTGAGGTAATTTTCAAACACAATGGAAAGTGCGGCGGTGTTTTCCTTTCCAATTCCCTGCATGCTCGGCTGACCCGACATAAGCGTCCTCCTCTCTGAAACAAATCCTTAACAGTATCTAAATACATTATACTCTTTTGCGGATGATTTGTCAAATTACATTTTGTTATAAAAGTATAATTTACATAATTTCGTGAGAAGTATATAAAAAAATTGAATTTTGTTGATTTATATGCATACTGTAAATTCTCTTATTTTGGCTTTGCGGCAGAGGAATATGTGTATTTTTACTGAATTTTTAAAATAAGTATTTACAAACTTATTTTTCTGTGGTATAATAAACTTTATCATCGAGGTGTGGCTCAGTTTGGTAGAGCGCTTCGTTCGGGACGAAGAGGTCGTGGGTTCGAGTCCCGTCACCTCGACCAGCAATGCTCATAATTTTTTTGAGCCGAAAGCTCCTTTGGTTTTGCGCCAAAGGAGCTTTTTCGTTATGCCTGCTCTAATATTCAGTTACCCTTTCCCCTCCCTTTTATACTCCTTTGTATGTGTTTATTCCCAATCAATTCCGAGCAACTCACTAATTTAGTGATCAACACTTCTTGATATGAATATAGATGATTTACTATGATCCATACACTAAATTACTCTTTTGTTAATTTTTTATAAAATTTTACAGATTTTATTTTATTTGCCGATAACATAGTAGTAATTACCTTTTTATGGAAAGGATTTACTATTATGAAAAAAGCATTGGATTTTTCAATTACCGATGACGGATATGGTATCCACACATTTGAACTATCATATCCGCATATAAATCATCTGATCTTTAACGAACTGAAAGAACGTTTTTCCGATGAAGAACGTTTTTCATACTACAAACGATTTTTCAAAGATGGATATATGATATGTGCATACCCTAAATTCAAAGGGATGCGTATCCATCTCATTCACCGCTATCCTAATCATTATTATATGGAAATAATTATCACTCCATGGTCATTGTTACGAGATGAAACGGGAACAACACAGATTTTTTTCGATGAGTCGGCACTTACCACACTGGAACACTACATCAATATTTGTATCACAGAAACCATGGGAGCGGAGTATAACTTAGATTCATTCAACCTTTCCCGAATAGACTGCTGCGTTAATGTTATGCTGTCAGAGGATTATTCGGCGGCAAGATATATTAAGCTGATACGCCGCTCAATTATAACAAGATCTAAAAAGAATGAGATATTATACGACAGCAGTAAGAAAAATTATAAAGAGAAAAACAAACACAATTTCAGACTGATCACTGATAATGTTACATTTACTGCATATGACAAATATTACCAGCTTGATGATATCCGGGTCGATTATGAGAGCATCTCCGATTCGCTTCTGCGTCTGGAGCTTTCCTAAGCTCTTTCCAGAATAATTCACACATATAGGACACATTCTTGTCAGTGCTTCTACCGCTGAAAGCAAATCAGTCACATTAGAAACAGAATCATCCCCATTCATAATACAATCTACATATCTTTTGCGGACTGAGAAATATTGCTTTAGATCGTCGGATATGGTAGTATCAATATTGGTACTGTTAAAAACTGTCATAATATTCACCTTCAAATAATTCCAATATAAATCTTAATGAAAAAATATAAGCTTATTAGAGCAATAATTTTCTATAAAAGCGAAAACCACTTAAAAATCTTTTCAAAAGACCGATTGGATTTCATAATCAATCATTGACATTGTTTACAGCCAATGCTTAACTGCCTATATTATATAATGGCATTACCGGCAAAATCAACAAGTAATTCTGACCCTTGAAAACTACTTGCAAAATTTTCACTTTCTTGCGTGTAGTCTTTTATATATTCTGCAAATACAACATAAGATTTACCTATATAAATAAAATGCGTGAGTACTGTCAAATTGTACTCACGCATTTTAACTCTGTAAAATCATTACTCTATATAAATATCCTCATCGGAATATGGTATTTCACCATGCTCTGTTTCATAACGCTTTATTTCCTTGCTTATAAGGTAACCTCTAAAAACCCTGGTATTTAAACAAGCGGAATTATATGAGGAAAATTTTCCGTGTCAAAAGCCGAAACAGCCTCTATTTGACCACAAAATCCCCTCTATTATTGCCCTTTTTCCTCAAAAGGGCGCA
>NZ_JBNMJV010000075.1:0-6210 GCF_050874005.1 Huintestinicola sp.
ACTGCGCCCTTTTGAGGAAAAAGGGCAATAATAGAGGGGATTTTGTGGTCAAATAGAGGCTGTTTCGGCTTTTGACACGGAAAATTTTCCTCATATAATTCCGCTTGTTTAAATACCAGGGTTTTTAGAGGTTACCTTATGTAAATTGCACCGCAGAGGATCGGGCTGTGAACGGGCGAAAGATATGGAATAAGTTCGTGCCTGTATTTCAGTATGTAGTCCGTAAGTGCAGCGCAGGGATGAGAAATAATCTTTCCGACCCGTTTTTCTTTAATGGCTTTCAGATGCATATATGTGCATATGTCAGCTCCGAAAGATACGTCGTATATTTTATCGGCGCCGTATTTTCTCAGCATTTTAAGGACGTTTTTCCAGCTGCTGCCAAAAGCCACACGAACAGATGGAGCCACAAGCAGCGTGACCTTCTTTCCGCTTTTGATATCACCGAAAAACCGTCTGGTATCATCATCGTAATATCTTGCATTGTGGGAACAGGCTTCGACGCAGGCTCCGCAGCGGATACAGTTTTTTTCATTCACGTCAATAACGTCTCTGCCCTCAATACGCTGGGAAATGTTGGCGTCATTAACGGGACAGGCTCTGATGCAGGCGTTGCAGCCCACACACATAGTCGGGTCGATCCTTATCATAATTTTGCCTCCTGACAGGAAAACACCGTGTCGATTTCATAGACAGCAGCTTCCCTGAAAATGTAAAATTAAACGTCTGTTTAAAAAGCAGATGTCGAAAATTGACAATGTAACAATTACATTACACATAAAAATGTACAAAAAGTCAAGTTGTTTGAATAAAATTTGACGTTTTGTAAAATTGTTAAAGGCAAATTAGTTATGATAGAAAAAATTTTTACTTTAACACAAAAGATCAAAGAGAAATTTTGGCAATAAATTACATAATTGCTTTTTTGAGAAATATTCTGAAACCGTATTCACAAAGCAAATGTGCTATAAGCAGATATAGAACATTTAAGCTTTCCAGCTTTTGTTTCAGCCCCGGTACAAAGTCAGTTTGTTCCGAAAAGCTCTGCCGGACTATTTTTCAATATCTCCGTTACACTTCCGCCAAGCTGTTTTAAACAGTTTTGCACCAGCATATATCCTATAGCATAGCCTGCACACCAGGGAATATCATCCTCCTCAGAGCCAAACATATATTTGTCATAATCAACATTAGTTTCATTGACAATGTTTTTATAATGCTTTTCCCAAAGGAAACGCTTATCGTCTTCCGACAAGCCAAATATCCATAAGGGCTTTAAGGAGGGATACATCTCCAGAGCAAAGCTGTCCGCTTCACCGTCTATGAAAAGTGAATTGATAAAGCTTCCGTCAAGCTTTCCGCCGTTTAAAACATACCAGTAATTTCCCCAGACAGTATGGTGATATTCGTGAGCAAAAACGTATTTTATCCAGTCTTCGTATCCGTCGATAAGCGGATTTATTTTAATATATAGATTTCCGAATAAAGATGTGCCCACAACTCCGTTTTGCTTTTCATTAACGGTAATATCCCCGTTGTCTGACGGAAAGAGCACAACAGTGATCGGGTCATCATCAAAATTGGGCAGAATTTTCGTTACTCTTTCAAATTCTTTCTCAAGTTTCCCGATATCAATGCTTTGCATTATTTCTGCCTGCCTTTTAAGAGCAGTCATATCCATTACCGCTGCCGGCTTTCTGTCACTGAGATCAAAAGGCGCATAACAGAATAGCTTTTCCCAGTACGGAGCGACTACAATATTTTCCCACGCCTGTTCCTTATCCTGCCCTGAGAAAACGGCTTCTATATATTTCAAGGATTCATTCACGGTATTTATAATTTCAATTTTCATTTTTTTATTCCTTTTTAGAGTTTTGTGATTTGAAAAGCAAATCAAGGCGGCAGCCAACAAATTATTTTGTCATTCTCAAAGCCACAGGATCTACACAGCTTTATTGCTCCCCTGTTCTGTTTTTATATCTGACGTTTCAAGCATATTTTCACCTGTCCTTTCAGCGATATTTCTGTTCAGTATCTCTTATCAAAAGACTGTTTTTCTGATGTTCATATAATTACACTTCTCCGTTTATGTCCGAGTTTACCATATTATAGCAGATATACACGTAAATGTCAAATTTTTAAACAGCAAGCGTATTTTTTGAACAGACAAGCAAGGATAAATAGGCAGAGCGCAATAAAACAAGACCGCTATACCGATTAAAATCGTTATAACGGTCTTGATATTAAATAATACTATTCTGTCCTGAGCGCCTCAACAGGGTCCTTCTTTGAAGCAACTCTCGAGGGGATAAGTCCTGCGATAAGAGTAAGCACCATACTTATAGCCACAAGAATTATCGCCGCCTGAGGAGGAAGAAAGGCTTTAAGTCCCTCTATGTTCGTCAGATCATAAACAATAGCGTTTATTGGTATTATTGCAAGATAGGACACTCCGACACCTATAAGTCCTGAGGTAAGTCCCACAAGCAGGGTCTCTGCATTGAAAACTGTGGAAACATCGTGTTTTGAAGCGCCTATTGCACGTAGTATTCCGATCTCTCTTGTCCTTTCGAGAACCGAGATATACGTGATGATACCTATCATAATTGACGATACCACCAGAGAAATGGCAACGAAAGCAATGAGCAGATAGGAAATTCCGCTGATGATATCCGTTATGGAGGACATAAGGAGAGCCACATAATCGGTATAATGTATTTTGCTGTCCTCATCAGCTGAATCATTGTACTCGGATATCCTGTCGGAGATCCTGTCCTTTTCAGCAAATGATCTTGCATATATCTTTATTTCAGACGGATCGTCAAAATCTACCTTTCCAAGAAGTGAAAGGTTGTCGTCATAAGTGGAAGAAGAAAATTCTTCGGGAGTGTATTCATCGAAAACAAGAGCGTACTGACTGTCGGTGAATTCTGTGTTATCCATTGCCATTGCAAGCTGTTCAGCGGTCATTGCGGCAAGCTGCTGCTCTGCCTGTGCGGCATACTGCTTAGAGTACTGCTCTTTTACAGCGTCTCCTGCATAGCCGTAAAGTGTTTCATCGTCCATCTGGCTGATGTAAGAGGAGACAGAGTCCGCTTCAACACCCATCTGCTGTGAATAGGAGCTTGCCATCTGTTCCTCAAGGTCTTTTCTTGTTACCTGAGAAAGATACTGCTCAACATAAGCGCTGACCTCATTTTCATCGGGCTGGGAAGATATAAATCTGAATACGTCAGCCTTTTCGGAAACGCTGAGTCCCGAAATATATTCCTTTGCTGAAGCCGCTTTTTCGGCGTCGGAGGGTTCAATGTAATCATCGGTCCTGAAAGCAAGTCCCGATATCACGTCTGTGAATTCGTCCGCAAACTGTTCCTTGACGATTTCGCTTTCGTTTGTCTTGTTGATGACATAATCGGTAAGCGCCTTGGTATAGCCAATATAACCTGTCAGCATTGCAGCGGTGGAATTCTCGGAAGGACGAATAAAGCCTGTTATTTTCAGCTTTGTACCGATATCGTCCGAACTATATATGTAATCAAGTCCTGTTTCGGTCTGAGTAAGGTCAACATATCCGCTGCCTGTTTCGCTGCGCTGATAATATTCGCAGGGAAGAATGAGCTTATATTCCTTGCTGCATATCTCATCAAAGCTCCATTCAGTAACGCCGTAATCCTCGATCATTTCGCCGTTCATTGCAGCTTTGACGATCTCGGGCATATCGTCGTTGTTCTTAAATCCCAGTGAATACATTATGATATCGGGGATTTCGTTGTCCTTTGTAAGAACGACGACTATTTCGTCATAGTTCTGCGGCCAGCTTCCGTAAACAAGATCGTACTGATTTGTAAGTATCACGGTTACGCTGTCAGGCTCATCTCCGGGGAGAAGATCCTCAAAAATGTCCAGCTGTCCCATAGGCGACATCTGCATTGCTGAACTCATAGCTGCGGAAGAATCAATATCCACTCCCATTGCATTCTGATAAAACTCTGTAAACTCGGACTTTATTACCTTGCCTGAAGGATCCTTTGTAAAAACAGGCATCTGAACATCATAGCAATAAGCAATGGAGCTTGCATTTTCCGATATGGTTTCATCGTTTTCAAGGAGATCCTTTACGGCGGTCATATCGTTTGTCTGCTTTGCGGAGGAGTTCAGAGTGTTGAATATCTCGTATACCGCCGTGTTTGAATAAACCTTTTGCGGAAGTTCGGTTTCTTCAGCATCATTTCCGCCGGTACCTCTGCCTGTGCTTTCCATTATCGAATTCATAAGTCCTGCGGTATCGGCGGTCTCTCTGTAAATATCAATCGGATAAGAGGAAAGAGTATCCTCCTGGATACCGTTTATATAGTCGTTTATACCTGTTGAAAGTGAAAGAATTAGCGCAATGCCAATAATGCCTATTGAACCTGCAAAAGCAGTCAGGATAGTACGTCCCTTTTTTGTCAGCAGATTATTGAGAGAAAGTGACACAGCAGTAAAGAAGGACATCGAAACTCTTTTTTTCGCTGCTTCGGCAGGAGCGTCCTCCTTTGAAGGGGTATAGGGATTGGTGTCGCTTGTAAGAGTGCCGTCCTTTATTCTTACGATACGGTTTGCATACTGTTCCGCAAGCTCGGGATTATGGGTGACCATAATGACCAGCTTGTCTTTGGCTATCTCCTTGAGCAGCTCCATTACCTGTATACTGGTCTCGCTGTCAAGAGCGCCTGTAGGCTCGTCTGCAAGAAGAATATCGGGGTTGTTGATAAGCGCACGGGCAATTGCCACTCGCTGCATCTGACCGCCTGACATCTGGTTGGGCTTTTTATGCAGCTGATTTCCCAGTCCAACCTTTTCAAGGGCTTCAACGGCTCTTTTTCTACGCTCCGCCTTTGATACTCCCGAAATGGTAAGAGCAAGCTCAACATTAGCCAGAACGGTCTGATGAGGAATAAGGTTATAGTTTTGGAAAATAAAGCCGATAGAATGATTTCTGTAAGCGTCCCAGTCTCTGTCCTTGTAATTTTTGGTTGAAACTCCGTTGATTATCAGATCTCCCGAGGTGTAATGGTCAAGGCCGCCTATGATATTGAGCATAGTGGTCTTTCCGCAGCCCGAATGACCGAGTATGGCGATGAATTCGTTTTCACGGAATGTGATTGATACTCCGTTCAGCGCTGTTACGGCGGTGTCGCCCTCACCGTACTGCTTTACGATGTTTTTCAGCTGAAGCATTGACAGCTATTCTTCCTTTCCTGATAATTTATATTAACCGCCGCAAGACATATCTTCCGGCGGTTAAGATCATTTCCAGAGACTTACATAATAATTTATCATTTTTCGGCGGTGTTCGGGATCGTCCAGCAGTTCTTTGTCGATATCAAGAATTCTCAGAAGAGTATAGTTTACAAGCAGAGCTTTAATGGTAAGCGCTGTGGTTTTGTAATCTATATTTTTTATTTCTCCCGAGTCGATGCGCTTTTTCAGCAGTTCCTCAAACCGGTCGCCGAGGCTGCCGAGGAGTCTGCAAATATCGTCTTTGGAGATAAAATTACGCACTTCGCTTTCCTTGACAACTATCCTTATAATGTCGATATGCCCCGAAACCACGGAAGCAATGGTCGTGAATATCCTGTCAAGAGCTTCCTCTATGGGCAGGATATCCATATCCTTGTCATTTTCAAACTGTGTCAGCTTTTCAGATACGCCTGAAAGCTCCTCTTTCAGTATTTCACGGAACAGTTCTTTTTTGCCGTCGGGAAAATAGTGATAAAGCAAGCTTTCGGAAATATTTATACTCCTGCTTAAAGCACGGACAGCGGTTTCCTTGTATCCTTTTTCGGAGAATGCTTTTTTTGCCGCTTCGATAAGACGGCGCTTTGTGGCTTCCGCTTGTTCTTTGCGGATATTGCCGCTGCTTTTTTCAGCCATATGATTTTCCCCCATAAATTTTAATTTAACAAATGTTCAATGAATATTATAATACCGCAAAGAGATAAAGTCAATGCAAATATTGTAATTTTCAGCATACTTTCACATTTTTATCACTAATACATTTGTGAAAAAACCGCTTCCCGGAAACACTTTGGAGTGCCCCCTGTCAAGTAGACAGCTGAAAAAACAAAAGAATATTTAGAGTTTGTTCAAATCCACCCTGCTGCGCAGCAGGGTGGATTTTTTACGCCGCCGCTGCCGAGTGATATTCCATAGGTGTCATACATTTCA
>NZ_JBNMJV010000076.1:0-6138 GCF_050874005.1 Huintestinicola sp.
ATACTTCCGAAACCGAAACCGATGAAAACGGAATTACCTGGACTTTACTTACAGGTTCCGATGTTTACACAGAGCAGACTTTTGAGATCGGTTTTGCAGAAACAGAGGACGGACAGGTATTTATATTGAACACTGCGGGTGCGGTATATGAGGGACAGTATCTCACCGCTGATGAAACGATAGTGTACATGGGAACTGCTGTTGCTATGTTAAGCTAAATCAAATAATTTTTCCTCCCTAGACACAAAGCCGACTGCTGCATAAATAGTCGGCTTTGTTTATGTTTTTATAGAAAGGAATTTTAAATGAAAGTAAAAAAGATATTATCAATGCTCTGTGCTGTATCTGTACTTTCTTTATGCGGCTGTTCAGATGATCTGTATGAGGAAGATAATATTGCAGAGGAAGCTTCATCCGATTCTGCACAAACAACGGAGATAAAATCAGACGAGAAGGACAAAACAGGAATAACGGACATTGGCGTTTCGGTATCACTTGACCAAAACGGCAGGCTCAATATTCAAAGAAATACAGCAGCGTCTGTGCCTATGGGTGAAAACGGCACCTGGACTATTTTCGTTTACCTTTGCGGAACAGACCTTGAAAGCGACGGAGGATTTGCTACATACGATATACAGGAAATGCTTGACGCTTCTACAAGCAGCAATGTCAGGTTTGTAATTCAGACAGGAGGAACTGCTCTCTGGCAGAACGAGGTCATAAGCTCGGACGGGATATGCAGATATGAGATCTCGGACGGTGAGATGTATATGCTTGACGAACAGCCCTCCGCTTCAATGGGTTCTGCCGATACACTTTCGGATTTTCTGAAATGGGGTGTAAATAACTGCCCTGCCGCAAAAATGGGGCTTATCTTCTGGAATCACGGCGGCGGAAGTATTTCGGGAGTATGCTTTGACGAACTGTCCGAGGACGACAGCCTTTCCCTTGTAGAAATCGATTCCGCACTTTCATCGGTGTCTGCGGAAATGACGGATAAATTTGAATTTATCGGATTTGACGCCTGCCTTATGGGTACTGTTGAAACGGCAAATATCCTTGCAACCTATTCAAGATATATGTACGGCTCTGAGGAAACAGAACCCGGGTACGGCTGGGACTACACCGCCATAGGGGATTTTCTCAGTAATGATCCGACTGCTGACGGTGCAGAGCTTGGAAAGGTCGTATGCGACAGCTTTTATGAAGGCTGTGCGGAGATAGATTCGGAATCCGGTGCTACACTTTCTGTTATTGACCTTTCCAAAATTGATGATGTTATTATAAGCTTTAACGATTATGCCAAAAACCTCTATGAAGCTTCCGAGGATAATTCAGTTCTTTCAGCTTTTGTCAGAGAAATCAAGAAAGCCGATAATTACGGCGGAAACAATAAGTCGGAGGGCTACACCAATATGGTGGATCTGTCGGGTATCGTCGAAGCGGGTGCAGAATATTCCGAGGGTGCTGACAAGGTATTATCCGCTATTGACAAAGCTGTCATCTACAAGCGAAATGGTTCGGATCATTCCGATGCCTGCGGACTTTCAGCATATTATCCTTTGGAGCTTCAGGGTTCTTCCGAGCTGAAAATTTTCGGAGATGTGGCAGTAAGTCCCTATTATCTCTCATTTGTTGACAGAACCGTTTACGGAAGCACGAACAGCGGAAACACGGAGAATTATGACAATTCATCTGTTCTTGACCTTTGGCTCAGCACCGATGAAACCGATGATTACTCCGATTACTGGGACAATTACGGCGAATGTGAAGCAACGGGTGACAGTCCGTTTATAGTATTCTATGACGAACCGCAGCTTCTTGAGGACGGTACATTCGGCTTCTCTCTTACCGATGAATCTCTTGAATATACCGCAAGCGTGCAGGCGTGCGTTTATATGCTTTCGGAGGATATGGAGGACATTATTGAGCTTGGACTTAGCGTTGATATTATCCCCGATTGGGAAAACGGTATTTTTACGGATAATTTCGATGGTTACTGGTTCTCTCTTCCCGACGGTCAGATACTTGCGGTATATGTTGTTGAAGAGTGCGACGGATATGACGTTTACACCTCTCCCGTTCTCATAAACGGCGAAGAAACCAACCTGAGAATTACTCATGATTACACAAACGGTACGGTTTCCATTGACGGAATATGGGACGGTATTGACGAAAACGGCATGGCGGCAAGAAATGTTTATGAGCTCAAAAGCGGTGATGTAATTACTCCCATTTACTATGCATATGCCGTGGATAGTGATGATGAATATTACTATTACGGTGATGAATATGTTGTTGAAGGCGAGCCGGAAATATTCTTTGATATGCTTTATGACGGCGAGTATCTTTACGGATTTTCTATTGACGATATATTCGGTGATTATCTCATAACCGATTTTGTGAACTTCACTGTTGACGGCGGGGATATTTATTACAGCGAAATATCATAACCTTATACTAATTTCCTATCATAAAGTTGACAAAAAATCCGTGCAAAAGCTTGCGTATATGGGTTTTGTGCGGATTTTTTGTCTATACTTTGATTAGAAATTAGTATTAGTGCAGGGGAATATTGTGTTCCCCTGCTTTTTTCACCCAAAAAGGTGATGACATTTTTCAAAAGTTGTGATATAATGTAGAAAACGGGTAATTTATGAGGTGAACATCATTGAACGAATATATAAAACCCGTCGAAGCCTTCAAAAAGCTGGAAGCAGCCAAGCTATTAAAGCAGAATGTCTATATTTACGGAGCAACGGGCTATGGCAAAACCGAGCTTGTCAAGCAGTATTTCAAAAAGGATAAATATATATACATTCCATGCAGACAAAACAGCTGTGACCTGTCCGTTATCCCCGATGAATGCGGACGAGCCGTTACAGTCGTGATAGACAACGTAAACGCTATTGACAGCGATGAGCTGCGCAGCGAGATAAAGGAACTCTGCAGGAAAAAAAAGCTCTGGGTGATAATACTTGGACGAAGCATGATGCCAAGCTGGCTGTATGACACTGTTGTCACCTGCCACATGCTTATTATTCCCGAAGAAGACCTTGCATTGAACGAGGAAGGTATCGACAAATATATGCGTTCCGAAGGAATAATTCTATCCGAGGAGGAGCTGCGTTTTCAGCGCAAATGCTGCGAGGGAAATCCATTCGGAGTAAAATATACTGCCCAGCAGCTTCTGGCGGGAAATCGGATAGGCAATGAGCTTTTTGAGCAGAACAGTATCATGTTCCAGAGTTATCTGGAAAAGGATATTATCTCAGAGCTGAGTTCGGAGATAGTTGATTTTCTGCTAAAAATAAGCATCGTTGACAGCTTTTCCGAGGCACTTGCTTCCATAATAACAGGTAATTCAGCTGTATACAGTCTTATTGAGCGCACAATGGACTCAGGTAATTTTTTAGAAAAAAAGAACGATGTATATACTCTGCGTTATCAGATGAAAAGTGCCCTGCGCAGAAAAGCAGTCAAGGAAATATCGACGAATGACCTTCATAATTACGCAGTTCTTGCAGGCGGATATTATGAGAGCTGCGGTGAGGATAATAAGGCACTTGAGCTGTATGCAAAATATAACGATCCCGACCGTATCCGTGAGCTTTTGATACGTAATTCAAGGAAAAGTCCCGAATCGGGTTATTTCATTGAAATGAGAAAATATTATCTTATGCTGTCTGATAAGGACATCAAAAACAATGCTTATTTGATGTCTGCTATGTCTATGCTATATTCCATGATGCTGGATTTTGATAAGAGTGAGTATTGGTACAACGAACTGAAAGCATATAAGAACAGAACAACAGGCTCAAAACAGCGTGAAGCCATCTGCCTTATAGCATATCTTGATGTTGGTCTGTCGAGCAGAGGAAGCGTTAATATTTTGCAGATTATCAAGGACTGCTATACTCTGCTTACGGAAAAATCACTTTCCGTTCCCGAATTTTCGGTCACAAGCAATCTTCCGTCTTTGATGAACGGCGGTAAGGATTTTTGCGATTGGAGCAAGCACGACAGAGAGATAGCAGCAACAGCGGGAAATATTGTCTGCGCTTTTCTCGGAAAATACGGTAAGGGATTAGCCAATGCAGCACTTGCGGAAAGCTTTTACGAAAAGGGCGGCGATCCATACGAGATAATCTCCCTTATCTCAAAGGCTAAGCTTGAAGCGGAGGCAGGAGGAAAAACCGAACTTATTTTTGCTGCCAATGCAACGCTTATCAGGCAGTATATAAGTCACGGCGAAATTGATAATGCAAGGGAACTGCTCAGATCCTTTGAAAAGACTGCACAAAGCGAAAACCTGCACAGACTTTATCCCAATATTGAGGCTATGAGGTGCCGAATGGCATTATACAGCGGAGATATGGACGCTGTGGGACAATGGATGAAGACAGCTCCCGATGAAAGCGTAATGTTTATTGCTCTGGAACGTTATCGGTATCTTACAAAAATACGCTGTTATATAGCTTATGAAAATTACGACAGAGCATATGCTCTTATAGAAACCCTGCGGTATTATGCCCAGCGTTGTGACAGAAAATATATAAATATGGAGCTTGATATTCTGACATCTGTTATTTTATTCAGAAAAGGTGATGAATGGGAAAGCAGATTCATCAAGGCTCTTGAAAAAATATGTGAATACAGATTTATCCCCATTATTTCAGAGGAGGGCGCTGCTGTATATGAGATGCTGAGTCAATGCTCTGACAGCTGCAGCCGAAATAAAAAGATAAACCGTGAATGGTTTGAACGGGTAGTCAGCGAAACGGGCAGAATATCAAGATGCTATCCAATGTATCTGAAAGCAACGGCAAAGGACTTTTCAAAGCTGCAGCCTATGGATATAAGGATACTGACCTGCCTTGCGGATGGTTTATCAATACAGGAAACTGCTGTGCGGCTTAATATGAATTATGAAACCCTGCGTTCGAGGATAAAAGAGGTTTATCGCAAGCTTAATGCAAAAAACAAGACCGAAGCGGTCATGACTGCCCGAGGTATGAAGCTTATCTGAATGGTAATATGGTATTTTCCGTTTTCGCATAAGCGGATAACGGTAATATATAAAATCAAATGGAGGTTTTTATTATGCAGTAAGAAGTAAAAAACGCACCGCTTCCTGTGCTTATCTGTAAGCTGGAAGCAGGAGAATCCGTGGAATGTCAGAAGGGCGCTATGTCCTGGATGACAGCATCAATGAAAATGGAAACTAACCTTGGCAGCGGAGGAGCAGGTCTGCTCGGAGCTCTTGGAAAAATGGCAAAGAGCGCTGTAACAGGTGAGTCTATTTTCCGCAACAAGTACAGTGCACAGGGCGCTGCAGGTGAGATAGCTTTTGCAAGCAGCTTTCCCGGCGATGTACTCTGCTTTGATACAACATCAAAGGCTATTGTTGCACAGAAATCAGCATATCTTGCAAATACCATAGGCGTAAATATGGATATTTTCTTCCAGAAGAAGATGGGAGCAGGTCTTTTCGGCGGTGAAGGCTTCATCATGCAGAAGTTTTCGGGTAACGGAACGGTTTTCCTTGAAATAAACGGCAGCTATGTTGAATATGACCTTGCTGCAGGTGAGTCCATGCTTATTGACACAGGCTATCTTGCAGCAATGGAGGAGACCTGCTCAATGGACATTGAAACGGTAAAGGGAATCGGAAATGCACTTCTCGGCGGCGAGGGACTTTTCAACACAAAGGTTACCGGACCGGGTAAGATCTGGCTCCAGACAATGCCTGCAAACATTCTTGCAAGCGCTGTTCAGCCCTACATAGTTACAAACAACGGATAATGACTGCATAGTTCACAAGGTTATCTATAATTTTTTCAAAGAGCGCAGATATTGCGGCATACAGTTTTTTCACCGGGAGAAAACTGTATGCCGCATTATTTTCATACTATTATTTATCTAAAATCCCCTTAAAATGCAAGGTGTACATCATACCACAACGGTAAGATGTACGCCTTGCTAATTTTTATATTGTTTAAGTTTCCCCAAAAAGCAAGTATCAAATCCAAAGGAACAACGTAGGTAAGGGAAAAACGAGCAGAATTTTTTTAAAAAATGGAAAAAAATAGTACAATAAAAGCTCCAATATGGTATAATGTTAATAACCACAAAAAC
>NZ_JBNMJV010000077.1:0-5974 GCF_050874005.1 Huintestinicola sp.
AACAAAGAGGAAAGCTGCGGAGAGGTCAAGAGGTATTTTCCAGCCCTCGGGCTTATTAAACTTAAATGTATATACGAAGTTCAGATATATTACTGCGAAGATGGTAAGGAAGAGAGCAAACTGTGTACCGTTTGCCGCAAGCTCCCAAAGGGTCATTAAAATGAATGCAATTCCCGTAAGCTGTGACGTGAATGCAAAAACAGTTTTGCCGTAGATGTTATGTCCCTTGTATGCCATAATTGTGACAACGGCGCTCTGAATGATGTAAAGAGCGGCTATAGCATAGCACTCATATGACCAATTGCCGAAAGAGTTTATCATCTGACAGCCTGCGTACAATGCGCTTGGAACAAAGAGGAAAGCTGCGGAGAGGTCAAGAGGTATTTTCCAGCCCTCGGGCTTATTAAACTTAAATGTATATACGAAGTTCAGATAAATTACAGCAAATATGGTAAGGAAGAGAGCAAACTGTGTACCGTCTGCCGCAAGCTCGGAAAGGGTAATTAACGTGAAGACAATGCCCGTAAGCTGTGACAGCACGCCGAAAACAGTTTTGCCGTAGATGTTATGTCCCTTGTATGCCATAATTGTGACAGCGGCGCTCTGAATGATGTAAAGAGCAGCAATGATAAAGCAGGAGATGTCCCAATGTCCGTAATTGTCACCAAGCACGAACAAGGAGCATAACAGGCTGATAATTCCCAGAACTGAGGAAGCTATATCCACAGGGACTTTCCAGCCCTCGGGGAGCCTTGCGGAAGCTGAGTAGACTGCATTTACAAGCACAAGGAAAAGTGCTGTAAGTATCACGGCTGCGGCAGCGGCGCTGTGGGATATCTCGGCAATGAGCATTACCGAGAAAGCCATACCCGTAAACAGCGATGTAAAGGCGGAGGCGGCATTTTCATACACGTTATGTCCGTAAGCTGCCATTATTCCCACGGCGAAGGAGTGGACTATGTACAGTCCTGCTGCTGTAAAGCATACGCCGTTCCATTCGCCGAAGCTTCTGCCAAGTGCGGCAAATGTGGACAAAAGCCCTGCGGCATAGAGTAAAAATGCGGAGAATTTTACAGAGCCGTCCCATTCATCGGGGACATTTACATTAAATGTAATGAAACCGCTTATGAAAACAAGTGCAAATACTGTAAGAGCAAGTGCGAAAATCTGAGTGCTGTCCGAAAGCTTCCACATCAGAGCTGTTACAAAGAATATTCCGGAAAGAAGGGAGACTGACGCAGACAAGCGCTTTTTGTATATGGTGTGTCCCTTAAAGCCCATAACTGCGATGATTACAGACCGTACCGCATACACTCCGGCACAGGCATTTGCCAATGTGGAATTTGTAAATGCAGAGGCTATGCCGCTTATGAGAGCCACAGCATAAAGCACAGCGGAAACGGTTTTCACAGGCTTTTCCCATTTGTCGGATATTTTTATATCAAGGGTATAAACCACCGTATTTACCGCAAGGGTGAGAAGCGCCATAAGAAAGGCGAACATTCCTCTTTCATCGGAAAGCTGGATAAGAAGCAAAACTGCGGACATTGCTCCGCCGGAAACGGATATGTATGCAGCGGAAATCTTGTTGAATATGCTCCTTCCCTTTGCGGACAGCAGGCTGATGATAAGTGCGGCAAGGGAGAAAAGCAGGAAGCTTCCGCCGCCTGTTACGGAAAGATAGCTTCCGAACAGTCCGAAAAAGCCTGCGGTCAGAAGAGTTATCGCCGAGAAGAATGTGCCGAGAGTGTAGAAGGCGAAGCCTGTGCTTTCAAGCTTCAGCTTTTTGTGTGCAAATGCGCTGATACCGAAAAACAGAGCGGTTATTACTCCGACAGCGCAGGTCCTGCCCAGCTTGCCCAGGTTTACCCATACGGCGGTGGAGAAAACAAGTCCTGCAAGTATTACAAAAATAATGCCTATGGTCATAAGCACAGACATTGCGCCTGCACGCTTGTTTGTATCGTTGTGCTTTTCCGGAGCGGCAGCCTTAACGGGAGATGGCTGTCTGACAGCTTTTGCTGTTTCTTCGTCTCTGAAAACAGGCTCTGAGGGCTTCACGGGAGCGGCATTATTTCTTTCGGGGTCATTATGTATAACGGGAGCCGACTGCCTGACGGTGTTTACAGTTTCCTCGTCTCTGAAAACGGGTCCCGCAGATTTTACGGGAGCGGCATTATTTTTTTCGGGAGCATTATGTATAACGGGTGTCGGCTTATTCAGAGCATTTGCAGCCCCTTCGTCTCTGAGCACAGGCTTAGCAGGCTTTACGGGATCAGACTGCTTTACGGGTGTGATGATCGCATCGGGAGACGGCGCTTCCTTATGTACGGGAGCCACAGGGACAGCCCCGGCAGGCTTGCTGCTGTATTCGTGGCTGTCGGAAAAAATGGGAGCGTCAGACGCAGAGCTGCGCTGAGATGAAGCCTGCTCCTCTTTTTTGGCTTTCAGCTCCACATATTCCGTACAGCTTATCCTGCCGCTTTTAAAAAGCTCGGATACAAAGTCCTCAAGCTTTGATCTTCTCCTGGTTTGTATTATTGAGAGAGGGATAAGCACAATGGGTGACAATATCCACGCTATGATAAACAGATATACCATAAAACCGCCTCCTGTATTAGCTTTAACCAAATTATACCATTACAGGGGCGGTGCGGCAATATGCCGTTTGTAATTATCAAAGTGACATTTGTCACTATTTTTCTGCTTATTCAGAAATATCCATATTATGGTCAATATCTTTCAAATGCAAAAAATCGCAGAACGCAATAAAAATTTATCTGCATTTTTCCTGAAATTCCGTTCCCCATTTTGCCATAGCGTCCAGAATGGGAGACATACTCATTCCAAGCTCTGTGAGAGTATATTCCACTCTCGGCGGCACTTCGGGGAAAACCTCTCTTGTAACAAGCCCGTTTTCCTCCATATCACGAAGATTTGAGGTCAGCACCTTCTGGGAAATACCCGTGACGGATCTTTTCAGCTCGCCGAAGCGTTTTGTGCCGCTTCTCAGATCACGGAGTATAAGCACTTTCCATTTATCCCCTATAAGCATAAGGGTAGTTTCCACGGGGCAGGGGGGCAGATCGGCTTTGTTTATCATATGATATCCTCCCAATAGTATATTTTTGACTGTAACATTCGTTTGTATACATATTAACATATCCGCCCGAAAATATCAAGAAAAATTTTTTGTGGGAAATTTTCTCATAACAGCGCAAATGTTACTTCAAAGTAACTATGCCACAAAAAAGTGCCTGCTTTACAAGCCGGAAAAGCTGTGTTATCATAAACCTAAGGAAAGAGATCAAGCGCTTAAATCTCCCGAAAAATAAACCAAACCAAACCAATCTTTTCAGGAGGAATTTTTTTATGAAGATCGCAGTTATATGTGCAAACGGAAAAGCAGGTCAGCTTATCACCAAGGAAGCTGTAAACAGAGGTCTGGACGTTACTGCTGTTGTAAGAGGAGAAAATAAGTCTGCCGCAAAGAAGGTTATCATCAAAGATATATTTGACCTTACATCGGAGAACCTAAAGGGCTTTGACGCAGTTGTTGACGCATTCGGCGCCTGGACACCCGAGACTATACCCCAGATACCTAAAGCAGCCGATAGGCTTTGTGATATCCTGTCCGGAAGTGATACCCGTCTTCTTATTGTCGGCGGTGCCGGAAGTCTGTATGTGAATTCCGAACACACTCTGACCGTTGCTGACGGAGCGGATTTTCCCGAAGCATTCAAGCCCCTTGCGGCAGCTCACGATATCGCACTTAAATCTCTCCGAAGCAGGAATGACATTAAGTGGACATACATCAGCCCTGCGGGAGATTTTCGTGCAGACGGTGAAAGGACAGGAAAATATATTCTCGGCGGAGAGGAGCTTGTGCTGAATTCCAAGGGTGAAAGCGTTATCAGCTATGCGGATTATGCGGTCGCAATGGTTGACGAGATAATAAGCGGCGATAATATCCGGAAACGTATCAGCGTGGTTTCCGAATAAATCCCTATAAAGGAAAAGGGGCTGCCGTAAGAGGTGTCCCCTTTGCCGCTTCGTTGGTTAGAATGTGAAACGAACAAAGTGTGTGGCACGGTACCGGCAAAAACTTCTTTATCGGTACTTCCCTAATACGGCAGTCCCGTTTTTCTGTGAAAGGAATGATCAGAATGACAAATGACGAAAAATTATTATACCTTATAAAATTTTTGATCGCTGAGGAGCCGCATTATAAAAATATACATATACCTGCGGACAGACGCTCTCGTTTTGACCTGTTCCGCAGTCTGGTGAATATCCGTCTGCCAAAGCCTGCTCCCGATGATCTTCTGAAAGTGCAGGACGAATTTCTGCAAGAGGAAACAGCTGCCAAAGGCATTGTTGATATTGACGATATGCATCCTATTAAGGACAACATTTATCTTTGGAAAGGGGATATTACCGGGCTGAAATGCGGAGCAATAGTCAATGCCGCAAATTCGCAAATGCTTGGGTGTTTTCAGCCTTGTCATTCCTGCATTGACAATGCGATACACACCTTTTCGGGAGTAGAGCTTCGTCTGGAATGTGCGGCTGTTATGGAAAAGCAGGGACATAATGAGCCGACGGGACAGGCAAAGCTCACATCTTCATACAATCTTCCCTGCGATAAAATTATCCATACCGTAGGACCTATAGTTAACGGCATACTGACAGAAAAACATTGCCGTCAGCTTGAAAGCTGTTATATATCCTGCCTGAAAACTGCCGCCGAAAACGGCATTGAAAGCATAGCGTTCTGCTGCATTTCAACGGGAGTGTTCGGTTTTCCTAAAAAGAAAGCGGCGGAAATTGCGGTGGATACGATTCAGAAATATTCGGAAAACATAAAGGTGATATTCAATGTCTTTACTCAGAACGACTATGAAATTTACAGAGAACTGCTCGGATAAGATAAGCCGTCTGAGATCGGAACTCGACCGTGCCGACTGTGTGATCATAGGAGCAGGTGCAGGGCTTTCAGCGGCGGCAGGATTTACTTATTCGGGAGAGCGGTTTGAAAAAAACTTTGCCGATTTTATAGAAAAATACAGCTTCAAGGATATGTATACGGGCGGATTTTATCCCTTTGAAAGTTTGGAGGAGCATTGGGCATACTGGTCGAGATATATTAGCATCAACCGATATTCCGAGGCTGAGAACGGCGTATATAAGCGGCTTTTTGAGCTTATCTCCGACAAGGACTATTTCGTTATGACAACTAATGTTGACCATTTGTTTCAGAAAGCGGGATTTGACAAAAACAGACTTTTTTATACTCAGGGGGATTATGGACTTTTTCAATGTTCAAAGCCTTGCTGCGATAAGACCTATGACAATGAAGAAATTATCCGCAGAATGTGTGCCGAGCAGGAAAATATGCGGATACCCTCAGAACTGATCCCTTATTGTCCCGTTTGCGGCGCACCTATGACAATGAATCTTCGGTGCGATAACAGGTTTGTTCAGGACAAAGGCTGGTATCGTGCGAGCAGGCATTATGATGAATTTATACGCCGCCATAAAAATAGGCACAACTTGTTTCTGGAGCTTGGAGTGGGTTTCAACACACCGGGTATCATAAAGTATCCTTTTTGGAAAATGACTGCGGATAATCCAAATTCGGTTTATGCCTGCGATAATTTCGGAGAAGCTTTTTGTCCAAAGGAAATAAGCAAACGCTCTGTTTGTATTAACGTAGATATTGCATATGTGCTTAATGACCTGCAATAAATTCTCAGGAGATCAACGTCAGAAATATAATATTATTGTGTATATAGTCAGAAGAGATACCGGGAGAATAAATGGATATTTATATAATGGTAACATCTAAAAACCCCTGTACAAAAAAGAAAAAAAGTGGTAAAATAGAGATATGAAAATAAGACAGATAGGGTTCTTTGATGAGGAGAACCGATACAAGAAATTAACAGAATTAGGCGATCCGCTGGAGAAACTG
>NZ_JBNMJV010000078.1:0-4440 GCF_050874005.1 Huintestinicola sp.
AACTGCGCCCTTTTGAGGAAAAAGGGCAATAATAGAGGGGATTTTGTGGTCAAATAGAGGCTGTTTCGGCTTTTGACACGGAAAATTTTCCTCATATAATTCCGCTTGTTTAAATACCAGGGTTTTTAGAGGTTACCTAAAATTATACATCGGAAAGGAAGCGTTAAAATGAACATCACAAGTATGACAAACGCTGAGGCTTATGAGATACTTACCGGGCAAAAGCCGCCTATGACTAAGGGTGCGGCTGATATCGCCGTACTCGGGCAGGAGGGAAACAAACGAAGGTCGGACGAGTTTACTGTTTCGGGGGATATGGACTTTAACGATCCTGCCACAATGATGTTTATAAAAGCCGACTGTAACCTCAGGCTGGGAAAAGGATGTAAAAACGGCGTTCCCGACGAAAAAAGGCTTGGCGAATATTTCGGCGGAATTGCCAAGCGGCTGGACGAGGCTTATGCCGCAGGGAAATTCACCGAGGAGGAGTACGACGGGCTTAACAAGCTTCTCAGCGAAAGCATTGAAAAAAGGGCGCAGAAAGCTGAAAGAGCTGCGGCGTTTTACTCATTAGGCAGAGAAAAGGACGGCATACTCGGCACTGCCTCCGCAGCAAGTACAAAAAAGGAGCAGTCGCAGTCAATTGAGGATTATATGGAGCTTATGAACCAAAGGCTTGACGAATATGCTTCGGAGCATTGCAGGATAGACCGTGAGCTTATTATGAGCATTTTAAATTCCGTAAGGTACGGCGCATAACGGCTCAGTCTCATATAAGACCTGCTTTTTCGGCATTTTTTTGATAATCTGCTTGCAATTATCCGATGATTATGGTATTATTATCATAGGAAGATGCCGTTATTCTTTCTGCTTTGTTACGTTTGCAGCAGAGGAAAGTATAAACGGCAAATAAAAATCCGCTGATACGGCGGAACAGGGAGATTTAATTATGCCAAAAAGACAGGACATTAACAAAATTATGATAATAGGCTCAGGTCCTATTATCATCGGTCAGGCCTGCGAGTTTGACTATTCGGGCACACAGGCGTGCAAGGCGCTCCGTAACCTGGGCTACGAGATCGTACTTGTAAACTCTAACCCCGCAACCATTATGACAGACCCCGATGTTGCGGATATCACCTATGTTGAGCCTCTTAATCTGAACAGGCTCACTCAGATCATTGAAAAGGAACGCCCCGACGCATTGCTGCCAAATCTGGGCGGTCAGTCGGGTCTTAACCTCTGCTCCGAGCTTTCCGAGGCGGGAGTGCTTGAAAAGTACGGCGTTAAGGTCATAGGCGTTCAGGTTGACGCTATCCAGCGTGGCGAGGACCGCATTGAGTTCAAGAACACTATGAACAAGCTGGGCATTGAAATGGCACGCAGTCAGGTGGCTTATTCCGTTGATGAAGCCGTAAAGATTGCCGAGGAGCTTAAATATCCCGTTGTTCTCCGTCCTGCATACACTATGGGCGGCGCAGGCGGCGGTATGGTATACAATGTGGACGAGCTTAAAGTTGTCTGCGAGAGAGGTCTGCAGGCGAGCCTTGTGGGTCAGGTGCTTGTTGAGGAATGCATAAGCGGCTGGGAAGAGCTTGAGCTTGAGGTGGTAAGAGACGCCGAGAACAACATCATCACCGTTTGCTTTATTGAAAATATCGACCCCATCGGTGTTCATACCGGTGATTCCTTCTGCTCTGCTCCTATGCTCACCATTTCCGAGGACGTTCAGAAGAAAATGCAGGAGCAGGCTTACAAGATCGTTGAGGCTATTGACGTTATCGGTGGCTGCAACTGTCAGTTTGCTCACGACCCCGTTTCGGGAAGGATCGTTGTTATCGAGATAAATCCCCGTACATCTCGTTCCTCCGCTCTTGCTTCTAAGGCTACGGGCTTCCCTATTGCCCTTGTTTCGGCTATGCTTGCCTGCGGTCTTACACTTAAAGAAATTCCCTGCGGAAAGTACGGAACGCTTGACAAATATGTTCCCGACGGAGACTATGTTGTTATCAAGTTTGCCCGCTGGGCATTTGAGAAGTTCAAGGGTGCTGAGGACAAGCTGGGCACTCAGATGAGAGCGGTCGGCGAGGTAATGAGCATCGGCAAGACCTACAAGGAGGCTTTCCAGAAGGCTATCCGCAGCCTTGAAACAGGCAGATACGGTCTTGGCTTTGCAAAGGATTTTAATAAGCTTTCCAAGGAAGAGCTGCTTGAAAAGCTGAGATATCCCTCCAGCGAGAGACAGTTTATTATTTACGAGGCTCTCCGCAAGGGTGCCACCGTTGACGAGATATACGAGCTTACAAAGATAAAGCACTGGTTCATCGAGCAGTCTCTTCAGTTGGTTAATGAAGAAGAGGAGCTTATGAAAAATAAGGGTCAGGTCCCCGATGAAAAGGCTCTCCGTCAGGCAAAGCTTGATGGCTTCAGCGACAGATATCTCAGCCAGATACTTTCTGTGCCCGAAGAGGATATCAGGAACGCAAGATACAAATATGGTATCAGAGAAGCCTGGGAAGGCGTTCACGTAAGCGGCACACAGGACGCTGCTTATTACTACTCAACCTATCATCTGCCCGAGGACAAGAGCCCCGTTTCGGACAGAAAGAAGATTATGATACTCGGTGGCGGTCCCAACAGAATAGGTCAGGGCATCGAGTTCGACTACTGCTGCGTTCACGCTGCTCTTGCACTTAAAAAGCTGGGCTTTGAGTCCATTATCGTAAACTGCAACCCCGAGACCGTTTCCACCGACTATGACACCTCAGACAAGCTTTATTTCGAGCCTCTTACCCTTGAGGACGTGCTGAGCATTCACGAGAAGGAAAAGCCTGTGGGAGTTATCGCACAGTTCGGCGGTCAGACACCTCTTAATCTTGCGGCTGACCTGAAAAAGAACGGCGTAAACATTCTTGGAACATCTCCCGAGACCATTGACCTTGCGGAGGACAGAGACCATTTCCGTGCTATGATGGAGCGTCTTGGAATACCTATGCCCGAGTCGGGTATGGCTGTTAATGTGGACGAGGCTCTTGAGATAGCAAACAGGATAGGCTATCCCGTTATGGTTCGTCCCTCCTACGTTCTGGGCGGCAGAGGTATGGAGATAGTTCACGATGACGAGATGATGAGGGTATATATGTCTGCGGCTGTTGGCGTTACCCCCGACAGACCCATTCTTATAGACAGATTTTTAAATCACGCCACCGAGTGCGAGGCGGACGCTATTTCCGACGGCGAGCACTGCTTCGTTCCTGCGGTCATGGAGCATATTGAGCTGGCAGGCGTTCATTCGGGCGACTCCGCTTGTATTCTCCCCGCTAAAAATCTCACCGAAAAGCAGATCGAGACTATCAAGGATTACACAAAGAAGATCGCTGTTGAGATGAATGTATGCGGTCTTATGAATATGCAGTATGCTATCGAGGGAGATACGGTCTATGTTCTTGAGGCTAACCCTCGTGCTTCCCGTACTGTTCCCCTCGTTTCAAAGGTCTGCAGCATAAATATGGTGAAAATTGCCACCGAGATAATGACCGCTCCTCTTACGGGAAAGAAGTCTCCCGTTCCCGAGCTGCGTGACAGGGAGATAACACATTACGGCGTTAAAGAAGCTGTGTTCCCCTTTAATATGTTCCAGGAGGTAGACCCCGTTCTCGGTCCCGAAATGCGCTCCACAGGTGAAGTCCTCGGACTTTCCTCTTCCTTCGGTGAGGCGTATTACAAGGCTGAGGAGGCTACTCAGACAAGACTTCCCGAGGAAGGCACAGTTCTCCTCAGCGTATGCGACAGAGACAAGCCCGAGCTTGTTCAGATAGCTAAGGATTTCTATGAGCTGGGCTTCAAAATTCTTGCAACGGGCAAGAGCTACGAGATGATTATTGACGCAGGCATTCCCGCAAAGCGTATCTTCAAGATTTACGAGGGTCGTCCCAACATTGCGGACGAGATAGCAAACGGCGAAATTCAGCTTATCATCAACACCCCTGCAGGCAAGACCAGCGCATATGATGACAGCTATATCCGCAAGGAGGCTATCAGGCACAGAGTTCCCTACATCACCACTATGGCGGCTGCCAAGGCAAGCGCTGACGGTATCAGGGCTGTTAAGAACAACACTCACATCGGTGTGAAGTCCCTTCAGTCCTATCACGCTGAAATAAAGTAATACAGGCAATATTTAATACTAAACACTATTAGAATTATGGAGAAGAAATCGCCGCAAAAGCTTGCGTATATGGATTTTGCGGCGAGAGGTGCCCATAATTCAATAGGTGTTTAGTATAAGCCGCCTCTGCGTTTGGAGTGCCCCCTGTCAAGTAGACAGCTGAAAAAACAAAAGAATATTTAGAGTTTGTTCAAATCCACCCTGCTGCGCAGCAGGGTGGATTTTTTACGCCGCCGCTGCCGAGTGATATTCCATAGGTGTCATACATTTCA
>NZ_JBNMJV010000079.1:0-4384 GCF_050874005.1 Huintestinicola sp.
ATAACTGCGCCCTTTTGAGGAAAAAGGGCAATAATAGAGGGGATTTTGTGGTCAAATAGAGGCTGTTTCGGCTTTTGACACGGAAAATTTTCCTCATATAATTCCGCTTGTTTAAATACCAGGGTTTTTAGAGGTTACCTGTAATTATTTGCTTTCATAAACTATTTAAAAACACCTTGTATCATACAGTCAGTTTTGGACTTGTATGATGCAAGGTGTTTTTTTCTGCTATTACCTCGTATATACCGAAATGCGTTTATTACAATAGCAAAACAAACGGATTTATCATAACAAATGCGTTCCTTTTGAAAAAAATCGAATGAAATCCGCTAAAAAGATTTTATAGAATTTATATATCACGTTTTGCACGTTTTGTCAACGGATAGTACGGAATTATCTGCATTTGTTTGATGTTTGCACGCATAGTCTTAATGAGTTGTACGAAACAAAAAGTATGAGGTCAAAACGGCGTTTTCGGAAAATTTTGATATATAATGGGAGCAGGCTCAAGGAAAAATCCAAAGAGCCAAACAAAAGAAAATGGAGGTGCTGCTAATGAACAGCAGAGAAACCCTGCCGATGATGCTGTCGGCAAATGACATTCAGGCAATGGGCTTCACCCGTACTATGGCATACAGTATCCTTAATCGTGAGGATGTGCCTGTTGTGAAGATCGGCAGTCGGAAGTTTATTCAGAGGGATAAGCTTTTCGACTGGCTGGACAGTAAGGAGGATAGAGAAAATGATAAAGTATAACGACACATACATAATCGGCATCGACCATGGCTATGGAAATCTCAAAACCGCCAATACGGTTACGGCATCGGGAGTAAAGGTGCATGACATTGAGCCACCCTTTAAGAAGGAGCTTCTTGAATACGATGGAAAGTTCATCTGTATCGGTGAAAATCACAAGTCTTTCACAGCGGACAAGACAACAGATATGGATAACTATTACCTTACCCTTTACGGTATCGCAAAGGAATTGTCCCTTGCGGGAATCACAGAAGCGAATGTTCACCTTGCTGTCGGACTTCCGCTTATGTGGTATTCGGAGCAGCGTGACAGATTTTCCGAGTATATGATGCAGAACGAAAATGTGGAGTTTATCTACAACAACAAGAGGTACAGCGTTCATATCGAGGGCGTTTCGGTTTATCCGCAGGGATATTGTGCGGTGTATGACAGGCTCAAGGATATGAGCGGCGTGAATATGATATACTCCTGCATTTACTGTAAATGACGTAGGCATAAAGCGTATTCAGCTCCTTGCAATCCCCAACGGCTGGGCAAACGCAAAGGACACAGCGGTTACAATAATGTTCAATATGTCACCTTTTTCATACGGCTGCACCGATGAAGATAGGATAGATATTTTCACAGAGGAAACAGAGGACAACGAAAGCTCCGAAACAGAGGAAAGCAGTTCCAAATCGGAAAATGTTCCGGTGGAACATCTTGATACGGAAACTGAAAATCAATCTGAAACGGAGATTCTCTCCGATGTTCCGGTGGAACATTTTGAAGAAACAGTAACGTAAGGAGTGACGGAATAATGATCGGTGATGATGCTTGCAGCACCTTTGTGGAGCTTTTAAAGCGTATTCTGGATATTGTAAGCGATATTGAAAAGGAAAAACGCAGGGGAGAAGCCTATCAGAAGAAGGACACTCCCAAGATAAAAGTCGGAAAGCTCTCAAAAGCGAACTTCGCAAAGCTCCAAAAGGCAGGAGCTGATTTCAAGTTTGTAACTGTCCCTGCTAATAAACTTGCGGAGATAGAGGAAACCGTAAAGAAAATGGGCGGCTCATATTTCAATGCCGAGGTTGGAGATAACAACAATGCCGTACTTGCCGTTCCTGCAAGTCAGCTTGACCTTCTGAATATGGCAATGAAGCACGTTGTCGCAAATGAGCTTGCTGAAAACTCCGATAAGATAATCGTCAAGGACGGGAAAGACCTTATTGATGCGGAAGATATAGGAATTATCAGCCGTACTATGAACAAATACTGCTCTTGAAATCAAGGACAAGGACAGCGGCGAATACAAAAAGGCAGATATTTTCTTCCACGACACCGTAAAGCCCAACACCATTGTTGAACACGTCGAATCTGCGCAGGAAGCGCTCATATTGTCCATTTCCGAAAGAGCAAAGGTTGATTTTGAGTATATGACCGAGCTTTGCGGCAGGGACAAGGACACTCTCATAAGTGACCTTGAGGGACTTATATACAGACTTCCGCAGGAAACGGAGAAATATGTGACAGCCGATGAATACCTCACAGGAAATATCCGTTTGAAGCTCCGTGAGCTTGATTATGCTCCTGCCGGTATGGATGTAAGCAAGCACAGGGAAGCTCTTGAAGCTGCTATGCCCAAGAGAGTAGAAGCAAAGGACATTTCCGTAAAGTTAGGCTCTCACTGGGTAGATCCCAAGTTTGTCACACGGTTTATAAACGAAAAATTCCGTCCCGGCTGGAAAAGTGATGTTGTGGCACAGTACAGCAAGGCTTCCGGCAAGTGGAAGATAGAGGGACAGTCCAAAGGTGATAAGGGCAGTTATACTGCTACACACGATTACGGCACAAAGCGTAAAGATGCTTACGCTATTTTAGAGGGTATTCTTAATCACGAGGATTTGACTATAAAAGATCCTAAGCTGGACGCAAACGGAGAGCCTATGCGTGATTCGAGGGATAATATCATAAAGGTAACTAACCACGAAGAAACAAAGGCAGTACAGGCAATGGTCAGAAAAATCGAAAGAGAGTGGCAGGACTGGATATTCAAAGATCCTGACCGAAGAACTGCTCTTGTGGATAAATACAATGAGGTATTCAACAGTATTCGTCACAGAGAGTATGACGGAAGTCACCTCAGTTTCGTAGGTATGAACAGCGATATTACACTCAAAGAGCATCAGAAAAACGCTGTCGCAAGAGCTTTATACGGTGGAAATGCAATGCTTGCTCATTGTGTGGGGGCTGGCAAGACCTATGAAATGATAACCATAGCAATGGAAAACGTCTGGGACTGCATCATAAATCATTGTTTGCTGTACCCAATTCCCTTACAGAGCAGATGGGCAGAGATTTCAAGAAACTTTATCCTGCTGCCAATATCCTTGTTGCTACAAAGAAAGACTTTGAGCCTAAAAAACGCAAGGAACTTTTCGCAAAGATAGCGACAGGGGAGTGGGACGCAGTAATTGTAGGACACTCACAGTTTGACCGTATGGGACTGTCAAAAGACCGTATGGAAGCCTATATGCAGGCAGAAATAGCAGACCTTCGTGAGCAGCTTGAAGAAGCAAGGGGCAAGGACGGAAGCAAGAGCTTTTCGGTAAAGGAAATTGAAAAGACAATTGCCCGATACGAAAAGAAGCTGAAAGAAGCACAGGACAAAGTATCGAAGGACGATTATATCGACTTTGAGGAAATGGGCTTTGACAAGCTGTTTGTTGACGAGTGCCATCTTTACAAAAATCTGGGTACTGCTACCAAAATGTCCAATGTTGCCGGTATCGGTACAACAGGTTCGGGAAAGGCCGCCGAACTGCTTATGAAAACGAGATATTTCGATGAATTGACAGGCGGTAAGGGTATGGTTTTTGCCAGTGGAACGCCTATAATCACAGGGTATCTACGGTCAGAAATGCCGATTTTACGTTGTTTATAAAAATCACGATACAGTCAAAAAGGACAGTATCGTGATTTTTTGTTATAGCATTTGCTTCAAAATATCATTTTCCAGTTATAATTGAGAGTCGGTCAATCCTTTGATATCATTCATCACATAGTTATACATTTTATTTATTATATCAAACACATTTTGGTTTGTCATCACCTTTTTGGGTGAGTTGTTTGAAATAAGCAAATTTATGTGAAACAATAGGAAAATAAGCTTTGAATAGTTTATTATCTTTAGGCAAAAAAAGAATGGATTATTTTTTTCCTGTATGATATAATTAGGATAATGCGATATGCAGAAATATTCGATATAGGAGAGATATGTATGAAAAAGAAACTTGCAGCACTTCTTGCAATTTGTATGCTTTCAGTCACTATGACTGCCTGCGGAGGCGGCAATGCTCCCGCCGAAACCACAACCGCTGCGGAAACTACAACCGCTGCGGAAACTACGACCGCTGCGGAAACTACGACCGCTGCCGAAACCACAACCGCTGAGGAAACAACCAATGCCGAACCTGACACAAACGATACGACCGATGAGAGCAGCGATTTTACTCTTCTTGATGTAACAACCGATATGATTGAGGTGGGAGTTTACGCAATCGATGAAGAAAACACTGAGCTTGTATTCTCAATGTTTACAGAGCCTTCCGGCACTCCTATGGCTTCTTTGTTTGTATACAACCCCGAC
>NZ_JBNMJV010000080.1:0-4347 GCF_050874005.1 Huintestinicola sp.
AACTGCGCCCTTTTGAGGAAAAAGGGCAATAATAGAGGGGATTTTGTGGTCAAATAGAGGCTGTTTCGGCTTTTGACACGGAAAATTTTCCTCATATAATTCCGCTTGTTTAAATACCAGGGTTTTTAGAGGTTACCTTAGGTAATTCAATAAAAAAAGACCGCTCGGGAGAACGGTCTTTTTTGCGGGTAATTCGATTTAATATTCATTCCACATCATTAAACAGGAAAAACATATCCTTGCCGTTAATATTTATTATCACTGCGTAGACATATTCCGCACGCTCCCATTTTTCGGAGGGGTTGGGGAGTTCAACATAAAAATCCCGTAGGTCAATAAAATATCTGTACTCCGTTGAATCAACGCCTTCATAAGCGTATTCAGCTTGTGGCTATCCCTTTCGTTGAGATAACAAAACTGATTATCAAGTCCGAGAGCCTCGTTGCGCAGAAGAGAATTTTTTATCTTATTCTGCTGGCTTTCAAGCTGTTCGTTAAGCTGCCTGTTGCCCGAAGCAAGCAAGAAATTTACCGCCTTCACATTGTTCTGACGGATATGTGAGGAATCGGAAAAATCTCTGCTTCTCAGCGGAATATGAGCGTTTTCGTTTTCCGATAGACAGGAAACGGCAAAGGTAAAATTTGCAAAATAATTCTTATTTTCCCGACAGACAAATTCCCCCGAAAGAAGCGCTCCGCTGATGTTTGTGGCTGAAAACTGCTCCGTTTCCCATTTTGCACAGCTGTGCATTACTATCATTCTCGACTGACAATCATATGCAAAAAGCAGCTCTGAGGGAGCTTGTTTCAGTGCTTTATAGACCGTCCGCATTTCACCCAATGTTTTCTGGGGGTTAAAATATCCCGAATAAATTCTCGAACCGCTTGGAAGCTCGCAGGAAAGCTCCAGCTGTTCTTCTTTTTTGTGCTCGTATTTTACGAAATAGGGTATATGAATATCCGATTCCCTTATTATCGGAAACAAAACCGACAGCTCGGGGTCATTTTCAAGCTCTGTTTTATCAAGAAATTCCGAATACCACCTTGCACCGCTCACTCCGTCGATCTTTTCAAGACAGCATTTTCGTGTCTTTGTAACAGTGCAGCTTTTTCCCGAATTGTCGGCACCGCATACGAAATTCTCATAAACAAACAGGTCATTGGATGATATAAAAGCCGCCGACACTGCCTTTTCCGATGTCCTTCCGCCCTCAAGCACATAGGAACGGCTTTTCTTAGCTTTATAGCCTGCCGCTCCGCCCAGCATTTTTACACCGTGAGCTTTTTCATTTATCAGATTGGCAAGCATTATTCCCTTAGTAAATCCCGCAGGGAGGAAGATAAGCAGAAAACCGCTTCTGCCTTTTATAATCTTTTCTGAGAGTTCTGAGCATAATTGCTTTTCGCTTTTGAATTTCTCAATGAAAACAGAATCAACTTCGCATTTATCAAAAGTTGTAATTGACACAAGGCAGGAATCCGTAATTATTTTTCCGTCAAGTATAACTCCGGGTGTGGAACAGCCGATAATTTTGGCGTTTGGGAGCAGCTTGCCTATCTCCGCTGACAATGTACTCATTTCCTCAGCTGAATGTACCGAGCTGTGTATTCGGATAAGTGCTTGCTTGGTTTTGTCAATTCCTGTGCCGTTGAGAAAAATATCAAACTTCTGCTTGTTCTTATAAAGGTGATTATAAACTTTCATATTCATTCAACCTCATTTCATATACAGATACAATTATATTATCCCTTTGTAAAATCTGCTATCACATTTCGGTAAAATCCCTATAAAATGAATAACTATGCTTTTCGCAGATTTTACACAGCAAGGATATCAGATTTTACATTCATATCGTATAATTTCTGTATAAAGAATAAATAAGGAGAAAGAATATGGTAATAACCGAATCCGGAATATGCAAAAGCTTCAATAAGCAAGAAAAAAGCGAATTTGAAAGAAATGGGAATATCCGAAGGCACAACAGCGTGCTGCGGTATAAGGATATTTTGTATTCCGAGAATATTATATCAAGGATCGACGCTTCGTTTTATGAAAAGCTGAAAAAAGCTGTGACCGATAATGAGCTTAGCAAGGAGCCTGTTATTCCTTCGCTGATAATGCTTGTTATTGAGCTGATTTTTATAATGATATGCGTGAGTGCGCATCTGAACCCCCTTCATCTGCTGATGTTTATCGCTGTACCCGCAGTAATGTTTATTGTTTCGGCGGTGTCTGCTATAAAGGAAGGATTTAAGATACACAGGGCACTTGACTGTATAAATCAGAGGAAGAACATATACGGAGTATCATTTGAAATAGATGGAAAATGTATTTGTTCGGACGATTCGGAAGATGAAGCTAAATCATATTAATTGCGTTCAGCATTTTTGTAGTTATAATATGTATTATTATTTTTAAACGGAAGAAAATGCTATAAAATCAAATATACGTCAAAGCCTGTCAAATATATTCTACAAAATCAGATATATGGCAGCGGATTCCTGTCTTTTCCTTCATTTCGCTTCACTCCATTCCATCCGGATAAACGGAATGGTCGATAATTTTGATTTTGGGGTTAATTGCCTGTTCTCTTATGTAGGCAGCAGGGAGCTTTCCGCTTTCCTTTGCAAGTGCAGTTACCTTGTTCCATTCATCGGGACTGTACTTGACCTCTCTACGAATTTTGATCTCTGTCTTTTTCATTGTTTCCTTTCTTTTCAAGCATCGTTCAGAAGCTGTGAGTAGTAGCAATAGAAGATGCTTCTGTAATCTTCAAATTGCTTTTTGAGTTCTCGGAGCTTCTCAAGATGTTCGGAATTTGTGTTCTCCGCAACCTTCAAAATCATATTCAAATCGGTTCCGATGTGATTTATGATTTTGAGCGGAAAGCAAATATCCTCTCCCTGATAGCATTTCCATTCCCTGTGAAGCGACATATTCCGAAGATATGTTGCAGGCTTCATTTTCAGAGCTTTGGCACATTTGCAGACACGTTCCCATTGGGATCGGCTGAAAATGACCAGCTTTCGTTTTGTTCTTTTCAAAAATATCTCACCTTTATCTTTCTATCAAATATCGGGGTCTTAGGGGTGGCAGCCCTTAACAAGCCGACTGCGGAGCCGGTCGGGAAAAAGATGTACTTTTTCTGCACTTGTGATAATTAGCCGTCCCCTTTTTTCAACCGTACGAAAACATACAGTTTAATGCTTTCCCGACAGGAGATTTCCGATTTTCTTGCCTACGCCCGTATTGGCGGTTTCCTCCAGAACGGCAAACAGAGAATTGAGCTTTTTTCCCATTTCTGCAATAGCAAGGGACTTGTCCGTAAGCTCGGCAATGCGTTTTTCCATTTCGGCTATTTGGTTATCCTTTTCGGCGGTTTTGGCTTTTTCGGCTGAAAGTGCCTGCTCCAGATCGGCGATACGTTTCTTGTATTGGTCTGCTTCTCTGATAAGCAAGCCACTATTATCACTATATATCTGATATTCCTTATACCACTTTTCCGTTTCGGCTTTCTGTCTGACAATTTCTTCTTCAAGCCTTTTCACCTTATCCACAAGCTGAACGTTTCCCGAATCGGGCTTCAAAAGCTCCTGTGCGGTTTCGTCAAGGCAAGTTTTACCGTTCATCTTGAAAACGTGTTTTTTCAGCTTATCCGCATTTCTGCTTATCTTTGTATATACTGTCTGCTGTGTAATGTGCTGTTCGGCGGCATACTCCTTTACGGTCATCGGCTTTTTTATTGTTAGTTGCAATTTCGGTCATCTCCTGTCATTGTGCGGTCACACCGTATCATTGAAATGGAACTGACCTGAGTGGGGCGGTATTTTGCGGAAAGCCACGTTTGCAACATTTTCAAGCGTAACGCCTTCGGGCATTTTCTTCAAAAAAGCGATAAGCTCCTGTGCGGAGATTTTCTTCTCCTTTATGGTTTTGAGGATCTCTTTGTTTTCAAGCTCTGCGATTTTCGCATTGTTCTCGACAATGCTCTTATCAATTACCTGTCCCTTATTCTTGTGGGCGGTTTTCTGCTCCCGAAGCCTGTCACGCTTTTCATAGCACTCCTGCAATTTCTCCTCATCGGTACGCTTCGGCTTTGCAGGCTTGGTCTGCTTTTCGGCAGCAGGCTCGGCTGTGGGTGAGGTCATTATTTCATCATTCATAAAATGTTTTCTCCTTTCAATTTCCGTTCGTTATGATTTCAGCTCAATCCCTGTCCGTTCTCTCCTGCTCCGCAAGCCACTCAAAGAATTTCTCCCGTCTGATAAACTTACGCTTACCGATATGTATTACGGGAATGTCCTCACGATTGAACAGGGCATATGACATAGAACGTGAAAATCCCAT
>NZ_JBNMJV010000081.1:0-4044 GCF_050874005.1 Huintestinicola sp.
AGGAAACCTATCTTCCCGCATTTGAAGCTCTTGTTAAGGATGCAAAGGTCGAAAGCGTAATGGGCGCATACAACAGAGTAAACGGAGAAGGCTCATGTGCCAGCAAATTCCTTATGGGCAAGCTCAGTGAATGGGGCTTTGACGGTTATTTCGTTTCCGACTGCTGGGCTATCAGGGATTTCCACGAGCACCACGGACTCACGAAAAATGCGGTTGAGTCTGCCGCTCTTGCACTGACAGCGGGCTGCGATGTAAACTGCGGCTGTACTTATGTTAATGTGCTTGCTGCTTTAGACGAGGGTCTTGTTACAAAGGAGGACATCAGAAAAGCCTGCGTTCATCTTATGAGGACACGCATAAGACTTGGTATGTTCGATGATAAGACCGAGTTTGATAATATTCCTTATAATATTGTCTCCTGTGCCGAGCATAAAAAGGTCTCTCTTGAATGTGCGGAAAAGTCTATGGTGCTTCTCAAAAACAACGGCATTCTTCCCCTTGATAAAAACAAGGTCAATACAATTGCGGTTATCGGTCCCAACAGTAACAGCAGAATTGCTCTTGAAGGCAATTACAACGGAACTGCCGACAGATACATCACCTTCCTTGAGGGCATTCAGGACAGGTTTGAGGGCAGGGTCATCTATGCCGAGGGCTGTCATCTTTACAATCAGAAGGTATCGGGTCTTGCAATGCCCGGTGACAGATATGCGGAGGCTATGGCTGCGGCTGAAAATGCGGATGTTGTTATTCTCTGCGTGGGTCTTGACTCCACTATCGAGGGCGAGGAAGGCGACACAGGAAACGAATTCTCCTCGGGCGACAAGAATGATATCCGTCTCCCCGAAAGCCAGCGCATTCTCGTTGACAAGATCATGAAAACAGGCAAGCCTGTGGTTGTGGTATGCGCTGCGGGAAGTGCTGTAAATACCGAATGTGCTCCCGACGCTCTTATCCACGCATGGTACCCCGGTTCTGAGGGCGGAACGGCTCTTGCTGAAATTCTTTTCGGTGATGTAAGTCCTTCGGGCAAGCTTCCTGTTACATTCTATGAAAAGTCGGAGCTGCTTCCCGAATTTACGGATTACTCAATGAAGAACCGCACCTACCGCTTTGCGGAGAATAATGTGCTTTATCCCTTCGGCTTCGGTCTGACTTACGGAGATATCATATGCACATCGGTGGAGTATAAGGACGGCTCTGCTGTTGTTACCGCTGAGAACAAGGGCAAGACTGCCACCGAGGACGTTATTGAGCTTTTCATCAAGGACTACTCTGAAAATGCAGTTACTAATGTAAGCCTTTGCGGTTTCAAGCGCATTCGTCTTGATGCGGGTGAGAAGGTGACCGTTACAATACCCGTTCCCGAAAGAGCATTCACCGCTGTGGACGAAAAAGGCGAAAGAAAGCGTTTTGGCAGCAGATTCACCCTTTATGCGGGCACACATCAGCCCGATGCAATAAGCGAAACTCTGTGCGGCAATAAATGTGCCGTCACTGAAATAAATCTTTAATTTTGGAGGAAAAAACAATGAGCGAATTTTTTAAGAATATCGGCAAGATCCCTTACGAAGGCAAGGACAGCACAAATCCCCTTGCGTTCAAGTACTACAACCCCGATGAGGTAGTAGGCGGCAAGACAATGAAGGAGCAGCTCAAGTTTGCTCTTTCCTGGTGGCACACTATGGGCGGCGACGGAACTGATATGTTCGGCTGCGGTACTGCAGACAAGTCCTGGGGCGAAACAGACCCCGAGAAGAGAGCTATCGCAAAGGTAGACGCTGCCTTTGAGATCATGGACAAGCTTTCTATCGACTACTACTGCTTCCACGACAGAGACCTTTCTCCCGAGTTTGGCTCTCTCGCAGAGACAAACGCAGAGCTTGACAAGGTAGTTGCATACCTTGAAAAGAAGCAGGCTGAAACAGGAAAGAAGCTTCTCTGGGGCACAGCAAAGTGCTTCGATCACCCTCGTTATATGCACGGCGCAGGAACATCTCCCTCCGCTGATGTATTCGCATATGCAGCAGCTCAGATCAAGAAGGCTGTTGAGGCTACAGTAAAGCTTGGCGGTAAGGGCTACGTTTTCTGGGGCGGACGTGAAGGCTATGAGACCCTTCTGAACACCAACATGGCACTTGAACAGGATAACATGGCTCGTCTTATGAGAATGACAGTTGACTATGCTCGTTCTATCGGCTACACAGGCGACTTCTACATAGAGCCTAAGCCCAAGGAGCCTACAAAGCATCAGTATGATTTCGATACAGCAACAGTTCTTGGATTCCTCCGCAAGTACGGTCTTGACAAGGATTTCAAGATGAACATTGAGGCTAACCACGCTACACTTGCAATGCACACCTTCCAGCATGAGCTGAGAGTTGCAAGAGACAACGGCGTGTTCGGTTCTATCGACGCAAACCAGGGAGACACACTCCTCGGCTGGGATACCGACCAGTTCCCCACAAACGTTTACGAAGCAGCTCTTTGTATGTATGAAGTGCTCAAGGCCGGCGGCTTTACAAACGGCGGTCTCAACTTCGACTCCAAGGCAAGAAGAGGTTCTTACACACCCGAGGATATCTTCCACAGCTATATTGCAGGTATGGATACCTTTGCTCTGGGTCTCAGAATTGCGGACAAGATGATCTCCGACGGCAGGATCGACAAGTTCGTTGCTGACAGATATGCTTCCTGGAACACAGGCATCGGTGCAGACATCATCAGCGGCAAGGCAACAATGGCTGACCTTGAAAAGTACGCTCTTGAAAAGGGCGAGGTAGTAGATTCCCTCTGCAGCGGCAGACAGGAAATGCTCGAATCCATCATGAACAACATCATGTTCTCCTTATAAGCAGCGAGTCGCTGCAGCCATCTCGTTGAGGAGATTGCGTAAATTTCCCGGTTTTGTGGCTCGACAGCTTTATTATGAAGCCAACATTTTATGTGACTTTTTGTGTCGGACACAATATCAGTATCTTTGGATAAAAAGATTGCCCCTGTGAAAACAGGGGCAGTATTATATAAGGAGTAAATAGCTATGAGATATGTTATCGGAGTAGATTTGGGAACAAGCGGAACAAAAACCGTTTTATTTGACGAAAAGGGCACAGTCATTGCATCCATGACCATTGAATACCCCATGTATCAGCCTAAGAACGGCTACGCAGAGCAGGACCCCGCAGACTGGTACAATGCTGCTGTAAACACTATCAAGGGTGTTATTGAAAAGAGCGGCGTTTCAAAGGACGACATCGTTGGTGTAGGTCTTTCGGGACAGATGCACGGACTTGTAATGCTTGACGAGCAGAACAATGTTATCAGGAAGTCCATCATCTGGTGCGATCAGAGAACTGCCGACGAGGTCGAGGAAATGAATCAAAAAATCGGCAGAGAAAAGCTTATCGAGATAACTGCAAACCCCGCTCTCACAGGCTGGACTGCCGCAAAAATTCTTTGGGTGAAGAACAAGGAGCCCGAGAATTACGCAAAGTGCAGACACATCCTTCTCCCAAAGGATTACATCAGATTTATGCTTACGGGCGAGTATGCCACAGAGGTCTCCGACGCTTCGGGTATGCAGCTGCTTGACGTTCCCAACCGCTGCTGGAGCAAGGAGGTCTGCGACGCTCTGGGCATTGATATGTCCATGCTTGCAAAGGTTTACGAGTCCTGCGAGGTAACGGGCACGATCACGGAGAAGGCGGCGGAGCTTACGGGTATTAAAGCAGGCACTATCGTTGTGGGCGGCGCAGGAGACAATGCTGCTGCGGCTGTTGGAACAGGCGTTGTTACCGACGGCAGAGCCTTCACAACTATCGGCACAAGCGGAGTTGTTTTTGCGCACACCTCAAAGGTTTCCATTGACCCCAAGGGCAGAGTACATACCTGCTGCGCTGCAGTTCCCGGAGCATGGCACATCATGGGTGTTACACAGGGCGCAGGACTATCTCTCAAATGGTTCAGAGATAATTTCTGCAATGCGGAAAAGGAGACCGCAAAGTACATGGGCGTGGACGAGTACTACCTCATGGACAAGGAAGC
>NZ_JBNMJV010000082.1:0-4020 GCF_050874005.1 Huintestinicola sp.
AACCGTAGGGGAGGGGGAAGTCCGCATTTTTGTTGGGTTTATTTCTTCCCCCCTCCCCTTAGGTTGTCCCTTTGCTTACTCGCTAACATATTTAAGCAAAATTAAAATTATATATAAGCCAAAAAAACAGACCGATATATTCCGATTTATCGGGCAGATAGACTTTCCAAAAGCACTTTGACCAAAAGTCAAAAACGCATATCATGTTCTTCTGTTCCTGTACTCAGTAGGCGACATACCCGTTGCCTTTCGAAACGCTCTTGAGAAGTACAGATTATTTTCATATCCTGCGGAACGGGCGGCGGCGGTGACGGATATGTCCGTTTCGGAAAGAAGCTTTTTCGCCTGCTCTATCCTGTATTCTATGAGATAATCCGAGGGAGCGGCACCAAGCTCAGTTCTGAAAAGCCTGAAAAGCGTGCTTCGGGAAACGGCAGCTGCGGCGGCTATATCGTCCACCGAAATGGGCAGGGGATAGTTTGCGGCTATGTAGTCAAGGGCGGCTCTAAGGCATTTGTGCCGCTCCTCGCTCCGCTTTGATGTGGGATTTTTATTTCCCGAACGTTTCACCAGAGCCGCAAGGAGACGGTAAAGCGTTCCCGTAAGTTCAAGGGTGTTATACAGCTCCTGCCCCGGGTTGTCGGTTATCATCTCCATCAGCGGCAGTATATCCTCGCCGCAGCCGCTCATTACGGGGCAGTCGGGGGTAAAATCCGTTCGGCTGAGTATTATCTCGGCATCCGCTCCCGTAAAATTTACCCAGCGGTATTCCCAAGGGTCATCGGGGTCGGGGTAATATTCTATTTCCGTAAAGGGTCGGATAAGGAAGATATCCCCGGGGAAAAGGGAAAAGCTGCCATCGGGGGTGTTGTAAAAGCCCTTTCCCGATACTACATAATGGAGGATATACTGCTCTCTTATGCCCTTGCCCCATTTCTGCGCCGCACTGCATTGCTGATGTCCCGAATAGGTGACCGAGAGGGACACAAATTCCGAGGGCTGGGTCTTTACTGCGTATTTAAAGGCTTCGCTCATTTGTTATACCGCCTTTCTTTTTATTTCCCAAGCTTTGAAATATTTTTCTTTATCTGATATGCCGTTATAAAAAATGTGATAAGCTCTGCGGCGGCAAAGGACAGCCACACCCCGTCAAGTCCCCACAAAGCGGACATTATCACAGCACACAGGATTATGGAAACAAAGCCCCTGCTCACAGATACCGCAAATGCTCCCGAGGCTTCTTCAACGGCGCTAAGAAGTCCCGCTCCCGCAATGTTAAGTCCTGCGAAAACAAATCCCGGGAAATACAGCCTGAGACCCTTTTCGGCATATGCGGCAAGAAGGGGGTCGTTTTCGCTGTTAAATATCCCGGCCACGGGCTTTGTGAAAATGAAAACTGCCGAAATGAGTACAGCCGAGACCCCGAGGGCGGTGATGGCGGCAAGCTTTATGACCTTTTTTACGCTCCTGATATCTCCGTCACCGTAAAGCCTGCTGGCAATAGGCTGGGAGCCTTGAGCGATGCCGTTATAGACCGAGACTGCCACAATTGAGCAGTTGGCAATTACTCCGTATGCCGCAACACCTATATTTCCTGCGGCGGAAAGGATAAGTCCGTTGAATACTGCGGTGGTGACACCCGAGGATATCTCTCCAACAAATGAGGATATTCCAAGCTTACAGGCGCTTCCGAGACGTTTAAGCGACGGCGCAGAGAATTTCAGCTTAACGGTACATTTTTTTGAAGCAAAATGCTTACAGCACACAAGCACTCCGATGACAGGCGATATGGCAGTTGCCAGAGCCGCTCCTTCCATACCCATTCCCAGAGGGAACATCAGAATGTAATCGGCGGCGATATTAAAAAGACTGCTTGACAGGGTAGCCGCCATTGATACCGAAGGTGCTCCGTCATTTCGCACGAAGGCGTTGCAGATGTGGTTCCAGATGAAAAAGGGTGCAAAGGACATAAATATCCTTGTATAGCCCGAGCCTACGGCGGTTATCTCGCTGTCTCCGCCCATAAACGATATCACTTTGTCGGGGAAGAAAAATCCTACAGCCGAAAAGATAAGTCCTATGGCTGTTCCCCAGAAAAGGGCATTAAAAAAGTATTTGTCTCTGTCGGCGCTTTTTCGTCCGCCGTCAACGGCAAAGCGAATGGCTGAGCCTACGCCTATCATTGCTCCCACCGCAAATATAAGGCTGTATACGGGGAGCACAAGGTTAAGGGCTGTGATACCCTTTGCGCCCACAGCAAGAGATATGAAATAGGTATCGGCAATGACGTACAGAGACATTCCCACCATACCTAAAATATTCTGCGAAACATATTTTGCAAACTGCTTTTCCACTTTCATTTTACTGACCGTCTTTCATGGGGCTGATATATTCCCGAAGATAATTTATATACAGTTATTATTCTACCATAATCTTTCTCAAAAATCAACAATACCTACTTGTTTGCATAATGATAGGAGAAAAAATCGTGCGGCAGCTCTTAAATTTCTCTGAATTCGACAATTGATATTCAAAATCTATTGACTTTTTTAGTGAAACGTGATATAATATAACAAAATGTAATGCTATGCCGCATAAAATTTTATTTTACATTATTTATGAGCGGAGAGATTTTTTTGGGCAATATGGACAAACGCAGACCGCTGATAGCTGTCATCGTAAGCGAGGCGGACAGAAGCTTTATATGCGAGGCTCTTAATGTTATTCAGAAAGAGCTTTTTGCTGCGGATATGGACGCTGCGGTATTTTCTACACTCCTCACACGATATGAGGAGCTTTCAATAGAAAACAAGCTGTTTGATATCGTAAATTACGATATCATCGACGGCTTTATCGTGTTCCTTAAGGGGCTGCATGGCGACGGTGTTCGGGAGAGCCTTTCTGCAAAGCTTGAAAAGCTGGACAAGCCTGTTATTTATATGGACGAATTTGTCCCGGGCGAAAATAACACGGTATTTGATTACATAGAGCTGGCAGATGCGGCTGCTGCTCATCTTTCGGATATCCATAGCGTAAAGACCGCCGCATATGTGGACGGAAACGACGCTTCCGAATATTACGAATGTCTCAAAAATAATTTTATTGCCGCTCTTAAAAGAAAAGGGATAACTGTTCCCAAAGAACTTGAATTTTACGGCAGAGAGCTTTCGGGAAATTTTTCTGAAATTGTGGATAAAATGATAAGCTTCGGGATGCCCGACGCAGCTTTATGCTCGAGCGATCACTCGGCTGCCGCTCTGATAGGCGAGCTTTCACGCAGAAATGTCAGAGTCCCCGAGGATATCATCATTATGGGCTGCTGCAGCGGTGAGCCGTACAAGACCTCTGCGCTGAACATTTCTTCCGTAAAGAGAGACCCCGCAAAAATTGCGGCAAATGCTGCACGCAGGATAATTTCCGCCATAAAGGGAGTGCCTTTCGTTCCCTATGAGGGCGCTTCAAGCAAATTTGTAAATGGCTTCAGCTGCGGCTGCGGAAATATTGATCTTCTCAGTCTTTCCGAGGCGGCAAAGAAGGAAATGATGCCCTACAGTCCCGACGGCTTCGACTCCTGCTACAACTATATGCAGGAGGAGCTTATCAGCGCCCCAACGTTTATTGATTTTCTGTGGAAGCTGGACTGGTACACATTTTACATAAATGGTCTGAAAGGCTTCTGGCTGTGCCTTAACGACAATATTATGCACACAAGCGCTGCCGTTACCGAATACACCGATGATATGGATATGCCCTATGCCCGTCTGAACGGCAAAGGCTCGGTGGACGAGAACCGTAAATTCAGCAGGAGCCAAATGCTTCCTTATATTTTCGAAGACAGAGACGAGCCTGCTGCTTTCATCTTTACGCCCCTTCATTTTGATTATGGTAACCTCTAAAAACCCTGGTATTTAAACAAGCGGAATTATATGAGGAAAATTTTCCGTGTCAAAAGCCGAAACAGCCTCTATTTGACCACAAAATCCCCTCTATTATTGCCCTTTTTCCTCAAAAGGGCGCAGT
>NZ_JBNMJV010000083.1:0-3995 GCF_050874005.1 Huintestinicola sp.
GTTACAGCCTGTTCCGTTGATCTTAGCGGCAAATTCCATTGTTTTGCTTGAAAAGTCCTCACCAAAATCAAAATACTTGTAGCCGATAACATCACCGTCGTGAATGTTCATTATTACCCGTTCAAACAGATTCTTTTCGGTTATAAAGGACCTTCCTTTCAGAACGCAGGCAATATCCGCAGGAGTTATCTCATAAGGGTCAAGGCTGTCCGCAAATCCCAGAGATGTGGGTTCAACAGGGGGGATAGTACCGTCGGGAAGAATCTCGATCTTTTCAACGCAGCCACGTCTTGACATGATCGTACCGTTTGTCATTCTGTGATAGAAAACATACCACTGACCGTTTATGCAGGCAATAGAACCGTGATCGTTTCCGCCGGGGTAATCCACTCCGCTGTCAATAATATATCCTCTGTATGTAAAAGGTCCTGTGGGACTGTCAGAGGTCGCATATGCAAGTCTGCTGCAATGCTTGGGGGAGTATATCATATAATATGTGCCGTTGATTTTTCTGGGTGAGCAAGCCTCAAAGAAAAGGGAATCCTCTTCGCTGAAATTGCCCTTTTCTGTGGTTTCCTTAGGGATAAAATCCTCTATGCAGGTATTGTCAAGAACCTCGTACATATTGTCGCTGTTAAGCTCTGCAAGGAATGATCTCAGATATCCGCAGTATATATATGTGCGTCCGTCATCGTCCACAAGCACACCCGGGTCAATAAAAATACCGCCGCAGCAAATTTCATCGGGTATGGTATATTTATACTTTGACACAAGAGTAAAAGGACCTTCGGGTCTGTCGCTTACGGCAACGCAGCCCTTTGAGTTTGCAATATATGCGTAAAGATAGTATTTTCCGTCCTTTCCGCAAACAACATCGGGGGCAAAAAGTCTGGACTCCTCCGTTCCCCAGTCAATGTCGGAAGGGTGATCTCTGTCAGAACGGGTGTGGAAGATATCTCCGTGGCATATCCACTTTGTAGGGTCGGAAACAGGTGCGCTCCAGCATTTTAAAACATAATCGCAGAACTCGTCTGCACCTGCAGAGTCATGGGAGCCGTAAATATAGATTCTGTCACCGAATACTCTCGGTTCGCCGTCGGGAATGTATTCCCATCTTGGAAGATATGGATTCATAATTATTCGTCCTTTCCGATATATTTTGCCGATTTTTGACTGCTATTTTCATAAAAAACTATCCCCCCCAAGCTATGCCCGGGAGGATAATTTTTATAGGAGAAAAAAGAAATGAAGATAGCTTTATAATACGATTTCCTGTAATTATATTATAGCTCAAAGAGCCTGATACTGCCAATCAAAAATTGTGCAAAGTATATGTTTTTTTGCGATAGTATCAGATATATTACTTAAAGATCACCTGTAAATAATCATAAAGATGAGGCTTAACGCTTGTGTGGTCGTGTCCTGTGCCGTGGAGCACCTTGACCGCATATTCCACACCGTTGGTATCAAGCAGAGCGCAATAGCTTGAAGGGGAATCCGCAACAACACCGTCGCAGTCTGAATAGGTGATGTACACAAGTCTTGGCTCGCTGCCCTTGGTGACAGAAAGCTCGCTCTTATCTATCTGACCGGGGTGCATCGGAGAACCGGGTATCTCAACAAGTCCCGGTGAAGGACAAACAGCTCCCACATAGGAGAACAGGTCGGGGCGTGTGAAGCCGATGAACAGGGATTCTCTGCCGCCCATGGAAAAGCCTGTAACAGCTGTATTTTCTCTGCCCTTTTTAACGGAGTAATTCTCCTCGATAAATGGCATAAGGTCAGTGGTAAGGTCGTTTATGAAATTGTCATAGGCAAGGGAATTTTCAAGGTCCATTCCCGTGCATCTGGGCATTTCCTTGCTGGTGAAGATATAGGGCAGAACAACGATCATTTCCTCAGCCTTGCCCTCGGAATAAAGCTCGGTGAGCATTTTGGGTATTCCCACAATATCCCTTGCCATCCATTCCTCGGTATCCCAGAAGCCGTGAATAATGTAAAGAACAGGATATTCCTTATCCTCGCTGTAATTCGGAGGAAGCAGCACATTCACAGGAGTTTCCCGTCCTGCGGTGTTTGATAAATAGCTCTTTTTTTCAAAGGAACCGTAAGGCTCGACAGTCTTTTCCTAATATGAAGAATCGGCTATGGTCTTTGACGCCCAATCAAAATAGCTTTGCTCGGTTAAACTCATCTCTGCTGATGTTTCCGTTTCGGTCGCATTAACATCCGTTTCAGATGCTCCGCCATTATCGCTCACATTGTCAGACGGACTGCCGCAGGCTGCAAAGCTTGCAAGTACCATTAGCATTGATAAAAATAATTTTGCCTTTTTCATATTCCTATTTTCTTTCCATTCTCTGCGGAGCCGATGCCCAGTATCTGAATTTTTTTGTCCTCACTCCCTTCACAGGGAACTATCTCCACAGTCATATCCTTGTTGGTCTGAAATTTTATTACAAGCTCGGGGAATGCTTCTCCCCAGCTGTCCTTGTTATAGGTGTTAATTGTTTTAAGCTTTGCACCGTTCACAAGAATATCAAAGCTGCCCATATCCTCCGTCTTGTTGCGTCTGTAGATAACAAAAAGAGCATTTCCCTTTGTATCGAATTTTATGGGAGATGTGCCGTCACAAAGCTGCCAGCATTTATCAAAGCCCTGAGAACCTGCCTGTTTCACCTCAAAAGAACCCATATCTGCAATAGTGATCCTGTCGCTGTTAAGCTCAGGAGTGATAAGTGCAGGTGACTTAAAGGCTGTTCCGAATTTTGGAGTATCGGGGAGCACATACTGTTCACTGTCGGGTGCGGCTTCTGCAGCCTGATACATATTTTCGATGAACTCGCAGACAAGCTTATGTCCGTCCTTTGTGGGGTGAGCATAGTCCTCGGAGAAATCCCCCCCCATGTCATTCTGCCTTCGTCAAACTCGGCAGTGATCGCATCGGCAACGGATATCATGGGAAGATCATACTGAGAGCCTATCTCCTTCATGTGTGGCTGTGCGGAATAGCCGCCCTCCATACGGTTAAATAGGAGTACCACAGCAGGCTCGTTATCAGTTTCAAGGATAGTTCTGACCAGCGACTCATATGCCTCCTTTGAAACAACTTCCATGGTGTCATTGACCGAAAATTCAACAAACACGATATCGGCATTCTTTGAAAGCACATCTCTTTCGGCACGAAGAACGCCTAAGGTAGATGAAATTCCGCTAAATCCCGCATTGATGTACTTTACATTGTCTCCGTTTCCGTAGGTATCCCTGAAATATTCATAGGAAAGGTAAGCGTAGCAGCCAAGAGGACCGCCCATTGCCCCTTCGGTAATAGAACCGCCGATATATGCAACGGTAGTTTCCTCACCCGAACGAGCCTTCTCCATTTTCGCTTTAAGACGCTGAGTGTTGCCAAGACTGTAAAGGGAACGATCGACCATTTGTTTGTGAAAGTCGTCGGCAGGCTTGTCATTTTCTGACTGAGCTTCATTAACAGAGGACGTGACCGCCGCAGTGTCATCCACGTTTCCCGTCTGTGCGCCGCAGGCTGTCAAGGGCATTGCAGCAGCAAGGATAAGACCCACCGATCTGAAATAATGCTTCATGATAATTCTCCTTTTTTCGATAATATAGTGTCATGACATTCTGAGGAAAAAATACCCGAATATCCTCACAATGAACGTTATCAAAGGTATACAGAGGAGATGTTTCGTTTTGGAATTATCACTTAAAGGGATAAAGGACTGCAAAGCCTGGGAAAATGCAGGCATAAAGCTCCCGGGATATGATATCGGGCAAATGAGAAAAAAGACCGCCGAAAGCCCCGCATGGGTGCATTTCGGCGCAGGAAATATATTCAGGTAACATCTAAAAACCCCTGTACAAAAAAGAAAAAAAGTGGTAAAATAGAGATATGAAAATAAGACAGATAGGGTTCTTTGATGAGGAGAACCGATACAAGAAATTAACAGAATTAGGCGATCCGCTGGAGAAACTGA
>NZ_JBNMJV010000084.1:0-3633 GCF_050874005.1 Huintestinicola sp.
CAGGATAATGATAGCCTGCTGTCCCGATAATGAAGCCGTAAGACAGATTATGAATGACAGATTTTTTATGTCTGTCGGAGTCAGCGGACTTATGCTCAGAATTATCGACTTGCAGGATATAGAGCATTATGATAATTTCCCACATAAGGTGGAAAAGTAATGCCTATCCCTTTCCCAACAAAAAAGGACTTCCAAAACGAAAGTCCTGATAAAAACAAAGAAACCAGTAAAGTTTACTGATTTCTTTGTTGTTAATATACAATTTTCTTGTTGTTTGACGTAGTCTGTTTTGTTTATTTGGTAACTACGCAAAGGGAGTTCCCGCCCCCTTGACCCCTGCCACCTTTGAAAAGGTGGACGAAACTTTTAGAGTGATCTTATTTGTGCAATTTTTTTCATTATCTCACTTTATCGACAAGCTGAAACGCTGTTTCTCCTTCAAAGAGAAACAGCGTTTCGAGAGGCTTATCAATGGCAGCTTCCGCCGCAGCTGTGAGAACCGCAGGAATGTTCCTCGCCGTGGCTGTGGTGACTGCACATAACGTTGGGGTCAAAGCTCAGTCCTCCACTTAAAAATGCTTTTACAGCTTCGTCGGCGCTGCCGCTTGCGCCTCCGTACAGTCTTATGCCTGCCTGAGCGAGGGCGTTCTGCGCTCCGCCGCCGATACCGCCGCAGATAAGCACGTCAACGCCCTTTTCTTTCAGAAATCCTGCAAGTGCGCCGTGGCCGTTTTCGGGAGCGGCAGCGATCTCTTCGCCCGTTATCCTGCCTTCCTCGGCGTCATAAAGCTTAAAAAAGCTTGTATGACCGAAGTGCTGGAAAATTTCTCCGTTATCGTAGGTTACTGCAATTCTCATAATACCGTTTCCTTTCGTTTTGACCTTTTGGTTTTTGAAAGCGCCCCTCAGGCAGCCGCAGCATTTTCCGCCGCCGCAGAGGGCATAGCTTCCTCCCGAAACAACAAGGGGTCTGCCGTTCACGATGCAGTCGGCTATCTTTTCACGGGCTGTATTATAAATTTCCGTAGCGGTGGTGCGTGATATTTCCATCATCTCCGCTACTTTGCTGTGGGTAAGCTTTTCAAGGTCAACAAGACGTATGACCTCGTATTCGTCCACCGTCAGCACTACAGCGTCTCCCGAAGCCACTCCTGCAGGGGCGAATGAACAATACTCAGGCTCCCTGCACACCTTTCTGCATCTTTGCGGTCTTGGCATATGATCCCTCTAGGTTTCCGTCTATGGTCGATTATAACATATTCTTTTCTGAAAATCAATAGGAAAACAGAATTTGGGGTAAAAAAACAGCAGGTCCTCCGATGGGGGACCTGCCGGTGATCTGTTCATACAGTCTGAACGCTCGGTGCATTTTGCGCAAGGAACATTATAAATGCGTCGGGGGGAACGGGCTTGGAGTAATAATATCCCTGGAGATAGTCGCAGCCGATATCCGACAGCAGCTTTACCATTTCGGCAGTCTCTACGCCCTCTGCCACTATCTTCTTTTTAAGTGAGCGGAGCATTTCCACCGTATGGCGGAGAACGATAAAGGCTTCCTCGTTTTCCATTGCGGGCCAGAGAATGCTTTTGTCTATCTTCACGATATCCGTGGGCAGGGTGATAAGGTAATTCGCTGTGGAAAATCCCGTGCCGTAGTCGTCCATTGAAAAGGAAACGCCTTGTGAAATGAGCCTGTTCATATTGTTAAGGAGTGTGTCGTAGTTTGCAAGACCTGCGGTCTCGGTTATCTCAAAGTTTATCTGTTCGGGGGGTATGCCGAATTCCTCCATAATTCCCATAAGCTGGGAGCTGAGTTTTTCCTGTGCGCATTGGAGAACTGAAAGGTTCACCTCAATGTACTTTATGCCGTGTTCCTGCGCTTTTCCGCTTTTGAGGAAGCGGCAGACGGAGCGGAAAGAAAGCTCGCCTATCTGTGGGATAAGCCCGTTTGCCTCCGCAAGTGGGATAAATTCCTCGGGGCTTACAAAGCCCATTTCCTTGTCTATCATTCTGATAAGGGCTTCTGCGCTGGAGAATGTGCCCGTTTTGATATCATAAAGGGGCTGGTAATACATCTGGAATGAGTCGTCCTTTATTGCCTGCTTGATGGCTGCAAGGACTTTAAGCTCCCGCTGCTTTGCCTCAAGTGATTTGGAAGTCATTTCCAGTACGGTCTCCTTGCTGCCCTTCATTGACCTCAGAGTGTAGTCGATGGCGTCACGGATATCCTTTGAGGTGGAAACGAAGCCGGGATATGTGAGGGTACATATATAAGGAGTGACGGGGGCTTCTATGCCGTTCATACTTATGGGCTTTTCAAAAAATTCCTGCAAAGCCGAAACAAGCTCGGGGGCTTCGGCACTTACGGAAACGATAACAAATTCCCAGTCGCCCAGGCAGAAAAGTTCGCTCTTTTTAAGTCGCTTTTTAAGCTTGTCGGCAACCTCGGCGCATATCTGTCCGCTCTCTCTGAGACCTAAAAGCTCGGTGAAATAATCCAGTCCCTGCGGACAGAAGGCGGCAACTGAAAATCTTTTGTGCCTTTCGATATACGACTCTGTGGTTATATAAAAGGCTTCAGCGTTGGAGCAGCCTGTGATATTATCCATATATTCTGCGGGATTTTCTAAAGATATGTAAAACATAAGGAGGGAGAGGGATATTACATAATTGCCCATTATCTGCTGCGGATATGCAAGCTGTATCAGAGTTGCAATAGTGCTCAGTATGGTGAAGGTCAGTATTGAAATGCTCTGAATGGTTTTCAGCTGCTTTCTGGATTTGACAAACCTTATAAAGGTGTACAGCAGGATAAAGAGCGCAATACCCGGAAGGATGTGGAACAGCGGTCCGTGAAGATAATTCATATCGCTGTCAAAATAAATGATGAGCTTTGTGACGGGTGTGGTAAGCAGCAGAACGAAGCTTATTATGAGACAGAACCTTGCGATAATTCTGTCAGCTTTGCGTTCTTGGCTGCGCTTTGTTATAACGGAAACGTATACAAGATAAATAACGGATATGCTTACGTAAGCCAGAAGATAGCCTATATTGACGGCGTAGTTCAGCCAGAGGGGATAATCCTGTGCGTGCCCAAGCATTTTCGTAGTGAAGATATGCAGCACCGAGGATAAAAATGTGCAGACCAGCAGGGCTGCAAAAAGACCGTTCGTATCTGTATGGAATTTTTTTCTTGCGGCGTACAGCACCATCAGCACAAGAAGAAGTGCTGCCGAGGCATACTCATATTCGGTCACATAGTTTATAGCGTTCATTTTTCACCGTCCTCTCAGATGGGCGAAATGGTGTCAAAGCACCGTTTTATTTGATTTCATCATATCACAGGAAGAAAAATTTGTCAATATTTGTCGACAGTATAATGTTCAAATCTGCGTTTTACACAAAATGGTTTGCCGCTGCCGCAGTTAAATTGTATCCGGGTCCGAGGACTTTACAATTCGGACGAAAATAAGACGTAAAAAAATGTGAAAAAATGTAGGTTTGTCAATGATGCGTTACAAAGATTTTAGAAAACTTCGCCATTGGTTAAGAAAGCCTTAACATAATCGGCAGGAGATTTCCAATTTAGCGGACGCATAGGGAAATTATTGTATTTTCTGCTGTGAACAGCAA
>NZ_JBNMJV010000085.1:0-3293 GCF_050874005.1 Huintestinicola sp.
ATATTATCTATGACTCCAAAGAGGATCTTTATCCGGGAGAAGCGGAAAAGGATAATGATGTAACGGAAGAAACTTCCGCTGCAACGGAAAAAGCAACCGAGACGAAGGTCACGGAGCCGCCTGTTACTGCACCGAAAGTGATCGAGCCAAAGGTCACCGAGCCGCCTGTTACTGCACCGAAAGTGACTGAGCCAAAGGTCACAGAGCCCGCTGCCCCTGCACCGAAAGTGACCGAGCCTGCTGCTCCTGCCGTTCCCGATGTGATAACCATAGGCGGAAAAAGCTATAAGACCAATATGACAGGCACCTTGGATCTGAGCGGAAAGGGGCTTAAAAACAAGGATATAGCAGACCTTAAATATATGACAAAGCTTAGCGAAATAATTATCAGCGACAATTCTCTGACCGATCTTTCGACGCTCAGCGGACTTACACAGCTTGAAAAGCTTACATATCATAACAACAATGTAAGCGACCTGTCCTTTGCGAAAAATCTGACAAAGCTCAAGGTTATAGGTGCGGAAAATAACGGTATCACAGACCTGTCGCCGCTGTCGGGTATGAGCGGACTGGAGGAAATATGGCTCCAGAACAATAATATAAGCGATATGTCGCCGTTAAAGAAATGTACAAAGGTAAATTCTCTCAGTCTGTCGGGCAATCCGATAAAGGACTGCTCAGCCGCTTCGGTAATGAAGAATATCAGGAATTTACATCTCTATGGCTGCGGGCTGAAAAGTCTGGAGCCATTCAAGGGCTGTACAAAGCTTGAGTATGTGTATGTCGGTGACAATCAGATAACCGACCTGACGCCGCTGTGCGGAAACAGCGGACTTATTGAGCTGAATGCTCAGAATAACAAGCTGAACGGAAATTACAATGCTCTGAAGGGTCTTACTGTACTGAAATGGCTTGATATTTCGGGAAATGGCTTTAACGACCCCGACGAGCTGTACGAGGTCATGTGCTATGACATTTTCTCCGATGATGACGGATTTGCCTACGTCAATTAACATCTGAAAGGACGTTATCTTATGAAAAAAATTACCGCATTATTTTTATCCTTGCTGCTCATTTGCGGATTATCGGGGCAGGTCTTTGCCGCCGACAGCAAAAAGACGGATTATTCTTCTATGACAGCGTCGGAATTTGTTGAAAATATATCGGTGGGCTGGAATTTGGGAAATACCCTTGACGCCCTTGACGGAGAGGGACTTTCAAGCGAAACAAGCTGGGGAAATCCCAAGACCACAAAAGCAATGATAAAAGCCGTAAAGAGCAAGGGCTTCAATACCGTAAGAATACCCGTTTCCTGGGGAAATCATATGGATCCGAAGGGGAAGATAGACAAGGAGTGGCTGGACAGAGTTCAGGAGGTAGTGGATTACGCCTACAGTCAGGATATGTTCGTTATCCTCAATTCCCATCACGACAGAAGCTGGATAAAGCTTGACACCAAAAGTGAGACGGCGGTAACAAAAAAGTTTAAGTATCTATGGAAACAGATAGCGGTACGTTTTAAAAATTATGACGAGAGACTTATTTTTGAGTCTATGAACGAGCCGAATACCGAAGGCTCAGATTATCAGTGGGCAGGCGGAACCAAATCGGAAAGACAGGTGCTCAACCGTCTTAACAAGGCATTTGCCGAGACCGTCAGAGCGGCGGGGGGGAAGAACAGCACAAGATTTACTATGATACCCCCATACGGCGCATCTGCTGTTTATGAATCAATGGCGGACCTTGAGATACCCGATGACCGTACCATCGTTTCTATCCACGCCTATGCCCCTGACAGCATTTCTCTTAATCTCGACCCAAAAATGAAAAAATTCACCGACAGGGGCAAAGGTGAGATAGATGCTGTTTTCAGCGATATAAAAAAGGCGTACACTTCCAAAGGCATTCCCGTGATAATGTGCGAATTCGGAACAATGAACAAGGATAACACGGAGCAGAGAGCCAAGGCGGCAAAATACTATCTGCAAAAGGCAGCTTCCTGCGGTATCCCCTGTATATGGTGGGACAATGGTCTTGTTGAATATGACGGCACTTCGGAAACCTTTGCCCTGCTTGACAGAAATACCTTAAAATGGTATTTCCCCGATATTGTGAACGTTCTGACAGCGTCTTCGGCAAAAAAACCAAAGTCCTCCTCAGAGACATCTTCCGCCGCCGTGAAAACCGTAAAGATCGGCAAGAAGTCCTACAAGACAAGTATGACGGGAACCCTTAATCTCAGCAATCAGAAGCTTGAAGACAGCGACATAGCAGATCTGAAATATATGACTAATCTGAGCGAGATAATCCTCAGCAATAATAAGCTTACAGATCTTTCGGCGCTGAGCGGACTCACACAGCTTGAAAAGCTTACGTTCCACAACAACAATGTAACCGATCTGTCCTTTGTGAAAAATATGAAAAAGCTTACAGTCATAGGCGCTGAAAACAACGGCATTACAAGCGTTTTCGCCCTGTCAAAGCTTACAAAGCTGGAGGAAATGTGGCTTGGCGGCAACAACATAAAGGATATTTCGCCATTGAAGAACTGCGTCAATGTGAAAAAGCTCAGCCTTTCGGATAATCCCATAGGCGATATCTCATCTCTTTCGGGAATGAAAAAGCTTAAAGAATTACATCTCGGGAACTGCGGATTAAAGAGCATAAAGGCTCTCAGCGGCTGCTCAAAGCTTGAGACTGTTTATCTTTTCGACAACAAGCTGACCGACCTTACGCCCCTTGCAGGCAGCAAAAAGCTGGCTCTGCTGGACGCTAAAAATAACCGTCTGAACGGTAAGCTGCAAGCGATAAAGGGTCTTACTATTCTTGACAGACTGGATATTTCGGGAAATGGCTACAATGATCCCGACAGGCTTTATGATTATGTATGCACAAAGCTTTACAGCGACGATGACGGTTTTGAGTATTGGTACTGATAAATGAAAAAGCTCCTGCTGAGTCGGGAGCTTTTTCGGAAAGGAATGATTTTTTGTATGATAACCGTTTCAGATAAAAATCTGTGCAGCTGCTGCTTTGCGGAGATAACCTCGGAGCCATGCAGTGAATGCGGCTTTTCTTCCGTGAGATACGTTGCCGACCCTGCCGTGCTGCCCTGCGGAAGTATGCTCCAGAAAAGATATATAGTGGGCAGAGTTATCGGAAAGGGCGGCTTCGGCATAACCTACCTTGCCTATGACACAAAGCTTGAGCGCAAGGTGGCGATAAAGGAATTTTATCCCTACGGACTTGCCACAAGAAATATTGGTGATACTGTTGTGATCGTTTCAAACGAG
>NZ_JBNMJV010000086.1:0-3287 GCF_050874005.1 Huintestinicola sp.
ATATAATCTTCAATATTTAGTTCAATCATAACTATCCCTTTCATAAATAATCATCGCAACAAGTCCCGATTTGTCGGCAGACACATTCAATCTGCTGTTAAAAGCATTATACCATATCAAAATAAAAAAATCAAATATAAATCAAAGAAAGGGGAGGATAACCAAAATCACTTTTTCATTTCTTCTTCGTGCAGGCGGTCAAGCTCGGCATAATATTTGTCAAGCTCGCTCATAACAAACCGCTTTATCTCGGAGGTGACGGAAACCCCACGCATTTCACACCAAGCCTTGTAGTCCTTGAATTCTTCCATTCGGACACGGGTGGAAATGGTGTGCATATTCTCTTTGTCCCATTTTCGGGCGTAGCCCTTTTGCTTTTCCGATACAGGCATATTATCACTCTTTCTACTTGCGTAAGTATTTAATACCTTATTATATCATACCCATACACAGAAGTCAATGTGCGCATTGCACCGGAATTTGCCGAAAACTTTGTCCGGGATAACTATTGAAAACTACTGTCGCAAGTAGTAAAATATAAATGTAATCAAAACACGAAACAAAATGTTCCGGTGGAACATCAAACGGAGGTAATGGTCTATGGCAGTTAAATTTGAATTCAGTCTTTCGGATAAGGACTTCAACAAGCTCCGCCTTTTGAAAAGGGCAGACGGCGAAACCGATATGACCTTTAACGATTATGCGGAAGAGCTTTTAAGCGGTGTTATCGGCAGAATGTACCGTGAGTATGACAGGCAGGGACGCATAAAGGAGGACGAAAATGACTGATGCCAAGAGTGAGCTTATCATTGCCAAGACAATTCTTTCGGCACAGGCAGAGGTAATTATCAGCCGTGAGCAAAGGATCAGAAATATCCGTGAAAAAGCGTTAAGGGCTTATGCCGAACGCAGAAAGCCGAAGCCACAGCGTAAGTCCATGACAGCTGAAGAACGCAGGGCAGTTATGAATAGCCTTAAAAATCTGAATAAATGAAAAGAGAGGTACTTATTATGTTTAGAATTTCCGATGAAAGCTATGAGAGAGTAACCGAGATCCTTGAGGACATAGGCTATGCTTGTGAAACCTCCGACTACTATGAGGACTGGGAGGACGTTGCAAGGTCATCGTTCTGCACAATGGACGATCTGGATGCTGACTGCTATGAAATGACTTGTGCTGCCGTTGCAGAGAAAATCGTTGACCTTTATGCAGAGGGCGATACCAACTATGCAAAGGGCATACACTCAGCCTTTCAGGGCTATCTCACAGAACGCCGTGACTACCTTGAATTTAACGGCTATTATGACAAGCCCGATGAACTTCCTGAAGATGCAGACGAGGACGATATTGACCTCTATAACGAGAAAATGGAGAGATATGAAGCCTATGAGGGCATCATCAATGCTGTTGATAAGTGGATCGAGAAGGTCGGCAAGATAGGCAAAGAGAATAACTGAATGAAAGGACGGTTTTTATGGGCAAGGTAATAATTTGTGCTTCCCAAAAAGGAGGAGTAGGGAAAACTTCGACCGCTACTGCTCTGGCTTCGATATTTGCACAGAGAGGATACAAGACACTAATCATTGATTGCGATCAACAGTGCAACACCACCGACACCTATCGTGCTGAAACCGAGGGAGTTGCGACCATATATGACGTTCTCCTTGATGAAAGCCGTATCAGCATATCGGAAGCAATTCAGCATACCGAGTGCGGAGAGATACTTGCAGGGGACAGCCTGTTAAGGCAGGCTGATGAAAAGCTGAAAGGCTGCGTTGACGGACTTTACCGAATGTCAGATGCTTTGGAGAAGTGCGATGATTATGACTACATTTTCATCGACACGGCCCCGGCGATGAACTCCATACTGCATAACTGTCTTATAGCTGCCGATGAAGTAATTATCCCGGTTACGGCGGACAGATACGCTTTGCAGGGGCTTTCACAGCTCAATGAAACCATAAGAGCTATAAAGAAGCGTCAGAATCCAAAGCTGACTGTTGCAGGGCTTCTGCTCACAAAGTATAACGGCAGGGCAAACCTTTCAAGAGAGGTCAAGGCTTCTCTTGAAAAGGTTGCGGAGAGTATGAATACAAAGATATTCGATACCTCTATCCGAGAGTGCATCAAGGTCAAGGAAGCACAGGCACAGAAGCGGACACTTATTGCATACGCACCCAAATGTACGGCCGCCGAGGACTACAACAGGCTTGCCGATGAACTGATAGGATAAGGATATGAAGCGGTATTTTTTAGAGTATATAAGTAATGAAATTGAACCCTGCAACGGTACATACAATCATTTGACAGGGGAATATGACAAGCACTTGCACGGCGGATATTGCGGAAACAGCCTTAAAACTATGAAAGGCTACATTTCCAAAATCAAGCGTGAAAAGGCGGAGTATTCACCGAGAGATTTCCGTATATACGATTATGAAGCTCCCGATGAGCCGGACGGACACGTTGGGCAGATATATCACGAATAACCGAATGAAAGGAGTTTTTGTTGTGGCAAGGAATGTTACAAGCAAATTCGGAGTGGCAGACGGTCTGGACTTCTCCTCCGAAACGGGAATAACAAACATAGCTATTGACAAGCTGGTACCGTATCACAATCACAGATTTACGCTCTATCAGGGCGAACGTCTGCAAGATATGATACAGTCCATATCCAAGAACGGAATTATGACACCCATTATCGTGAGGACTATGGACAGCGGAAAGTATGAGATACTGTCGGGACACAACAGAGTGTATGCCGCAGGACAGGCAGGGATAATAAGTGTTCCTGCCGTTGTCAAAACCGATTTATCCGATGAAGAAGCAGAGGTATATGTCATTGAAACGAATCTGCTCCAAAGGTCGTTCCAAGATTTGAAGATAAGCGAACAGGCATTTGCGGTAGGTATTCGGTACAGCAAGCTGTTTGATGAAAGGAAGCTGAAAGCCATAAGTGACGAGCTTTATTTCATCGAGAACGGAAAGCATAAGCCCGAAGCGGAGCAAAATGTTCCGGTGGAACATTTAACAACAAGAGAAGCGACCGCCGAGGAATACGGAATAAGCTCCTCAAAGGTTGCAAGGCTTTTAAGGGTGAACAAGCTCATAGATGAATTTAAGGCACTTGTGGACAAGGGCAACATCAAGCTCCGTTCAGCCGTTGATATATCCTTTATGCCGGAGGAACAGCAGAAGCTCACATATTCACTTATGGTCAGAATGGGTGTGACTGTCATTGATATGAAAATGGCAAAGCAGCTCAGAGACGTATCGGCTTCCTATG
>NZ_JBNMJV010000087.1:0-3057 GCF_050874005.1 Huintestinicola sp.
GGTTACTCCTTTTTTTTAAGAATATTCAATTATCACTTGACGGCGACGGGTAATTTGTGTTACAGTATTCATAGCGGATTTGTTGAACCTCCTGTTGCTTTTTTGATCGCAACTTAACTGTAACACAGGTTCTTTCATTTCCGCTACTCTTTTTTATGAACTTTTGTCACGTATCTATTGTAATCCTACATAAGACGTAAAAAAATGTGAAAAAAAGGCTTGACAAAAAGTTTTGAATGTGGTATTATAGTATTACCTCTTGATTGGGGTTTATTTTTTTGCGCTTTTTTACAAAAAAGGGCGTATTAAGCCCCCGGGCGGCAGGACAGGCTTTGCTGCTGAAAAACAGCTGTACAAAGCTTATCTCATTTGCCGGAGAGGGAGGCAATGGTAACGGTCGTAAGACAATTACCTAAACAACGAACGCTGCAAAGCAGCATTAACAGGAGGTGCCGATATGAGAGTAAAGGTAACATTGGCTTGCACAGAGTGCAAACAGCGCAACTACAACACTAAGAAGAACAAGAAGAACGATCCCGACAGACTTGAGATGAACAAATACTGCAAGTTCTGCAGGAAGCACACTCTCCACAGAGAGACCAAGTAAGGCGGAGGAACAGCTATGGCAGATAAAAAATCCGCACTAAAAGCAGAAAACAAAGCTGCCAAGAAAACTCAGGCTAAAAAGCCCAACAGAGTTGTGAAGTACTTCAAGGATCTGAAGAGCGAGTTCAAAAAGGTTGTATGGCCTTCAAAGAAGACCGTTATCAACAACACAGGAGCTGTGCTTGCGGCTATGATCGTAAGCGGCGTTGCTATCTGGGGACTCGATACTGCATTTGCATATCTTCTTAAAGGACTTCTTTCAATGGCAGGCTGAGACAAGGAAACTTTTTCCGAGTCATTTCTAAAGGTTTTCACCAAAAATATAAACGGAGGCAGATCATATGTCAGAAGCAGCAAGATGGTACGTTATTCACACCTATTCCGGATATGAAAACAAGGTTGCTCAGACGATCCTCAAGGTTGTTGAAAACCGTAAGCTTCACGATCTCATTCAGGAAGTCAGGGTCCCTACCGAAAAGGCTATGGAGAAAAACGACAAGGACGTCCTTCGTGAAGTTGAGCGAAAGGTTTTCCCCGGTTATGTGCTGGTGAAAATGATCTTAACCGACGACAGCTGGTACGTTGTCCGCAATACAAGAGGCGTTACGGGCTTTGTTGGCCCCGGAAGCGAGCCTGTCCCTCTCACTGAGAAGGAAGTCGCTGCGCTGGGCGTTGAGCGGGGCGTTAAGGCAGCCGAAGCTGATTTCAAGATCGGAGACAGAGTTCAGATCACCGCAGGTCCTATGGAAGGCTTCACCGGCGAGGTGAAGGACATAAACACCGAGGACGGTACTGCAGATGTTTCCGTATCTATGTTCGGCCGTGAGACCCTTGCTACCCTGGAGATAAGCCAGGTCAAGGCAGCGGACGAATATTGATCCCGAATTTCTAAATTTCTCTGCATTGTGATATGCAGCAACACGATTTATGGAGGTGTGCATTATGGCACAGAAAGTTGTTGGCTTAATTAAGCTTCAGATCGCAGCAGGTAAGGCTACACCTGCTCCCCCTGTTGGCCCTGCACTCGGTCAGCACGGTGTAAATATTATGGCATTCACCAAGGAATTCAACGAGAGAACTAAGAACGATATCGGTCTTATCATTCCTGTTGTTATCACAGTTTATGCAGACCGTTCCTTCACATTCATCACTAAGACCCCCCCTGCAGCCGTTCTTATCAAGAAGGCTATCAATCTGCAGAGCGGTTCGGGCGTTCCCAACAAGACCAAGGTAGGCAAGATCACCAAGGAGCAGATCAGAAAGATCGCTGAGACTAAGATGCCCGACCTTAACGCTTCCAGCGTTGAGTCCGCTATGAGTATGATCGCAGGTACAGCTCGTTCTATGGGCGTAGAGGTCGTTGACTGATCGAATTACGCATAAGTGGGAGGATCTAAAGCTTCCGCAGCTCCCCATATGAATTATGCCGGGAGTAATTACCACTATTAGGAGGATTATAATATGAAACACGGTAAGAAATATATCGAAAGCGCAAAGCTTGTTGACAGCACCAAGCTTTACGAAACAACAGAAGCTCTCGAGCTTGCCTGCAAGACTGCAAAGGCTAAGTTTGACGAGACTGTAGAGGTTCACGTTCGTCTCGGCGTTGACTCCCGTCACGCTGACCAGCAGGTAAGAGGCGCAGTTGTTCTTCCCAACGGTACAGGTAAGAACGTAAGAGTATGCGTATTCTGCAAAGAGGACAAGATGGAGGCTGCTAAGGCAGCAGGCGCTGAGTATGTAGGCGCTCAGGATCTCGTTGACAAGATCCTCAAGGAAAACTGGATGGATTTCGACGTTGTTATTGCGTCTCCCGATATGATGGGTCTCGTAGGCCGTCTCGGTAAGGTCCTCGGTCCCCGTGGACTTATGCCTAACCCCAAGGCAGGTACTGTTGCTCCCGACGTTGCAAAGGCTGTAACTGAGGCTAAGGCAGGTAAGATCGAGTACCGTCTCGACAAGACCAACATCATTCACTGCCCCATCGGAAAGGTTTCTTTCGGCGCTGAGAAGCTTGGCGAGAACTTTGAGACCCTTCTCGAGGCTATCGTTAAGGCTAAGCCCGCTGCTGCAAAGGGTACTTACATCAAGTCCTGCACAGTTGCTTCCACAATGGGCGTTGGTATCCCCGTTTCCACTTCCAAGTACGGTGTTTGATAACAGATACTGATAAATCCAAAAGGACGGTTCGCTTTGAGCCGTTCTTTCAGTCTGTCGAAAAAGAAACGACAATTATATAATATGCACAAACCCATACAGAAATTGCTTTGTCAAAAACGTTCCACCGGAACGTTTTTGAGGGTAAATGTGTTTGAGCGCCTTACAAGGGGAGGCGGTCGTGTCCGCCTCCCCTCGAAATGCTGTCGCATTTCTCACCCCTTGCTCCGTTTTGAAGGATAAAAGGAGATTTCGCCCTCTGCGGAGGGCGACCAAAGGGCGCCGCCCTTTGGA
>NZ_JBNMJV010000088.1:0-2650 GCF_050874005.1 Huintestinicola sp.
GCGTTTATTTGGTGTACCCGATTTTTTATATTATGCTGTTGCCGACGGTATTTTTGAAATCTTAAAAACGGTTAAATCGGGTATTGGCACATTCTTTTCTTTGCCCGATTGTAGCACTCAATTGTCTCTGTTTTCTGATTTGGATGCGTCAAGGCTGAATTTTGGGGAAACTTAAATTTTGGACGTCTTGACAAAATCAGACATTCGTGGTAAAATAATCGGAGAGTTCGTTAACTGAAAGGAATAAGTATTATGGAGCTTTGGGATATTTACGATAAAAACAAGCAGCCCACAGGCAGGACAATGAAGAGAAACGACTGGTGCCTTAAAAACGGGGAATATCATCTTACCGTTCTTGGTGTGATAATGCGCCCCGACGGAAAATTTCTCATTACTCAGCGTGTTATGACAAAGGCGTGGGCGGCAGGCTGGTGGGAGGTATCGGGCGGTGCTGCTATGGCAGGCGAAAGCTCCCGTGAGGCAGTCATCAGAGAGGTCAGGGAAGAAACGGGGCTTGATGTTTCAAATGCCGAGGGGGGCTATGTTTTCTCATATCACAGGGAAAATCCCGGGGAGGGCGACAACTATTTTGTGGACATTTACCGATTTGTAATGGATTTTGACGAGAGCGACCTGCATTTGCAGGAGGCTGAGACTTTGGGATACAAAATTGCTTCTCCCGATGAGATAAAGGCTCTCGGTGAGCAGGGTATTTTCCTTCATTACGACAGCATAAAAAGGGTTTTTGAGGTTTAAACTTCTTTACTTGATTATAACACAGGCAGCTTTGATTTGTCAATAAAATAACGGCGCATTGCTGAGTTCTGCAATACGCCGTTTGTTATGCATTTACCGTATTTCCTGCTTTATCTGGTCGCTTTCCGCCATTCGGTAGCCTATGCCCACCTCGGTGAAAATGTACTGAGGCTCGGCAGGCTTTTTTTCTATCTTGCGTCTGATATTTGCCATATTTACCCTGAGTATCTGATTATCGGTCTTGGCGTGAGGTCCCCAGAGCTGCTTGATTATATAGTCGTAGGTCAGCACCCTGCCTGCGTTCTTGCCAAGGAGCGCTACTATCTTGAACTCGTTCTGAGTGAGATTTGCGTCCTTTCCGCCTATGTATACTCTGTATTTACTGTAATCAATGGTTAGATCGCCCGTTTTGAATATGCCGTTTACCGATATCCCGTCGTCGGCGGCTGAGGTACGGGTATGACGGAGTGCTGTTCTTATTCTTGCAAGAAGCTCTTCTGTGCCGAAGGGCTTGGTTATATAATCGTCCGCTCCCATTTCAAGCGCAGACACCTTATCCGCTTCGGAATTTCTCGCTGACAGCACGATTATTGGCATTGACGACCATTTTCGCACCGATGATATTACCTCCCAGCCATCTATTCCCGGAAGTCCCAGGTCAAGTATGACTATATCGGGGCAATGGGAGCTTATGACCGCACAGCCGTATTCTCCCGTATCGGCGGTGAGCACGTCGTAATTGTTTGCGGCAAGAACTGTTCCCAGAAAATGGCTTATATGCTTATCGTCCTCTATTATCAGGACCTTGTTTTTATATTCCATATGTTCAGACCTTTCATCAGATTTCAGACTCATTATCGGCATCATCTGCAAGAGGCAGTGTAAAGGTAAATTCGGCGCCGCCCTCGGGGGTGTTTCCCGCAGATATGCTTCCTCCGTGTGCCGAGATTATGGCGCTGCAAACGGACAAGCCTATGCCCATATTCATTTTGGCGTCACCCTCTTTTTCATCGGCGTGAATGAAATATCCCGAAAAAAGCTTATCCTTCATTTTTTCGGAAATTCCCCTGCCGTTATCGGAAATACGGAAAACCGCTTTGCCGTTTGCCTCCTCAAGGGAGAGAGATATAAGGGTCGCTCCTCCGTGGATAACGCTGTTTTCCATTATATTAAGTATTACGTGTTCAATAAGAAAGGGATCCATCGGTATCATCATAAGCTCGCCGGGTATCTCTATCTCAACGGGGATATTCCTGTTTTTGCGGAATTTCCGCACAGCTTCGGCTATTATCTCCTCCGCTGCCTCGGGGGTCTTGGTTATCTCTCCCGTCTGCTCCCTTATACGAGTGACGGTAAGGATATTTTCAACCATTTTAACAAGCCTGTCCGCCTCGTCTCTCACATCGTAGAGAAGCGACATAAGCTGATCCTCATCAAGCTTGCTCCTGTTTTCGATTATGCCCTGTACCGCTCCCGATATGGAGGTGAGGGGCGTCCGGATATCGTGAGATATGGCTCTTAGCAGGTTGCCGCTCATTTTTTCTCTGTCTATTTCCGCCTGTATCTTATTCTGGTCCTTGAGCCTTGTGGTGGTCATTCCGATGATGACAGACACCGTAAGCATTACGGCAAAGGATATTGAATAGTCAGCCACAGAGAAATCAAGCTTGAAATAAGGAGTTGTAAAGGCATAATTCACCGCAAGAGTTCCTGCAAGAGAGGCTATGAGACCGCACAGATAGCCGTTTGTAAATCTTGCGATAAAAACTACACAGAGAATAAAGAGGAGCTGAACATAGCAGTCACCTTTTATTTGAATAAGCAGCAGTCCGGCTATATTTGCAGCGGCAAGCACGCAGACTGTGAAAATAATATCTTTTATATCGGGCAAAGC